>CALNYA010000011.1:0-107332 GCA_942490575.1 uncultured Verrucomicrobiota bacterium
CGTCCCTTCACGGGCGGCATCTCCATTGTTCAGCAAGGCTTGAAACTCGGGATGAGCCTTGCCGACATCGTGCCACGGGGCTGCGGCATGAAGTGCTTCAGCCATGTCCGGGGCAAGAATGGCCGCGAGCGTGTCATTGGCGGAGACAACCTGGAGCGTGTGCTCGACAAGTGTCTGCCAAGAGCGGACGAACGGCTTGGTATCGCTGTCATGGCCTTCCTTGTCGCGCGTGGGGGGGCGTGGCGTGGTGAGTGGCTTCGTCCTTGGTTCGCCCGTCCAGCCGAGGGCGTTGTCATAGCCGCCGCTGGTCGCGGATATGAGATAGACCGCGCCGGGACGCGGCTTGATGGCCGCCTGCCATCTCTTTTCAAGTGGGTTCCACAGCCACGCGTTGGTCTTCTCTTTGCCAAAGAACTTCGAGGCGTCGCCGATGGAGGCGCGGCAAAGTTCCTCGCGCTCAGGCGGGCGTTCGCTGTCGGCGGGCGAGTCAGCTTCAAGGTCGCGCCAGAAGAACTGCACATCGCTGTCCTCGCCGTCGCGGATGTAGCGGGAAATGTCGAGATCCTGACCGCAGATATCCGGCGTGGTATCGAACAGGTCCACCAGATCACGGCGGCGGATCACAGGCCGCACGACGGGAGCTTCCGGCACTTTGATGCCGCCGAGTGAGCGCGGGCTGGCGTCGGGCGATTGCCGCGATCTCCTTTCGGGCCTTGTTCAGGTCGTCCGCGCCGTAGGGAAGGAGCAGTAGGTCGTCGCCGTGGTCGTTCGCCTCTCGTCCAGAGACGCATTTCGGCTTCGTTGCAACCGACGCGCGGAGTATTCCGATGCCGAAATGGTGTGGGTGGACATCCAGCCGAAAGACGGCGACGACCTACTGCTCCTTCCCTACGGCGCGGACGACCTGAACAAGGCCCGAAAGGAGATCGCGGCAATCGCCGACGCCAGCCCGCGCTCACTCGGCGGCATCAAAGTGCCGGAAGCTCCCGTCGTGCGGCCTGTGATCCGCCGCCGTGATCTGGTGGACCTGTTCGATACCACGCCGGATATCTGCGGTCAGGATCTCGACATTTCCCGCTACATCCGCGACGGCGAGGACAGCGATGTGCAGTTCTTCTGGCGCGACCTTGAAGCTGACTGGCCCGCCGACAGCGAACGCCCGCCTGAGCGCGAGGAACTTTGCCGCGCCTCCATCGGCGACGCCTCGAAGTTCTTTGGCAAAGAGAAGACCAACGCGTGGCTGTGGAACCCACTTGAAAAGAGATGGCAGGCGGCCATCAAGCCGCGTCCCGGCGCGGTCTATCTCATATCCGCGACCAGCGGCGGCTATGACAACGCCCTCGGCTGGACGGGCGAACCAAAGACGAAGCCACTCACCACGCCACGCCCCCCCACGCGCGACAAGGAAGGCCACGACAGCGATACCAACTCGTTCGTCCGCTCTTGGCAGACACTTGTCGAGCACACGCTCCAGGTTGTCTCCGCCAATGACACGCTCGCGGCCATTCTTGCCCCGGACATGGCTGAAGCACTTCATGCCGCAGCCCTGTGGCACGATGTCGGCAAGGCTCATCCCGAGTTTCAAGCCTTGCTGAACAATGGAGATGCCGCCCGTGAAGGGAGGGGAGGGAGGAGGGGGGGGGGAGGAGGGGGAGGGGGAAGGAAGGGGGGGAGGGGGGGGGGGGGGGAGGGGGGCGGAAAGGCCGGAGATGCCGCCCGTGAAGGGACGCTTTGGGCAAAGTCCGCCGAACAGAACCGCAAGTGCGCTCGGCGCGGTTTCCGCCACGAACTTGCCTCAGCTATCGCCTGGCTGCTGCAAAGTCCAGCCGATGCCGCCAACCGCGATCTTGTTGCCTACCTGATCGCGGCCCACCACGGGAAGGTGCGCTTGTCCATTCGCTCGCTGCCGGAGGAAAACGGCGACCCGCGGGACTCCGAACGCCTCTTCGCCCGTGGCATTTGGCATGGCGACAAACTGCCCGCCATCCAGTTCGACGGCCTCGCCGTCCCTGAGACCACGCTCGACCTCAGCTTCATGCGAATGGGTGAAGGTCCGCACGGCCCCTCCTGGCTCGCCCGCACCATCGCGTTACGCGACCGCCTCGGCCCCTTCCGCCTCGCCCTCCTCGAAACCCTGCTGCGCGCCGCCGACGCCCGCGCTTTAGGGGAAACGGAGCGTTGAAAAAGCCACCATGGCCGACGACACTCCATCGCGTGACTTGGCAGGAGAACATCCGGCGCTGGCAGGCGCTCCCGGCGGAGCGCAAGCTCCAGATTCGCTGGGAAGCGATTCCGCGCGATGTGGCCGAGAGCATGGCCTTCGAGAGGGAACCCGTCTCGGAGGAGAGGATTCGCGCGACACTCGCCCGGATCGGGCCACCCGCTTTGTTGAGACCGCACACGGCGTCCTCAGCTACAGCGAGCTAGCGCCGCTCCTGTCCGACCGCGTCACCGCGGCCGAAGCGGACCTGCTCAAAGGAGCGTTCGCCGACGTTCCAATCGGCGAACCTCTCATCCTCGACTTCCACCGCCGCATTGCCGGCGATCTCGTGCCGGATTGGGCCGGCCGCTGGCGCGACATCGCCGTGACCGTGGGAGGGTTCGAACCGCCCCCGCATTTTCAAGTGGCCATTCTCATGCGCGACTACACGCGCGACCTGCAAGTCCGTTGGTCCGGCGCGGCGGAAGACAAAGGCGAACTCTTGCTCGAACTGCTTGCCTTCGCCGAAGGCCGCTTCCTCACCATCCACCCGTTCCGCGATTTCAATGGGCGCACCATCCGTGTTCTCCTGATCGAACTCCTGCGCCGCCTCGACCTGCCCCGCGTCCAGCTCGCCCCTCAAACTGATGCAGGACGCGCGGAGTATTTCACCGCCCTCGAAGCCGCCGACCACCACGACTGGCGACCCCTCGCCGCCATCTGGCAGCGCCGCTTCGCCGAAGCCCCAACCGACTGACCACCACGCCAACCGTCACACTCCACGGCTGCGCCCCTGTCCCGCTCGCGCACTACTTGAAAGCGCTCGGCATCCTCCGGCTTGTTTCGGAGCAACTGGACTCCACAGCGAAAGCCGCATGGCACGATGACCGCCTCGCGCTCCAGGCCGACGCCACACCTGAAGTGCTCGTATGTTTTTTTCTCCGCGACTACCGCCCTTCGCCGGTGCTCGCACCGTGGAACGGCGGCTGTACATCGTCTCGGAATAGCGCTCGGCGAAGTCGGCGGCCCAATCCTGGCATTGGCGGGGGGTGATCCGGCGGACGTCGGCGTTGGGCAAGTCCGGCCAGGTCCGGCGCAGGGCGTCGAGGCAACGTCGACGATAGACCCGGGTGGCGGGTTTGAGGGAGGGGTCGGCATCAACCCGGGCGAGGAGCAGATCGGCGGCCTGCTGGAAGGTCATGGGGCCGGACTTGGCGGCCTCGTTGATCTCGATGCGGCCACGGTTTTCCTTGAGCAGATCGCTGAGACGCAGGACGGCGACGGAGTAGGTGGCGGTTCCGAGGCTCTGGCGAATGAGCTTGCCTCCGACCTTCGCGCGGGCGAAGTACCTCCCGTTCTTCGGGCCCATAGCTCAGCGGTTAGAGCAGGGGACTCATAATCCCTTGGTCGCAGGTTCGAATCCTGCTGGGCCCACTTCTTGAAAGCGAATCCCGTGCCGGCCGGGCTGGGGCCCATCCAGGGCCGAAGGGACCCCAAAAATCCAAGGGGATTACCGTTCAAGCGCGTGAGCGCGAAATTCCCAGTGGTCGGCATTTCGTTTCGCGACCAAGATGAGCGGGCCCGGTTTGGAGGGGAACCCGCATGTCGCAAATCACGGAAGCCGTTCGAAAGATCACAGCGCTGGCGCCGACGCCGGAAATGTTCCCCTTGCTGACCCGGCTCATGCGGGACCCGGCCGGGGACGTGGAAGAGGTCGCCACCATCGCCCGGCACGACATGGCGCTGACCGCGACGCTGCTCCAGCGCAGCAATTCAGCCGCCCGCCGGGGCGCCGAACCCGTCGAGACCGTCGATGAAGCCATTCTGCGTCTCGGCATGCACGCCGTGCTCGAGGTGGTATTGACCCTGGTCAGTCAGAGCCTCTACCAGATCCCCCCGGAGGCGCGCCTTCATCTTCGCGGGCTCTGGGAACACACGCTCCTGACCGGCGTCCTCACCCGGGAACTCATTCGAAAGACCGATATCCCGCGATCCACGGCCTACACCGCCGGACTTTTGCATGACATCGGAAAGGTCTTCCTCATGAAGGCGGACCCGGGGGAATACACGCGCACCCTCCAAAAGGCCCGGATCCACCACCGGGCTTGCGTCGATCAGGAGGAAGCCGACTTCGGAACGCATCACGCCAGCATCGGCGGGGAAATGCTTTCGAAATGGAAGGTCCCCGCGCCCATCGTCAACGCCGTCGCGTACCATCACCACACCGACCTCGCGAACGAGGAGAGCTCCCTCGCCCGCGCCGTGGAAACGGCCGACACACTCGCGTATGTCGCCGGCTACGGACTGGGCGATTACTACACGCGCTGTCCGAACGCCTTCCGCAATCTCGAGGAGTTCAAACTGAAGCCCATCGATCTTCCCGACCTGCTCGGCAACGCCCTCCGCGAAGTCGACCAGGTCCGCCAAACACTCGGCAGCAAGGGTTAGACTCCCATGTATCATCCCTCCGAATCCGCGCCCTTCTCCCCGGCCAAACACGCCGCCAACCGGAACGCCACCGCCTTCACCTTGATCGAGTTGCTCGTGGTGATCGCGATCATCGCCATCCTGGCAAGCATGCTCCTGCCCGCGCTGTCCCGGGCCAAGGATCGCGCCCAACTCACCCTGGACCTCAACAACGTCAGGCAGACTCTCGTCGCCGGGCACCTCTACGCCAACGACAACGACGACCACCTTCCCCATCCGACCTGGGGCGGCGACCTCACGGGCCCCGATGGCTGGGCCTATGCGACGAGGAACAACGGTCGGATCCCAGGAGGTCCGGCCGTTCCGGGTTCCGCCGCCGGAAGGGACGTCAATTCACAGCAGTTCAGCAATCAGGTGGCTTTTTTCAGGATCGGCCAACTCGGCCCGTTCCTCGGCGACTACAAAGTTCTGTGGTGTCCGAAGGACGTGGCGACCCGGGGAAGGGGCAGGCTGAAGCAGCTCTGGCTGGCCCGGCCCGTGAAGATCACCTCGTACTGCTGGAACGGGACCATCGCCGGCTACAACAACATCGGGAGACCTTCCCTGAGTCCGGACGGCGCGACCTATCGACTCGGCGATTTCAACGCCACCGACTGGCAGATGTGGGAGGTCAATGAGTTGGATGCCCTCAACTTCAACGACGCGGCCAACGTTCCGCCTCCGGGAAATGTCGGGAATGGGATCTCGATTCGCCACGCCGGTGTCGCCGGTTGGGAAAACATCTCCAATCCCAATGCTCAGTCGGCCATCCGAGGCCTGCCGGGTGGCGCGGTGATCGGCCTGTTCGGTGGCAGCGCCCAAATGTTGAAATGGACGCGATCGTGGGAACTGGTCAACGGGATCCCCTATCCCAATGACATCTACAACGGTCCGGTGTACCGGCAGTAGACCTTCAGGCGCTTCACAAACCTCGCGCATTCGGGATCCCCTTCGATCCTCGCGGCGATCCGTTTCACCCCTTGCGCCGCCGCTTGGTATTTCAGGCCCGGAATCTTCCTCACGATTTCCGCCAATCGATGACCGGCGTGCCGAACCGCGACGAAGAGCACCGCGTCCCGCGTCCAATCTCCGTGACGATTCACCACGTCCTCCCACTTCTCGCCCTTCTCCCCCTCGGCGGCGCTCACCAACGCTTCCCATTCCGTTCTTCCCACACGGGCTAGCGCGCGCGCCTCTTTTTGCTCCTCCGGCGCGCTCCGAACTCCCTCCAGCAATCGCCGGGCGTACTCCGCCTCCCCGAGAATCCCTCCGATCGCCCGTTCCCAGGGTCGCTCCATGTGCCCCTGCCTCACCGGCGCCTCCGTGTAGTCACGGATCGCCGCGATCCACTCCTTCCGACTCCGCCCGCCAGTCGCCCGCCAGATCACTCCCGTCTCCAACCACGCCGGCGCCGGATCCATTCCCCCATAGACCCTCCAGGAACTCCCAACATGCTCTTCCAGCACCTTCAAACGCCGGGATATCAAGGCCCGTCCAGGATCCGGGATGTCCGCCACCTTCGCCCGCCGTTGATCCTCCTTGCCCAGGCCAAGGCCGGCGATCCGCACCGGGTTGAGATGCAGGTAGCGAGCCACCTCCGCCACGTCCGCTTCCTTCTCGATGTGGTTCGATTTGAAGCGCCCCTGGAAGACATGCCCGCCCCACTGATGAGCCCAGTTGAACCGAACACTGTACGAGAGCTGCAGCCACTGGATCGCGGCGCTGAGGTTCGCCTCCACGGCCCGCGCCAGGAGATGATAATGGCTTTCCATCAGCACAAACGCGTGGACCTCCAGTCGAAACCTCTCTGGCAACTCGGCCACCAACGCCAGGAACCGCCGCCGGTCGTCGTCCGTCAGGAAAATCCTGCCGCGCCGATTCCCGCGGTTGACGACATGATACCAACCGCCGGCCACCACGATGCGCAACGGACGAGCCATGCCGCCGACGCTCCGTCCGCCTCATTGAATGTCAATACTTTAGATGCGACCCCACCTCAGACTCAGACCTTCGCCCCGCGCCGCCAGCGGAAGAGCGTGGTGGGATGCACGCCCACTCGGGCCGCCACCTCGGACAGGGACAACCTCCCGTCGTCCAACAAATGCCGCGCCAAGTCACGACGCGCCGTCCGGCTTGGCAATGTCCCGATTTCTTCCGACTCCAAAGGCGCCATGGCGCGCGCGCTTCGGATCGGCGCCGGAGGGTCCACCGGACCCGTGACCGCGTCGCCGGCGGGGGCTTCCCACCAACCGGAACGAAGCATCGGGCCATCGTGAAACAGCACCAACCGATCGATCACGCTCTTCAATTCCCGCACGTTTCCCGGCCACTCGTACTCCTGGAGCTTCAGCACCAGACCGGGTTCCAGCGACTCGATGTGCTTTCCAAATCGCTCATTGGCTCCCTCGACAAACACCCGCGCGAGATCGGGAATGTCGTCCTTCCGCGCCCGCAACGGCGGGATCGGAAGAACCACCTCGGCCAACCGGTAGTACAGGTCCGCCCGAAAACGCCCCGCCTGAACCTCGCGGCCCAGGTCCCGGTTCGTCGCGGCGACCATGCGAAGCTTCACGGCGTACTCCCCTTCCCCACCCACGCGACGCGCCCTCCGGGTCTCCATGAAACGCAGGAGCTTGGGTTGAAGCAGAAGATCCAGTTCCCCGATCTCGTCCAAGAACAGCGTCCCACCATCGGCCTGCTCCACCAATCCCTGGCGGCTTCGGATCGCGCCGGTGAACGCGCCTTTCTCCGCGCCGAAGAGTTCCGCCTCCATCAGCTCACGGGGCATCGCCGCGCAATTCAGGGTCACCAGCGGACCGCCCCGACCCGCCTCATGCAACGCCGCCGCGACGCGCTCCTTTCCGGCGCCCGACTCGCCAAGAACCAGAACGGTCACGTCCGTCGGACCCAACCTCTCCAGATCACGGCGCAGCGTCGCCATCGCCTGGCCTCGCCCAACAAGCCGCGCTCCCTCGACCTTCAGACGCCCCGCGTAGAGATGCAGCCAGACGGCCTGATTCGTCGCCGCGGATTCCAACGCCGCCCGCCAGCGCGCCTCCTCATCGACGGCGGTCACGACGTCGAACGCTCCATCGCGCATCGCCGCGACCACCGAACCGGTGTCGCCACGCCTCACCTCCACCACGAAGAACCGCGCGGCGCGCGCCAGATCCACCCGGATTCGCGCCCACGTCGGAGCCTCGAACACCTCCCACGGAACCACGCAAACCCAATCGGCGGTGTCCGTGTCCAGTCGCGGAATCCGCCCCTCATCCAGCGCCTCGATCCCACGCCCCAAGTGTTCCAGTCGCGCCCGGCACGACGACTCACGGCCTCCTAGTATCAGGACTTTGAACATGCCTACCTCCAAAACAACTGTGCTCCAGCACGACGCGTCATTGCATCAATTCTTTGACCGCCACGTTCCCTAGACGGATCCGCCATCCAGGATCAACCCAGCCGATGGATGGGGCCCAATTCCCGTAGGACGGTTCGTACTCACTTTCGCGCGAGTCCGACGTCACTCGCTGGATTATGTCTCCATGGATATGTCCTTGGCGCGTGTCGGTGACTTCGGTATAGAGCCCGGAGTTTGCGGCGCCCAAGGAGCGCCTATGACATGAACCCGTCGCCACTCCCGTGCCGGACCCTCGGCAATAGCTCCCGCGTCCCCGGCGCCAGTCTCGCCGACTTTTCCCGCCCATCTGGACCGACGTCGCCCCAGTGCCAGTCGGACACACGCCATGTTCTTTCCCTCGCTGGGCCGTTCGATTCCGACGGCTTCGCCCGCACACGACCCACCGCGTACCCATGAAGAAGCTTCTTCCAATCGTCGGCGCACTCGCCCTGGGAGTCGGCGTGTTCGTGGGCATTGGCATTGGGAGGCATCGGGCCGCGCTGGCCCGCGAAGCCGTTGGCCTGAGCCGGGCGGAGGCCCTGTTCACCGACGGCCGAATCAGCGAAGCGGCCGCGCTCGTCCATCAACACTGCGTTCACGAGGGCAACCGGCTTTCCTGGGCGGACATCCAATTCCGAGTGCACGTCGCCCAGATGAATCTGCCCTGGCTGACTTCGTTGTACGCGGGCGACCCGAACAGGATTCTCAAGAACGAGGTAGCCTCCCTCGCGGTCGCCGGAGCGTTCCTGCACCTCCGGCAGGCGGCCGCATTCCAAGGAGTTCGAGCATCCTGGAAGGGACGGGAGACGGAAACCGCCCGTTGGCGTATCCTTGATGCCGATCGCTTGAGGCTCGAAGGAAATGTCGTCCAGGCGACCGAAGCGCTGCGGTCCGTGTCCTTCCCTGGCGAACGGGATGTTCCACGACTCCTTCGCCTGGCGTTGCTCGCCGCGAAGACCACTCCGCTGGATTCCGTGGCCTACCTCGATCGCGCCGCCGCGTTCAACGCCAGTGGCGCCGACGCGAGAGCCTTCCGGGGCGAAGTCCTCGAAGCGCTCGATCGATCAGCGGAAGCCCGGATTGAACACCTCGCGGCGGTGGCGGCCGCGCCAAGCAATCCCATCTGGCGGGATCACCTTGCCGAGTTTCATCTACGCCAGGGAGATCCCGATCGAGCCTTGGAAACCTGGACCGCGGATCCTGCTGCTCCCGCGTGGGACACCCTCCGGCTCAAGGCCGCGTTCTGGAGTCGAATGCTCCTTCCCTCCCGCGATTCAACCGCGCCCAGCGACCCGGGAACCGGTCCTCTCGGTTCGCTCCTCGGATTGATCCACGCCTTGCCGGAAGGCCGGTTTTTTGACCAGAACGCCTTTGAGAAACTTGGAGACAGCGACAGCCGCCGACTCGCGGACGAGCGCCCGGAAGTCTTCTGGCTACGCCTGACCGAACTGCTCGCCCGAGGCGACGAGTGCGAAGCCCTCGACCTCTTGGCCTCGCCACAACCCGGAGGCGCCACCCTGAACCCGGATCTCGAAAGGGCGCTCGCGCGCATCCTGACATGGCGCAACACATCGCCGCATTCATTCGTCCCCGAGAGAATCCGGATCGCGCCACCGACCGACGCCCGGGTCCAGCCGCACCCGTTTTTCATCGAACTCGAACATCACGCCGCGAACGAAAGAGCACGGCGATCCGCGACCGCGTCCGACGCACCCGCTCTCGCTGAGTTCCTCGCGGGTCCACAAGCCTTCGCCGGGGCGTTCCTCGCGGCGGGCTGGCGAGAGGCCGCCCTAAGACTGATGGGAGACCTCAATGCCACCAACCAGAGCCCCGCCTGGTTGACGTACGGGATCGCCCAAGCCCTTCGTCACAACCGCGGTTGCGCCCAAGCCCTCGGGTTCCTCGATCCGTACAGGAGGGACCATCCGTCCTTCAAGCTTCTCGCCGCCGAGATCCAGATCGCCGACGGCAGGGTTGAGGAGGGTCGCGCCGCATTGCATTCCCTCGCCACCAAGGCGACCGAAGTCGGCTTGCGCGCGGCGAGGCTGCTCAGCATCGACGCCCTGGAACAAGGCCGCCCCGGTGAAGCGCGCCGACTCGTCCAGGCGAACCCCCTCCTCGCCTTGGACACGACCGGGCAGGAACTCCTCGCGCGCGCCGCCCTCGTCGAAGGCGACACCGCGCGCGCCTTCCAAGCCTACGAGGCCATCGCCGACGAATCGGAAGAAGCCCGGGCCTTCCTAGCCGGGCGTCCCCCACTTCCTCGCGGTCGGGATCAAGTCCAATCCGTCACGCGAAGCTTGTTGGACTACGTGCCCGACGAGCCTCCGGCGCGCGCCGGGTCCACCCGGATCGCGTCGGTACGCGGCAACCCCTGACGCCGACCCGCCAACCTTGTCCCGGCGCCCCTCCCACCCGTGCGGGTGGATCACAACAACTCGGGCTGGCGCCGGTCTAAAACCCGGTAGGTGGCCCAGGCGCATCCGAGGGCAAGCACCAGTTCAACCGCGCCTCCTACCCCAACCGTCCCGACACCCAGCGAAAAATCCTCGGCGCCTGTCACCCACAAGGCGAGCTTCCGACCAAAAAAAGCCGCGATGCCCAGAGTCAGAATCGTGGCCAGACACGCCACCACCAAGTTCCGGATTCGCAGGCCCAGATAGGCTCCCGCGGTCAACGCCAGCGCCAACCGACCGGCCAAACCCAAGGCCACGAACAGGAACTCTCCCGCGGACACCCACCAAGGCACGGGGTCCCACGAGATTCCGCGGAGCAGTGAAATCTCGATGGACAGCACCAAGATCAAGGCGGGAAGCGCCTGGAGCGCCAGTCCGGTGAACTTTCCCCGCGCCAACCGCCGGGCCCCGCGCGGAACGGTTAGGAGGAATTCCAAGCTTCCCGAAGCCCGCTCCTCGGAGAGACACGACGTCGCCGCCAAGGCCAGGATTCCCGCGAATACCCACACCGGAGCCCCGATCATTCCTGACGGGCTCAGACTCACGCCGGCCAGGGACCGGCCGATCTCCCACGGAAAGAGAATCCCCACGCACAACCCAGGCACCACATGCCCCCGCCAGGTTCGAAGTTCGACCCAGAGAAAAGGATTCCGTCGGCGAATCATCTCAAGCATCCGGTTGCGCCAGACCGAGACTCCCTCCCGCGGCATCGATTCCTTCGCGACCGCCGATGACTTCCCAATCACGTCGCCATCCCGCACCGATGCCGTCACCCGATGGGCCACGAATCGTAGCAGCAGTGCCGAGGAAAAAAGCGTCGCAACCAAACCGGCAACGCCCTCGAGAAGCCGAAGCGGGCCCGGTGTCCTCTGAAACGCGAACCAGGCATGCCTGGAATCCCTCAGAATCCCAATCCCCTGAACCCAGGTCGCAGCGACCTCGGATTGAAAACTTGCCAACTCCACAGCGGCCACACCGATGGCCATCATCCCCCCTAAGCCTACTCCCACAGCCCACGCGACAGAAAGAACGCCGGCCAGGACCAGCGACAAAGCCGCGGCGCCAATCAGCACCGCCCTCGGTCCGTTCCAGAGACTCGACGCCACCATTCCCGCTGTCAGCGCCATGACCAGGATCGAGGCGTCGATCAATGTGACGTAGACGCCGTCCACCCACCCGACGCCTCCCGCGAGGAACGGGATCATCAGCACTGGGAGACCCGCCAGAAAGAGCCACGCGGCCTGCCACCCGTGCACGACCCATTTGGCCCGCACCACGTCGATCGCGCGCATGGGCGTGAGCAGAAGAATCCCGAGCGTCCCCTGCCGTCGTTCCGTGCTCAGGCAGTCGGCGGTGAGGAACGGCGCCAGCAGCCAGATGGAGGCCACCACGAGCACGTTCATCATAGCGAGCAGCGGAGTGCCGTCCTTCTCGAACTGCCCGAAGGCGGACGCCCATCGATCCAAAGCCCGTGTTTCGATCGCCAGCGGGACCGCGGATCCGTTGGGTTGAATCACCCACTGGGTGGAAGGTGGCAGGCGTCCAACGAGGCAGGCGTAGGTGCCGGCGATCAGCGCGATCGCCCCGATCCAGCGAAGCCAATGACTCCGCGCCAACCGGGACTGCGCTCGCAATTCACGCGCGATGATCGGCCAGCAACGCATGGGCGTTGACTAGACCCGAAAGCGCCCCCGGCCCGCAACCGCCGGGATTTCGACTAAGGGACAGGTCTTTTATAATTGAATGCTTGCGGTCGGCTTGGTGGGTCGGCATGGTCACGCCGTCATGCGATTGGCGCGGCTCAAGGTTCCGGCGGATCGACCCACGGGTTATTACCATTGCCTCTCCCGCGTGGTGGATCGGCGGTTCATCTTCGAGGCGACCGAGAAGGAGCACTTCGTCGCGTTGATGCGGGAGTGCGAGCGCTTCTGCCGGGTGCGGGTCCTCACCTACTGCATCATGTCCAATCACTTCCACCTGCTGGTGGAGGTGCCCAAGAGACCGGCATCCCCGCCCGGACCGGATGAGATTCTGAAGGACCTTCGGAAGCTTTCGGGCCACCAGTTTCCCGAGGCTGTCCGACAGCGGTTCGAGATGTATCGGAAGGCCAACGATCAAGCGGGCCTCGCCCGATACCTGGCGACGTTTCACTCCCGGATGCATGACCTCTCAGCGTTCATGAAGCTGCTGAAGCAGCGATTCACGCAGTGGTACAACCTTCGGCAGGGACGCAAGGGCACGTTGTGGGAGGAACGGTTCAAGAGTGTGTTGGTCGACGGCGCCGGCGATGCGCTCGTGACCATGGCGGCGTACATCGATCTGAATCCGGTGCGCGCCGGCCTCGTCAAGGATCCAAAAGACTACCGTTGGTGCGGTTACGGCGAGGCGATGGCGGGAAGAAAGCAGGCCAGAGGCGGCTTGAGATTCATCGCGACGGCCCTGCGGAACGGACGCGAGGAATCGGTCGCCGGATCCTTGGAGACGTACCGACAACATCTTTTCCTGGAGGGCGATGAAAGGAGGGAGTCGGTGAAGTCGGATGGAAGCCTAGCACGGGGGGCGTTCCGTGCCGAGGAAGTCGCGAAGGTGCTCGTGGCGAAGGGACGATTGCCTGTGTCGGAGTATCTGCGATGCCGGATTCGCTATTTCAGCGACGGGGCGGTGTTCGGGAGTCGGGAGTTTGTGGAGGGGATCTTCCAGTCGCATCGGAAGCGTTTTGGCGAGCGACGGCGTACGGGCGCGCGCGTGATGCGCGGGTTGGCCGACCGGGCCCTGTACACCGTGCGAGACCTAAGGCTGGGAGTCTTTGGTGGGCGGGCCACGTGATGAGGCACCCCCACTTGTCGGGGGATGATCCCCTCCTCCGATCGTCCCGCCCCCGAGTCGACTTCGCGAACCACCACGGCCCGCGCTCCGGGCGACGGGCCGGGTCGGCCTGAAAATCGCGCTTCCGTGGTCCGGATCGGCCGCCCACACTTCGGCCATGTTCCCTGGCATCCGATGGATCGCCGCCGGTCTTCTGGCGGGTACGCTGGCCACACGGGCCGCCGACGATCTCCCCGCCGACGTCGTCCGTTTTTCGGGCCTAACCCCAGCCGAAGCGGTCGGGGCAATGACTCTACCGCCGGGGTTCTCGGCCCACGTCTTCGCGGCCGAACCCGACGTCCGGCAGCCCATCGCCTTCTGTCTCGATCACCGGGGCCGGGTCTGGGTGGCCGAAGGCCTCAGCTATCCCAAGCGCAAGGGGCACCCGCCTGGGGAGGAACGTCCGTCCGGCACGGACCTGTCCGATCCTTCCCCCGCCCAACTTCAGGACATCCGCGGCGGCTTCGACCGAATTCTGGTTCTTGAGGACACGGACGGGGACCACACGTTCGACAAGCGCACGGTGTTCCTGGAGAACGTCAATCTGATCAGCGGGCTGGAGGTTGGCTTCGGAGGTGTCTGGATCGGCGCCGCCCCCTACCTCCTCTTCGTTCCGGTGAGC
This sequence comes from uncultured Verrucomicrobiota bacterium, assembly GCA_942490575.1. Lineage (GTDB taxonomy): Bacteria > Verrucomicrobiota > Verrucomicrobiia > Limisphaerales > CAIMTB01 > CAIMTB01. The sequence continues at coordinate 14,007 of CALNYA010000011.1, forward strand.
GACTGGAACGAACCACGACCGGCGGGACCGCCGCGCATCCTTCTCGACGGCTGGGACTACCAAGCCGACACCCACGAGACGCTGAACACCTTCAACTGGGGTCCCGACGGGTGGCTCTACGGCTGCCACGGGGTGTTCTGCCCGTCCCATGTGGGCAAGCCCGGCACACCCAGGGAACAACGTCAGCGCATGGACTGCGGCATCTGGCGGTACCACCCGACCCGCCACACGTTCGAGGTCTTCGCCGAGGGCACGAGCAACCCGTGGGGAATGGACTTCGACGTCCACGGGCAGGCCTTTCTCGAAGCCTGCGTCATCCCCCATTTCTGGCACATGATCCAGGGCGCCCGTTACCAGCGGCAAGGCGGGCAGCACTTCGCGATTTCGTCGGAGGAAAGGGAGCGCTGCCAGAAGCACATCCCGAAGGGTGCTCCGCGCCACGTGAACCCCTTCATCTACGACCCGATCCAGACCCACGGAGATCACCTCCACTGGGCTGGCGCGAAGGGACCCCACGCCGCCAATGCGCGCAGCGACTCCGCGGGTGGCGGCCACGCCCACGCGGGCCTGATGGTCTACCTCGGCGGATCCTGGCCCGAGACCTACCGAAACCAGATCTTCATCGGCAACATCCACGGCCAACGCCTCAACGTGGACATCCCGGTCCGTCATGGCTCGGGATACACGGGCACCCACGGACCCGATTTCCTCAATTTCAACGACACCTGGAGCCAGTCGCTGAACCAGCTCTACGACCAGGATGGATCGGTCCTGATCATCGATTGGTACGACAAGAACCAATGCCACCACAACCGCGAGGACGGGCACGACCGCGGCAACGGGCGCATTTACAAGGTCGTTTACAAGGACCAACCCGTGACCCGGGTCGACTTCGCGGAAATGCCCGACGACGCTCTGGTTGAATCGATCGGTTCGAAGAACGAATTCCATGTCCGCCACAGCCGGCGCGTCCTCCAGGAACGCGCGACGCGTGGTCGACTGGGTTCGGGTGTCCGGGATGCGCTGCTCCAGCGGCTCCGCGCCGGTTCGGACACCGCGGTCCGGCTCCGGGCGCTGTGGGCGCTGCACGTCACGGGCGGAACGGACGAAGCGACCCTTCTCGCCCTGCTCCGGGATCGCGATGAGTACCTGAGGGCTTGGTCCATTCAACTCCTCTGCGAAGGACGAAGCCCCTCGGACAACGCCCTCGCCGAATTCGAAAGGATGGCTCGCGAGGACGACTCCGCCCTGGTCCGGCTGTACCTGGCGTCGGGCCTGCAACGAACTCCTGTCATGCGGCGCGGCCCCATTCTCGGACCTCTGATCGAGCGGGCGGCGGATGCCGATGATCACAACCTTCCTCTGATGTATTGGTTCGCCTTGGAGCCGGTGGTGGGCATGGACGCCTCGGCGGGGTTGGGCTTCCTCGAGCGCGCCCGGATCCCGGTCCTTCGGCAATACATCACCCGACGGTTGGCCAGCGAAGATCTCTTGGTGGACAACCGGTAGAAGGCGGGGCGCACCCGCGCTCCGCGTCCAGCGCGGGACGGCGATGCCGCGACTCATCAAAACCTGGGTGGAGGCGACGGCCGGTCTGGGCGGCCTGGCGGAGTTCTTCTCCCGTCACGGGGACCCTTGGGACCGCATCCATCTGACTTGCGCTCCGGGGGCTTTCGGAGCCGGGAGCACCCGCTCCTTCTCCGACTATTTCCAGGGCCGGAGCCGCGTGCCGGCGCGATCGTTCGACGAGGTGTGCGCGTGGCTTCTTGATTGCGAGTGTTTGTCGGACCAGGCGCTCTTTTTTCAGGAGGATTTCTGGCAGCACCCGCTGACCTTCGAGCAGATCCGGAAGGGCGACTGCGAGGACCACGCGCTTTGGGCCTGGAGGAAGCTGGGCGAACTCGGGATCCCGGCTCGCTTCACCGCGGGCCGGTGGAATGGGGTCGCCCACGCCTGGATTCTGCTCGACCGGGCCGACGGGGTGCACCTGTTCGAAACCACGTCCAAGACGCGTCCCCTGGTTCATCCGCTCGACGCCGGGACGCGCGCCCGGTACTGCCCCGCCCTGAGCGTCGATCAGGGCTTCCGCACCTACGTGTACGCCGGGTACCCGAGATTCCATGCCACCGCCTGACGCCGGGAATGCCGGCTTGCGACGGGAGAAATCAATCCCGGGCGATCAGACCACCGGGAAAATCAATTTTGAACCCGGCGTGGCCCCTGGTATGGGATCCCACGGCAACCCAGTCCCCCCACACCCATGACCACCCCGGAACCAGTCATCCCCCCGACACCCGAGCCTGGGCCGCACCCTCCAGTCACCGGACCCTCGGTGCTGAACTCCCTGCTCCTCCTGCTATTGCCGGCCCTGGCCTGCGTCACACTCGGACTTCTCAACAAGGCGGTCTTCGGCAACAAGGAAGTGCTCGTTGTTCCGATCGTCATCGTCGCCCTGGCGGCGCCGCTGATCGTCGGAATCACGGCCGCGTACCAGATCTCCCGTCGCATGCGATTGAACGTCGCGATCGGCATACTGATGGCACTCGGCTTCATCGTGGCCAGTTTCGCTCTCTGCGTCCCCGGTTGCGCCGTCCTCCTGTGAGATCGCGATGAACTTCCTGCTTCCACCGGTCCGCGACGCCGAAACGCTGGTCAAACGGACCCGGAGCCGGTGCCCGGTTTGCCTCGAATCCGTACCCGCCGAGGTGATCCGGAGCGGTCCTGGCCATGGCAGGATCGATCTGCGCCGGCGGTGTCCGGTCCACGGGGAAACCTCGGCGTGCCTGGCCACCGACGCCCGCTTTTACTGGCTCTCCACCGGCCATCCCCGCAACGCCGAATCCGGCGTCCCGGCAGCTGACCAGGTAGAAACCGGACGGGGCTGCTGCCAGGGGAACGCCTGCCGCGCCAGCGATGGATCGACCGCCGGCACCCTGGGGCGCAACGCCGACCGCCCGTCCACCGGCCCCGCCGCCTGCGAGACGCTATCCACCTGCCTGGCGCTCATCGAGGTCGTGCATTCGTGCAATCTCGCCTGCCCGACCTGCTACGCGGACTCACCGGTCGGCGCCGGATCCCGAATCCAGGCGCCGTCCCTCGAAGACCTCCAAGCCCGCATCCAGGGAGTCATCGATCGGAAGGGACGCATCGAGATTCTCCAACTTTCGGGGGGCGAACCCACGCTCCACCCGCGGTTCTTCGAACTTCTCGACTGGACCCAGAACCATTCGGGCATCGACTACGTGCTTCTGAACACGAACGGCGTTCGAATCGCACGCGAACAGGAATTCGCGGATCGCCTGGGCCGGACCGCCAGGACAGGGCGCTTCCAAATCTATCTCCAGTTCGATGGCCCCCAGGCCGGCGGGCAACTTCCGCTTCGCGGCGCCGATCTTCGCGAGACCCGGATCGCCTGTCTCGATCGCTGCGCGGAACGGAATCTCGCCGTCACGCTGGCGATGACGGTCACGCGCGACAACCTCGACCATCTCTGGGAGGCCATCGAATTCGGTCTCGCCCGGCCCAACGTCCGGGGAGTGAGCTTCCAACCCGAGTTCACGAGCGGCCGTTCCCCCGGAGACAGCCGTTCCGCCGCCCCATCCGCGACGCGCGCGCCCATCACCGTCGCCGATGTCATCCTCGAGGCCGTCCGCCAATCCGGCGGCGGTCTCCGCACCGACGACTTCACGCCCCTGCCCTGCGGCGATCCCAACTGCGCGACCCTCGGCTACCTCCTGAAAGTCGGCGGCGCGGTCCGGTCCGTGAGCGATTTCGTCGACTTCAAAGAAGTCCAGGGGTTCCTTCGCGATCGGGTTCTGTACAGCCTGGACGACCTTGCGCGTTGCGGGTGCGAATCCGGAACCGCTGGGGGCCCTGCTCAAGCGCTTCGAACTCGACGCGTCCCACACGTTCCGAATCTTCATCAAGCCGTTCATGGACGCCTGGACCTGGGATCAGGATCGGATCGATCGCTGTTGCACCCACGTGATCCGGCCGGATGGAAAACTGGACTCCTTCTGCCGCTACTATTCGGGGTTTCCGGAAGCCAAGGCTGAAACCATCGAGGAACCCTGAATTTCAGATTCCTAGGATTCTCACGGAGTGTGGATTCGCCTAGGGTGCGTCCCGCGTGCCGACCGCCGACCGCCCACCCACCCGCGATCCAGCGCCCAAGCCGCCCGCCCCGTTCCCGGGTGTCGAGGCGGTTGTTCTAGCCGGCGGCCGGAGCCGGCGGATGGGCCGTGACAAGGCGAGCCTGCGCATCGGTGGGCGCTCGCTGGTCCAGCGGTCCGGCGACGCGGCGCGCGCGCTCGGGATTCCGGTCCGGGTGATTCGACGCGATCTCGTTCCCGCATGCGGTCCGATGGGCGGAGTCTGCACGGCGCTGCGGCGGGCCCGCGCGGAGACCCTTCTTTTCCTGTCCTGCGACATGCCCTCCGTCGGATCGAACCTGATTCAACGCTTGCTGGCGCGACTCTCCCCGCGCCGGGACGCGGCGTTCGTCGAATCGGAAGGCTGGGTCGGCTTCCCGTTCGCCATCCGCTCGAGCGCGCATCACGCGGTTTGGGATCTCCACGGGAAAGGCCACCGGTCGCTCCAGTCGATCGCCGACGGACTCCAGGCGGCCCGGCTTCGGGTCGGATCCTCGTCCTCGGTCCGGTCCCAACTCCTGAACGTCAACACCCCGGAATCCTGGGCCGCCTTCACGACCACGGTCCTGGCTCGCGAAGCGTCCGGCCGACGCTCCACTTGAACCCGCGAATGTCCCCTTTCAATCCTCATCCCTCGGGCGCGCCAGGTGTCGGCTCGGATTTCGTGAAGACGCGATACCGGTGTCGGGCCTCCGACGCCGGCCGCCGTGGCAAGGTCCGACCCGCGCTTCCCTTCGCCCGTGGGGCGGCCTGGATGGCGGGATTGACCGCCATCGGGATAGCCGCCTTGCTGATGACCCCGGCGACCTTGGCAGCCCCGGTGCCGCCGGCGGAGCAATGGCTTCCAGGCAACACCGTGGCGTTCGTCACCGCGCCAAGCGCCCGGAAACTCCGGGGAGCCTGGAACTTCCAGACCCCGGGCCGCCTCTGGGCGGATCCCGCGATGGCCCGGTTCCGCGCGCACACCGAGGCCGAGGCTGAACGGAGCCTCTGGGATCCTCTCTCAAGACTCACCGGATTCCCGGCGGCCGATCTGCCCGGTCTGGCGGAAGGCCAGGTCACCCTCGCATGGGTTGAAGAATCCGGGCCCGCGGGTGCCGGGCCCCAACTGAGGCAAGTCCTCCTTTTGGATGCCGGGAATCGATCGGAGGAACTGGCGGCCTGGCTGGCGTGTCGAGACCCCGAGGTCCCGGGTTCGCGGGTGAGCATCGGCGGAATCGATTTCCTCCAGATCCGACTTGCGGCGGGAGCCGTGCGCGCGGCGATGCGGACGATCCTCCCCGAGATCGAGCCGACGCCCGAGCGATCCGGTCCGGCTCCGGCTTTCCACTCCCTTTTCGTGGGCCGCAAGGAATCCCTGCTGCTCGCTTCAACCTCGAGCAACGCCTTGGCGGGTGTCCTCGGGAACCTCGCGGACCTTTCCGCCGGACCGGGGCCGTCGAAAGAGGCGCCCGACTCGCCCGTGCTTCGCGGAACCATCCTGGTTCCGCCTTTCCTGAGGTCCCTTTCGCTGACGCCGCTCGCGATCGGAGGGCTGGCGAGTCCGGACACGGGTCCGTCCGTGGCCCGAATCGCGGCGGCGTTCGGACTGAACCAACTGCGCGGCGTCTCGCTGGCGATCCGATCCGGCCCGGAAGGCTGGTACGCTGATCTGCGCCTGGCGGTGCCGGCATCGGCCCGGAAGGGGATCTTCGGGATGTTTTCGCTCGTCGCGGCGGATTCGGCTCCGCCGCCATTCATTCCCTCGGGCGCCCAACAATTCGTCCGGGCCCGCTTCTCTGGGAGGGGAGCCTGGAGCGGGCTCGAGCAGGCGGTTCGCGAAGTGGACACGGCGTTCCTGGGTGTCCTCCAATTGTTCACGGGCTACGCCGGAAAGACGGAGGATGCGGATTTCGATTTCCAAACGGGCCTGATCGACCTCTTGGGTGACGATTGGATGAACGCGACGCTTCCGACCGGGAATCCAGGAAGCTCCGCCAATCTGGTGATGATTGGATCGCCGAAGGCGGAGAACCTGTTCAACGGGTTCCGGTTGGTCGCGGCGCCGACCTATCTGGCGACCTTCTTTCCGCCGAGCGGCGCCAGTCCACGGCGCGCGGACCGCTTGGTGGAGGGCCAGCCGATCGCGAGCGTTTCGCTGCCGCCGATGCCCTGGGGCGACGGCGCGACCGGGGCGGTCCATTTCACGCACCGTGGCGGGCACGTGGCCTTTTCGTCCGACGCCGGGTTGATCGAGAGACTCCTGGCGCCCGCGTCGCCAAAGCCTCTGGTTCAGCGCCCGGGGATGCGGGATGCCATCCTCCGGGCGGGCGGCGCGGGTGGCGCTGCTACCTGGCCTACGCGGACGAACGGCTCACGGCGGCCCAGTTCTTCACGGCGTTCTCGCGCACCTCCCATGCGCTCACCGAGCGCATGCCCTGGATCGCGCTTTCCTCCACCGCTGTTCGGTTCGTGGCGGGAATCGAATCATGGATCGACCCGACGCGCGTGCCGCCATTCGAACGAGTCGCGGGCCATTTCGGCGACCGGATCACGAGCGGAAAAATGACCACGGAAGGCTTTGAATTCACCACGTTCCGACCCCGGCCGGCCGCGGTCGCGCCGTGACGCCGGGATTCTAGTTCCAGTTCCAGCTTGAATCAGGGAGTGGCCTCCGTCGAAATCCCTCCACGTTTCCGTTTATGCACCTGGCGGATATTCTCAGCGCGGCGCAGATCATCCCCGACATGCGGGCGACCGACCGCTGGGAGGCGATCGACGAACTCGTTCAGCAACTCGTCATCGCCGGCCGCATCGCGCCCGAATCCCGGCAGGACATCGCGAGCGTCGTCAAGAAGCGGGAACAGTCGATGAGCACCGGGATCGGATTCGGCGTGGGAATTCCGCACGCCGTGTCGGACCTGGTCTCCGAAGTGGTGGGCGTGCTCGGACGTTCCAGCCAGGGCATGCAGTTCGAGTCCCTGGACAATCAGCCCGTCAAGCTGGTCATCCTGTTCCTCGTGCCCCAGGGCCAGTTTCAGAAGCACCTCCACACCCTTTCCAACATCGCGAAAAACCTGCACAACGCGGATTTTCGCAATGCCCTCGCCACCGCGCCGGACGCCGACAGCATCTACCGCGTGATCGCGTCGATCCGGACGGGCAAATAGAACAGGCCGGTTCCGTTCCCTCGAACCGGACGCCCGAAGAACCCGCCCGGCGCGGGAAGTTGTCGCCGACGCCCATGCTCATCGCCCAACTCCAGCAAGCCCTCCGTCAGGCGGTCACCCAGGTCCTTCCCGATGCGGATCTTTCGCGCGTCGTCCTTCGCCCCTGCGCCAATCCGCAGCACGGCGACTACGAGGCAACGTGCCTGATGGGCCTCGCCAAGGAACGCCGCCAGAACCCGCGGCAACTGGCCGCCGACGTCCTTGCCCGGCTGGATGTCCGGGACCGATGCGAGTCGGTGACCATCTCCGGGGGCGGCTTTCTGAATTTCCGCCTCAGTTCGGATGCCCTGGGGGCGGCCGTCGCCGGCGCCGCGCGGGGTGAGCATCTGTTCTTCGCTCCGACGCGCGAGCCGCGCGTGGTCGTCGTCGACTTCAGCTCGCCCAACGTCGCCAAGCCGCTGCACGTGGGCCACATCCGCTCGACTTTCCTGGGCGACTGCCTGGCCCGGGTGTTCCGAACGCTCGGTCACCAGGTGATCACGGACAACCACCTGGGCGACTGGGGAACCCAGTTCGGGATGATCCTTGTCGGCTGGAAATCGCAACTGGATCGCGCCGCGCTCGAAGCGGACCCGATCGCCGAGATGGAGCGTCTCTACAAGTCGGTGAGCGCCCAGTGCAAGGAGGACCCCGCGGTCCGGGAAGCGGCCCGCGCCGAATTGGTCCGGCTTCAGGCGGGTGACGCCACCAACCAGGAGATCTGGCGTGAGATGCAGCGCCTTTCGCAGGCGCAATTCGACCGCATCTACGCGCGCCTGGGCATCCGGTTCGATCACACGCTGGGGGAGAGCTTCTACAACCCGCGACTGCCGGGAGTGGTGGAGTCCCTGCTCGGCCAGGGCATCGCGAGGACCAGCGAAGGCGCCGTGGGGGTCTTCAGTGACGGCACCCCGCCGCCCAAGGAGGATCCGTTCCTGATCCAGAAGGACGGCGAGTGGCAGCCCAACCCGTTTCTCGTCCGCAAGTCCGACGGCGGCTTCAACTACGGCACGACGGATGTCGCGACCCTCGAATACCGACTCGCGACGTGGAATCCCGCGGAAATCCTCTACGTGACCGATGGGCGGCAGCAGCTCCATTTCAGGCAGCTCTTCGCCACGTTTCGTCGCGTCCATCCGAGCCACCCGGTCCGTTTGGAACATGTGTGGTTCGGATCCATCCTCGGCGAGGACGGCAAACCGTTCAAAACCCGCTCGGGCGAAACCGTCAAGCTGACCGATCTGCTGGACGAGGCGGAGGAGCGGGCGCTCAAGATCATCGGCTCGAAAAACCCGGATCTCCCCGCCGAGGAGCAGCGGGAGATGGCCCGCCAGATTGGCATCGGCGCGATCAAGTACGCCGATTTGGTCCCGAACCGGCAGAGCGACTACACCTTCAGCTGGGACAAGCTCCTGGCCTTGAACGGGAACACGGCGCCCTACCTTCAGTACGCCTACACCCGAACCCGCAGCCTCCGGCGCAAGGGCGGCGATTTCGGTTCACCGGCGGACCTGCCCGCGTCGCTTCCGCTCAGCGCCCCGGAGGAACTGGCGCTGGCTCGGCAGCTGCTCAATTTCGGGCACACCCTGGAAGCGGTCATTGGGGATTACCGTCCCAACTTCCTCTGCAACTACCTCTATGACCTGGCGGGACGTTTCTCCCAGTTCTGGGAAAACTGCCCGGTGCTCAAGGCGGAGGACCCGGTGGTTCGGGCGAGCCGGGCGGCCCTCTGCGACGTCACCTCCCGGGTGCTTCGACTGGGGCTGGAGCTTCTGGGAATCGAGCCTTTGGAGCGCATGTAACGGGGAGCCCGTCCGTTTGACCCCTCCCCCGCCGGGTGCTAGCCTCCGCCTTGCCGGATTATGAACGAAACCATCGCAACCGAAGCCGTCGTCACCCTGACCGAGACCGCCGCCAAAGAGATCCAGGCCATGGGTGAACGCGACCCCTCCCAGGCTGGGAAGCATCTCCGTGTCTTCGTCGAGGCCGGGGGCTGTTCCGGTCTCCAATATGGAATGGTCTTCGACGAGACGCGCCCCGGCGACCTGAAGCAGGAATTCCACGGGGTGCCCGTGCTCGTCGACGAGTTCAGCTCCAGCTACCTAAAGGGCGCCGTGGTCGACTTCTCGGACGCCCTGACGGGCGGCGGATTCAAGATCCTGAATCCGAACGCCCGTCAGTCCTGTGGTTGCGGCAATTCGTTCGAAGCCTAGCCCTATCCCTCGCCCTTCCGGGCCGGGCCGGGCCGGGCCGGGTCGGGCGGGCCGGGCCCGCTTCGTTCGTTCTAGGACACCTTCACCCAGGCGCGCGTCCGGGCGGATTCATCCACGGCGTCCAGGACCTTCTGGCATTCCAACCCGTCGACGAATGTCGGATGGGTATTCCGCCCTTCGCACACGTTGGTGATGAGGTCGGCGACGGTGTGAATGAAGGTGTGTTCGTACCCGATGATGTGACCGGGAGGCCACCAGGCCTTCCAGTACGGGTGGACGCCGCCTTCGCTGACGAGGATGTCCCGGAATCCCTGCCGCCCCGCCGGATCGTCCGCGCTGAAGAATTTCAGCCGGTTCATGTCCTCGAAGGCGAAGGTGATCGAGCCCTTGTTGCCGTTGATCTCGAATTCCATGCCGTTCTTGTGGCCGGTCGCGAAGCGGGTCGCCTCGATGTTGCCCATGGCGCCGTTCTTGAAGCGGCCGATGAAACCGACGGCGTCGTCGACCGTCACCTTGCCGCGTTTGGTCCCGGCCGTGGCGCTCAGTCCGGCTTTCACTTCGGCCAGCACGGGGCGGTCCTTCACGAACGTCTCCATCATCCCGCAGACTTCCTTCATCCCGCCGATCAGGTAATGGGCCACGTCGATCAGGTGCGCCGCGAGATCCCCGTGCGACCCGGAGCCCGCCACGCTCTTTGAAGGCGCCAGACCAGCGGGAATTCGGGGTCGACGATCCAGTCCTGGGCGTAGCGCGCGCGGAAGTGGAAGAATCGATCGCCGAGATCGCCGTTTTCGATCATCTGCTTGGCGAAGGCGATGGCGGGGGCGCGCCGGTAATTGTGGCAGACCATGTTGATGGTCTTGTTTTTCCGGGCGGCCGCGACGACGGCCTGAGCCTCGGCGAGATTCATGGCCAGCGGCTTCTCACAGAGGACGGCCTTGCCCGCGTTGCACGCCGCGATGGCCATTTCCGCGTGCTGATTGTTCGGGCTGGTGATGTCGATGATATCGATGTCCGGGTTGTCCAACAGCGCGTCGAAGTCGTTCTCGACCCGATTCCAGCCATAGATGGCGGCGTGTTTCTTGACGGCCTCGACATTGCGCCCGCAGAGGGTGTGCAACTCCACCTTGGCGGGGAGGTCGGGGAAAAAATGATTCACTTGGCGCCATGCATTCGAATGGGCTTTGCCCATGAAGTTGTAGCCAACCATGCCGACGCGGAGGACTTTGTCTGCCATACGATGGGGTCGTGGTTTTGGGGATTGGGAACTAAGCGTTGTGTTCGGTGGAAGGCACCTTATATTCGCCGCCGTTTTTGGGGTCAATCCACTTGCCACCAGCGGCTTCCGAGCCGGCGGCGGGAGGCGCCCCTTTTCCCCCGCCTGCCGATGCTGATTCACCTGCTGAAGTCGAAGATCCACCGAGCCACCGTCACCGGAGCGAGCGTCGACTACGAAGGCAGCCTCACGATCGCCGAGGACCTGATGGAGGCGGTCGGCATGCTCCCGTACGAACGCATCCTCTGCGGCAACCAATCCAACGGCGCCCGGTGGGAAACCTACGCGATCCGGGGACCCCGCGGCTCGGGGACCATCGAACTCAATGGCGCCGTCGCGCACCTCGGAAAGGTCGGCGATCGCGTCACGATCATGTCCTTCGCCGAAATCGACGAACGCGAGGCCGCCGCATGGAACCCGCGCATCGTGGTTCTCGGACACCGCAACCGAATCACCAGCTCCCGGGCCGCCTGAGGGCTTCCCCCACCCCACCCCACCCATGACCACTTCTCAGATCGCCGAATCCCTTGGCGGCCGGGTTGAAGGAGATTCCAACCTCGAACTGGCCGGCTTCGCCCCCGCCCACACCGCCCGCGCCGGCGACCTGACCTTCGCCGAGAACGAGACCTACCTCGCCGCCGCCGAAGGCAGCGCCGCCGCGGCCATTCTCGTCGGACCCGATCTCCCGGCTTCCCAGAAGACCCTGATCCGCGTGCCCCATCCGCGCATCGCCTTCGCCCGGGTCCTTCCCCTCTTCTTCCCGGAACCCGCCCACCCCGCCGGCGTCCATCCCACGGCGGTGGTCGCCCCCTCCGCGGTGGTCGATCCCACCGCCCACATCGGCCCGGGCTGCGTCGTGGGTGAACGCGCGCGCCTCGGAGCTCGCACCACGCTCCTCGGCGGAAACCATGTCGCCGCCGACTGCACCGTCGGCGACGACTGTCTCCTCTTCCCGAACGCCGTGATTTACGCGCGGACCCAGATCGGCAACCGAGTGCGGCTCCATTCCTGCTGCGTGATCGGTTCCGACGGTTACGGATACGTCTTCGACCGCGGGGTTCACCTCAAGGTCCCCCAGGTCGGCACCGTGATCATCCACGACGACGTCGAGATCGGGGCGAACACCTCCATCGACCGCGGCGCGCTCGGCGCCACGGTCATCGGCAAGGGCACCAAGATCGACAACCTGGTTCAGATCGCCCACAACGTGGTCATCGGCGAGCACTGCCTGATCGTGGCCCAGGTGGGCATCGCGGGCAGCACCCGCCTTGGAAACTACGTCACCATCGCGGGACAGGTCGGCGTGGCCGGGCACCTCAAGATCGGATCCCGGGTCTCGATCGGCGCCCAGTCCGGCGTGATGCATCCCATCCCCGACGGTGAAAAATGGTTGGGCGCGCCGGCGGTTCCCGAGAAGCAGGCCAAGCGCCAGTACATCGCCATTTACCGGCTGCCCGATATCAGCCGGCAGGTCGACCAGATCGAGCGCCGTTTGCAGGCCCTCGAATCAGCGGCAGCGGCCTCGCCGCCGACCGCCGGCCAAAAGCCGACCACCGCCGCGCCCCCTCCGGCGGAGTGACCTGACCGACACCAAACCACCCGTTTCCTCGCGGGTGGGTGGGCGACACGCCCGCTGGTATCCCGGCGTGTTGACGTTTGCGCTCCCGCGGCGTTCCCGCCACGCTGGGCGCCGATGAATCGCCCTCCGCCCACCTCACGTCGTGGCTTCCTCAAACTCGGCGGCGCCTTGGCAATCACCGCGCCCTTCGTCACCCGCAATCTGATCGCCGCGCCCGCCTCGGGCCGCGTCCGGCACGCCAGCTTCGGCGCATCCGGCATGGCTTTCGCCGACGCCACCGCGATCGGCGCCCATCCGGCGGTCGACGTGGTCGCCGTGTGCGACGTCGATTCCAACCGCCTGGCCGACTTCAAGAAGAAGTTTCCCGACGCCCGGGTCTACGAGGACTACCGGGTCCTGCTGGAGAAGGAGAAGGAACTGGATTCGGTGAATGTGTCGACCCCGGACCACATGCACGGTCCGATCGGCATGACCGCGCTGAACCACGGGCTCCACGTTTACGGCCAGAAGCCGCTGACGCACGACATCTACGAGACCCGCCGGTTGACCGAGGTGGCCCGGGAGAAGAAACGGGTGACCCAGATGGGCATCCAGATCCACTCCAACCGGGAGTACCGGATGGCGGTGCAACTCGTCCAGGAGGGGCGGATCGGGAAGGTGAGCGAGGTCCATACCTGGAGCAGCAAGGAATGGGGCGACAACGGGGCGATGCCGAAGCGCAGCGATCCCGTTCCCAAGGGCCTCAACTGGGACCTATGGATCGGGGTCAGCGCCGACCGACCCTTCATTGGCGAGGGGTGGTATCATCCCGGCAACTGGCGGAAGCGGCTGGACTTCGGAACGGGGACTTTCGGCGACATGGGCTGCCACATCTTCGATCCGGTGTTCAAGGCCTTGGCGCTCACGGCGCCCACCTTGGTCCGCAGCGAAGGCGCGGCGCCCAATGAACACTCCTGGGCCACCAACGCGATCGTCCGCTATTTCTTCCCGGCGACGGAGTACACGGTGCCCGGGTCGATCCCGATCACCTGGTACGACGGCAGGCAACTGCCCCCGGAACCGGTCCGGAAACTGCTGGGCGACCATCCGTTCCCCGACCAGGGCTCGATCCTGATTGGCACCGAAGGCGTGATGGTCATTCCGCACATCGCCCTCCCGGCGCTCCTGCCCGAGTCGAAATTCGGGGACTTCAAGCTCCCCAAGGTGCAGGGCGCCAACCATTGGACGCAGTTCGTCGACGCCGTCCGCGGCGAAGGCAAGACCTCGGCCGGCTTCGACTACTCGGGTCCGCTGACCGAATCGATCCTGCTGGGAAGCGTCGCGAGCCGTTTCCCCGGGACCACCCTGGAATGGAACGCCGCCGGGCTCGAATTCACCAACGTGAAGGAAGCCAACGCCTTCGTCCGCCGGCCGTATCGCAAGGGGTGGGAAGTCGCGGGGCTGTAGCGATTCAACGAAGCAAGAGGCTCTCACCGACGCGTGACGACACGAAAGCCGGGTCCCCTTCGGGACCCGGCTTTTTGATTTACTCCGGGGAGGACGCGCGCCTCGCCGGCTGCGCGTCCCCGCCCCGGGACGATTCGATCGGCGGTCAGTTCGACCGCAGTCGGTAGTACCCCGCGGCGGAGCCGGTCGTGCTCACGCGGTGCGAGGTGGCGCCGGCTCCGGGCACATCCTGGTAGGGTCCGCTCACCACCGGCGCGGACTGAAGGACGCCGTCCTTGTATTCAAGGACCAGCTCCGTTCCCTCCCGGGAGACTTTGACGAACTCGGGAGTGGCCGGACCGCCGCCACCCAGATCCTGCGCGAGGACAATGGCGACGAGTTCCGCCCCGAAGACCATGTCGGAACTGCTCCCGCCCGCCTGGTGCAACTCCGCGGCGAGCACGTTCTCACCGGGAACGAGCGCGGTGATCGGAATGTCGTACGGTCCTTCCCAGGCGTTCTCGTGGCCGGCCGCATCCGACAGGTAGTCGACCGGATCGGCGGTGACCCCGAACCGGTGGATCTCCTGCCCGTTGAGGTAGAAGATCGCTCCGTCGTCCACCACATGGCGGAGCTTGAGCTTCGCGCCGGAGGTCGTCGCGATCGGCAGGTTGAACCGGGTCCGGAAATAGAACGTCTTCACGTACTCTCCCGAGTCGTTGAACCGGCTGATGGCCGTTCGGATCGGCTCGACCGTGGTGGTGGTTTCGTCGGCGATCAGGGCCGGCCCCTGGGGCCACGCGCTGTCGTTGTAGGTCCTTTCGCGCCATTCGGTGCCCAGATCGGACGCGCTGCGGTCGTAGCGCCAGTTCGTGACGCCATCGAGCTTCACCACGTCCAGTTGCTGGGGAACCATCGGAATCACGGCCTTCAACTCGGCGCCGAAAACCATGTCCGAGCTGCTGCCACCCGCCTGGTGCACTTCGGCCGCCAGGATGTTCTCGCCGGGAACCAGGAAGGAGCTGGGAATGTCGTACGGCCCTTCCCAGATGTTCTCGTGCCCGGCGGCGTCCGACAGGTAGTCCACCGGATCGGCGGTGATGCCCAGGCGATGAATCTCCCGACCGTTCAGGTAGATCACGACGCCATCGTCCACCACGTGCCGCAGTTGGAGCTTCACGCCGGAATTCACTTCGTAGTCGAAGTTGAACTTGCGCCGGAAATAGAAGGTCTTCACGTACTCGCCGGAGTCGTTGAGCCGACTGATCGGGGTGCGGATCGGTTCCACCGTGGTGGTGGTCTCGTCGGCGATCAGCGCCTTGCCCTGGGGCCACGCGCTGTCGTTGTAGGCCTTTTCACGCCACTCGGTGCCCAGGTCCGCGGCGCTCCGGTCGTAGCGCCAGGTGGTGTCGTCGTCGATCTTGGCGAAGAACAGCTCGAGGAACTGTTTGCCGATGTTCACCTGGATCGCCGTCGAGGTGGTCGAGATCCCGGCGGTGTCCACCGCGCGGGCGACAATCTGGTGCGGACCCTCCGACAGTCCCGAGACTGTCGCCGTGTAGGGACTTTCCGTGGCCGTTCCCAACACGCGGCCGAGTTCCAAGAATTCCACGCGGACGATCCGCTTTCCGGCGGCGGTCGTGGCGGTCGCCGTGAGCGCCACGGGCACTCCGGTCTCGAAGGTGGTTCCATCCGCGGGACTGTCGATAGCGACCACCGGCGCGACAAAGGTCGTCGGCTGGGCGTAGGTCTCCAGCACGGAGCCGGAAATGTACGGGAGCGCCCGCGGAACGGCCGGGTCGCCCTCCTTCCGCCAGGCGACGTCGCAGTAGTCTCCGCCGCCGCCTTCTTTCCAGAGCGCGTAGATGGCGTACTTCCTTCCGGCAACGAGGGGCTGCGGAAGGCTCGTCTCCTGCGCACCCGGCTCCTCGAAGGCGCCGCAGCATCCCGTCTCCTCGGCGATGACCTGCGCGTTCTCCACGTTGTCGTCCGTGCTCAAATAGAGCTGGCTCGCGTCGTCCGAGCGGATGAAGAACTCATAGTTCCCCGTCTCAGTGGGAACGATCCAGGCGGAGAGTCGCCCGCCGTAGTTCTCGTTGCTCGCATCCGTGAAGATCTGTCGGGAACTGAACTCAGTCACATAACCGACGATGTCCGGCTGGTTGTTCTGATACTTCTCGGAATCGATCAGGCTTTGCACCGAGGTCGTTGGGATATCCAGGAAGGCCTCGAACTTCGCTCCGCCGCGCACGAGGGCGAACGCCGTGAAGGTGCCCTTCGTTCCGGCGGCGACGGTGTTGCCCTGGGTGGCGGTGTCTTTCACGCCTTCCACGGTCACCGTGTACTCCGCCCCGTCGTTCTGCCGACTGGTCGTCAACACGACCTTGTGATCGTTGGGCGCGTCCCCTCGGACCGCCGCCGAGATGGTGAGACCCGCGCTCGCGTAGTTGGCTGTCCGTTCGGCCGAGGATTCATCCACCGGCTCGGAAAACGTCAGCGTGACGTGGGTGAAATCGCCCGACCCTTCGATCGAAGCGAGCGTCGGCGCGACGACGTCCTGGGTCACCGTGAGGGTGGCATCCGCCGTGGCCACGGTCCCGGCGCCGTTGCTGATCTCGCACTTGATCTTCGCGCCGTTGTCCGCGAAGGGAACCCGGTCGAGCGTCAGCGTCGGCAGGGTGGCGTCCGCGATGACCGAACCGTTCTTGGTCCACTTGAAGGCCAGAGGGGCGGAGCCATCGAAGTCCACGGTGAATGAGACCGTTCCGCGCTCGGCCACCGTCGCGCTCTGGGGCTGGGTCTTGATCGTGGGAGGAGCGGTCGCGCCTTCCACGGTGGTGGTGATGCTCAGGTCGTCGACCCAGATATTGGCATTCTCACCGCCCGTTCGCGCACCGAGCGCAAGCTGTCCGTACACGGGGGTGTAGTCGGGAAGGATGAGGTTTCGGTACACGGCCTGCCCTTTCCAGGTCAGGTTCAGGGTCCCGCTTCGGGTGACCTCGATGACGACATCCTCGAACTGGCTGGTGACCATGTCCGCCTTGGTGAAGAGCGTGTGCCCAAGAACGACGTCGCCGTATTTGACGTCGATGGCGGGAGCCTCGACGCCCCCGTTGTCGTAAATGTCGAACGCCACGATCACCCCGCTCCCGAGTCCCTCCTCGCCGGTCAACGCCCCGGACGTGATATCCGGACCCCACGAGACGGAGAACCCGTCGGCGGCGTTCGCCGACCCAGGGCCGATCTGGAGCTTGAACTGGATCTTGAAGGCCTCGACCGACGCGCCGGCGTCGAGGTCGTCGATGGTGATCGTCGCCTGCTGGCTGTTCTCATTGTACGTGAGCGCAAGGTGGCCGTTTTCGATCGCCGGGTACTCCGTCACTCCGTCGGGACGGACGCCACCGACGAGGGTGAATCCGGCCTGGTTGGGGTTGCTGAAGTCCGAGGTGAACGTCCCCGCGCTCGCGGCGACCGCGGCGGCGGCGAAGGCGAGGGCTGAGAGTCGTGGGATTTTGGACATGAATGGATCTGAAGGTTGAGTTTCTGAACTGCGGTATCCGGACTTGCCGCATGCGACGGGCGCGATCCGCGACCTGTTTGTCACATTTCCGTAACTTCTCGGGCACAGAACCGCCTCGAACTCGGGCGCGCATCAGCAAAGGGACGTGCGAAATTCAGCAAGGGCCCCTGATGAAGTCAAAAGGAAACGTTCGTTTCTGGAAGATTCAGGCGGCGGGAACGTTCCAACGCAAGCGACCCCGGAAGGCCGCTTCCGGAGTCGCGCTAAAAACGACAGGTCCGGGTCCTCTCTCGGACCCGACCGCCCATCAATTAATTGATGGGCGGGGGATCCAGCGGAACCACGAGCGGAGGAGTGTCAGGTTCCGCGCCGGGCAGCGGGGGCGGGGTTCCGTCGAATCCGCCACCCGACGAGGCACCCGCCTCGGGCTTGTTCTTTTCGGCCAGCAAGGCGGATCGGTCCTTGAGGACGGAATCGACCGTCCACTTGGCGACTTGGAAGGCCCAGCCCGCGAGGGCCTGCTCCTTCTTGAGCTTCTCCTTCAGCTTGTCCTGCTGCTCCTTCCAGGTTTTTTCGTTCTTCTCCTTGTCCTCGGCGGACTCGTCGGCGGGTACTTCCCGTTCCTTGGGAAGGTCGGCGCTCGCGGACACGGTCATCCAGTAATTGTCGGTGTCCGAGGGGCTACCCACCGTGATCTCATAGGAGAAGCCCTCGACGGTACCGATGCGGATGATGGACGGCGCCGCGAACGATTCCTTCAGGACCTCGGCATCCCGTTTCTGGACGTCCGTGAAGCTCGGGGACGAGAAAGCCCAGTTCAAGCTGCTGACCTTGCTCCTATCGAGCTCTTCGCCCTCGCGAGGTTCCACGAAGGTCCAGTCGGACGTCTCGTTGGTACGGACGAGGCTCCAGGACTGGGCGGGGTTGGTGGCGACGAGGGAAATGCTTTTCAGCTTCTCGACCTTGAGGAATGCGTCCTTGTTGAGCCAGGCCTCGGGCTTCGGCTCGAGGTCGCTGAAGGTCTCGCTCGCGACAAAGACCGTGTCGGTCTTTCCGGGGAGGGCCATCCAACGTCCGACGGGGAAACCACCTCCGGGGCCGCCGCCGTCGCGCATCTGCTTTTTACCCAGAAGGATGGCTCCGACGATCTTTCCGTCCTTGCCCTTGAGTTCGACGAGGGTGGCGGAGTTGGTTCCGGCGTCCTTGGAATCGGGTGGCAGCAGTTCGAGGCGACCCCATTGGGATTGCCCGACACTTTGGCTTTGGGCGGGTTTCAGGTCCCAGAGCTTCCGGACCAGCTCGGAGATCTGGGTGAAGGAGGCGGGATAGGAGGAGCGCTCCTTGACGACCCACACGCCTTCCTTGGCGAGATTCACTTCGCCGTCGTGGGACCTGATGGTCACGCCGACGATGTCTTCCGAAGGAAAGTCGCCCAGGAGTTTCTCACCGATGCCGACGTCGCGGCGTTGGAATTCCTGATTCCGCGAACTGCGGAACGTCAGGGCCAGGCCTCCGAGCACGAGCCCGACGAGGATGAGGAGGATCAGCTGCTTTCGGTTCATTTGGCGGCCGTGCGCTTGCGTTTGAAGGCGGCGATGACGATTCCCGTGAGCGACACGGCGAACGGCATCACCAGGATATTGGCCCACTTCGTCGTGTTCTCGAGCGAGTCGACGTCGCGGCGGAGATTCTTGCGGAGTTCCTTCAGTTCACGATTCACGTCGGCGCGGCGGCGTTGGAACTCGTTGATTTCCTTCTTCTGCTCCTCGGAAAGGATGGCCTGCTGGCCGTCCCCCTTCGCGCGCTGGAGTTCGTTGATTTTCTGTTGGGCATCCGAGAGGTCCTTCTCCAACTGCTTGATCTTGCTCTCGTAGGCGAGTTCCGCCTTGGCCTGCATCTCGCGAACGCGGGTGAACGGACGGTTCAGCGTGGCCCGACTGCGGATTCCAATCAGGTCCTTGTCGCCTCCCATCTGCTCCAGGAGGTTCTGCAAGAACGTCAGGTTGGCCGCGAACGGCATCATGATCCTCTGGCCGAACAGCTCGCGGACCTCCGCGAAGAACTGCTCGTACAGGAGGTCCGAATCGCCGAGGAGAACGACCACGCCATCCTCCTTGGCCTCGGTCAGGTGGGATCCGTCCTTCGCGGCACCGTCCCCTTCCGCGGCCGGGTCCGTCTTGGGTTCGCCGTCGGGTTTGCCGTCGGGGAACGCCGTCTTGAATTTTCCCGTCAGCCGGACGCCGAGCTTGTACTCGGTTCCGGACGCCTTGAATTCCTCGGTGGCGCCGAATTGCGCCATCATCTTGTCCGTCAGCTGCGAATCGGTGCTGCTGTGGAAAATCACGGTCTGCTTGAGGCCATCGACGGGGCTCCCGGTGAAATGCCCGGCGAACGGAAGGATCATGCGTCCCAATTGGGTGGTGGCCACGTCGTTGGTGTCCATGGCCGCGCCGGACAGGGAAAGGAACGACGGATTGGGCTGGGGCCGGCCGGTTCGCGGATCCCGCAACTCGGTCAGGAACCGTTTGTCCGAAACAACCTTCTGGATGTCGAACTCGAGGCCCCACGCCTTGAGGAGTTTGTCGAGGGACGCGCCGCTTCCGGCGGCCGCCTGGAGCGGATTCTGGGGATTGTTGCGGGAGTCGAGGACGCTGAGGGGGTCCAGGAAGGCGACCAGCTTGCCGCCTCGCAGCACGAACTGGTCGATGGCGTACTGGGCCGCCTCGGTGATTCCCTTGGGATAGACGACCACGAGGACGTTGATGTCGTCGTCGATCTTTTCTTCGGTCAGGGCGATTTCCCGGACATTGAAGTCGGCCTTGAGTTCGTTGATGAAGACCCAGGCGGGCTGCTGCTGGCCCCCGCCGCCGCGCATCATGGCCATGGGATCCATGGCGCCGAAGATCGGGAGGCCGCTCATGATGCCGAGATTGGCCTTGGTGGGCTTGATGACCTGGGAGATCGCCCTGGTCAGATCGTACTCGAGCAGGCGTTCACGCTGGGGGGAGATGAACGGGATGGCGACCTTCGCGTCGAGGCAGCTGATCGAGAGACCAAAGTAGATCTTGTCGGCGCCCAACTGGGTCATCTGGCCCTCGACCCCGTCGAGGGTGGCCGAATCCTCGGCATCCGAGTCGGGCTTGGGATCGAGCTTCTTCACTTCCAGCTTGCCGCCGGAGTGAAGCCGATATTCCGCGAGGAGATCCTCGACCCGCTGCGCGTAGGTCCGGAGGGACTGGTCGAGTTCGGGGATGCTCTTGCTGAAGTAGTACCGGACCTGCACCGGCGTATCGAGCTTGGACAGGATGGACTTGGTTCCGTCGGAGAGCGTGTAGAGCTTGTCGGCGGTCAGGTCGACGCGGGTCGCCATCCGGCCGAAGATCAGGTTCACCGCGATCGCGATGAACAGGAGCACCACCACACCCAACGTCGAGTAGAGGAATGTCTCGAACTGCTTCTGGTTTTTCATGTCGGCTCAGGGAGGAAGTAGGAGCTGGAGGGGTTCCGGGCGGCCAATCAGCCCGCGCGATGGGTCCGGAGGATCACCCCGGTGGTGAACAGGCAGAAGCCGATCACCGAGGCGAAGTACACCAGGCTTCGAAGGAAAACCGCGCCTTTGCCGAACCCGTCGAAATGGGTCATCACGCTGAACGACGCCACCAACTCGCGGAGTTGCGGAAAGGAGCTGGAATCGATGAGGTCCGTGACCGGCGGCCACCCGCAGAGGATCAGGAAGAGGCAGATGACGACCGACACGATGAAGCTGATCACCTGGTTGCGGGTCATCGCGGACGTCATGCAGGTGATCGCGAGGTAGGCGCCCGCCATCAGGAAGCTCCCGATGTACCCGCAGACGACGACTCCGTTGTCCGGGCTTCCGAGGTAGTTGACGGTGATCCAGACCGGAAAAGTCAGGACCAGCGCGAGCCCGAGGAAGATCCAGGACGCCATGAATTTTCCGACCAAGGCGTGCCAGGGGGCGATCGGCATGGTGAAGAGAAGTTCCATCGTTCCCAGGCGCCGCTCCTCGGCCCAGAGCCGCATGCCGACGGCCGGGACCAGGAAGAGGTAAAGCCAGGGATGCCAGATGAAGAACGAAACCAGGGAAGCTTCGCCTCGAGGAAAGAACCCGCCCGCCATGAACGTGAAGAATCCGTTCATGAGCAGGAAGATCACCAGGAAGACATAGGCCACCGGGGACGAAAAATAGGCGACCAGTTCGCGCTTTCCGATGGCTCGGATATTGGCCAGGG
Organism: uncultured Verrucomicrobiota bacterium; assembly: GCA_942490575.1. Lineage (GTDB taxonomy): Bacteria > Verrucomicrobiota > Verrucomicrobiia > Limisphaerales > CAIMTB01 > CAIMTB01. The sequence continues at coordinate 35,612 of CALNYA010000011.1, forward strand.
CTTGATTCATAGTGCGTGCGATCAGGGGAAAGTGGATCCGTGTTTTCGGAATCAACCCCGGAGCCCGACCGGTCCTTGGAAGGAAGGAACGGGGGACCCGGGAAGGAACGGCTACCGGGCGCCTCCGCCCTTGACGTCCGGCATGGTGATGCTTCGGAAGACCTCGTCGAGGCGGCCCTCCTCCACGTGCAGCTCCTCGACCCGCCAGTGTTCCCGGGCGACGAGGTCCGCCACAGCGGCCCGCAGCGCCCCATTCTGATCCGCGGTTTTGGGGTACACCCGAAGCGCGATCGCCGAAGCGTCGCTCGACAGGACGGCCGCGCGCTTCACAGCCGGCAGTTCCTCCACCTTCTGCCGCACGCCGTCCGGTGCCTGGCCCGCCACCCGGAGTGTCAGGACGCCGGCCCCCTCGGATCGGGACTTCAGCTCGCCGGGCGTTCCGCTCGCCACGATGGCTCCCTGATCGATGATGATCGCCCGGGTGCAGACCGCTTCGACCTCCTCGAGGATGTGGGTCGAGAAAATGATGGCCTTCTTCTCGCCCATGCGGCGGATCAGGTTTCGAACCTCGTGCTTCTGGTTGGGATCCAGGCCGTCCGTGGGTTCGTCCATGATCAGGACCTCCGGGTCATGGACGATGGACTGGGCGAAACAGAGTCGGTGCCGGTACCCCTTCGAGAGCGTGTCGACGCTCTGATGGACCACACCGCCGAGAAAACAGGTGTCGATCACCCGCTCGACCGCCGCCCGGCGTTCCGTCCCGTGAAGTCCGCGAAGCTCCGCCGCGAAATTGAGGAACTGCCAGACCGTCATGTCCGCGTAAGACGGCGCATTCTCGGGGAGATAGCCGATCAGACGCTTGGTTTCGATCGGATGCTCCACGACATCGCGTCCGCCCACGGTGATCCTGCCCGAGCTGGGCGGGATGAACCCCGTGATCATGCGCATGGTGGTCGACTTCCCCGCCCCATTGGGGCCCAGAAATCCCAGAACCTCACCGCGGCCCACTGTGAACGAGACATTGTTGACGGCGACCTTCGGGCCGAAAGATCGGGTCAGATTCTCAACCGTAATCATGGTTTCTTGCCAAAATTCCGACACCAGGAACGCCCATCCCGCCGGGCCATCCGTGAACGGCTACGGCGGGACGAATGTTCCGAGTCCCAGAGAGCAGTGTGTGCTTGGGACCGCGTGCGGACATTATTTGTTCAAAAATCGTCCGAAGCGCAAGGGATCCGTTGAGATCAAACCCCGCCCGCGGGTTCCTTCAAGGCCCCAGCCGGACGGATCCGTATTCCCCGAGGGGCAGCCAAACTCCGCCTCCGGCGTCGCCGTCACCCCTTTCCAGATCCGCCCCAATGCAACCTGGGATTCCGCCGGACGACAGCATTTCCAGCGCGGAATTCCCACCCGGACCCAACACCTCGACCCCGGCGCTTGTCCGGGCGAGGAGAAGGTCCCCGAACCATTTCAGGTCGAGCGGCGGATTCCCCAATCCCACCACCACATCAGGCCCTTGGACCCAGGCCCCGTCCTCTCCCAGGGACCACGACTCCACCCTTTGCACGGCGGCCGGGCCCCATCCGCCGCGGGCGACATGAACCACACCTCCGCGCTCCGCCACCGCGCACGTCTCCGAAAGCCTCGCGTCCGCGATCGGAACGGACGCGATCCGGTGAACGGCGGTTCCGTCATAGGCGCCGGCGTCCAGCATCGCGACCTGGTTTCCCTCCGACGTCGCGACCCATCCCGACGTCAGAACCAGGGCGCCGTCCCGGGCGACCCCCACCAGTTCCCCGGGAACCGGAACGGGCATCCGAACCGCCGGCATCGCGGGATCCTCGCGATAATCCACGACATCCAGTTCGTACCGACTCCACCAGCGCAGGATCGGGTAGGCGTTGGTCACGGATCGCCACACCCCTTCGTTCCGGGCCACCCAGTGGGTCATCGACCCGCCGTCCGCGACGGTCACCGCGTTGGTCTCCACTCGTGGGCGCGCCGGAAACCAAGCCATCTCGACCACCCGGTTGGTCCCCACCACCTCGGATTCCGTCGTCCGTCGGGTCGAGAACACCAAACCTCCCACGGGGACGATCTCCCCGACCGACGCGCTGTCCTGCGATGGTGACGGCGCGAACTCCGACCGGATCGCGGGCGCACGGGGGTCTCGAACATCCACGGCCAGAAGCGTGCGCGCCCGATTCTCCCGCCAAGGTCTCCAGGCACCGCCGCTTCCCGCCGCCAAACGATCCAACGACCGACCGCCATCCGCCGCGCCCATCGGCAACCCGGAGTGCGAACCGTCGGACGTGGACGACCAGAGCAACCAGCCGTCCTCCAGCGCGAAGCCCTCGGCGACCCCGATCGCGCCCTGGCCGGTCGGATGCCTGGCTTCTCCAAGCCTGGTCAGGCGGGGAAGCGCGGTGGCGTCCCAGACCGACGCGACCAGCGCACCGGAATTGGTCCACACGTTCCAAGTCGCCATGCCGTCGTCGTGCTCCCAAACGACCTCGGCTCGGCGGCCTTGCAGGACGTGCAGGAGCCCATCCCGGGCGAACGCGCCCAGAACAGGCAGGTCACCCAGCGCGACGAGGATTCCGGGTTCGGATCCATTGGGCGAACGCGACCGTATCCGCACCGACTCGTTCTGAAATTCCAAGAGATGATCCCCAACCGCCAGGACACGCTCCACGGGATAGGCGAGTTCGACCGACGACGTCACGGTCGGCTCGTCACGGTCTCCGATTTCGGCGCTGACCAGGGCGCGGCTGGAAAGCGTCAAAAGCCGATCCCGGTGAAGGAGGACGCGTCGAGGGACCACCGATTCGCCCGTCAGGAATCCCCGGAGGGTGACGACGTCCCGTCCCAAATCCAGCAGATGAACACCGTGGGCGAGGTACCCTCTGGACCCTTCGGACACCGGGACCAGAACCAGGCCGTTCTCCGGAAACACCCCGAAAGCTTTCTCGTCCGAATTGGCCTCGTTCCATGAGATGTCTTCCCCGAGGTGGACCTCGGACAGAAGTCCGGGTTGGGCCGGATTCGAGACATCGAAGAGCCGAACCGCCACCCGCCGACCCTGGACATCGTCCACACCGAGCGTGAGCAACCGGTCTCCCATCGGATGGATGAACGTCGACCAACCCGGGACCTCCAGTTCTCCGGCGACGCGCAGGTCGGCCGGATCGGAGAGGTCGACGACCCAAAGCGGGTCGGTGCGATCGAAGGTCACGACGTACGCCAGGGCGCCTTCGAAGCGGGTGGAGAACAGGCGTTCGCCGCGCGCCAGTTCCAATCGGTCGAGGAACATCACCGGAAGCGGGGAAGCCAAAAAAGGGTCCGCGAGCCGATAGGATTCGAGGGTGGTCACCCGTCGCGTCGACTCGGGGGACTCGACCGCTTCCATCACCAACCGCAACGTGTCTCCCAGGACATCGATCTTGAACTTGTCCTGGATGCGTCCCGCCAGAGGGAGTCGGAACGCGGTCGCCATCGAGCCATCGGCCGCCGTGATGTCCAGGATCTCCAGGTCGCTCTTCCAGGGCCACGGACGGGAGTAGTCCGTCACGGCCACGAACAGGAAGCGATCGGTCGCCGACACCACGTTGCCGGAGCCTGGAAACCAGATCGTCCCCCGAGGCGCCGGAGCCTGGGGCACCGAAAAATCGAACGAGGCGACCTGGGTTCCCGATCGCCACGATCCGGATCCGTCGTCGAGCGGTTCCCAAGTCTCCGTGGCGACGTACAAGGCCGCGCCCACCCAACGACTCTCCACAATCCTCCCTCTCAAGGGCATCCGCGCGACCTCCACCAGGGGAACCGCGCTCGTATCGACCACCCGGACCACCGACTCCGCTTCCGTCCCGCCCGGGCCGCAGGGATCCCGCATCAGCAAGACAACGTGGTCGTTCCCCGCCAGATACATTTGTTCCCCCGAACCCGGGAGGGCCAGGGTTCCCAGCAGTTTGGGAAAAGCCGGGTCCGTGAGATCTATCCGCTGAAGCCCGCGGAGTTCGTTGAAGTAGAGAAGGGTGTCGCCCCTCGGCGCCCAGAGATCGGATTCGAACACGTCGCGCGGCCAACCCTGCCCGCTCACTCCGGTGACTTCCTCCGCCGTCTCCCGAAGCACGAGCCACGGATCCCCGGAGGGTTCGGCCGGAAAAACCGTGGGGCCGGCGTACCATCCGGCGGGAAGGGGATCATTGGCCTCGGCCCGAACGCGGAACATCTCCATCCGGGCGTCGGCCTCCAGGGAAAAAATCAGCTCGGATTCGTGCGGCGCCACCTGGGCGGTCGCCTTGGGAATCCAGGTTCGCAGATCCTCCCGTCGGCTTCCTTCGATCACCACGCGCGCCACTCCGGGCGGCACATTCACGCGGATCAGAAACTCGGCGCCCCGATGCTCGATCCCCACGATCCTTGGTTCGCCCGCGAAAACCGAACCGACGACAACCCCCAGGATCGCCCCGAGGACAACTACCGCCAGGCGCATCCCGGAAAGCGGGCGCGGATAACCGTGATTCCAGTCGACGGACGTGCCTTCCGATCGATTTCGGTGCGCTTTCAAACTCAACGACTCCTCGCCTCCCTGTTGCGAAGCCCCCGTACCTCACCACAGAGGGGCGCTTCAGCCAAGCACGCTAATCTATCGCGCCCGGCGGATCTCGCGGGCCAGCCAATCGGCGTGGAGCCTTCCCACGTCCCCCATGATTCCGAAGCCATCCGCGGTCTTGATCGCCTCGGCGAGGTGCTTGGCGGCCAAATCCAATCGACCTCGCGCTTCCTCGTACATTCCGAGGTAAAGCCGCGCGTAGAAAAGCGCCGCATCGCGACGCCCTCCGCCTTCCACCGCCTCCGCGGCCGCCAAAACCTTCTCCGGGCTCCCCTTCCCCGCCAGCAGCGCCTGAATCTCCTTCATGGGGACCCGGGAATCCCCGGCCACCGGGATCAGGAGTTCGCGCGCCCGGTCAAACCCCTCCATCTTCGCCACGCACGCGAAATGCCAGGCGGCGTTCTCGACGTCGTTCCCATTCACGGATCGGTGGAGTTCGAACTGTTTGCGCCCATCGTCGAAACGCCGGGCGTAGAACAACGCGATGCCGCGCTGCCACAACTGCGGGAGACTGCCCGGTCGAAGTTCGGCGTACCGGTCGAAATCGGCCACCGCGCCTGGGAATTCCGCCAATCGAAGACGCAACACGCCGCGCTGCAAGGTGACGGAGGCGTCATCCGGTTTCAGTTCCAGAACCTTGGTGAGGTCGAACTCGGCCCCATTCCATTGCTTGGACCGCTCGAGCAGCGAGGCTCGGAAGTACCAGGCCCTGGGATCCTTGGGGGATTCCTCCACCGCCTTGCCGGCCAATTCCACCGCCTTCAACACCAGACCCTTCGCCTGCGCTTTTTGGGCCTCAAGGAGCCACGGACTGGACGCGGGGACCGGCTCCGCCGCGACCGCGGCCGTCGCGGGACGGTGTCCTCCCGAGATCACGAGCACGAGAAAAGCCAAACACAACCTTGCCGATCGACCCTGCATGGCCCGCACCCTGCGACGACTCCGTCCGACACGCAAGCCAGGGGCCGGATCCCACCACGGGCTTCCCTCCAACGAGCAAAAAATGGGCAGGAACGGGAGTCCCGGTCCTGCCCAGACGGATGGTGAAATCATGCGCCGACGGCCGCCCCGATTCCGGACCGGCCCGACAGGCGGTTGGGTAAGGCCTAGCGTCGAACCGGCGCCGAGGTCCGTTCCATGGTCCACGTCCAATCCAGATCACCCGCGGGCACCGGCGGAGGGGTGAAGCTGAAATTGATCTTTTCCCGGGGGACCGTCGTCTTCCATTTCCGGATTTCCGAATGCCCGTCGGCGAAGGCGAACCCACAAGCGTTGTTGTGGTAATTGGCCGGGAGATCGATCCAGCGGCGGTCGGTCTGGGAATTGAAGAACGCGCCGTCGTTGATGCTGTCGGGGTGCTCGTCGACGAAGACCCACAGCATGGACGGGGCGGGTTCCACGGCATCGGTCATCTTCTCGAAGATCTTCTCGCAGTTGAGCAAACCGTCGGTGGCGGCCTTGTTGCCCTTTCCGACCGCCCCGTTCATCGAGATGCTGCGGACCCGCTCGGTCCATTTGCGACCGCGCTGAACCGGGTTGATGATCTTGTCGGCGGGGCACTTGTAGATGGCGGCGGTGTTCCCGGCGTACTTGGCCAGCACCGAGTAGCTGTCGCTCTCGAGGTAGAGCCGGTTGGTGTTGTGCGGGCTGGTACCCCAGTCCAGCCAGCCCATCACCCACGGAAAGTAGCCCGTGGCCACCTGCGCCAGCATCCGGCCCGACTGAGCCTCGCCACCGTGGACATTCATCGGAAATTTCTCCTCGTTGTCTCCGGCGTACAGATGCACGGCCAGCATCAACTGCTTGGTGTTGCCCAGGCACAGGATGCCCTGCGCCTTGGATTTCGCCTGGGCGAGCGCCGGCAGGAGCATGCTGGCGAGGATCGCGATGATCGCGATCACGACGAGCAACTCAATCAGGGTGAAGCCGCGCTGTTTACCGGGAACGTCGAGGTTTCCGTTGGGGGATTTCATGGTCTAATCGTGGATCGGTTATTCGGGTGCGTGCCCTAAAAGACGTTTCGGACCGGATTCGCGCAAGTTTCTAGTGGCGCGTGCGGGGAAACGCACAGCGACGTCACCCGTGGCGGCGCATGGCAACCGGCAGAATCTTCATCTCTCCGCGGTACTTGGCCACCGTCCGTCGGGCGATCCGGATGCCCTGGGCCTTGAGCCGGGTCTCGATCTGGTCGTCGGTCAGGGGTTTTCCCGAATCTTCGTTCCGCACCATCTCCCCGATCAGTTCCTTGACCCCGGTGCTCGCCACCGAACCGCCGTCCGCCGTCGCCACGCCGCTGGTGAACAGGGATCTCATGTCGATGAGCCCCTGGGGGGTGTCCATGTACTTGGCCGCCACCGCGCGGCTGACCGTGGTTTCATGGACCCCCACCGCCTCCGCCACCTGGGCCATGGTCATGGGTTTCAGGCTCGCCCGGCCCTCGTCGAAGAATTCCCGCTGCCGCCGGACGATCTCCTCGGCGATCCGATGGATCGTCTGTTCCCGCTGGTCCAGGCAACGGATCAGGAATTTCCCGGCGCGGATCTTGTCGCGAAGATAGTCGCGCACCTCCTGATTGGAGCCCGCCTGGGTCAATAAATCTTTGTAGGTGTGGCTGATACGGAGCTTGGGCAAGGGTTCGTCGTTCAGCACGACCCGGTACTCACGAATCCTCAACAATTCCTGCGGATAAGCGTCCTCGAAGAGGAGCCTGTTTAAGTGAAGGAGTTCCTCCCCGGTCGGATTGACCGCACGTTTTCGGGTTTCGGCCCGAAGCTCGGGGGGGGGGGGGCGCCCCTGGGGGGGGGGGGGGGGGCCGCCGGCAGACGCTTCGAGCCGGGGGCGGACACGTCGGCACTTTCCCGGTCCTTGACAGTCCCTGTGGGTAAGCGTCCTCCAAGAGACGTGGGGCCCCTCGGATCGGTCCCCGTTTTGGGGGGGGGGGGGGGCGGGGGACGGCGGTAGTGGCGGCTGCACCGGTGCGCCCGAGGGGGGGTGAGGCGAGTGAAGATGAATCCGGGCGGACCTATGAGAACTTTCCGAAAGCAAAAAAGGGGGGGTCATCCGCAAAAACGTCGCGGTAGCCACCGCCCTTGACGCGGACGACCGTCACTTCAGGCACGACATATTCCGGCTCAACCGACGCCAACTCGGTACCGGGCCGCGGTCGCAGTTTCGCGATGTTTTCAGCCGCGTCCTGGACCTCATCCCAATAGATGCCCAGTTTCGCCCCGATTTCCTGGAACCGGCGGCGTCCCAGCAGTTCGAGGTGGTCGCGGACCACCGTGTATTCGAGCGACTCCTTCAGTCCGCGACGTTCCAGTTGCAGAAGCAGGCATTCACGAAGGTCCCGGGCGCCGATCCCGGCGGGTTCGAGGCTTTGGACCCAGACCAATCCGGCCTCCAGAAGTTCCTGCGACACCTGGCTGGTTTCCGCCAACGCGCTCAACGGCGTGGCCAGGTACCCCTCGTCGTTCAGATTGCCGATGACCAGTTCCGCCGCCACCCGGACGTCCGGCGCGAGGTCCGCCAGTTGAAGCTGCGCCTCCAGATTCCCCCGCATCGACACGGGTTGCGTCAGACTGTCCATCAGGAACTGCCGCTTCTCATCGTCCTCGTCCGAATGCCGCAGTGGAGCGTTGGTCTGGGAAAAACTATCCCGCCATTCCTGATCCATCTGAATCATGCGATCCAGGGTGGCCTGAAAATCGTCCACCGGCGCTCCGTTGACCTTTTCGGTCGCCGGATCAAACAGGAGTTCGGCCGGCGGTTCGGTCGGATCCAGCTGATTGCGCTCGGGTGCTCCGCCCGTCTCCGCCTCCGCCGAGGCCTCCCGGTCCACCGGCGAGATCTCCTCCAGCACGGGATTGACGGACATTTCCTGTTCCACCAGGGCCCGGAGTTCCATGACCGGCGCCTGCAACAACGCGAGCGATTGTTGCATCTGGGGCGACAGCACCTGCTGCAGCGCCATCCCCTGACCAAGTTGCATTCCCACCCCCATGACCCGCGCAGCATGACCCTCCGCCCCCCTGGGCTCAAGCTCGCACGAAACTTGCTTTATCCCTTAAGCGCCGTTCAGAGCCTGAGATTCCAGTCCGGACGGCCATACCGATCGCGCACCCGCTCAGCGATCGACTGATCCAAGGGTGATTCCCAAGAACCCGAGACTCCCCATTCGCGAATCATCCCCCCACGCACGGCTTCGCCCGACAGTCCGAGGTTGACCAGAAACTCCGCATGCGCGCGCCCCCGCCGGTATTCCGGTTCCCAGGAAGGACGCTTCAGCAATCCCGAAACCCAGGTCAAATCCATCGCCAGCAGGAAGGTTCCATGGAACAGGACCGCGTTCCGGCGGCGCCGTTGGGCGTTGCCGGAGAATTTGAGGTCGTCCACCGCCAGATCGGTGAAGCCTCGAACGCCCACTGGACGGCCCAACAGGGATTCAAGGACCGAACGGTTTCGTTCCATCACCCAACGGTTGGTCCCGGTGACCGTGGCCAACTCCGGGGCGGCGCTCACGGGGAGAACCACCGCGTAGGCCAGGCAACCCGGACCCAGCACCACGGTGCCCCCTCCGCTGGCTCGCCGAAGGATCGGGGCGCCGGCCGCCTCGCACGCGGCCGAATCCACCTCCGCCGCCACGCGATTGCCATAGCCGACCACGACGCAACGCGACAGGGGCTCATGGAACCTGAGAACGCCCTCCTCCGCGCCAGGCAAGCCGTCCTCGCAAGCGTCCAACAGAGCCTCGTCGCAGGCCAGATTCTCGGCCGGTGTCGGCCAGGTTCGATCGAGGAGCTTCATCGCCTCGGGCGAGCGTGCCCAAACCCGGCGCCGGGATGCGAGATCCCGACGTCGCCAGATCCACGATCACTCCGCGAAGAACACCGTTCGATCCTGGCCATCCCCGATGATGGGCTCCCGGCGGTAGCCCCGGTTCAAGACGGGACGACACCTTTACGACCCCTTCTGTTCGCACGACCTGATGGGCGTCCCGGTCATTTGAATCTCGGGCGACATGGCGAACTCCATGACCACGGACGAACAGGAAGACGGTTTGAGCAGCCTGACGAAAGGGATCTCCGACCGCCGCCGGAAACGGGCGCTGGCTGCGAATCCGGCGTCCGAAAACCCCAGCGCATCGAAACTGGAGCGCGGGGCGGCGGTTGGTGTGTATTCGACTTGTTAGCCCTTGTCTTCGTATACCAATCCGCCATGGGTTTTGGCCCAGACCTCGGAGAACCCCACATGCGAAATCGCATTACGGCTGCGATCAAGCTGCCTTTCGGTCTCCTCGAGCACGATGTGCGTGTCGAGTTCGTAGATAATTCCAGCCTTTGTCTGGTTTGCCGCGAAAAATACTGCGAAATACACCTTCCTGTTGCGGGTAATTCTGTTCAGTGACTCCCGGCGCTTGGCTGGTGGCTCCCTGAACATCCGGTCAATCTGGCCGCTTCCTCCTTCCTTGCATGACAGATACTCATACAAGATTGTCTTGTCGTTCGGATCGCAGGCGTCAGCATCTCGCTTCGTGGTGATAAGTTGGTGGCCCAAGATGTCAGCAATGATCATCTCCTTGACCAGACCGGGCTGCAGAAGATTGTGGACTCCGACAGTTCGGGCAAGCTCTGCTGCCTTCAACACCAACTCAATAATCTTTCGATAGATTTCACGTGCCATAGGAAAACTCAATGATCTTCTGACCGCCATCAAGACCAGCAAGCCGTTTTTCCGCTGCTGCAACGAACTGCGGATCAAGCTCGAAGGCTATGAAGTCGCGCCCGTTCTTCTTGCAGACTACTGGACATGTGCCGACTCCGGCGAATGGGTCGAGGATCAAGTCACCGGGATCAGAACTGGCCAGAATGATGCGCTCGATTAACCGCTCCGGTTTCTGAATAGTGTTGAGCGCTTCCCTGGAAACAAGTTCCTTGGACTTATACGTAAGCTGCTTGATATCTCCCCAGACATCGCCGGGATTCTTCCCATTCTCATTGAATTTCGTTTTGCCGTACTGCCCGTTTGTGACGGATGGCACCTTCTCGCACCGCAGCCTGTGCTCAAGCTCCACAAGTTGAGCGACGCGAATCGCGTCGAGATTGTAGCGTCTCGGGCGCTTGCCTTTGATGAAGTAACAGATCACATCGTAATTATTCGTGAAATTTAGACGACCCTGAGCAAGCCTGCTTGGTTGATACCAAATGATCTTTGATCTCAAGCTGAGGAAAGGTCGGTAGTCAATGAAGTCAATACAATCGGGCTTGCCAAAAAGGTAGAGCGCACCTCCTTCTTTAAGTTTTGGGGCGAATCGGCGAATCAGATCGAGATTGAACTCTTGGATCGAAGAAATTTTGTCCCACACATTCTGAGTGACGCCGTATGGGCCATCGCAGACGACCAAATCGAGGGTCTCATCCTCGACCTTCTTTATCAAATCGAGGGCATCGCCACAGTGTATTGTGTTCGTGTTAAGCATCGGGGGTTTCTTGGGCTAGACAGAACCTACCGACCGCCGCCGGGAACGAGAGCTTCCAGCGAATGCAGCATCCGAGCAACCCGACGCATCGATACCGAAACGCTTGGCGGGCAGTTCGGCGCAGTGATTTTATTGGCCCACGTCATTGTTTCTTCACCAATTCTGCCAGTCTCCCATCCGGCGTCGCAAGTGCGCTCGACTGCTTAGATGTAGGCGATCTCGGAGGAATGACTTTGGTCGGTGGGCGCATGGCGCGGGGAAGATTCCGGCAAGCAATCCAGAAGCCGCCACGCAAGCCGCCTCCGAAGACGACAAAGAGCATGACAAGCGACGAGTCGGGGATAACGGTCACTCACCTTCGTCCGACGGCATCAGTTCGAGGGTCCCGCCGCAGCCCACCCGACAATGGCGCCACAGTCCAGGAGGATCCGGTGCCCTACCGAATCGGGACGATCGCGCCGGTTGACCCTTGGGCACCCCCAAGACAACCGCGGGAGGAACCCCCTTACCGTCTCCTCCCCGACGATTGGAACGGGGGCGCCGCCTGAATCTGGGGAGGCCGTTCGTCCCTGCCCTTCGCGCTCGTCACTTGGTCGCGATGTTCGGAGCCCGGCTCCGTGCGAAGCGTGGATTCCCGCGCGATCGGATTCGGCCAACGGTCCGAGCCCGCCTGGAAGATTCGTCGACAAGTGCCGTTGCCGGACCTGTTCCCGTCGCTTAGGTTGGCCGTCCAAATCGCATGCGATTCAGGAGGTTCCAACCATCGATGTTTCCGGTCAGCGTGGTCTGCTGGCTGATTTCACTCCTCACCCCGGCCGCGCAGGGGCAACCGGTGATCAACGAGATTCACTACGATCCCCCGGACAAAACCCAACCGGCCGAGTTCGTGGAACTCTTCAACCCCGGCGGAACCCCCATCAGCCTCGAAGGCTGGCAACTCGCGGGTGGCGTCGAGTTCACGTTCCCCGACAACACCGTCCTCGACGCGCAGGGGTATCTCGTCGTGGCCCAGGACCCGGTCGTGGTCCAGGCCCTCTTCGGTGTCTCCGCGCTCGGTCCGTGGACGGGCCGGCTTCGGAACGAGAACGAGCGCGTCGACCTGCGTGATCCGGCGGGAACGCTCGTGGACCGGGTTGGCTTCCAACTCGGCTTCCCCTGGCCCACCGTCGGCACCCCACCCGGCTACTCGATCGAACTGATCCACCCGTCCCTCGACAACGATCTCGGAGGCAACTGGCGGGCGTCGGTCCTCGGCGGAACTTTCTCTCCCGCCCGAACTTCCTGGATCCGCCGCGGTGGCGCCTGGGAGTTTTACCGGGGCCGGAACGCGCCCTCGTCGCCCTCCACCGCGTGGCGGCAACCCGATTTCGCCCCGAACACCTGGGAATCCGGAACCCTGCCGATCGGCTACGACCCCAGCCTCCGCCTGGGAACCCGGCTGGACGACATGCGCGGGGAATACACCTCGGTCTACCTGCGAAGGACTTTCAACGTCTCGGACCCGGATACTTTCAACTCGATCGAACTTCAGACGCTCCACGACGACGGATTCAAGGTCTGGATCAACGGCCGATTCGTGCTCCAGGTGAACGTGCCCAACCGGGAACTCGCCTTCGACAGCACCGCCTCCGCCGCGCTCGAATCCGAGGACTACCAGACTTTTTCCGTCGAAATCCCACCCGGGGTCCTGGTCGCCGGATCGAACGTCATCGCGGTCCATGCCCTGAACAGCTCCCTCTCGGGCAGCAGCGATTTCTACTTCGACACCGATCTCGTCGGGATCAGCGGCCCCACCGGGCGCGGGCCCACCCCGGGGCGTCTCAATATCGTCCACGCACCCCGGGCGGCCCCCGCCGTGCGCCAAGTCAGCCACGCCCCCGAATCGCCGGTTTCCGGGGAATTGGTCCGCATCACCGCCCGCATCACCGATCCCGACGGCGTCGCCGATGTCCAACTCGAGTACCAGATCGTCGAACCGGGCGAGTACATCGAGCTATCCGATCCGGCCTACGAATCCCAATGGACCTCGGCGACGATGCGGGACGACGGAGGCGGCGGGGACGAGGCGGCCGGGGACGGCACCTACACGGTCGTCCTTCCGGAGACCCTCCAGCGCCACCGACGCCTCATCCGCTACCGCATCACCGCGACGGATGCCGGCGACGACGCCGTCCGCGTCCCGTATCCCGAGGATCCCCAGCCGAACTTCGCCTACTTCGTCTACGACGGCGTTCCCGCCTGGACTGGGGCGATCCGCCCCGGCGACCCCGGTTCCCTCGGGCGCGAGTTCACGGTGCCCCGGGACGAGATGAACCGGCTGCCGGTCCTGCACCTCATCGCGAAGCGAACGGCGGTCGAGGAATCCACCTGGTTCGCCCGGTATCGCGGCGATGCGTATCCGTGGTCCGGAACCCTCGTTTTTCGCGGGCGCGTCCACGACCACATCCACTACCGGGCCCGGGGCGGCACCTGGCGATACGCCATGACCAAGAACATGTGGAAATTCGACTTCAACCGCGGCCATGACTTCGAGGCGGTCGACGACTGGGGACGACCGCTGGAAGTGGCCTGGACGAAGCTCAACCTGGGAGCCTCCATCCAACAGGGCGACTACGATCACCGGGGTGAACAGGGATTGTTCGAGTCCGTCGGATTCCGGATGTTCCAACTCGCTGGAATCCCGGCGGTGCATTCGGCCTACGCGCAGTTCCGGGTGATCGACGACTCGGAGGAGACAGTCACCGACGACCAGTACACCGGCGATTTTTGGGGCGTCTACCTGCTCCTCGAACAGCCCGACGGACGCTTTCTCAAGCAGCACGGGCTGCCCGACGGGAACCTCTACAAGATGGAAGGCGGCGGCGGCGAAGCGAACAACGTCGGCCCGGCGGGCCCGGCCGATGGCAGCGACCTCAATGCCTTCCTCGAGGGGTACAACGGGGCTTCCGAGGCCTGGTGGCGGACCCATTTCGACATCGCCAACTACCTCAGCTACCAGTCCGTGGTCCAAGCCATCCACCACTACGACATCTGCTACGACAAAAACTTCTTCTACTACCGCAATCCGGAGAATGAACGCTGGCAGGTCATCCCCTGGGACCTCGACCTGACCTGGGCCGACAACATGTACGATGCCGGCTGCGGCGGGGTCGACCGGATCAAGCAGCGCATCCTGCCTTCCTCCAGCCGATTCCCATCGGTCTGGAGGGCGTGGCAGAATCGGCTTCGGGAGTTTCGCGATCTCTTCTGGAACGACGACGAGGCCGCGCGCCTGATCGACGAACAGGCCGGGCGCCTCCGGGGACCCTCCAGCGGTTCGACCCTTCTCGACGCCGACCGCGCCCAATGGGACTACAACCCGCGGATGATCGATCCGGATTACACCACGGCCGGCAGCGGCAAGGCCGGCCATGGTCGGTTCTATCGCTGGCCGCGCTACCCCTCCAACGAGGTTTCGCGGGACTTCAACGGAGGCGTCCAGGCGATGAAGAACTACATAGGCTTTCGGGCCACCAGCCAAGCGGCGCGGGACCAGGCCCTCGATCAACTGGCGGCCGACCCCGGAATTCCCGGCCGCCCCACGCTCACGCCGGCGGGCCAACCACCGTATCCCGTCAACTCGCTGCGCCTCCGGTGCTCGTCCTACCAGGGGTCCGCGCCGTTCTCCAAACTGCGGTGGAGGATTGGCGAGATCACGCGGCCCACGACGGCGACCGCCGCCGCCCACGCCGTCGAGCCCTGGAAGTACGAGATCACGCCGGTCTGGGAGAGCGGCGACCTGACCGCGTTCAGTCCAGAGATCTCCGTCCCGGCCGGCACGCTCCAGGTGGGCGGAAGGTACCGCGCCCGCGTCCAGTTCCAGGACGCCGCGGGCCGCGACAGCCGATGGTCGGCTCCGCTCGAATTCGTCGCCGCCGCCCCGCTCGAAAGCCCCGGCATCGCGGCATCGCTTCGAGTGTCGGAACTCATGTACAACGCGGCCGGCGGTTCCACGAACGACTTCCTCGAACTCCACAACGCGGGAACCACCACGCTCGACCTCGGCGGACTCCAGTTCACCCAGGGCATCGATTTCATCATCCCGTCCGGCACCTCGCTCGCACCCGATCGCCACCTGGTGATCACCAAAGCCGAGGCCGGCGGAAACTTCGCCGGCTTCCGGGCCCACTACGGCCTGAGCGCGGATGTCGCCATCGTGGGTCCCTACTCCGGCAATCTCGCCGACGGCGGCGAGGAGGTGGCGCTGAACGCCGCCGCCGGAGCCGAAGTCCTCCTCCGTTTCACCTACTCGGATGGGCGCGGTTGGCCCGTGGCGGCGGACGGCGCCGGACATTCCCTCGTGCCGCGCCTGGGTGACCAGACCCAGTCCGGCGACCTCGACTACGGCGGCAACTGGCGAATCAGCGCCTTTCTCAAAGGCTCCCCAGGGCGCGCGGACCCGGAACCGGACACCTCGATCGTCCTCAATGAGATCGTGGCCCACACCGATTTCCTCAGCGAATTCGACTCCAACGACTGGGTCGAGTTGTTCAATCGCACCGATTCCCCGATCACCCTCGGCGACGGCTGGTACCTGAGCGACTCCGCGGACCTCCTGCAACGCTGGCAAATCCCGGCGGGAACCCTCGTTCCCGCTCGCGGCTTCATCTCATTCGACGAGGTCACCGGCTTCAACAATCCCCGGGGAACCGGGTTCAGCATCAACAAGGCCGGTGAGTCGATGTTCCTGAGCTATTTTCCCGAGGGTTCGCCGGGCCGCGTGGTCGATGCCGTCGACTTCAAGGCCCAGGAAAACGACTGGGCCCTCGTCCGTTATCCCGATGGCGACGACTACTGGGACGCGGTCGGCGCGCGCACCCGCGGGACGCCCAACGCCGGACCGCTCGGGCGGGTCGTGATTTCCGAACTGCTCTATCACGAAGGCGGGATCCCGACGGACACCGTGCCCGCGGATTCCCTCGAATTCATCGAACTCCACAATGGCGCCCCGGTCGTCACCGACCTCCACAGCATCGTCGGCACTTGGCGGATCAATGGCGGCGTGAGTTACCAATTCGACCAACCCGTCTCCCTGGCGCCCGGAGAACGCATCCTGCTGGTGTCCTGGAATCCGACCCTCGAATCGACGCTCCTCGCGAATTTCAGAAACCTCTTCGGAATCCCCGGTTCCGTCCGCGTCTTCGGGCCGTACCTCGGACGCCTCCACAACGACACGGATCGCGTCGCCCTGGAACGGCCCCAGGCTCCCGACGTCCCCGGGGACCCGATCACCTGGGTCATCGTCGACGAAGTCGGCTACTACGATGGGACGCCCTGGCCGGGCGGCGCGGATGGTTCCGGGCTGAGTTACCAGCGTCGGTCGCCCGGCGTCGCGGGCAACGATCCAGCGGCCTGGATCGCCGCGATCCCCAGTCCCGGTTCCGGAATCCCATCGGGCGTCGTCGACACGGATGGCGATTCCATGCCCGATTCCTGGGAACTTGAGCACGGTCTCGACCCAAACAATCCGGGGGATGCTCAAACCGATGCCGACACCGACGGTTCCAGCAACGCCTCGGAATACCTCGCGGGCACGAACCCTCGGGATGCGACCAGCGTCCTTCGGATGACCGGGATCCTCCTGACCGCGGCGAGGCAGGTGGAATTCACGTTCCAAGCCGTCGCTGGCCGGACCTATCAACTGGAAGCGCGGCTGACCGCCGCCGGCGAGGAGTGGTCCACGATTCAGACGATCCCGCCGGCCGGCGCGACCGCCGACGTGACGGTGCGATTTCCGATCGGGACGGCGGACGCGCCGCGATTCATCCGGATCCGCGTGCCCTGACATCCACGTCGGCCGGGGCGGCGTTCCGCGCCAAGAATCCGCGGGTGATCGCCGCCTTGAGAGCCGCGACATTGACGGGCTTGGGAACGTAGTCGTCCATGCCCACGGCCAGGCATTGTTCCCGGTCCCCCTGCATGGCGTTGGCGGTCATGGCGATGATCCAGACGTGATCCTCCTCCCCCTCCTCCCGGTTCCGAATGCGACGAGTCGCCTCGTAGCCGTCCATCCCGGGCATCTGGCAGTCCATCAGGATGAGGTCGTAGGTGGCGCGCCCCATCGCCTCGAGCACGTCCAGGCCGTCCGCCGCCAGGTCCGGTTCGTACCCCAATTTGCGCAGGATCAGAAGGGTCAGTCGCTGATTCACCGGACTGTCCTCGGCCACCAGGATCCGCGCGGGATGATCCTTGGCGAAGGCGCCAGGATCCGGGGCCGCGACCCCGGCCGACTGGGTGGAACGCGACACCGATTCCGAAGGGGGCGCCAAGAGGCGGGCCATCGCGTCGACGAGATGCGACGGCTTGACCGGCTTCACCAACAGGGCTCCCACGCCCGCTTCGGAGAGCGCGTCGGGCGGGAGCCGATGGCAAAGGGACGTCAGCACGACGACCTTCAACCCGGCGAACCCCGGTTGGGCGTGGAGCCGACGGGCCAGTTCAAGGCCATCCACTTCCGGCATCTGAAAATCCAGCAGCGCCAGGTCCACGGATCGTCCCGAAGCCGCCGCCCGACCCAATGCCTCCAACGCCTCGGCCGCTCCCGGGACGCTGGCTTCCACCCGCATCCCCCATCCGGCCACCTGGTACTCGAGAATCCGGCGGTTCGTTGAATTGTCGTCCACGATGAGGACTCGGCGGTTCCCGAGATGCCCCGAGGCGTCCCTTCCCGGAAGGCGGAGCCCGCCGACGGACTCGATCTCCCCGCGGTTCGGAGGGGCGAACGGCAGGCGGAACCAGAACTCCGATCCCTTCCCCAACTCGCTGACCAATCCGATGTCGCCGCCCATCATGGTGACCAACCGCCGACTGATCGCCAGGCCGAGACCCGTTCCGCCGAAACGACGGGTCGTCGACGCCTCCGCCTGGACGAACGGCTCGAAGAGTTTGCCCGCCACATCGGGCGCCAACCCGATTCCGGTGTCGCGAACCAGGAAGCGCAGGGTTTGGCCGGAGGCGTCGGACGGGTCGGGGACGACTTCGACCAGGACCTCGCCGTGTTCGGTGAACTTGATGGCGTTGCTCGTGAGGTTCATCAGAACCTGGCGCAACCGACCCGGATCCCCTCGCAGACGCGCCGGCACTTCGCGCCGGACGAGGTAGGCGAACTCGATGCCCTTGGCCTGGGCCCGCTCGGCGAGAAGATCCAGCGCCCCCTCGACGCATTCGCGAATCTCGAAGTCCATCTCCTCGATCAGCAGCTTTCCCGCCTCGATCTTCGAGAGGTCGAGGATGTCGTTCAGCACCGTCAGAAGGGCTTCGGCGCTTCCGCGGGTGATCTTCGCGAACTCGCGCTGCTCCTCCGTCAGGTCGGTATCGAGCAGCAGATTGGACATGCCGATGATCCCGTTCATCGGCGTGCGGATCTCGTGGCTCATGTTGGCCAGGAATTCGCTCTTCGCCTGATTCGACGCGGCCGCGAGCGCCTCGGCCCTGCGCCGCTCGACCACCTCCTCGCTCAGTTCGCGGGTCCGCTCCGCCACCTTCGCCTCGAGTTCGTCGTTGGCGCGGCACAGGTCGCCATGAGCCCTTCGCAAGGCCTCGTTCGCCTCGAGCACGGCCGCCTCCGCCTTCTGGCGCTCGTCGACCTGCTCCCGCAGATCCTCGTTCTTCCTCGACAACGACACCGACATCCAGACCGCCCCGATCATCACCACGATCAACGCCGTCGAAAGGCCCACCAACCGCTGCGGTGTCCACCACGACGGACGCCGCAGAACCAGCACCTCCGCGAGGTCCGGGACCAGGATCCGGCAGGTTCGGATCTCGGGACCATCGCCCGTCACCGCCTCATAAACCCCGGTCACTCGCACCCAACTCCCCGGCGCGATCGCCTTGAACGCCGATCGGATCCCCACTCCAAACGCCACGGCGTCGAAGTTCCTATCCTCCAATTTCAGGTTCAATGCGTACCCGCCCGGATACGGGTATTGACCCGCCACCTGCGCTTCCGCCGACACCCGGCGACCTTCCAACTGCGACAACTGGATCGTGTCGGCGCTCAATTCCAGCGGGGCCGGGAGCGGTCCCCTGCCGACAATCCGAAAGACCGCCTGTTCCAGACGCGGCTGATTCGGACCCGCCACCGGAAAGCCCGCGACCCGCACCCGACTTCCGACCGTCACGTCCGAGACTTCGGGAGTTCCCACCCAAAGCCCGGTGCCACCCGTCTCCATGAAGAATCCCTGCCGGGGCCGAACGGCGACGACGATTCCCGTCAGCAAAACCCTGTGTTCCGGAACGCCATGGGGTTTGAAACGGAGCAGAGACTCGACCGCCGATTCCTCGATGGCGAACGGATCTTTCGGCGCGGGCCGGTCCACTTTCACGTGCCCCGCCCCGGGCACGAGGATCTCGAATCCCAGCAATTGCCGGCGATCATTGAAGAGGGTGCTGTAGACGCCCCGAATCCTCACCGCGGCATCCACCCAGAACTCCGGGAGGACCTCGCCGTCGGGAAACCCTGGAACGAGAACCCTGAACCGGCCCGAACCCGCGTCCAGGGTCAGCTGAATCCGGTCGTCCCCGGGGAATTCCAGCAAACGTTCCACGCCCCGCACCACGCCCTGGACCTCGACCCAGGCGTTTTCGAAGGCGGAGTAGGACGTCATGTCCGGCGTCACGGGCAGTGGTTCGGGCATCTCGGCCTCCCCCAACACCCGCATGCGCGGCGCATGGCCCGCCTCCAAACCGACGATCACCGGCGCGAATCCACCCGGATCCGTTCTCCCCTCGACTTCCACCCAATCGCCGGGACGCACGGTGATCTCGCCGAAATGCTCCCGATCACCTGGCGCGAGATAGATGGCCGCCGTCGAATCCTGCACGAAGAGCGCGTAGCTGTTCGTGTGGACGTAGGTGACCGTTCCACGAATGCGCACCGGATGGCCCAGCGCGGCTTCCGTCGGACTCAGGGACTTCACCTGCGCGACTCGGGTCAGGGCGGGCCGCGGTGTTGTTGGTGTTTCCGCCCCCGCCCGCGGGCCATCCGTCATTCCCGCCGCCAGCACCCACCCGATGCACCAGCGGACCAGCCGCCGCCAGGGCATCCCGTCACCGATCCGACCAACGAACCGCCCGAGACATCCCTGGGACTGGCGCACATGAGTCATGACGGTACGACGCGACGAAAGAATAACGGCTCCCTTGGCTGACTGAGACTCCTTGGGTCATCAGGCACCGGCGCGGGGCGCGCCAGTTACCGCGGCGGATCCTGCCAGTCCCGATTCCGATTACAATCCCTGGTTGGCCAAACCGGACCAGCGCGCGCCGATTTTCTCCGCCCCCCCGAACCCGAGCCACCCCGATCAGCCCGGGACCAAGCCTACGGCTAAGTAGCGTAGAGCCCTCAAACTCGGTACGAAGAAAACCCACCCGCCCGAACCGTCACAAACCGCGGCATCGGAGCCGTCCGAAGGTCCATGCCCGAACCGGGCACGCGCATCGCGCTTCCGCCTTCGCTCAACCGAGGCGGAATGAGATCCGCTGGATGACCTGACGTCCGAAGCTCGTCTGAAGCCTGGTCAGGATCTCCTTCTGGCGGTACCGCACGATCTCCGTGAGCCAGACGCTGCTGTCGACATGCACGAAGAGCGTTCCCTTTCGCAGACCCACGGGCTGCGCGTGGGCGGCGATGTTCGGGTCCAGGAGGCGATTCCAGACCTTGACCACTTCGGTGTCGGCCTTGCGCTGATCCAGGCGCAGCCCCTGAAGAACTCCGGTCACGAGGCCGGACGCCGACCGGGTACGACCCTGCCAGGCCCGCTCCCAGGGCTCGAGGTCGACCCGGCGCCATTCGGTCAGCACCTCGCGCCGCGCGAAGGCCCGGAGGTGCTCGTCAGGCGTCGGGTACTTCGGTCGAGGCAGTACCTTGGGGATTTCGGGTGGAGTGTTCATCAAGCACCAGCACGCCGTGCGGCGGAAGGTCGTAGGCTCCGCTCACCGGGGAGCCCGTCAAGAAATCATGCATCGGCTTGAGCAGATGCAATCGGATGGGAACCGCCTGGTGATTCAGCAGGAAATAGATCCGCGTCCCCTCCTTCTGTCGGAGGCTCACTTCCACGCCCAGGGGGACCTTCAACAGCGGATCGAGGCTGCAAAGCCCTCGAAGCCAGTCGATCAGGTCCACGTAGAACGAGGGCTGGCTCATGGTCCCCAGGTAGATCGCCCGGCCCAGACCGAACGTGTTCTGCGTCAGCACAGGCCGCCCCGCGTAGAAGTCCTTCGCGTACGTCGCCAGAATCTGGCATTCGCGCGGCTCGATCACATCCGCCCAGACCCGCACGGGATGCAGGTGGTTGATGTGGAAGTTGCCCTTCGCGTTCATGTGATTGTCCGCGCCCGCCGGAAGGGGGTCGAACTCAAGCACCTCCAACCCGAACAGGTCCGTCATGAACATCGGAAAACCCGTCGTCGGCGCGATGGAATTCTCGTCCACGAGACCGGTGTTGAAGGTCGCCAGGAGGGTCCCGCCGTTCTGCACGTACAGCTTCAGGAGATCGGTCTCGCCCGCCGCGAGGATGTGCAGCGACGGCGCGATCACCAGCTTGTACTTCGACAGGTCCTCCGACGGACGCGCGAAATCGACGGCGATGTTGCGGTCGTGCAGCGCCTTGTAGAACAGGAGCGTGTGTTCCCGCGACTGGAGAAGTTTCGTCGGCTGCTGCGGCAGCTTCTGCGTCCACTCGTTCTCGTGGCTGAACAGGATGCAGACCTCCGCCCGCACCCGGGTGCCCTCGAGGGCGGGCGCCAGGAGTCGCAATTCCTCGCCCACCTGGGTCACCTCCTTGTACGCGCGATTGTCCCCCCGACCGTCATGGGTCAGCACGCCGCCATAAAATTTCTCGGGGCCGAACCGGGGCTGGCGCCAGAAGAAGTAGAAGATCCCGTCCGCGCCCCGCGAGATCGCCTGGTAGGTGAACAACCGGACGACTCCGGGACGCAGCACCGAATTGACGTCCTGCCAGTTCACGTTGCCCGCCTTTTCCTCGATCACCCAGAAGCCCTTGCCCCCCCCGGGAGGCGCCGCGTCATCCTTCTTCAGCGACCGCATCACGTCGTGCTCCATTGCGTGCTCGGCGAATTCCGACTTCACGGTGGCGTAGGAATCCAGCGAGACGAAATCCAGCGTCTCCGCCATGTCGAAGTGGTCGAAGTGCCGCGTCAACGACCGGAGATTGTTCGTGACCGGCTTTCCGGGCGTCAGCTGCCGCAGGAGATCGCTCTGCATCCGGATGAAGGCGATGCAGGAGTCGCTCGAGAACCGCATCCAATCCATCATCAGCGCCGGATTGTGGACGGTCGGCGCCACCCGCGGCATCGGCACCTGGTTCCAATCGGTCACCGTCTGGCTCCAGAACCTCAGCCCCATCCGCTCGTTCATCCGGTCGATCACCCCGTACTTGGCCTTCAACCACAGATGCCAGTCGTGCTCGGTCTCCTCGTTGAACGAAAACTCCGTGCCGTGCCCCCCGATCCCGTTGTCGATCTGCCACGCGAGAAGAGCCGGATGCGATCCCAGCGCCGCCGCCAACCGCGTCACGATCGTTCCGCTGAACTTCCAGTAGAGATTGCTGTTCAGGCAATACGCGTGGCGCGTTCCCGGGTTCAGCACGTTCCCGTGCTCGTTCTTCGGAAGGATCTCCGGATACTTCTGCGTCAACCAGAGCGGCGGCGCGGCCGTCGGAGTCCCCAGCACGACCCGGATCCCCGCCGCGTGCATCAGATCCATCACCCGCTTCATCCACTCGAACTCGTACCGCCCCTCCTCAGGCTCGTACAAACCCCAGCAGAACTCCCCCATCCGCACCGCGTTCACGCCCGCCTTCAGCATCAACGCCACATCGTGCTTCCACCGGCCTTCCGGCTCCTGCTCGGTTCCGTCGTAGGGGAAAAGCCAATGCTCCGGATGATAGTCGACGCCAAACCACATGCGAACAGCCTTTCGTTGGGAATCGTTCGTAACCTAGGCACCCACCGGTTCGAAGCAACGCAAAAGGCCTCCACGCCACAGCCCCCACCCACCCACAACCTTCACGCCGCCAATCCCCTTGCCTACGCTCGCCCCATGCAGCGACTCGGACGCAACAGGAACGGGTACTTCGGCGAACGACTGGCCATCGACGACGTCCTCCAACGGACGTTCGCCGACGCCCGTCGCCTGGACTGGACCGTCGCGTCCCTCGACGCCGGCCCCGATCTCCAACTCCCGGTCCTCACCCGCGCGCCGCGCGTCCCGTCGGATCGGTCCCCTCGATTCTACGTGTCCGCGGGAATCCACGGCGACGAACCCGCCGGCCCGCTGGCGGTCGCGCGTCTCATCGCGGAGGACGCCTTCCCCCGCGACGCCTGGATCTGGCTCTGTCCCTGCCTCAACCCGTCGGGCTTCCGCGGCAACACCCGGGAAGCGGCCGGCGGCCTGGATCTCAATCGCGATTACCGCGACCCCAAATCCCTCGAGGTCCGCGCCCACGTCGCCTGGCTGGAATCCCTCCCGAACTTCGACGTCACCATCTGCCTCCACGAAGATTGGGAGGCTTCCGGATTCTACCTGTATGAACTGAACCCCGACGGGCGCCCTTCCCTCGCGCCACCCACGCTGAAGGCGGTCTCGGAAGTCTGCCCCATCGATCCGTCCCCGATGATCGACGGGCGCGAAGCCAGTCTTGGGCTGATCAGCCCCATCCTGGACCCCGCCGACCGACCGGAGTGGCCGGAGGCCTTCCACCTGATCCAGTCCAAGACCCGCCTCAGCTACACGGTCGAGTCCCCCTCGGATTTCCCCCTGGAAACCCGCGTCCAGGCCCTCGCCCTCGCGACGAAAACCCTCCTCGGAGCCCCGGCCAACTCCGTTGAAGAAGAGACAACCACGGAGCACACCGAGCCCACGGAGGAGTGAGAGTGGGCGGGGGAGATGGGGTCCTTTGAGCCCTTGTTTTGCCGGACGGCTTTTCATCGTTTCGTTCCTCCGTGGGCTCGGTGTGCTCCGTGGTTGTTCATCGGCGGCCCCCGTCAGGCGAGTTGCACTCGACCGGAAGGAGGCCGATGCTGCGAGGGCCGGTCGGGCCGTCGTCCCGCCGGCGCGTCCCATGGGTTCCTCCGATCAGGTTGGGCAAGAGTGCCTCGTTCACCTCGTCGCCGACGAGATGAGCGGCGATCCGACCCTTGAAGCGGTCCGGGTCGATCGGGCCGCTGGAGCGCTTTCGATCGCCACTCTGGGAAACCCCCGGGACCGGGCCTTCGCCAACCGCCTCACCGAGCGGCTCCGATCGGTCACCGACGGCGGCGAAGGCTCCCGCTGCTCCCTTCTGGCCGGCGCCGAGGACTGCTCCCAGTGCCCGCATTCGGGCGGCCTGCCCGACGGACGGCGTTTCACGATCGACCATCAACCCGGCGTCACCACGATCGCGCGCGTCACCTGCCCCACGGCCCCGCGGTTCTGGCGCTGGCGCGACCATCCCCTCCCCCGCTTCGGTCCCAGGGAAGTCCACCTTCCCGAGGACGAACACGATGAAAACGAGTGGAAGGCCCAACTCGCCGCCGCCGCCATCTGCCTCGCGTCCGGCCTCGTCGGATGGGCTCTCGGCGGCACCCCGGCCGGACTCCCCCTCTTCGCGCTCAGTTACCTTGCCGGCGCCTGGTTCCCGGCCATCGAAGTCTGGGAACGACTCCAGGAGCGGCGGCTCGACGTCCATTTCCTCATGCTCGCCGTCGCCGCCGGAGCCGCCTCCATCGGCGCCTGGGAGGAGGGCGCCACGCTCCTCTTCCTCTTCTCGTTCTCCGGCGCGCTCGAACACTACGCGCTCGGGCGGACCCACCGGGAGATCCGATCCCTGATCCGCAGCGCCCCCAAGGAGGCCACCGTCCTCGACGACCAGGGCGCCGAACACCGCGCTTCCGTCGACTCCCTCGCCCCGGGAATGCGCCTCGTCATCAAGCCCGGGGAACTGTTCCCCGTGGACGCGGAGATCAGCCGCGGCACCACCGCCGCCGACGAATCCAACCTGACCGGCGAGGCCATTCCGGTCGACAAGGGGATCGGCGATACCGTCCTCGGAGGCACCCTGAATCTCTGGGGCGCCGTGGAGGCCGCGGTCACCCGGCCCGCGGCTCAAAGTTCCCTGCAGCGGATCATTCATCTGATCCACGAGTCCCAGCGAATGAAGGCGCCGTCCCAGCGGTTGACCGACCGGTTCGGCACGGGCTACACGCTCGCCGCGCTGGGATTCACGGTCGCCATGTTCTTCGTCTGGTGGTCCGTGCTGGGTCGTTCGGCCTTCGCTTCCACCGGGGAGGAAAGGAGCGCGTTCTATCTCGCGATGACCCTTCTCGTCGTCGCGTCCCCCTGCGCCCTGGTCCTCTCCATCCCTTCGGCCATCCTGGCGGCCATCGCCCGGGGCGCCCGCCAGGGCATCCTGTTCCGGGGAGGCGCCGCCGTCGAAAAGCTCGCGGAGATCGACGTGGTCGCGATGGACAAAACCGGCACCCTGACGACGGGCGAACTTGGCGTCGATCGGGTGGAGAGTTTCCCGCCGGGCCAGGAATCGCGCATCGCCTCGCTCGCCTTCGGCCTCGAACGCCATTCCCTCCACCCCCTCGCCCGCGCCGTCGCGCGCCACGGCAAGCAGGAGGGGCTCACACCGCCCGAAGTCGAGGGTTTCGAGTCCGTGAACGGCCTCGGCCTCCGGGGAATGATCGACGGCCAACCGGCCATCCTCGGACGACGCGAGTTCGTCATCCCACCGGAATTCGCGGACCGGACCGACCTTCAATCCGTCGAGGAACCCGGCATCTCCGAGATCTGGGTCCGCCAGGGTTCCCACGTCGGCAGGCTGCTGCTGCGGGATGACATCCGCCCCCAGGCCGGCGAGGTCGTGGCCCAACTTCGCGGGCTCGGGCTTTACACTCTCGTCCTCACGGGCGATCGCGAGGCGACCGGCCGCCATCTCCAGCGGGAATTGCATCTCGACGAGGTGCGGGCCGGCCTGAAGCCCGAGGAAAAGGTGGCGTCCCTCGCCGCCCTGACCCGGGCGGGTCGGCGCGTGGCCATGATCGGCGATGGCGTGAACGACGCCCCCGCCCTCGCGGCGGCCCACGTCGGCGTCGCCATGGGGGCTCGCGGATCCGACGCGGCCCTGGAACAAGCCGACATCGTCCTCATGCACGATCGGCTCGAGAACTTCCTCGCGGCCCACCAACTCAGCCGCCGGGCGCGACTCATCATCCGCCAGAACCTCGTTCTCTCCCTGGGCACCGTCGTGGTCCTCGCGGCGTTCGCCGTCGCGGGCCGCATCCCCCTGACCCTGGGCGTCCTCGGCCACGAGGGCAGCACCGTGCTCGTCGTCCTCAACAGCCTCCGACTCCTCGTCGGACGACGGGGCTGACCCGCTTTCCGCGGCGCCCCCCGCCACTCCCATTCACAAATTTTCCGTTGCCGACTCCCTCCCGCGGGCGGACCGTGGAGCCGTAACCCTGAGCGGAGGAAACGTCATGAAAGTCAAACCCACACGAACCGGAAACGTCCTGGTGGAAATTCAACCGACCGACGCGCCGCTGATGGAGAAGGCGGAACAGGCCACCGAACTAGGGAACATCCGACGCCTCCTCGTCCCCGTCGATTTCTCGGCCAACGCCCGCAAGGCGATCACCTACGCCACCGCCTTCGCCCGGCAGTTTGGCGCCACCCTCACCTTCCTGCACGTGGTCCAGGTCAACTACGCCTACGGGGAGTTCGGCGCCATCGATTTCACCGCGCTCGAAAGGGAGATGCGGGCCGGCGCCGACAAGGAACTGGCGGCGCTCGTCAAGGCGGCGACCGGCGCGGGGCTCCAGGCCGATTCCATCGTCCGGGAAGGCAGTCCTCCCAAAATCATCGCGGATGTCGCCAAGGAATTGGGCTCCGACCTCCTCGTGATCTCGACGCACGGCTACACCGGCCTGCGACACGTCCTGATGGGCAGCATCGCGGAACACGTCGTCCGCTACGCCCCCTGCCCCGTCCTCGTGGTGCGCCTCCAGGAACAGGACTTCGTCCGCGCCGAGGAGTAGATCTTCAGGAAGACAGCCTAAGATCGTCCGGCTCGATGTGCACGCTCACGTCGGTGATCCGATAGTCCGAACCGATCAATCGATCCTTCACCGCATGGGCGATGTTGTGCCCTCGTCGCACCGTCGTCCCACCGTCCACGGTTACGTGAATGTCCATGCTGTGCCCAAGCCCCACCCGCCGGATCCGGCATTTTTCGATGGAAATGACCCCATCGACCGCTTCCGCAAGGGCCCGAACCACGACCAGCCGATCGGGAGAAACGGAGCGATCCATGAGGTCATCCAGCGCGGATTGCAGAAGTCGCACACCGTTGAAAGCCATCACGCCGCACGCCGCCAGAGCCGCCCAATCGTCGGCCGCTTCAAATCCGTCGCCACCAACCAGCGCAATCGTGATCCCGACGAACGCTGCTAGGGAGGTCAACGCATCCGACCGATGATGCCAGGCGTCGCCCCGGATGGCCGTGCTCCCCAATTCACGGCCCAACCGAAGGACCCGCCGGGAAATCCCTTCCTTCGCCACGATCACCAGCGCCAAGACCAACAGGGTGTACCACGCGGGCGAATGATGCGGGTTCCTGATCTCCCGCACGCTGCTCCATCCGATCCAAACCGTCGCCCCAAGCAACATCAAGGCCACCGCCATTCCCGCCATCGGCTCCGCCTTGCCGTGCCCGAAGGGATGATCCTCGTCCGCGGGGACCGCCGAAAGCTTCAGCCCGCCGATCACCACCACCGAACTCACCACGTCCGAGGTGGATTCAATGCCATCGGCGATGAGCGCGTACGAGTTTCCCGCGATCCCCGTCGCGATTTTCACCACCGCCAGAACCAGGTTCACCCCCATCCCCATCGCCACAAGACGGATGCCTCGCAGATGGGGTTTCATGGACGTCATTCCCCACCAACCCGCGCTCTGGGTACGATTCGAAACCCCGCCGCCTTGAGCCCGGGAATTCCCGTCCGCCGGGCCCCGGAGCTCAGCGGATTGCCACCCAGGTGGATCTCCACATAGGGAGCGAATCGCTCCTCGCGATCCGCCTCCAGCCAGGCGCGCAGGTCGGTCAGTTCACGGATCTGGTTCCGTTCCAGAAAGAGGTACTGCAGGCCGTGGAGTCCATTGAGCGGTTTCACGTCGGAGATCCGGTTGCCGCTCAGGGAAAGACTCGACAACGACTTCAGACGGGAGACGCCATCGATCGACGACAGTCGGTTGTCGTCGAGGTACAACGATGTCAATCGCGGCAGGCCCAGCAACGGGTCCAGCCCGGACACGCGATTGCCCCCGAGATAAAGGGCCGAAAGATTCGTCAGCCCCGACAACGGCGTGACATCGGCGATCTCGTTCCCGCCGAGATGCAGGTACTGCAATGCCTTGATGTTGGAGAGCGAATCCACGTTGGCCACGCGATTGCTCTGCAGATCCAGGAACTGCAGGCGCGCCAATCCGGCCAGCGGCCCGAGGTCCGCCACCCGGTTCCCCGCCAGATCCAGCATCGCCAGGCTTCGGCACGCCTCCAATCCCGCCAGGCTCCGGATCCCGCTCGCGCGCGCCACGACGGTCGACACCTGGGCCACGTCCGCCTCCACCAGGGGCTCCGTGTTGCCGCGCTTCGAGAAGACCTGGCTGCGAACCGCCGATTCCAGACCCGGATCGCGAAACAGCACACCGTCGGACCCCGCCGCGGACACTCCATGGAGGAGCACCCCGCAGGCCCCCAGCAGACCGGCCGCGCGCCCGGCGAACCGCTTCAACGTTTGCATGGCCCCGTTGTGTCAAACACAGCCCGCCGCCGCAAAGCCAATGTGCCCGCGCGCCGCGCTCACGCCCCCACCAGCCATGCCAGGATCGACTTCTGCGCGTGAAGCCGGTTCTCCGCCTGCGCGAAGATCGTGTCCGCGTGGCCCTCGAAGGTCGCTTCGTCGATCTCCTTCCCTCGGTACGCCGGCAGGCAATGCATCACCAGCGCTCCCGGCTTCGCCACCCGAACCAACGCCTCGTTCACCTGATAGGCCCCCAGAGCCTTCAAACGCTCGGCCGCCTCCTCTTCCCGCCCCATCGAAACCCAGACGTCGGTGTAGAGAATGTCGGCGTCCTTCGCCGCCGCCTGGGGATCCTCGTAGCAAACCACCCGCCCTCCGGCGCGCTCCAGCACCGACGCCGCCGGCTGGTACGCCCGAGGGGCCGCGATCCGCAATTCGAATCCCAACCGCGCCGCCGCCCAGATCCAACTCGCCGGCACGTTGCAGGCCCCGTCCCCGACGAACGTCACCACCTTCCCCTCGATCGAACCCCGCCGCTCCTCATACGTGAAAATGTCCGCGAGAATTTGGCAGGGATGCTCCTCGTCCGTCAGCGCATTCACCGTCGGCACGCCCGAAGACTCCGCGAAATCAACCACGTCCCGCTGCGCGTAGGTCCGGATCACCGCCCCGTGGACCATCCGCCCCAACACACGACCCGTGTCACGGATCGGCTCGCCGCGCCCCAACTGGATATCGCCCGCGTTCAGGAACAGCGGCCGCCCCCCCATCTCGTGGATGCCCACCTCGAAGCTCACCCGCGTCCGGGTCGACGATTTGGAGAAGATCAAGGCCCACGTCTGCCCCGCCAAGGGCTTGCCATGCCCTTGACGATTCCCTTTGAACTCCGGGACGCGCGAAAGAATCGCGCTCATCTCGGCTCGCGTCAGCGACTCCAGACTCAACAGATGCTTCATGACCAGCTTCGGATCGGAACGGAACGGAACGGAACAAACGGCGCGCATTTCGCACCGGAAAAAACACTCTATAGAATACAAACTCCGCCAACGTCACGAAAGAACATGGCGGGAACCCGGCTCAACCGCCGACCATCCCGCCGACTCCGCCCGGCCTGACGGATTGCTTATTTTGCAACGACTTTTGCATAAGCAATACTTTTAAATGGTTGCCAAAGCCGAGGGATCTCGGGCAGGGTTTTGGCGACATGAACGCAGAACTCGTCAAACTTCTCGGCGCCGACGCCGATTCCCTTCTTCGCCACACGGCCAAGGTCCCGAAAGACCAGCTTCACCTGCCCGGACCCGACTTCGTGGATCGTATCTTCACTCAGTCGGACCGCAACAACCGCGTGCTGGCGAACCTCCAGCGCATCTACGGTCATGGCCGCCTCGGCGGCAGCGGTTACGTCTCCATCCTGCCCGTCGACCAGGGCATCGAACATTCCGCGGGCGCGAGCTTCGCCAAGAACCCGGTCTACTTCGACCCGGAAAACATCATCCGCCTCGCGGCGGAAGGCGGATGCAACGCGGTCTGTTCCACGTTCGGCGTGCTGGGCCTTCTTTCCCGCAAATGGGCCCACCGCATTCCGTTCCTGGTCAAGATCAACCACAACGAGCTCCTCACCCTCCCCAACAAGTTCGACCAGGTGATGTTCGGCACGCTGAAGGAGGCCCAGAACATGGGCGCGGCCGCCGTCGGCGCCACCATCTATTTCGGGTCCCCGGAAAGCACCCGCCAGATTGTCGAAGTGAGCCAGGCGTTCGCGATGGCCCACGAACTCGGCATGGCCACCGTTCTCTGGTGCTACCTCCGCAGCAGCGGTTTCAAGAAGGACAAGGACTACCACGTCTCCGCCGATCTCTCCGGCCAGGCGAATCACCTCGGTGTCACGATCCAGGCCGACATCATCAAGCAGAAGCTCTCCGAGAACAACGGGGGCTACACCGCCGTCGGTGGCGGCTACGGCAAGACCGACAAGCGCGTCTACTCGGACCTCACCACCGATCATCCCATCGACCTCTGCCGCTATCAGGTGATGAACTGCTACATGGGCCGCATCGGCCTGATCAACAGCGGCGGCGCCTCCGGCGACAACGACTTCGCCGAGGCCGTCAAGACGGCGGTCATCAACAAGCGCGCCGCCGGCAGCGGCCTCATCTCCGGACGGAAGGCCTTCCAACGCCCCATGAAGGAAGGCGTGAAGCTCCTCAACGTCATCCAGGACGTCTACCTCGACAGCGAGATCACCATCGCCTGACCTACGGGCGCGGTCGCCTTCCCTCGGCTTCGGTAGCCGCCGTGCTTCAACCCGCCGATCGTTGATATTTCAGCGATCGGCGGGTTACCGTTTCGCCCGGTCCCACCCTCCGAATTCATCCACCCGGCCGCCATGGCACTCCCGAAGCCCGTGATCCCCTCTTCCCCGCCGGCGCAATCCCGTTCTCGTTGGACGCTGTTTTCGCGGTCCGCCCGGGTCCGGATGGCCATCGGCCTCGCTCTTGTCCTGGCGGGGTGGCCCGCCCGCGCCCAGGAAACCCAGGACACCAGCCTGCCGCCCGCGGAGATGCTCCTGGCCGAGTCCGCGCTTCCCTCCTACGAGCGGGAGATCGACCACGCTCGCCTCGTGCGCGATTGGAACGACGGCTCGTTCAATCGTGGACGCGAGATCTACCAACAGGTCTGCCACAGTTGCCACGGCGACCTGACCCTCCCCGGCTCCATCCCCCTCTCCCTTCGGTTTGGCGAGGGCCGGTTCGCCCACGGCGGCGATCCCTACGCGATGTACCAGACGATCTCCCGGGGCTGGCGGCTGATGGCGCCCCAGGTTCAGCTCGTTCCGCGCGAGAAGTACGACGTCATCCACTACATCCGCGAAGCCTTCCTCCGGGATCATAATCCCACCCAATACTTCGAAGTGACCCCGCAGTACCTCGACGCCATGCCCAAGGGAAACTCGACCGGACCCGCGCCGGTCCGACGCGAACCCTGGAAGGACATGGACTACGGCGATTTCCTGATCGGCACCTTCGAGATCACCGACGCCACCGATCGCGCCACGCCCGCGCCCAAGGGAAGCCCGCCCGATCACGTTCCCCCCGACGCCAACATCGCCTACAAGGCCATCGCCATCCGACTCGATCCAGGTGTCGGCGGTATCGCGCGCGGCGAAGCATGGGTCGCCTTCGAACACGACACGTTGCGAATCGCGGGTGTCTGGACCGGCGGGGGATTCATCGACTGGCACGGGATCAACCTCGACGGCCGCCACGTCGTGCGCCCGCGCACCGTGGGTGACCTGCGGTTTGAGACTTCGGACGTCCCGGGCTGGGCCAATCCAGCGACCGGCGGATTCGACGACCGCCGCATCAAGGGCCTCGACGGACGCCCCTATGGACCCCTGCCCAGGGATTGGGCGCGGTACCGTGGACTCCACCGGGACGGCCCGCGCACGGTGATCACCTACACCGTCGGCGACGCCACGGTTCTCGAGAGCCACGACCTGCCATCGACGCGACCGCTGGTGTTCGTCCGGACCCTGAACATAGGAAAATCATCCCGCGACCTCGCGTTCCGCGCGGCGAACACGGGCGCCAAGGTCCGTTTGATCGGCCCGCCGGCGGTCCGGGTGGCGACCGAGGACGCCTGGGAAGTGGTGCGGATCCCGGCGGCCGCCACACCCGTCGCCATCGAGGTCCTCTACTCGCTCCCCGATCAGGAAGCCCCCGCCCTTCCAAACCGGACGCCACGCGACCTCAAAACGTTCACCGCCGGAGGACCCGCGCACTGGACGAACACCTTCGACACCGTCGTCGTTCATGGGCCGACCAACGGAGCTTTCGCGGTCGACAGCTTCTCCGTTCCGTCGCGCGACACGAATCCCTGGAAGAACTGGATGCGCCTCAGCGGACTCGATTTCGTGCCTGGCACGGACGCGGCGGTGGTCTGCACGTGGGACGGCGACGTCTGGCGCGTGGACGGTGTCATCGGCGACGGGCCGACCGCGCGCTGGACTCGCATCGCCTCGGGTCTGTTCCAACCCCTGGGCATCAAGGTGGTCGACGGCGTGGTGGTGGTCTCGTGTCGCGATCAGATCGTCCGACTGCGGGACCTCAACGGCGACGGGGAAACGGATTTCTACGAATGCCTCAACAGCGACCACCAGGTCACGGAGCATTTCCATGAGTTCGCGATGGGGCTTCAAGCCGACGACGAGGGGAATCTCTACTACGCCAAGAGCGCCCGCCATGCCCGCCCGCCGCTGGTTCCCCATCACGGCACCCTCCTCAAGGTGAGCGCGGACGGGGCGGCGACCGAGATTCTCGCCAACGGGTTCCGCGCCGCGAACGGCGTCTGCAGGAATCCCGACGGCACGTTCATCGTCACGGATCAGGAGGGACACTGGAACCCCATGAACCGCATCAACTGGGTCCTCCCGGGCCGGCGGTTCTACGGGAACATGTGGAGCTACGGAGCCCCCGACGACCCGTCGGATTCCGCGATGGAACCGCCGCTTTGCTGGGTGGACAAAAACACCGACCGCTCGCCGTCGGAACTTCTCTGGGTCGAGAGCAAATCCTGGGGCGCCCTCGATGGCTCGCTGCTGAACCTCTCCTACGGCTACGGCCGGATCGCCCTGGTGCCGCACGAGCGCGTCGGCGGCCTGGTGCAGGGCGGCGTCTCGATGCTCCCGATCCCGGATTTCCCCACCGGCATCATGCGCGGACGTTTCCATCCCCGGGACGGCCATCTCTACGTCTGCGGCATGGCCGCCTGGGGGACCGCGCAGATGCACCTTCCCGGAGGGTTTTACCGGGTTCGCGCCACCGGCCGCCCCGCCCACCTTCCCGTCGGCATCCAGGCGCGCAAAGACGGTGTCGTCGTCACGTTCTCCGATCCGATCGATCCGGCCTCCGTCGCCACCTCCGACGGAATTCAGGTCCGCACCTGGGCCCTGAAACGGTCCGCCCAGTACGGCTCCAAACACTACGACGAAAAGGAACTCGAGATCACCGGAGCCCACCTTTCGCAGGATCACCGCGCGCTGACCCTCACCTTGCCCGGCATCGAACCGGTCTGGCAGATGGAGATCCGGTACCGCCTGAAGGGATCCCTTGGCGAACCAGTCGTAGGCGTCGTGCAGAACTCGATCCACGCTCTCGGAGACCGGGAGCCTTGACCTTCCGCCGATAACCGCCTCCCCCGCCCCTGCCAGGGCGGTATTGATTGCGTGAACCGCATCCGGTGGCCGCGGCGGCACGGCCGCCTTGCCACCGGCTCATTTCCCTCGTCCCTCCGGGACGCCGGGACGATCCGGCATCGGCTGAAGGGTTCACCGAGCGGAACCGACGACCACGTTTGGATCGGCCTGGAGGGCCGATGGAGATTAGCCGGCGGCAAGCCCGCCCCAGCGGGCGCGGCCGCCGGAACCGAATTTCCACACGTATGCGCCCCGGCAGGGGCGCGGGAGGCTTGGGCGTTTTTCGGGAATAAGAAATCCGGAGCCATAGGGTTCGACGTCACCTCGGGGTGAAAAACGCCCTTCTGTTGGCCGATCCGCGTCCCCGAATCAAGGTCCGTAGGACCGGCCTGTCTATAGAACGCGTCCAGGATTGGATCTCAAGCCCCAGAGGGGCGGCCCTCGGCGCGACCCAATTCAGACCGAATCCCGACCATCACCCTCCGTGGGCCGCTCCTACGGAGCTTGGATTCGTTTGCGATCGGTGAGTTCAGGAAAAATGGCCAATCTCCAGAAGCCTCCGAAGGAGGGCCGGCTGAAAGCCGGCGCTACATCCTGTCGGCCTGTACCGCCGACTTTCCAGTCGGCATCGGTGATGGGCGGTTTTCCAACGCTCGCGCTCCGCGCTCGGCCAACCATCACGAGCCCGGGTGGAGATCCGGCATTTTCTTGAACCGATCGAGGGCGCCGGTGCGCCAGTCCGAACCCAGCCTCTTGGACGACGACAATGTCGACAGGGCCGGCGTGGGCGTGGGCGTGGGCGTGGGCATTGGCGCGGGCGCCGGAATCGGTTCCACCGTCGCAATCGGACTTGCCGATGGTGGTAGGGGCGCCGGCGCCGCGGTCTTCTCCGGCGCCGGGCCGACCGACGGCCGTGCCGATCCGGCGGGCGTGGCGGCGGGCGGCGGAACGGAAGGCGCCACGAACTCGGGCGGGATCGACGCAGCCGGTTCCACCGGGATCGGCGACAGCACGGGGGGCGGCTGGGTCGCAGGATTCGAATCCGACTCCTCCACCTCCAACACCTCACGCCACCCGATCCGAATCGTGGGGATCGGCCCCACGGCGACCGTCAGTTGGCTCAGCTCAAGGTCGGGAATGTCCACCGTCCCCGCGAATTCGACGGCACGCTGGAGGGCGGCAAGAACGCCACGGAGCGCCGGTCGGGCCGCGTTCGCCCGCGCCAACCGGTCGATCGTCGCTGGTTCCGCCGGGTCGACGGCGCGCAATTGGAGGAGAAGACGCTGTCCGGCGTTGAGTCCCAGTTCGAGATCGACGCCGGCGAGTTCGAACCCGGCTTCCCCGAGAACTTCCGTGGATTCCCGAACCTCACCCAAGACCTTGAGAAGGTGCTCCCCGCTGTCGGCGCGAAGCTCGGTGATGCCGGTCAGAAGTTCCGATCGCAGCTGATGCAGCTGACCCACGGTGAGCACGACCTTTTCCCGGAGGCGCGCGGCCTGGGCGGGGGCGGCTTCCACCGCCTGCCGCCACTGGCCGGCCTGGCGGCGGAGTCGTTGGATTTTGGCGCCGAGTTTCTGCTTCATGACGGGTTGGTTCAGGGATCGGAATCGAGTTTCGGAGGCGCGGGTGGGTTCTCGGGCGGGGGCGCTGTTTCCGGGACACGGTCGGCCTTCGCCAGCACCTGGTGGAAATGTTCCAGGAAGGCCTGTTCGTTGTTCAGCATGTCCTGGGTGACCTCGAATTCCACGGTTCCCTGTCGGGCGCGGGCCGCCAGGAGATCCTGGGCCGCGCGCAGGTGATCCCGCTGCTGGCCCGTGAGGTCCTTCAGGGTCGCGAGGGTGCTGTGGATCATCTCCAACTCATGGGAAAGACTGTCGACCCGCTCCGTCATCGCGGTGGAATGGGTGACCGCGACGGCCCGCGACAAGTCCTCCCGAAGCGCGGTCAACCCGTCGGTCAACCGCTCGGCGAGGTTGGCGTCCGCCGACGCTTCTCGGGACCCGGCGATCTGGGCGGTTGGCGCAGTTGGTTGACCCCAGCCCGGCGGTCGGTCGGCCAGCACCGCGCGCAACGACTCGAGGCCCTGGACCAGCGGAGACCAATCGACCGGAATCGGCGCCGATCGGTTGTCGGACCCGGGAACCTCCGCCGCGGGATCTTCGCGGGTAGTTTCACGTTCCATGCCCGCCTGGAGAGTCCTTTGGATGCCTTCAAGGCCCGCATGAAACGCGGCGAGCTGTCCCACCACGCGGCCCACGGGGTCGTTCGAATCACCCGAGCCCCGGACGAGCTGGTGCCTGCGGAAGGTCCGCCGGATCTCGTCCCAACGCGCCTGCTCGTCCGGCGTGAGCCAGTTCATCAGCTCCTTGAACTTGAGCAGGTTCGCCTCGGATCCCGATGTGAGGGTCTGGGCCTCGTTCCGATAGTGGTCGAGCAGGAGCGCCCGGATCTCCTCGTCGTTCATGATCGGCGCGATTCGTTCCGCGAGCCGATTCATGTTCCGGTAGGAACCCTGGAGTCGGAAGGCCGGCTCCGTGCGGTAGTCGTCCGCCTGCCCGGCGGAGGCGATGTACTCCTGGTTGACGCGGAGAACCACCTCCCGCACCGCGACGAGACGGCGGGTGACCGCCAGGATTTCCTCGATCTCCTGGCTGGAATACGCCCCCTCCCAATCGACGTCCCCACCGTCGCCCGTCGCCACCTCGCCCCCCGACATCGCCACCGTCCGCGCGCGGCGGATGAAGGCGCGCACATCCTTGGGATACCGCACGGCCACCGTGGCCAGGATGGGGTTCGAAGTCGCCGCGTTCTCGAGGTAGCTCGCCTTGAAGGCGTCCGCGCGGTTCCCAAGAACGTCGCCCAAATTGTACGTGTCCGCCCGATTGGCCAGCATGTCCGGGATCCTGAACTTCTGGCCGCTCTCCGTGTAGGGGTTGCCAGCCATCACCACCACCATCCGGCGCCCGCGAAGGTCGTAGGTCCGGGATCGCCCCCGCCAGACACCCTCGATCTTCCGCTGACCGTCGCAGAGCGATATGAACTTCTGCAGGAACTCCGGGTTGCAGTGCTGGATGTCGTCGACGCAGATCATCGCGTTGTCACCCATCTCGAACGCGAGATTCAGCTTGTGAATCTCGTCGCGCGCTCCGGCGTTGGGCGCCTCCTCGGGATCCAG
This sequence comes from uncultured Verrucomicrobiota bacterium, assembly GCA_942490575.1. GTDB lineage: Bacteria > Verrucomicrobiota > Verrucomicrobiia > Limisphaerales > CAIMTB01 > CAIMTB01. The sequence goes on from CALNYA010000011.1 coordinate 72,921, forward strand.
GGAGGTGACCGCGTGGCCGAGGGCCGGGCCGTTGATCTTGACGAAGACGATCCCCAACCGGTTGGCGACGTACTCCAGCAGCGTGGTCTTGCCGTAACCCGGCGGCGACACCACCAGGAGCAGCCCCATGAGGTCGGTGCGCTTCTGGTCGCCCGCCGCCCCGATCTGCTTGGCGAGGTTGTCGCCGATCAGCGGGAGGTAGACTTCGTCGATCAGTTCATTGCGGACGAACGAGGTGAGGACCCGCGGACGAAACTCGTCGAGCCGCAAACGCGCCCGCTCCGCCTCGAGAAGGCGTTGCCGATGCCGCCGGTATTCCTCGAATCGCGGAACGGCTTCGCGATCAAACCGCCCCAGGCGCTCGCGAAAATCGAGGTAATCGAAGTCATACCGGCTTCCCTGGATCCTGGGATGATTGCCCTTCAGGGAATCGAGGACCTGCGACGTGGCGGCGTCGAGAACCGCGCGAGCCAGGCCGGTCCCGCAAAACAGGACGGCCGCGGCCTCCTCGAGATAGCGCAGGGAAGCCCCGGGACGGCCCAGCAAAAAGCCGCGAACCCAGTCCCTCACCAGTTGCAGGTCGCTGACGGCATGCGCCGCGAGTTCCTCCCGGGAACGCGCGAACGAGGCGTCGCTTCCCTTCGTCACGAGGTGGTGCCGGAAGGCTCCGGCGAGTTGCTCGGCTTCCCGGCTCGAGACGAACGGTCCGCCTTGAGTCAGTTCGTGGAAAAGATACTCCCCCGCCACGGCGGCGAGATCGGGCGAGTGAAGACCGGTCTCCCGGGCCCAAGCGCCGATCAGGGTTTCGAGCGACCGGCAGTAGTCCCGCTGAATGGCGTCGCCGGGGAACAGCCGGTTGCGCTCACCGAAGGCGCGCAGCCGGACCTCCCAGAGCGCCCGGATCTCGGACGGACAGAAGCGATGCCAGAACACCATCGCGCAGGCGCGCGCGTCCGGCGGAAAGCGGGCCAGTCCAAGACCGACATGGGTCGCCAACAGCACCTGGAAAATGGCCGCCGCGTCGTGGTCGTGAACCCCCTTGAGGTAGCCCTCCTGCAGCCGCGGAGCCATCGCCTCCTGGACCCAGGCGAGCCGCTGTTCCTCCGAAAAACCCAGGAGGGTTTCCATCGGCACGGCGCCCCCCGCGTTCGCCGGCGAAACGCCCTCCTCCTCCTCCTCCGACGAGGTCGCCGGCGTCGCTCGGCTTTCCAAGGCCGACTCGAGGAGCCGGGCGGCCAGGAATTCGGCGCGGTACACATCCTGGTTCTCGGACGGCAATTCCTGGTTCCACGCGCTTCGAGTGGCCAAAAAGGCCTCGTCGGTGATCGCCTCGAAATACCGGGTGCCCGTGAGATGCAGGAACGGTTGCCCGTCGCGATGAACGAGGGTGAGGTCCAACGGCTGGGTGGTGACGTTGAAGCGATGCCTGCCCAACTGGATGACGCCCGGTCCACCCAGGAAAAGTTCCGCGCGATCCTTGAGCTGACGGACCGCCTCCTGCTGGGCGCTCTTCAGCCGACCCTGGAGATCGTCCGCCTTCACCGAGTCGCCCATCCCGAGCAGTTCGGCGATCTGATCCCGCACCTTGGCCACCATCAGGTCGGCCGCCAGGTAGGTGTTGATCTCCTGGACCGTCCCAAACCCAGCCAGGCGATTCTGGATGACCTTCAGAATCCGGTCCCCCGCCGTCGCCAGGGCGCCCGCGCGCCGATTGCGCTGCTCGATGAGGGCGAGCTTGCGCTGTTCGAACGCCTCATAGAGCTCGGTCCGACGCTCCGCGAGGCGGACGGTGCAATCCTCGAAATCGGCGAACGCGCCCTCGAGTTCCTCGATCTGAACCGCCAGACGATTCAAGGCCTCGTCGCACTTGGCGGGTGAATCGCACAGATCGAGGAAGCTCGCCGCCGACTGTCCCAGCAGCTTCATCTGGGCGGCGAACCGCGCCGAATTCTCGACCGCTCCGAGGGATTGGAGACGCTTCTGAAGCGCGGCGCGGACCTGGTTGAGCGTTGAATAGATCGAGGTGATCCCGTCGAGGATCCGGGTCGATTCGGTGGCGTCGTCGATGCGGAGGTTGTTGACGATCTCGACCAACATCTCGAGTTCGACCCGCGCCTCGGCCACCGCCTCGTCCAGTTTCTTCCCGTCGACGACCCGGGTCACCGCGTCGACCGCCGCGAGATGTTCCGCGGCGCGCTTGCGGTACGGCTCGAGCGCCTCGGGCTGGAGCAGAAAGCGGACGCAGGCCGCCGAGAGTTCGTCCGCCCTCTCGATCACCACCTTCTCCAATTCGTCGAGCGCGGCCCCATCGACGTACCGGACTTCCCTGAGCGTGATCAGTTCGCCCCGGAGCCGTCGCAGTTGGGCGAGATGCCGGACGTGGTCGTCGAGGTGGTTGAAGGACGCGCGCCGAAGGGCCCCGAAATGCTCGTCGCACCGCTTGCGGAGCGCGGCGACCTGTTGGACCGCCTCCCGCTGGAGGCGCCGGACCTTGTCGAATTCGTCGACCGCCCGGTTCGCGGCGTCGAGGACCAGGCGCAGGGCTTCGTCCAGCCCGAGGGCTTCGGCGTGGGCCAGCCACGGGTACGCGTCGAGCACGACCGCGCTGCGCCGGACGAGGTCGGCGTAGAGTTCGGCGTACGGCCGGCTCCTCTGGACCATCGACAGGATTTCCTGGGTCTCGGCAAGGCAGCGGACCACCTCCTTGTTGCCGATCTGGTAGAGAAACGCGTCCCGGCGCCCCGGCGGCTCGTGCCCCTTGTCGTAGAACGGTGTCTGCCGCAGCTGAACGGAATGGTGCTTCTGCGGTTCGGCATCCGCCCGGAACAGGAGGAGATGCCCGTCGGGAAAGAGCGAAAAACCGTGGCAAACCACGCGTTCGACGACCTGTTGGGCGATGAGTCGATAGGCCATCAGGACGTACACGCCCTCCTGGGCGTCGTAGAACACGAACAGCGAATCCTCGCCCGTCGGCGCATGGAGGATGCGCTCCAGGACAAGCCCCGATTCGCGCGCCTCGAACAGTTTCACCTCGCCGCTGGCCAGGTAGTACCCGTCGGGAAAAACCAACCCGTGTTCCTCCGGGAGAAGGGCGCACGACTGACCGATCGAATCAATCCGGTGAACGGTCTGAAGTTTCTGGTGGAAGACGAAATACCGCGGCTGCGTCTCCTTGTACGGCCGAATCTTCAGGACAACCAGCGGGTCGAGAACGGAATAGGCGATCTCGGCGTCGTCGACCTTCTGGTGCCGGTCCTCGACCTGCTCCGAATACACGCCCTCCCCGGATTCGGTGTTGTCCTCGATCTTGATCGTGAGGTCCCCTCCGAGGCATTCGACGAAGACGCGATCGTCGATCGAGACGTGGGGATGATCGCCGTACCGGTAGGACTCGCGGTCCGGGGTCAGCCAGCGGAACTGATGGGCCGGCGGAAAACCGAGGCGCCGGAAATCGGATTCCGCCCTGCCGTCGACGTAGCGGAGTTGTCCCCCTTCCAGGCTCCACTTGAACACCGCGATGTCCGAAGGCCCGGCGCCGATCCGGAACACCATGTAGATCCGGCCCTCGATCTCGGAGAACTTGCTGAAAACGGTCTTCTCGTAGACGTGGTAGAGGCGCTTGAAGTCGGCGAGGAAACGAGAATCGACGAGCGGCGCCAGTTCGCCTTCGCGGAAGGACCCGGACGTTTCGTCCCGCTCGTACACGGCGAACACGTCGCCGAGTTCGATCTCCTTTTTGAGCCCGAAGTGAACGTTGAATCCGAAGAGGAACCGGCTCGGCCCCACCCGGATCAGGTCCCGCGGAAGGCAGTTGTGCTGGGTGGTGACGCGGTCCGCTTGAAGGATCTTCGACTCGACGGAGCCGAAGACTTCCCTGCGCTTCGCGTCGAGCGCCAGGAGCCGTTCCTGGAGCTTATCGCCCAGCGTGGCGAGACGCTGACGGAGGATGTCGTAGGTGGTGCCCGCCGGTCCCGGCGCGACCGCCCCGCCCCGCGCCCGCCCCTTCGTCGCACCGGCACCCGCTTCCGCCGTACCCGCCGAGACCGACGGGCTCGCCGGCCCGGAGGTCGCATCGTCTGGGCGAGCCAGGTCGGAGTCCGGTGGACGTGGAGATGCCATGACGCTACGCCGCTAGGTACGGACACGACCCACGCTCAGGCCCGCGCCACCGGCGTGTCCCCCAGAAATCGCGCGGCCGGCGAGTTGGCCAGCCCGGCGTTCTCCGCGGATTTCAAGGCGGCCTGAAGCGCGGCTTTCATCGCGTCATCGCCCCCGCCCGCCAGAAGCCTCGCGAAAAGCGCCGACAGCGTGAGGTTCTTCAGGTCGCCGGACGGAATTCCAAAGTCCGCGATCCATTGGCGGAGCTGGACCTTGAACCGCTCCGGATCCCCGTCGAAGAAGGTGTTCTTGATATCGGAAAGCGTCGAACTGTTCGCCAGGAGCCGATCGACCGCCTTTCCCGTGCCGACCGCGCGCACAACCTTCTCGAAGAATTCGTCCGAACCGCCGATCAACTCGATGCGGGCCGCTTTCAACGCCTCGCCCACCACCCGCGCATTGGCTTCGGCGATGTCCTTGTCGACATGGATCGACGCGAGTTCGACGTCCCGCTCCTTGGCGAGGCGGAGGCGGAATTCCTCATGCTGCTGCCCGGCCTCGTGGAGGATCTTCATCGCCTTGGCCTTTTCCTCGATCCCCTTGGCCTCGGCCAGCCCACTTGGCCTCGATGCCGGCGGCGATGGCCATTTCCTTGTCCTTGATCCCCTCGGCCTCGGCTCGGGCCTGCGTCTCGGTCACCTCGGCCAGCACGGCGCCCTTGGCCTTGGCGACGTCGGCTTCGGCGAGCCCGACCTGCCGGGTGGCGTCGGCCTCGACCTTGCGGGCCCCGGCCTTGGCGATGATCACCTTGGCCTCGGCCAGTCCCTTGGCGGCTTCCTGGGCCGCCACCCCCTCGGCCTCCTGCTCCATCGCGTGACGTTTCTTCTCGGACGCCTTGGCTTCGGCATCGGCGATGGTTTGAATCCGTTCGGACTCCTTCATGGCCGCTTCGCGCGCCGCATCCGCATCCGTCACAGTCTTGATCTTCTGACCTTCGGCCAGATTGCGTTCCACTTCCTTCTGCGCCTCCGATGCGACCACCTTCTCCACCTGATCCTTCTTGGCGTTCATGTCCGCCTCGATGAGCGTCACCTGACGCACGCGCTCGGCGGTCATCTGCGCCTCGATGTTGAGTTTCTCCTCCTCCTGCTGAACCACGCCCTTCTGCTCGGCCACCACGGTGGCCCGCTTCCGTTCCACCTCGACCGCCGCCTCGGCGATCTTGACCTCCTTGTCCATCTCCGAGAGCGAGACCGTCCTCTCGCGGCGGACGCGCGCCTCCTCGCCCTCCTGGACCGCCTCCTGTTCGAGGCGCTGCTTCTCCTTGCGGACCGTGTACTCGCGCTCCTGAACGGCGCGGTTCATGTCCTCGGTGCGGAGGCGGATCGATTCCTCCGCTTCGAGCCGGCGCCCCTCGACCTCCTGGCGCCGCGCCTCGATCACCTTCCGAGCTTCCGCCTCCTCGTTGGCCTTGACCTCGGTGATGGCCCGGGTCTGGCGCGCCTGGTCCTCCTCGGTCCGGCGTCGTTGCTCGCGCTTCGCGATGTCGGCGTCGGCATTCTCCTTCTCAATCTGGACGCCCGTCCGCTGGGAATGCTCGTTCGCGATCACCCGCTCCCGCTGGGTGATCTCGGTGATCTTCTTGATACCCTCGGAATCCAGCACGTTGTCCGGGATCGTGCTGCTCCAGCGGGGTTTGCTCGAGGTAGTCAATCGCCACATCCTGCAACAGGAATCCGTCCAGATCCTTGCCGATGGTGTCCTGGATGCGGTCCCGGAACTTGATGCGCTCGGTGAACAGTTCGTGGAACTCCATCTGCTTGCCCGCCGTCTTCAAGGCCTCCGAGAACTTCGCCTCGAACAATTCCCGGAGCTGGTTGACGTCCGACACACGCTCCGGCGTCAGCATCTGCGCCACTTTGCGGACCGATTCCTCGGTCGCGTCCACCCGGATGTAGAAGGCGACCACGATGTCCGCCCGGATGTTGTCCTTGCAGACGAGCCCGTCCTTGCCCTTGCGCTGGATCTCCAGCTTCTTCACCGAGATGTCGACGATGTGGTAGCTCTGGACGAGCGGCACACGGATCATCCAGTCGAACGAAACCTGAAGCCCGCCCCAGCCGGTCTTCACCCCGGCGCGCCCGGGCTGGATTTTGCGGATGCACAGGATCGAGATGGCACCGGCGGCCACCAGAACCAGAACAAGTAGGCCTAAGAGGATGTATTCCATGGCGTCGGATGGATCGACGCTGATTAAACAAATCGGCCCGACGCGCGCGAGCGGAATTCCGCGGGAACTTGGAACGGATCCTCGGATTCCGCGACGGCGGTGGCCTCCACCGATCTACTCGCCGCCTTTTCGCTCACGGAGACGCCAAGACACCGGGAATCGGCTTCGATGGCTGACCATCCACGCCATGACCCCCTCTCGGACGTCCTTCATCTCCGTGTCGCCGCGCCTCCGGGAGAGCGCGGGCTCCTTTTCGAACCGCCCTTCCCGGCCTTGCGTTTCGCACGGACCTCGTTCACTCGAAACTCGACCATTCTCCGGATCAGCGCGAGCGGGACCGGCTTGTCCAGAGGAAACTGAACCGACCCTTTGGCGCTCTGGTATCCCGCCAACTCCGCGCTGAAGGCCGCGATCGCCGAGGGTGCCGGATAGAACCCGATATGCCTCCGAAACGCGGCGAAGTGCACCAGGTTTTCCCCCAGGACGAATGTCGGGATCTGGTACTTGATGGCCTCCTCCGCCTCCGGCGCCGCGCTTTTGATGACGCCGCGAATCTTCTCCAGCGCCGCCTGGACCTCCGGCGGGAAGCCCGCGATATAGTCGTCGACGCTCTTGGCAGGCGAGGCTTTCATAGCCGAATTGTCCAATGTCAATGTTTGACCCCAATGGCCTTGTGTTTCCACAGGCGCTCCTTCAACCGCGGGAAGAGTTCCAGGGCGTTTTCCCCGAAGGACCTGGGCCCCTATCTTCAAGGCGTGTTCCTCGCGAAGTTCGCCGCGTTCGACCTTCCCCGCCAGCGCCTCCGCCAGACAGCGACGCGTGAATTCCGTCGCGCCGTAGATGCCCTCCGCATGGTGGGCGTCCGCGCCCCACATCAGGCGGTTGCTCGGCATCACTTCCAGGAATTCCTCGAAGGCGCGTCGTCCCATCGAGTAGCTGATCGTCGGAAGCCAGACGGTGTCGATCCAGACGTGCGCGCCGTGGCGCTGCATGATGGCGCCTGTCTCGCCGACCCAGGGGTAACCACCGTGAAACAGGATGAACTTCGTCTTCGGGTTGGCCGCGATCAGATCCACCAGGTTCATCGGGTTGGAGCCCTGGATCCGCGCGTGGCCCGTGTGGATCTGAAACGGCAATTCCAGCGTCCCGCTCATTTCCACCAGGCGCCACATGATGAAGTCCTCGAACTCCTTCACTTCCGCCTCGGTGAGCTGCGTCTTGGGGCGGCCGTAGACCCCGGCCGCGCGCTCCTTCGCCACCCGCTCGAATCGCAGGGTCCTCTCGTACGCGACGGTGGACTTCAGGCACATCCCGCCGGCGGCTTTGCCCGCCTTCAGCCAGTGCTCGAGCACCGCGAGGTAGTCGTCGAGGGTGGCGGTCGGGAGGTTCTGCTCCTGGGCGTACCGATAGGGGGAGTCGATGCCGGCCGGGAATTCCGTCGGGTGAAATCCCCGGTGCAATCGCGACACATTCAGCACGCTGACGCCAAACGGGTACGGCGTGGTGCGGCTCAAACGGTCCCAGTAGGGATCGATGAACATCAGTTCGATGTTGGCTTTCTCCGTGACGACCTCGTGGATCCAGTCCTCGTTCCGGTAGTTGGCGAAGATGCGCCCGTTCAAATCCCGGGCCTGTTCGTCGGTGATGGTTTCGAAGTCGACGCCATACAGGTCGGAGAACGCCGACAGTTGATAGCGGTAGAAGCTGGCGGCCCGGACGTTGTCGAAGTCACGCCGGGCCTTCGGCCACCAGTCGTCGAACCGTCCGCTATCCGGCCAGGGCGTGACCGGTTGGATCCAGGTGAGGTAGCTGCTGTTCCACATCGAGAAAAGCGTCATCCCGACGCCCTGATCCGTCCGCACCGTGCCCTGGAGGATCGGGAACGGCTTCAAGTGGTCGTGGGTGTCGATGGCCGGCACCGAATCCAAATGGGCGCGCAGTCGACGAAACGTTTCCGTCTTCTTCACGTCGAAGGGTTCCGCCAGGCATGCGTTGGCCAGCAGCGTCCCAAGGAGGACCAGAAGTATTCTCATGGTGTCAGTCATTGCGAAAACAGATGCACCCTCCGTCCCTCTCCCGTCCCACGGGAGAGGGAGAGGGTGGCCGGAGGCCGGGTGAGGGTCGCCCCGTCCCTCTCCCGTCCCACGGGAGAGGGTGGCCAAAGGCCGGGTGAGGGTCCCTCCGTCCCTCTCCCGTCCCACGGGAGAGGGGGTGGCCAGAAGGCCGGGTGAGGGTCCCTCCGTCCCTCTCCCGTCCCACGGGAGAGGGTGGCCAAAGGCCGGGTGAGGGCCCCTTCGTCCCTCACCCGTCCCACGGGAGAGGGTGGCCGAAGGCCGGGTGAGGGTCCCTCCGACGGCTCTTTTGCGTGGACTTCCGCGACATTCGGTTGGAGTGGAATTGGTCAACGGGTGGCAGCCGCGGGAAGCGTCACCTTCAACCCCATGCGGGCGGACTCGCGGGCCGCGTCCAGGATCTCGGTCGCGATCAAATTAACCTCCAGGGAGGACAGCCCGGATGGCTGGACGTCCCCACGCACGACAGCCGCCAAGTAGGACAGCGGATCCGCGTTGGGAGCGACGAGAGGCGGCACGGCCGGTTGGGACTCCGGGGTTCTCCCGCTGCGGACGCTGAGATGCCGGGCGTCTGGGACCAGCACGTAGCCGGTCCGTCCATAGATCTCCATGTCCTTCCGGTTGAACGGCCAGTTCCACGAGGCTTGGATGATCCCTTGGGCTTCCGGATAGGTCAGCACCACGGTGGCCTCGTCATCCACCCGCGGATAGACGTCCGGTTTGATCTGCTGGGTGACCGCGAAGACGGCGGTCGGCCGGACGCCCTTCATAAGCCAGGTGATCAGGTTCGCGCCGTAGCAGCCGAAATCCGCCAGGGCCCCACCACCGTTCAGCACGGGGTCCGTCAACCAGCCCAGGAATTCCTCCGAACAGCCGATCTCCCGCGGCCCCTGGTGCCCGTCGTGGACGACGATCTTCCGGATCTCGCCGATCTCCTTCGTCTCGTGGACGCGCGCGTAGGCCGCGTGGTTGGCGGGGTACCAGGTCGTCTCGAAATTCACGACGACCTGAATCCCGCCCTTCCGGGCCGCCGCCGCCATCGCGCGGGCGTGTTCCATGCTCACGGCCAGCGGCTTTTCCATCATCACATGGACACCCCGGGCGGCGCAGGACTCCACCACGCGAAGGTGATCGAACGTGCTGGTGAAGATCGCCACCGCCTGGGGCTTGACCTGGTCCAGCATGGTTTCCAGGTCCGTGTGGAACAGGCTTTCGGCGAGCTTGTGGTCCCGGGCGTAGCGCGCGGCCAGTTCCCGATTCGATTCGACGATCGCCACCAGTTGGATGTCCTGCCGGCTGCTCGTCGTCGGAATGAAGCCCCGCGCATGATCGTGGACGAGGCCGGCGATCGCGAAACGGACGGGCGTTGCGGCCGACGTGACGGCGGCCGGAATCAGAAAGGCGAAGGCGACCAGGAAGGCGTGGAGGGTTTTCATTTCATGACGGGACTGCGGAGATTGAATTGAGGCGACGCCTGGAGTCGAGACGGGAGGGGAATCACGGAAGCCGAGGTTCGCGACCGCTTTTTTTCTCGGAGATCCCGATGGGGACGCTGTCCCCGTGGACCCGGCGGCGTCACCTCAACTTCCGCGCCCAACTCGCCTCCCGGCCGGAGCGAGGATCAAATCCCCTGCCCGCTCTCACCCACCAAGGTCGTCTCGGCCGGAGTCTGAGCTCCAAGCGTCGCAAAGGCCCCCAGCGACCAAATTTTCCCTTTCCGACCAAGGCGCCTTCTGGGAACCCGCCCCGGCCATCCCTCCCGCGACGGGCTGAGCGCGATCCCCGGGACTCGGCCGTTCAAGACCACTGAAAACCGGCTTGCCCACGGCGGCGATCCGACGCAGACAAGAGCCGGTTGCGCCCGTAGCTCAGTTGGCTAGAGCAGCTGCTTCTAAGTCGAAAACGGCCGTCCTCCCCAGTTTTCTTGAATCCGCTGGAGCCTCCACCCCAACGATTTCCACCGCTTCACCTGATCCCGACTCATCCCGAAAAGGCCCTTGTTTAAGCAACCAGTATCAGATGGGAGTATCAGATCCCCCACCAGCCAGGGCAAGCGCCACTTCGGTAGCATCCCTCGCTACCCCGCCCCTGACTGACCGAGCCGGGCGTATACGGAGCGTTGAGATTCCGCACCAACCCGTCTAACGTGCGCTCGATGACGACCGACCGCATCGAAATCAATCCGAAGGTCATGCTTGGCAAGCCCGTGATCCGGGGAACCCGCATTCCCGTGGAGTTGGTCGTCCGCAAGCTGGGTGAAGGCATGAGCCAGGAAGAACTCCTCGACGCATATCCCCGATTGACGACCGCCGACATTCAAGCCGCCCTCTGCTACGCCGCGACACTCTCGCCCACGAAACCGTGGTCCTTCACGCGGCGGCATGACGGATTCGCCACCGCTCCGATTCCTGGCCGACGAGAGCTGCGACTTCGCCGTTATTCGCGCCCTGCGTGCTGCTGGCCATGACGTCCTCTCAATAGCGGAATACACTTCCCGATCGGACGACGCCGAATTGATAACCCAAGCCTACCGGGAACGCCGAATTCTCATCACCGAGGACAAGGACTTCGGATGGCTGGTGTTCGTGAGCCAAGCAGACTCCCCTGGCGTGATCCTCATCCGGTTCCCCGGTTCCGCTCGAACTTCCCTTCCGCAATTGGTCCTGCAGCTCGTAGCGGATCACTCAGCGAAACTTCCGCTCAGTTTCGTCGTCCTCGCACCAGGTCAGATCCGAATTACTCCCAGAACTCACAGCTGACATCCATGTAAACATCCGAGCGAAGAGCAGATCACAGACATCAAGAAGGTCCGGCAACTCTCGGATCGCAAGAGTCGGTCCCATCGCGTCGCTGTCCCACAGGAAGACCGATCCATCAACGGCCGTCACCATCGCGAGTCAGGCGCAGGTAGTCCTCGGATGGTCCTGCCGACTGGAAGGGCCCCTCTCCCTCGCCATTTCTCGAATGCGTCTGACCCCGTCCTCTTCCAGGCAACGAGGGTTCCGTCCTGATTCTTGATCTCCAGAATATTGCCGGGCTCCAACCCCAATTCCTCGCGGAGTTCGAGAGGAATCTCGATGCGCCCATCCTGGCTGATCACTGCATTCACGTCCCCAAGGCTAGGGACTCCTAAAGGTCCGTCAAGGTCGCCGGCCGACCCAAAACCAGCACCCTTCCCACCGTTATACAGACCCGAATGTCGACAATCCATGTTTGACCCCGTTGTTTCTTCGCATGAATGGATGTCAACGCGGGCTCGACCAAAGCACAAGCCCACGTCCAGCGAACCAATATCCCGGGGACCCCGGAGATTGGCCATTCTTCGGAGACCAAGGGAGGCCGGAGCCGTGGGGCTCTACATCCCTTCTTTCCTCGAACCCTCGATGAACCGCCCTACCCGTAGCCGCGGACGTCAGTCCGCGCCATCTCCGGGCCGGAAATCAGCGCCGACTGACGTCGGCGGCTACGGTTCATTCCGACCAAGGCGCTGGCCGTGAGCGCGCCCCGTCACCACCCTCCCTCCCATGACGGGCCGAGCGCGGCCTCCGGGACTTGGCCGTTCAAGACCCCTTAAAACCGGCTTGCCCACGGCGGCAATCCGACGCGGACAAGAGCTGGTTGCGCCCGCAGCTCGGTTGGCCAGAGCAGCTGCCTTCTAAGTCGAAAACGGCCGTCCTGCCCAATTTTCTCGAATCCGCTAAAGTCTCCACCTCCACGACTTACGGCGCGCCACCTGATCCCGACTTATCCCAAAGAACCCCCGAATACCGCCAACCAGTATCACATGGGAGTATCAGATCGCCCACCGGCCGGGGCAGCTGCCACTTCGGCACCTGCCTTGGGCAGACAAGCCCAGAAGCTCCCCGTCAACGGGTACGTTTCAACTCTGGATCGGCTGGCTTCGGCGGTACCCGCAGGAAGCTGAACTCCGACATGTCGCCGCGGCGGCTGGCGTGCTCGATGGTGATTCCGATCACCGCCCCGCTTGCATACAAATCCAGGTAGACGTCCTCCGATAACTCGCGGGTCTCGCAACCTCCAGCCCCGACAGTTCAACCAGAGCCGTATCGGTGTCCTCAAAATACTTAATCTTCAAGAGCGGATTGCGGTGAACTCGCGGTCGAAAAACGCGTTGTGAACCGTCTCGCCGTCCGGGAGCAGGATAACACGAAGGCCTCGGCCGCCGAACTCGGAAATTCGAGCCCACCGCCGGATACGTCCGTCCGTTTGCACTTGCTGGCGCTCAGGCATCTGAATCACCCAAAGAATCCATTCATCTCGGATCATAGCCCGATCAGGACGCTCCCTGGTATGTCGGAAGTACTCCGTCGTTCGAAATGCTTCCATGGTCCTCCCAACGGCTCACCCTAAAGATCGATCACCGTCATCGTCGACGCCCCACCCCGGCTCCGCGAACGAACTCCGCGTGGGTGATGGGTGTCACCTTGCCGGATTCCAACTCCTCATCGCGCCGAAGCGCCTCATCATCCCCGACGTCACCCCCCGACCCCGACACCGTCTCTGTGAGGGAGGATTTCATCGCCTCGCCGCAGGATTGCTGTCGCCCGCGAGCCGCTTCGGAGTGCCATAGAGGTAGTGGTCGTGCTGCATCGCCCCCACCCGCAGGCCAATCTGGGTTGTCAGGAATCTCGGCCAATCGAGTCGCCAATTCCTGCAATGGCGTGGCCCGTCCCGCGCTTGGCTCCACAACCCGTCGGACGTCTAATTCCACCCGACAATCCATCGGCAGGTCCAAGGGCTCGTCTGGCACCAGGGTGCGCCCGTCGAAGTGCGCCCGAATCGTCATGGTGGGATTGTGGCGCCGGTTCCATCGAGAATCCATCCCCGAATCCCAAACCTGAACACCGTGCCACATGCAAGCAGGCATTGAGATTCCCCAAGGGCACGGCATATCCTGCCCCGCATGACGAGCGACCGCATCGAGATCAATCCGAAGGTCATGCTTGGCAAGCCCGTGATCCGAAGAACCCGGATTCCGTTGAAACTTCTCGTAGCCAAACTGCGAGATGGCATGCCCCAAGAAGACCTGCTCGACGCTTACCCGCGGCTAACCCCAATCGACATCGAAGCCGCCTTTCATTACGCCGCCGAATCCGACCCCGCTACCTCCCCTCCGCAGGTCGCGGATACCTAACGATGCAAAACTCCTACAAGGCACAGTTGTAATTATGCATCAGGAACCGCTATCGAACAAACCCCCGCATTATCCTTACGATTCGCAAGATGATGTCGACGATGCCATGACGGGCGCGGGCTTCCTCGGAGGGATCGTACTGGCAGCCTGCGTTTCAGGGCCACTCGGGTTCATTTTGCTTGGTGGCTCATGGCTTTTTGCATGGTCGCATCAAAACGCCAAAGATAAGCGCCACGAAATCTTCAGGCGTCAACTTAGCTATTGGAATCAACAACAGCGCGAGCGGCGCGAGCAAACCGGCCTAGATCACTAAGAGCCTGTCCGAAAAGTCGGCCGTCGACGATTCACGCCAGTCGGCGAAGCATCACCCGAATGAGAGCAATCGCGACCCACCCTGCCGCACTGCATTCGGTCACTTCGTAGTCTCGAACCAATCGACGATGCTGTACCAGCCACCCAAAAGTTCTCTCCACCACCCAACGCTTGGGCAGCACCTTGAAGCCCTTGACATCGGCGTTGCGCTTGATGACTTCGACTTGAAGCTTCGGCAACTGCTGTCGAACCCAGCCCGCGAACTCCGGTCCACTGTATCCGCCGTCCACCCACAGCCTCCGAAGCTTTGCCAGGGCTGGCGCTAGCGACTCGAGAAGGCCTTGGGCGCCGGTACGCTCCGGGACGTCGGCGGGCACCACGATCACGCCCAACAACAGGCCCAGGGTGTTGACGACGATGAACCGTTTGCGTCCTTTGGTCTTTTTGCCGGCATCGTACCCGACTTCGCCGCCATGTGCATCGGAGCGAACGGTTTGGCTGTCCAGAACAGCAGCGGTTGGTTCGGGATCTCGGCCGTCCTCGGTTCGCAACACAGCGCGCAGCGCCTGATTGATGAGAACCCAAGTACCGTCTCGGCACCACTTGCGAAAGCGGTCGAAAACGGTCTTCCACGGCGGAAAGGACTTGGGAAGCAAGCGCCACGGACAAACTCTCTTCACGAGATAGAAGATGGCATTGAGCAAAGCCCGAGGCGGAGTCGGCGGCCTGCCCATAGGCTTTCGCGGCGGAAGAAGGGATTCGATCAGGCGCCATTGTTCGTCATTGATATCGGTGTCGTAAGACGAATTTTGCATCACCCCAACAGCGCTTTGCGCGGAAAGTGGCCATTCACTTTGGCAAGGCGAGTCAAGCCGATATTCACGATAGTTTCTCTATCCTTAGTCGATTCGTATCCGAGGTTGATCTCGAGGTTCCATTCCATCCGAGACTTATCAGACAGGCTCTTAAGGTTGCTTCTGGTAGAGATACCCAATAAATGCTCGCGTTTTCTTCAGTATGCTCGCGGCTTGTTCTCCATTCTTTGACGATTTCGATCGCGCTTGATCCGAATGCAGCACCAGGTTCCCAGCCTCACGAATTTCATGCACAGCCTTTGAGTGAGTTCCCAGAATTCCTTTGTCCGCACAGACATCAATAAGAGTCTTCATTGATCCTGCGTTTCCTCTACTTCGCGCATCCCACTCCTGACGCATCTCCTTTGTAAGTCTTGACCATAGTGTTTGCTCAACGCAAGCCCGACATATTGCGATGCAAGCTTTGTTCAATTTGAGAAGGAAGCACCTTGTCGCTTCCGCAAGTAACTCCTTGGATGGCTCGGGAGCGGAATCGAGTATTGGAAGCAGCTCCAGTTTCCGAGTGTTCTTTGAGATTCTCCCAAGTAGCTCACATAGCTCTTCAGCGTAATGCAGTTCCATTCGAGTCCGGGCTGAGGAATTGAGTCTTTCCCAAAGACGGAGCTCCGCCTTCAAAGTCAAGTCGCTCGTTCCTTTCTCGCGAGCTCGAGCCAGTAGTCCTGCAATGTTTGTGGCAAGACACGCATTTTCGGCTCTTTTGCCGCTTCATGTTCTGTCGGCACAACATACGGCGCAGATCTTCCGATCTGTAAAGCAACTACGTCCCCATTTTCGTCGATCTCTTCACGGTAATGCCCGTAGGTCATTTGATTGACGATCCATTTAAGGATTTCAGATAATGGACCTTGATCTAAGCTGCCTGCCGAACGGCGATTCGCATCGTGGCACCAGAACCCGTTGTTGGCCTTTTCAACAACGAATTCTTTGCCGGCGCCGCTCGCCTCATCAGGTTCTCCAGAATCGTGCATTTGCTTCCTCCGATTCGCGGTATCGTATACAAGGATCAGCTATACTTTACTTACCAGTCTACGACCCCAGAACTAGCTGTCGAGTCGACAATTGGTCGCAAAGGGCTACCTACATTAGGGCAGTACGACAACGGATCGTCCCCTCCCATTTTCGTCGATCGTCGACGGGGAATCCCCCGCAATCTGTGCGCAGCGGTGTAGCCAAGAATCCGCATCACAGTAAAGTTTCGAAGACATCTGTGAGCCCGTTGGATACTTGTCGGCATTTGGGCTTTGAGCCCGGAGGTAGCGGCGCATAAGGCGGAGCATTTGGAACGCCTCCGCCGCAGATATCCGTTTGACGAAGAGTTCGCCAAGGGGTAGGTCTTTTCGGCCGATGACGCCCCAGAAGCGGCCGGGTTGCTCGGGAAGATCCCCCGCCTCGATCTCCTTTCCCATGTATCCTTTGCCGGCGTACTTGAACGCGCCGCGTGTCGACCGGAGCTTTTCAACCCGGGTCCCCGCCCTGAAGTGGCGGATGTCCCCGGAACCCACCACCGGCCTGTCTACAGCCCAGACCCCAGAATGATTCCCAAGCCATTTATGGGCGGCCCATTGGATGACATTTCCGGTAGGGATCCCGGCCAGGGTCGTTCATGACCACGCCATCGATCCTCCCTCCGGTGACGGCTTGGATCGCGATCCAGGGGGATCGGCCGGTCAAGACCGCTTAAAACCGGCTTGCCCATGGGGGCGATCCGACGCAAACAAGAGCCGGTTGCGCCCGTAGCTCAGTTGGCCAGAGCAGCTGCCTTCTAAGCAGCGGGTCGCGTGTTCGATCCACGCCGGGCGCGCCATTCTTCACCCTTCGCCCCCCTTCCGGTCCCGATTTTGGCAAATCGATGGCTAATCTCCCCTCCCGCGAGCCGGGCTTGGCCCGCCCCGCGCCTTGGTTCTCATTCTCCCCGATGTCCTTGATCCACGGGTGCCATGCCGCGATTCCAAGGGCGGGCGGATGGGCGCCCGGGCGAAGAAATGAATCTCCGGTTTCTCGGGACCGCGCGTGAACGCAGCTGATGCCAGCCCCTTCCCTTCCCCCTTCCCCCTTCCCGTCAACTGCTGCCCTTCGTGCTCGATCGCTCTCCGGAGTCGAGTCGAGTCGAATCGAGTCGATCCGTCGCACACGGACACGGTGATTCGGTCAGGTGGCCCCGAGCCAGTTGCCAATGCGCCGGGATCCTGCAAAAGGTGGCACCCAAGGACGGTGCCTGCCGCTCAATGGTTGGGACCGACCGCGCGCAACCGACCATCCTGCCATGCCCTCGACCAAGAAGAAGCCCGCCTCCCTGTCCAAAGACGTCTCCCCCGCCGCCGGCGTCCGCACCGGCAACAGTGTTGCCGACCTGAAGCAGTCGTTCCTCAACAACCTCTTCTGCGGCATGGGCCGGGTGCCGAGCCTCGCGACACCCAATGACCTCTACACCGCGCTGGCGTTGACCATCCGGGATCGCGTCCTTCAACAAGGCGTCCGGACCCTGGAAGCCTACGGCGCCAGGGACGTGAGGGCGATCGCGTACCTTTCGGCGGAGTTCCTTCCCGGCCCGCACCTAGCCAACAACCTCCTGAACCTCGACCTCACCGAGCCGACCCGACAGGCCATGGCGGAACTGGGGCTGGATCTGGACACGCTGCTCGAACAGGAGGAGGAGCCCGGTCTCGGCAATGGCGGCCTGGGACGTCTCGCCTCCTGCTACATGGACTCGCTGGCCAGCGTTGAGATCCCCGCCATCGGCTACGGCATCCGGTACGAGTTCGGCATCTTCGACCAGACCATCCGGGACGGCTGGCAGGTGGAAGCCACCGACAAGTGGCTTCGTCTGGGCAATCCCTGGGAAATCGCCCGACCCGAAATCGCGTTCGAAGTCCGCTTCGGAGGTCACACCGAATGGTGGACCGACGACGGCGGCCGCGCCCGGGTTCGCTGGAACGCGCACACCGACGTGAAGGGCGTGGCGTACGACACGCCGATCCTCGGCTACCGCGTGGGGACGTGCAATCGCCTCCGGCTGTGGAAGGCGGAGGCGGTGGAATCGTTCGACTTCGCCGCGTTCAACCACGGCGACTACTACCGGGCGGTCGAGGAAAAGATGATCTCCGAAAACATCACCAAGGTCCTCTATCCGAACGACGAGGTGATCCAGGGCAAGACCCTGCGTCTGCAGCAGCAATATTTTTTCGTCAGCTGCTCGCTTCAGGACATGATTCGCACGCATCTGCTCCTGGGGCGCCCATTGGACAAGTTCCACGAGAAATGGGCCGTTCAACTCAACGACACCCACCCGGCCGTCGCCGTCGCGGAACTCATGCGCCTCTTCGTGGACGAGCACGGGCTCGACTGGGACATCGCGTGGAAGGTCGCCCGGGGCACGTTCGCCTACACCAACCACACCCTGTTGCCCGAAGCCCTCGAAAAGTGGCCGGTCGGGATGTTCGGCGAGCTGCTGCCACGACACCTGGAGATCATTTACGAGATCAACCAGCGCTTCCTCGACGAGGTGCGCGCGCGGTTTCCGGGCGACGATGCCCGACTGGCCCGGCTCTCGCTCATCGACGAGAGCGGCGGGCGCCACATCCGAATGGCGCACCTCGCGACGGTCGGCAGCCACCGGGTCAATGGCGTCGCCCAGTTGCATTCCGAATTGCTGGTCAAGACCGTCATGCGGGACTTCGCCGAGCTGTGGCCGGAGAAGTTCATCAACGTCACCAACGGCGTCACACCACGGCGTTTCGTGGCGGTCAGCAATCCGCCTCTCGCGCGATTGATCACGGGCCGCATCGGCGACGGCTGGTTGCGCGACCTTTCCCAGCTCCGGCAACTGGAGCCGCTCGCCGAGGATGCGGAATTCCGTCGGCAGTGGGGCGAAGTGAAGCTCGCGGCGAAGGGCGATCTGGCGCGGTTGATCGAGCAGCGCGCCGGGGTGCGGGTGGACCCGGAGTCCCTGTTCGACGTCCAGGTCAAGCGACTGCACGAATACAAACGGCAGCACCTGAATGTGCTCCACATCCTCACCCTGTACCTGCGCCTCAAGCGCGATCCGAGCGCGGACGTGCCCCCGCGCACCTTCCTATTCGGGGCCAAGGCCGCGCCCGGCTACTTCATGGCCAAGCTCATCATCAAGCTCATCCACTCCGTGGCCGACGTCGTGAACCAGGACCCGGTTTCGCGGGATCGCCTCCGCGTCGTCTTCTTCCCCGACTTCAACGTGAAGAACTCCCAGCACATCTACCCGGCGGCGGACCTGTCCGAGCAGATTTCCACAGCCGGCAAGGAAGCTTCCGGCACCGGGAACATGAAGTTCGCCCTCAACGGCGCCCTGACCATCGGCACCCTGGACGGCGCGAATGTCGAAATCCGCGAGGAAGTGGGCGCCGACAATTTCTTCCTGTTCGGACTGGATGCCGCGCAGGTGCGGGACCTGAAGTCCGGCGGCTACCGGCCGCACGAGGTCTTCGAGCGGAACAACGGGCTCCGGGAGGTGCTGGAATTCATCGCCTCCG
The DNA here is from genome assembly GCA_942490575.1 of uncultured Verrucomicrobiota bacterium. GTDB lineage: Bacteria > Verrucomicrobiota > Verrucomicrobiia > Limisphaerales > CAIMTB01 > CAIMTB01. The sequence goes on from CALNYA010000011.1 coordinate 92,168, forward strand.
GCGCGCTGGCGGGCGGCGATACCAACCTGTTCCAGCCGCTCGTCGACAACCTGATTTGGAAGGATCCGTTCCTGGTGTTGGCGGACTATCAGGCCTACGTGGATTGCCAGGGCGAAGTCAGCGCTTTGTGGCGTGATCCGCAGGCCTGGATCCGCAAGTCCATCCTCAACGCCGCGCGCATGGGCAAGTTCTCCTCCGACCGCTCGATCCGCGACTATTGCGAGCGGGTGTGGAAGGTGGAACCGATGGCCGTGAGCCGCTAGGCCCCGCGGCTGTATCAACCTAAAAACGGCGGCAACAACCAGGAGAGCAGAGGGGAGGGCACGGAATGAGAGGGGGTTGCGGAGGGAGTCCTGGTCACCCTCCGGAGGATACCCACCGCCTCTCCGAATCACTCCTTTTCCGGGTGTCCCGTCCGTTCAGTGGTTGAGTCTGCCGTTTCCACGATCAAGTTGGCGGCTGCATCATTGCCAGCGGATTCCGGATCCGACCAGACTCACCCGGTTTCAGCCGCTTCTGAGGCGGTCGTTTCCATCACGAGCCGTGAATCCTTCCCATCCCGTTCGGTCGCGTTCCCCACTTCAACAACTCGGACGACGACGACTATTGCGGGCGATTCGGGGGAGATTCCTTCCAGCGATCGGCTGCTGGTTGATGGCCGCGGCCGCCGCATGCGGCGCCACGATCTCGTGGGACGGAGGCGGGGGCGACTCGCGATGGAGCACTCCCGCCAACTGGACCGGGGACGTCCTGCCACGAACTGGGGACGACGTGGTGATCGACCTGGCCGGCGCGCCGACCGTGGATCACGCCTCCGGCGACACCCAGGTCCGGAGCCTGACCTGCACCCGGGGATTCCGTCTCTCCGGAGGGTCCCTGACGGTGACCGCGGGCGAATCCCGGATCGACGGATCCCTGGAACTGGCCGGAGGTCAACTCGACGTCACCGGCGCCGGCACGGTCTTCCGGTCCACGGGCCCGGTCAGCCACGCGGGATCGGACCTGGGCGTCCGGCGTGGCGCGCGCATGGCGCTGCCCGCCCTAGCGAGTCTCCAGAAGACCGAATCCCGCGACCTGCGACTGAGCGCGGCGGATGCCGCCTCGGTTCTCGACCTGCCCGGCGTGATCTCGGCGGCGGTGCAGGAGTTCTATGACCTCGAACTGTCGGCGTCGGATGGCGGGCAAGTCCGCCTGACCGCCCTCCGCTCGATGGCGGGAACCTTGAGCGTCTACACGACGGACACTGCGAGCGTGGTCGACGTGTCGGCCTGGGGCGACACGCTGATCAACACCACCCGAGGCAACGGGACCCTGGAAGTGCGGGCGGGCGCAACGCTGCGCATGCCCAACCTGCGCCACCTCCAGGGGATGAGTCTCATCGTGCGCGGAGCCGCCACGTCCCCCTTGGAGCAACTCCTCAGCCTTCGATCGGGTTTGCTGCTCCTGGACGGGCACTCGGTTTCGCTGCCGGGACTGACCAACCTCTCCGGCGGCGACCTGGACGTCCGGAACGGTTCACGACTGGTGTTGCCAGCGGTCAACGCGCTGCTCCGCACCAACACCGCCGACCTCCGGATCATGGTGTCCGGTCCGGAAAGCGTCGCCGAATTCCCCCATGCCGCCTCCGCCAAGGTCGAGGACTACTACCACCTGGAACTCAGCGCCTCCGACGGCGGTGCGATCCGACTGCCCCGCCTCGCTTCCTTCGTCGGGGGCCTGGATGTGTTCGCCGAAGGAACCGACTCGCGGGTGGAACTTCCGTTGCTGGCAGGCGTGGTTCAACACACCGGCCCCGGCGCCTCAGCCCTCGAAGTCCGCGACGGCGGTGTGATCGACCTGCCCGCCCTCACCGGCCTGGACCGCGTGGACGTCACCGTGCGCGGCGACGGTTCACTCCCTCTCACACAGCTTCGATCGTTCACCCGCGCCCAACTCCGACTCAACGATGCGCGCTGGGAATTGCCCGCCTTGACCCAGGTCGACGGAGCGGACTTCAGCTTGGACAGCGGAGCGCAATTGATCCTGCCCGGGGTCGCCAGCCTCGTGCAGACCCATTCGGCGAACCTGACCCTCCAAGTCAGCGACGCCGACAGCCTCCTGCGGCTTCCTTCGGCGATCACGAGCACCGTGCCGGACTACTATCAGCTCGAGCTCTTCGCTTACGGAGGCGGGCGCATCGAACTGCCGCGCCTGGCATCCTTCGCCGGTTCGTTGGAAGTCTACGCGGATGGGGACGGCAGCGTGGTGGATCTGCCCGGATTCATCGGCGAACTCTCGGACACTTCAAGGGGTCGATCGTCCATCGAAGCGCGGGATGGCTCTCGAATTCTCATGCCCGGGGTCACCCGGCTTCGGAGAGTGGACGTGACCCAGCGCGGTACCGGACAGGTCCCGCTCCCCCAGTGGACCGACATCCGCGACGGGAGCCTGACCCTTCGGGGCTCAACGGCGGTCCTACCAGGACTGACCAACGTGCAGGGGTGCGGCTTCGATCTTGCCGACGGCGCCGTCCTCACCCTCGAAGGCGTCACCGCCCTGGTCCAGACGCTGCCTCAGAACATCACGCTCACCGTTCAAGACGCCGGGACCGTCCTGCGACTGCCCAAGGTCCGGTCCGCCACGCTCCCGTCGCCCTACCAACTTGAGTTGTTCGCCTACAGCGGCGGACGAATCGAGCTACCACTTCTCGCAAGTCTGGGCGGTTCCTTGGATGTCTACGCCTCCGAGGCCGGAAGCGTCATCGACCTCTCCGGCTGGGCGGGACCGCTCGTCGCGCCTCCGGGAGGCGGCGTCAGCCTGGAGGCGCGGGATGGAGGCGCGGTGGCCATTCCCGGCCTCACCGCCCTCGACAACGCGAGCCTGGTCCTCCGCCGATCCGGAACGATCACCACGGCCCGGTTGGTCTCGATCACCCGCTCGCGGGTCTTCGTGGATGCAGCCACGGTCGCGTTCGGCACCCTAACGGACACCACCGGCACCGTCTTCGAGTACATCAATGGAGGCACCGCCTCCTTCCCCAACCCGGCGGACCTGGTCGTAGCCGCCATCCGCGCCCCGGCCGCCGTCGTGGCACCCCAGGCGGTGGATGTCGTGTGGGAGATCGCCAACCGCGGCACACCGGTCGAAACCACCTCCTGGTCCGATGCCGTCTACCTGTCCTCCGATGCCGTCCCAGGCGGCGATATCTTCCTCGGAACCTTCGTCTCGCACGGAGCCTTCCCCGCCGGAGGTTCCCTGCTCTTCACCAACCAGCTGCTCCTCCCCGCGAACCTCGCCGGGACGTGGCGGCTCGTCGTCGAGGCCAACCGGGATCGGCTTGTCTTCGAAGGCACCAACACCGCCAACAACGCCTCCGTCGCCACCGCTTCGATCGAGATCCGCGCATCCGACCTGGTCGTTGATTCGATATCCCTCGAACCTTCCCCGGCCATGCTGGGCGCCCCGGCGACTCTTCGATGGACCGTTCGCAACAGCGGCACCGCCCCCGCCAACGGGGAATGGTTGGAGCAGTTGGCGCTGCGCGCTCCGACCGGTTCCTCTCCGAGCGAAGTCCCGCTCCATTCACGATCCGTCGCGGGTCCGCTAGCCCCGGGCGCCACCGTGTCCCGTTCCGCCAACCTCACGCTGCCCCTGCCCCCCGGATTCCTGGCCGGAAGCCATACCCTCCTCGCCAGGGTTGACGTGCGCGATGCCGTCGCCGAGAGCCGGGAAACCAACAACCTCGCGACGAGTTCCGTCAATTTGGCCCTTCCCCCGCTGCCAGATCTTCAGATCACCGCCGTGGATATCCCGACCGAAGGCCTGGGCGGGGCGACGATCCTGGTTCAATGGCGGACCGCCAACCAGGGCCCGGGTCTCTCGCGCGCGCCCTGGTCCGAACGCGTCGCCCTCATCCCCGGCTCCGGGTCCGCACTCCCCCGTTCCCTGCTCTTCCTCGAAGTCACCAACGACCTGCCGGCCGGCGCCTCGATTCCCCGGTCCCGGATCGCCACTCTTCCCGCCGGCCTGGCCGCGGGCAGTTACACGATCGCTATAACCGCCGACGCCGACGGCGTGGTGTACGAAGGTCAGGAATCCAACAACACCACCACCGGTCCCCAACCGCTCGCCGTGCCCGCGGTGCTGGAATGGCGAATCCCCGTCACGGAGATCGCCGAAAACGCCGCCCAACCTTCCCTAGCCGCCCTAATCAGCCGGAACGGCGATCTCTCTCCGCCCCTCGTGGTCACCCTGTCCTCCGCGCCTCCCGGCGAATTGGCCGTGCCGTCGACAGTCACCCTGGGGGCCGGCCAGGCCACCGTCCCTGTCGCCGTCACCGTGCTGGCTGATGGCGTCGCCGATGCCGATACCCTCGCCACCCTTCGCGCCTCCGCTCCCGCCTATCGACCCGGGGTCGCGTCGATCACGGTTCTGAACACCGACCTTCCCCGCCTGAGCCTTCAACCCATCTCCACCCAGGTGAGCGAGGGCCAATCGTTCACGATGACCGTGACCCGCGACGGCTCCGCCGCGGCGCCGTTGACCGTGAACGTGACGGCCTCCAGCGCGACGCAATTGACGGCGCCCGGGAGCGTGACCATCCCGGCCGGGCGGACCAGCGTCGGATTCACGGTCGTGGCCGTCGACGATTCACGGGTGGAACCCGCCCGCGCCGCGCTGCTCGACGTTTCAGCCCCGGACGCCGTGGGCGCTTCCGCGTCCATCCGGATCGCCGACAACGATCTCCCAGCCTTCACCCTCACCCTCGCGCAAGATCGGGTAACCGAGTCGGGAGGCGTCGCGGCCACGACCGCCACCGTCTCGCGCGGAGCCCCCAACCCCCGTTCGCTGGCCGTCACTGTGGAAAGCGACAACCCCTCGCTCGTCCGCGTCCCCGCGCGCACCTTCGTCCCGGCGGGCCAGGCTTCGGTGAGTTTTCCGGTGGAGGTCATCGACAACGCCCTGGTCGACGGAACCCGCGCCGCCGTGCTGCGCGCGTTCGCGCTGGCGACCGACTCCGACACGGTCGTCGCCACCACCGATCCCGCGACTCTGACCGTGACCGACGATGACGGTCCGGCACTTTTTTTGTCCGCCGATCGCGAGGTGCTGGCGGAAGGCGTCACGGCCGCGACGGTCCTCACAATTTCCCGCAACACCACGGATCCCACGGCGCTGACCGTGAACCTGGGTTCCAGCCAACCGACCGAAGCCACGGTGCCCGTCACCGCGGTCATTCCCGGAGGTGAGCGCGAGGTGCGGGTGCCGGTGAACACGCTGGACGATGACCAGGTCGATGGAAGCCAGGTCGTGAAGATCACCGCCGCCGCGCCAGGGTACACCGCCGGCGAGGTCTCCCTGGTCGTGACGGACGTCCCCTACCCGGACCTCGTCATCCCCTCGGTCACCGGACCGGACGTCGCCGAAACCGAAGCTTCCATCAACGTCGCCTACCGGGTGCTCAACCAAGGGCTCACGGTCGCGGGAACGAATTGGGTAACCCGGGTCTACCTGTCGACCGATCCCCGCGCCGGGGACGACACCCTCATCGCCGAGACCAGCTTCGGCGGCACTCTGCCCGTCGGACAGTACTTCGCGCAGTCGCGCCAGATCCGACTTCCGTCCATTCCCGGCGACTACTGGCTGGTGGCGGTGACCGATGTCGCCGGACAGATCGCGGAAGTGCTGGAGAGCAACAACACCACGATCTCGGCCCACCCCATCCAGGTCGAAGCCGCCTACCGCGCCGACGTGGAGGCTGAACCGAAATCCGCGCCCGCCGGCACACCCATCACCCTGCGCGGATCCGCCCTTCGCACCCGGACGGGCGGGCCGGCCCCGTTCGTCCTGGTCAACCTGCACATCGGGGTTCGCGGGACCCACCGCGTGATCTCCGCGCTGACCGACGAACTCGGCCGCTTCTCCGCCACCTTCCAACCGCTACCCGGTGAGGCGGGGATCTATGAAGTCGGGGCGGCGCACCCCGGCGCGCTGTCGGCGGCGGCGCAGGACAGTTTCAACCTCCACGGAATGGCGGTGGAGGAATCCTTGGGCCTGACCGTGCGGGAACTGAGCAGCGTCACCGGCCAGCTCCTGTTGCGGAATCTGGGCGACGCGGCGCTTCACGGTCTCCAAGTGACCGTGGTCAGCAACCTGCCCGGCGTTCAGGTGACCGCCAGCGTTCCGCCGGGCGGCACGATGGGTGGACTCGCCCAGGCGCCGCTGGGCTTCGCCGTCACCGCCAACGACGGCTCGGCAACCCAGGGTGAGGTGGTCCTCCGCGTGACCAGCACCGAGGGCGCGCGCCTCGACATCCCCCTCCCACTGATCGTCACGCCACACCGACCCATCCTGGAAGTGCGACCCTCCGAGCTGATCGGCGGAGCGCGGCCCGGCGGACAAGCGGTGATCGCATTCGATGTGATCAACACCGGCGGCAGTGAAAGCGAATCCGTGCATGTCGCCCTGCCACCGGAGTTCCCCTGGTTGCACGTGGCCTCCGCGAATCCCTTTCCACCTGTCGCCCCTGGCGGCACCCATCGCGTGACCCTGCAACTCCGCCCGGACGCCGGAGTGCCATTGGGCCTCTATGAGGGGACCCTGGTCCTCGCCGCCGGCCCGCGTACGGTGAATCTCCCGTTCCGCTTTCGCGTGCTGTCCGAAGCCCGGGGCGATCTCCGTCTCACCGCCGTGGACGAATACACCTACTACGCCGAGGGCGCTCCCAACGTGGCCGGAGCCGAGGTCACCGTGATGGACGCGATCTCCGAACAGGTGGTCACCAACGGGGTCACCGACGCGAAAGGCCAACTCCTGATCCGCCAGCTTCCCGAGGGTTGGTATGACGTTCGGATCCGCGCCGATCAGCATGGCACCTACCGGGACACCAGCCTCGTGATCGCCGGGTTCGAGACCAACGTCGTCGCCTTTCTGCCGCGCCAGGCCGTGCGTTACCTGTGGACCGTCGTCCCCACCGGGATCGAGGACCGCACGCGCATCTCCATCGAGACGGTCTTCGAGGCGTTCGTGCCCATGCCCGTGGTCACCATCGAACCGTCCGTCATCGACTTGGCCGACTACACCGCCGACGTCACTCAAATCGAACTCCGCATCACCAACCACGGCCTCGTTGGCGCCCAAAAGGCCCGCCTGAGTTTCGGTGACCATCCCGACTGGCGCTTCGAACCGCTGATCGAGGATCTGGGAACCCTTCCCGCCCGTAGCACCCTCACGATTCCGCTGCTCATCCGTCGCCTCGGCGCGGGGAGGCACCCCCGGAACCCAATTCGTCCGCCTCCAATCCCGGGTCGGACTCCATGCCGGCGGTGGCGGCTGCGGCGTGTCCGGAGGGCTCAAGTTCGAACTCCCCTGCGGCGGCGGCACCGTCGGCGGCGGCGCTGGAATCGCGATCGTCAACGCCGGATCGGGCTGCGGCTCCACGGGCGGCGGCGGACGCCCCGGCGGAAGCGGCGGCGGAAGTGACGGCCGCTCGTCGGGCGACGGTGGCGGCGCCGGCAGCAGCGCGTCGATCCGATCCTGTGATCCCTGCCTGCTCGCCATCCTGAACTGCCTGCTCGAAATCGTCCTGCCCGACGTCCTCGATTGCGCCAAGGACCTCTACGGTTGCGCCAAACACAGCAAGGAAGCGCTCTCCGCGGATTCCGCATGGGACTGCGCCAAGGCCGGTCTGACCTGCGCCGAGACGCTCGGGGCGGAGTTGTCGAAACTCAACAAAGCCATCGACGCCGTCGAATGCGCCATGGACCTGGCCAAGAACTGCGGAAGCCCAGCGGGCGGGCGGCGGTGGTGGTGGTGGTGGCGGCGGCGACGGGGGAGGCAGCTCGCGGGCGCTGGCCGGCCGGTCAGGTTCGGCGTCCCTCCACGCGGGGCTCTCGAGTCGGGTGGAACGCGCCGAACTCACCTTGCTCCGCCAGCGCGCGGACTGGTTGACCCGCGAGATGGCACCCATCCGCTACCTCCTCGGCAATGACGCCTGGCTCGGCGATCCCGCGCCGGTCGGCGCCCAGATCTTCCTGGCCGCCTTCCAAGCCCGCATCGAACCCGCCACGGCGGGAGGCGTTCGCATCGCCACCGCCGAGGCCGCTGAATTGCTCGCCACACCCGTGCCGGCCTCCGTGTCGCCCGCCATCGTGCGCGCCTTCCTCGATCGCTGGAACCGGTCCGTCGACTACTGGAGCGCGGGAATCTTCGAGGCGGCCCTGGTGCCACCCGGACAAAACCCGGACTTCATCGCCATGGACACCCTCCGCGACCTGGCCCGCGGTCAAATCGAGGCCGACGCGGAGAGCCTCGCCGCCGGATTCCGATCGCCGTCCGATGCCTTCAATCGCGCCGGAGCGGACATCGTCAGCTTCCTGGGCGAGGGGGACAGCGGCGGCATCTGCGCCCACGTGAGGCTCCGCCTCGACCAGGACCTGATCGCCACTCGCGACGCCTTCGACGCCACCCTGGAGATTGAGAACGCACTGGGCGACCCGCTGGAACAGGTGTCCGTCGAGGTACAGATTCGTCGCCGCACCGGCGAGGGCGCCACGGACGTGTTCGTGATCCAGGCGCCCGTCGTGAACGGCATCTCCGCGGTCGATGGCACCGGGATTCTCGCGGGAGGAACCACCGGCAGCGCGCGTTGGCTGCTCATCCCCACCCCCGACGCCGCACCCGAGGGACCGGTCGAGTACCTCATCGGCGGACAACTCAAGTACCGGCAAGGCGGCTTGAATGTCACCGTGCCCCTGGCCCCCGCCGCGCTCACGGTCCACCCGAGCCCCAGTCTCGCCGTGACTTATTTCCATCAGCGCGACGTGTTCGCCGACGATCCCTTCACAACCGCCGTGGAACCTAGCGTGCCGTATTCCCTCGCCGTCCTGGTCCAGAACAAGGGACGCGGAATCGCCAACCAGGTGAGGATCGCGTCCGCCCAACCGCGCATCGTGGAGAATGAAAAGGGTCTGTTGGCGGACTTCAAAATCATCGCCACCGAGGTGGCCGGACAAAACCTGCAACCCTCGCTGACCGTGGACTTCGGTGCCATCCCGCCGGGGACGAACGCCATCGGCCGCTGGCTGATGACCTCCACTCTCCTCGGCGGTTTCCTCGAGTACAGCGCCACCATCGAGCACCAGAACGATCTCGGCGACAAACGGCTCTCGCTCGTCGAAGGAATCGAAATCCACGAACTGATCCACATCGTCCGCGCCACCGGCGCCCGCGACGACGGACGTCCCGACTTCCTGGTCAACGATGTCGCCGACCTGTTCGATTACCCGGACACGCTTCATCTCAGCGACGGATCCAGGGAACCCGTCGCCGTGGTGCTGGACGGCGCCTACGACACGACGCCCGCCACCGGGAGGCTCGAGATCCATCTCACCGCCTCCACACCGCCGGGTTGGGTCTACCTGCGCGTGCCCGATCCCGGCACGGACAGGTTCCAATTGGTCCGAGTGGTGCGCTCCGATGGCGTCGAAGTGCCGTTCGGGGAGAATGCGTGGACCACCGACCGCACCTTCCTCGGCAACGCGCGCCGTCCCTTGGTCGAGCACAGCCTCCACCTCTTCGACCGGGACAGCACGGGCCGGTACCGGCTGATCTACGCCGCGCGCCCGACCGGAGACGACGTCGCCCCGTCCAGCCAGGTGACCGCGCTGGCGGCGGAAAGCACCGCGCTCTTCGCCGTGACCTGGGACGGATCCGACCACGAAGGCGGAAGCGGCATCTCCTTCTTCGATGTCTTCGCCTCGATCGACGACCAACCTTTCGCGCTCTGGCAGCGGGAGACCCTCGATCGCAGCGCGACGTACCAGGGCGCGCTCGGCCGGACCTACCGCTTCTACAGCGTCGCCACGGACCTGGCCGGCAATCGGGAACCCGCGCCCTCCACGCCGGACGCGTTCACCCGGGTGACCCGCGTGAACCGGGCGCCCGTCCTCGCCCCGATCCCCGACCAGGTCGTGCGCGAGGGGGCCACGCTCTCGGTCCGGCCCTCGGCTCAGGACCCGGACGGCGACGGGTTGGTCTTCAGCCTGGAAGAAGGACTGCCGCCGGGAATCACAATCCATCCCTACACGGGCGTCGTCACCTGGGTCACCGGCGAGGGCAACGGTCCCGCGACCCATCGCCTCAACCTGCAGGTCCTCGACAACGGCGCTCCCCGCCTCGGCGCCGTCCGCTCGTTCCTCGTCAGGGTCGCCGATGACAATTCGCCGCCCATCCTCGACCCCATCGCCTCCCGATCCATCCGTGAAGGCGAGACGCTGGTCATCGCCAACCGGGCCATCGACCCCGACATTCCCACGCAGATCCTGACCTTCTCGCTCGGCGCGGGCGCCCCGGTTGGCGCCACCCTCGATCCGGCCTCCGGCGTGTTCCGCTGGACGCCCTTCAACTCCCAGGGCGGTTCGACCTACCCGGTGGAGATCGTCGTCCGGGATTCCGGGACGCCACCCCTCTCGGCCCGTCAGGTCTTCCAGGTCGCCGTGGCCGACAGCCGCGCCGATTTCGCCGTCGCGTTGGGGTCGGTTCATCGTTACGCAGGGGAGTCCGGAAGCCTCCCGATCCAGCTCACCTCAGGCCCTGAACTTTCCCAGTTGGTCGTGGACCTCGACTTGGAAGGCGACCATCTGTTCGCGACCGAATTGGAACCTGTCGACGGGGAGGTCCTCTTCGCCGGCTGGGAGGTTCTCGGTCCGAGCCAGTTCCGGCTCAGTCTGGACCTGGCCGCCACGGGCCTCGTGGAACGGACCCGAACCGTGGCCCACCTCCGCTTCGCCACCCGCATGACCGGCCGGTCCGGGATCGACATGTTTCAGGTCCGGAATCTGTCCGGTCTCCGTCGCGGTGGCGAAGCGACCCACAGCGCCCTCAGCCGGCCAGGGCGCGTCTTCGTCGTGCAGTCCGAACCCTTGCTCGATGCCGGCCCGTCCGGCGACGGCCAGTTGACGCTGACTCTTTACGGACTGGAAGGTCGCACCTACCAGCTTCAGCGTTCGCCATCACTGGGCACCGGCGCCGCCTGGACTGTGGAACAAACCGTTCGCCTGGACGGACGCACCCAGGAACTCGAAGTACCGCCCGGACCCGGAAATTCCGGCTACTATCGCGTGCGGGAGCCCTAGGCCAAACGATTCCATTGAATTGACGAGAATCTCTCCATGACCGCCGCGGACGTCAGTCCGCGTCTCCGACTGGAAGTCAGCGCCGACTGACGTCGGCGGCTACGGTTCATGGTCTCAACTCGCGTCCCGAATTCGGAAAACGTCCCTACTCATGAACCGCCCCATTCAAAACCCCTCGCCCGCCGCAGCGAAGCGAAGGTGGGAGAGGGTGGCCGAAGGCCGGGTGAGGGCTCCTTCTCCCCGCGGTTCATGGTCCCAATTCGTGGTAAACCGTTGGCCATGTGCACTCTCCACAGAAGCCAGGACCCCTCAACAGGCTCGACCACACCGCCTCATCTCCATGAAGACACCCCGGCATCCCCTGAACGCTGTTGCGGCCTTGATCGTCTGCGCATTGTCCTGGCTCGGCCAGGCGCTCGCCGCTCAACCCACGGACCCCGCGGAGGCGTTCTTCGAACCGTCCACGGTCCAGTCCATTCACCTCGAAATCTCGCCGGCGAACCTCGACCGCATGCGCCGCGCCCTGCCCCGTCGGATCTCCGTGCCGGGCACTTTCCGGTGGATGGATCAAACGCTCGACCCCGTCGGAATCCGGTATAAGGGCAACAGTTCCTCCAGTCCGGATGCGTCCCACAAACGCTCGTTCCTCATCGAATTCTCCGAGTTCAAAAAGGGCCAACGCTTCCTCGGACTCCGTCATGTCGCCCTGGACAACGCCGTCCAGTTCGGCGGCCTTTTCAGCGAACGCCTGATCACCGACATCCTCCGGGATGCGGGCGTCATCGCGTCCCGGTGCAACTACGCCAGCGTCTCCCTGAACGGGAAACCCGCCGGGGTCTACGTCAACGTCGAGCGCATCGACCAGTCCTTCCTCGAACGCCATTTCAATTCACCACAAGGCGCGCTGTTCAAGGTCGACGAAGGCGGCCCGGGCGCGGACCTCCAGTTCCTCGGCGACAACCCCGCGCTCTATCGAACGGCGTTCGAATTGCGCTCCAAGGATGAACGCGAGGCGTTCGCCGCCCTGGTCGAATTCGTCCGCGCCATCAACACACCCGCGGCCGGCGGGGAGGCGCTGGCCCGGGTCCTCGATGTCGAGTCCTTCCTGAAGACGACGGCCGTGCTGCTCCTCGCGGGCGCGTTCGATCAGTACACCGGCTGGGGACCGCACAATTACTACCTCCACCAGAACCCCGCCGATCGCCGCTGGACTTACATCCCCTGGGACCTGGATGTCGGATTCGCCGACAAAGCCTTCGGTCGGGTGCCGGTTCTGGCGGGCTGGCACGCCGCCTGGCCGGCTCCCGTTCCAGGGCGCCCGCTGATGGAACGGCTGATCGCGGACCCCGCCCTGCTGGAGCGCTACCGAACCCACGCGCGCGCCTTCCTGGAGTCGTCGTTCCATCCCGACGTGCTCATCCCCAAACTGCGGGCGTTGCATGCCCAGGTGCGTCCCGCGCTGGCGGACGATCCCTTTCCGCCGCGAAGGATCACCGTCCCCTCCGACAACGGCCACGAGGACAACGTTGCCTCGATCGAAAGGTTCATCCGGGATCGCCACGCCCTCGCCCAGGCCCAACTGAAAGCCCCCGGAAAGCGGCCCGCCTTCACGCCGCTTCCTCGGGAACCAAACTCCGAGGGCCCTAACCCAGGCCCGCCCTCCGCCGACGCTCCCACGGACTTGCGGACGCTTCGGATCACCGTGGAGGGTGTGCATTTCGAGTGGATCGATCACGCCGAGGGTGAAGTCGCAACCGTGGTGCAGCGCTGCTCGGGCGTCGACTGCACGGATTTCAACAACGCCATCGGACAAGGCGGACCGAACGTGACGACCGCGATCGATCGTCAGGTGCGGGCCGGCGCGACCTATCGCTACCGAGTCTATGCCGTGCTGCCCACACCCGGCGGCCCGCGCGGCACCGGCGTGTCCGCGCCGATCACCGTCACCATTCCCGCGACCGAATAGGGGTCGGTTCTCATAATCGACAATGGCTGATGGGTTGTGTTGAGCGAAACCTGTCGCGTCGTTGCACGTTCCATCGCGTCGTCGGATCTCATCCGCCTCCATCACCCTGTGAACCGGAGGACCCGGTAGCTTCCCTTCAACACCCCCCGGGGTCTTCAACCTCGCCCCCAATCCCAGCCTGCGATCGCCGATGATTGTCGATTATGAGAACTGACCCCTTTGCGCGCGGGTTTTGCTCGCGATGCCCGACGCGACGGAGTGAGATCCGGGGCGTCCTTTCCACCGTCATGCGCTTCTCCGCTCCCGTCCCGAATCTCCGCGTCGACCTCGCGGTGGCGCTCATTCTCGTACTGACATGGGCGGTCTTCCCGCATCCGTCCGCGCTGGCCGCGGACTCCAAGGGCGACTTCGCGGAGCGCTACACCAAGTACGAACATCGGATTCCGATGCGCGACGGAGCGCGTCTCCACACCACGGTCTACCTGCCCCGCGTTCTCGGCACCAATCACCCCATCCTTCTTCAGCGAACCCCGTACAATCAGAAGCCCTACACCATCGATGTCGTCCGGAATCCAGGCGTTCCCGGACACCTACCTCGACGAGGGATTCATCCTGGCTATCCAGGACGTTCGAGGGCGCTTCGCGAGCGAGGGCGACTTCGAGGATGTCCGCCCCATCCGAGCACGCCCACTGGGTCCGAAGGACACCGACGAATCCACCGACACCTGGGACACCGTCGACTGGCTCATTCGCAATGTCCCGGGACACAACGGCAACGTCGGGCTCCAAGGAATCTCCTATCTCGGGTTCTTCGCGGCGGCGGGCATGATCGAATCCCATCCCGCGCTCAAAGCCGTGTCCCCCCAGGCCCCGGTCGCGGACCTCTTCAACGGCGACGACGCCCTTCACAACGGCTGCTTCTGGCTCGCCCACAACTTCGGATTCATCCAGTCCTTCAGCCAGGAACTGGACGACCCCATGCGACAGTCGCCGCGCCCGTTCGACTACAAAACGCCGGATGGCTACCGGTTCTTTCTCGACCAGGGACCGCTGGCCAACCTCGACACGCGATTCTTCAAGGGCAAGGCGGCCCTCTGGAACGACATCATCCATCGGTCCACCAACGCGGCCTGGGCCCGGGCCCGCGACGTCACGCCCCACCTCACCAACGTCCACTCCGCCGTCCTGACCGTCGGCGGCTGGTTCGATGCCGAAGACCTCTCCGGAACCCTCAAGACCTACCGGGCCGCGGAACGGCAAAACCCGGGGATCTACAACGGACTCGTCATGGGTCCGTGGTCGCATGGGCAATGGCACGGCGGCGACGGCGACAAGTTGGGCCCTCTCAACTTCAGGGCGAAGACGGCGGAACATTTTCGCAAGGAGATCGAAGTGCCGTTCTTCCGGAAGTTTCTCAAAGGGGCCGCCTCCGTCGAATTGGCCGAGGCCTGGGTCTTCGAAACCGGCACCGACAGGTGGCGCCGCGAATCCGCGTGGCCCCCGACCAACGCCGTCAATCGCACCCTGTTTCTGGGCCCGGGCGGGCGGCTCGCCTTCGCGCCACCCACCGATTCCGGCGAGGCCTTCGACGAATACGTCAGCGACCCGATGCGGCCCGTGCCGTCGTCGGCGCGTATCACCACTGGGATGCCCGCCACCTACATGGTGGAGGACCAGCGCTTCGCCTCGCGCCGGCCGGACGTCCTCGTCTACGAGACCGAACCGCTGAACGAGGACCTGACCATCGCCGGACCGCTGACGGCCTCGCTGCACGTCTCCACCACCGGGACCGACGCCGACTGGGTGGTGAAGCTCATCGACGTCTACACCGGGGATCATCCGGATCCGGATCCCAACCCGGCCGGCGTCCGGATGGGCGAATACCAGCAACTGGTCCGCGGCGAACCCTTTCGCGGGAAGTACCGGAACGGCTACGACCGGCCGGAGCCCTTTGTGCCGGGCCGGGTCACGGCCGTCGAGTTCACAATGCCTGACATCTGCCACACCTTCCGGGTCGGGCACCGGATCATGATCCAGATCCAAAGCTCGTGGTTCCCGTTGTCCGATCGGAATCCGCAGACCTTC
>CALNYA010000012.1:0-100608 GCA_942490575.1 uncultured Verrucomicrobiota bacterium
TGGAACGGTACGAAACGCCGACGGGATGCTTGCCGGCCACGATCGTGTACCCCCCTTCCGCCCGCCATTCGCCCCATGCCCGGCCCCCGAGAGTGAGCTTCGAAAGGGGCGGATACTCGCCTCGGATTCTCACCCAGACGTTGCCGCCGCGCGCGCCGCTGGTGACGAGGGAGTCCCTCAGGCGCGGGTTGGCTTCGAGAAGATCCTTCAACGCTTGGTCCGAGTCGCAATCGATCGAGCACAAGTCATTCGATGCCTTCCCCAAGACGACTCCGATCGCCGCCGCGCCGTCGGAGAACTTCCTGAGAATTCGAGGATTGAGGCAGTCCTCGTGCGATAGGCGCCGCCATCCCGCGACGATAGCCTGCTTGTTCGAGCCGATGGGAATGACGACGGCACGCAACTCCCGCCAGTAGTGGCGGGCAAGTTCCTGCAACTCGGCTGGTGTTGATCGCGCGGCCGGGTCGTCGGGGTTGGCGATTTCGGGATTCATAGCCAGCGAGAGGGCGGGATCAGCGTCGAAGGCATGGCTCACGCGCTTCACGGATCAGGTCGTCTCCTCCATGAACCGTTCCAGTTCCTGCTTCGAGAACAGGGGGCGCCGCAGAGCGCGGGACGGCCGGAGCAATCCCCGTTCGACGAGGCGATCGAGGCTTTGGGTCGAAATTCCCAGGGCTTGGGCTGCTTCGTCGCGGGTGAAGGCGACTTTCGGGACGAAGGTCGACGTGTCTGCCGGCTTCGCCCTCAACAGGCGGCCAACGGCTTGCGTCCCAGGTGGCGAACAAGCGCCTCGGACGGGTCCGGTCGCCGGTGGGGAGACTTCAGGTATCTCGGGAGGCCTGAGGTCCAAAGGGGATTCTTCGTGAGGCACGTTTGCCATGCCTCTTCGGTACCCGGTCAAAGCGAACTACGCGAAATGCGATTCGGCCCCGGGAAGTCGATTCGCATATTCTCATGCACCGTCCCCCCTGCCCCGCCGCCGACCCCTTGTCTTGTATTGCGCCACCGAAATCCTATCGCGGAGGTTGGCCAGGATCTTCGCATCCCGGGCCTGCGTTCTCCCCGTGCTGCCGGGGTCGCCGAGGGCACGTTTCGCGAGATCGTAGTCCGCCAGATCCGGTTCCGCTCGAAGGATGTCCACCATGCGCTCCAGAGCCTCGGCTCGGAGAATTCGCTTCGCCGGCGGCCGCGTAAGCGTAGCGCGCGGCGCCGGCATCATCCCAGGGTGCTTGAGGCACCAGGCCGCGTCGTCGCGCAGTTTGTCGCAGGCAGCTCGGATGGCTTTCAACGCCACGGTGGGCAGGTTCGCTTTCGCCAACCCAGGGAGTGGATCGGACATCTCAGGCCCGAAGTACGCGGCCAAGGCTTTGGAGGCCGCATCGATCGCAGCCGCCGACTCGCGGGACTCCGCTGCCACGGACCTACCCGGAGGCTCACAGAACCGCCCGGGCACGGACGGAATGAGCAGGAAGACGTAGTCGCGGTGGCGCGGGAACTGGATGAGTTGGTTCCAGGCAGCCAGAGGAAGCTTCAAGCGGACTTGGTAGGTGTCCGCAAGGTACTCATCGATGTCGGACTCCGGACGGGAGCGATCTTCGACACTGCGAATGATTCCCCAAAGCCTGGAGTCCGCCCAGATGATCGGCAGGACAACGCTGAGGGTTTCGGCCCGGGTCAACCGTCTGGGCAGATTAGGTAAATCAGGGCGCCAATCCGGGTCGGTGGTCGGCAACTTTCTCGCGGTCACCGCCTGAAAGGTCCGGTCGAGGTGAATGATCCCTATCACCTCGATCCCTGGCGCCGCCTTCCCTTCGATTCGGCAAGGGGCTTCGTAGGCTTCCCGCACGAGTCGAACCGTCGGGTCATCGGGAAACTCCCTGCAGATTCGAACCCACCCCAAGAGGCTGTCTTCTTCCAGATCCCAAATGAACTCCTCGAGTTCGGGGGCCGCAGCCGGATAATGCGCCTGCCACCTGGGGGTCTTGCGAATGGACCCGAGGAGGGCCAATGCAACTGCGGAGTCCTCGTCCGGGAGTGCTCATGGTCCTTGTTGATTATGTCAGGCTAGAACAACCGAACGTCTTTCCCGGGCTTCCCCCTACGCCTGGCGGGTCACGTCCAGCTGGGCGCTTGGGTGCTCAGCCAGACCGGCGGCAGGAAACGCGATCTCCCCAGGGTTGGAAGGCGTCTCGCCGGCAAACGATACGCGCCGGATTTGTGCGAACGAATGCTCTTCCCGCAAATGCCCATAGACGCGCATGGCCAGGGCTCCACCGTCCTTGTGGCCCAACCATTTGGAAATCGTTGGAATGTCCACGCCCGCTTCGATGCACGTCGTGGCGAAGAAGTGTCGGAAATCATGGTGATGGAAATGCCTTAGCCCAAGACGTTTGCACGCCTTGCCGAGCGTGGTTTTGGCATCCCGAATCGGGCTCACCAGGTCATCGGGCTTGGGGGCCCTCTCCCGCTGTATTCGTTGAAGCAGGCCGCGAAGCGCGCCGGTCATGGGCACCACTCGATGCTCGTGGTTCTTGGTCCCGGCCTCACCCCCGGTAACCATCACCACCCCCCGATGGAAATCCACGTATCGCCAAAGCAGCGCCGTGGCTTCGCCGAGGCGCATTCCGGAATACGCGAGCAATTCCACGAGGTCCGCCCCAGGCGCGGCCTTCAGCTGGCTGTCCAGACGACCGTCGCTTTCCCGAATGGTTGCGATGAGGAGTTGAAACTCGGATTTCGACGGGACGTTGATGACCGCCTTGGGGATTCGACGCCTCGCGATGTGGGCGGCGGGATTCGCCAGGATGAGGCCGGCGTCGACAGCGTAGGCGAACACCCCCTTCATCGTTCCCAATTCATGGGCGAACGACTGCGCCGAAATCGACGTCCCACGCTCAGTCACCCAGCGTTCGACGTGTTCTCGCCCGACATTCCGGATGGCAAGCCCTTCGAAGAATGGCGCTGTGGCGATGATGCACCCCTCCCTTCGCCGGATGGAGGCCGCCTTGAGGGCGTGACGGGTGGCGGCGAGCCAGCGGTTGGCGATTTCCCGATACGGCAGGCTCGAGTCGGGCGTGATGCGGAGGTTGCCGACGTCTTTCCGGAACTCGGCGAGCCGGCGCTCGGCGAGCTTTCGGTCGCCGGTCTTGAGCGATCGCCGAATCTGTTTTGACCCCGTCTTCAAAAGCGCGTAATAACCGCCGGTCGTTTCGAGCCGGTACAGGTTCTCCCCGACTAGGCGAAACATGGGTTTCGAAGGTGATCCCGAAGCGGGTTCGGACAGGTTGGAAGCCATGTTCGAGAGCATAGGGTTACAAAACAGGGTGACAAGAGCGGTTTGACGACACGGACAGACCTGCAGCAAGCTGTTCGACATCAGATGGTTGAGCCAGGGTAGCTCAGCGGTAGAGCAGGGGACTCATAAGCCCTTGGTCGGAGGTTCGATTCCTCTCCCTGGCACCATCTAATTCAGCTTCAAGCGCTTACATCGTCACCGATTGAGCCATTTCCATTCGACCATCATCCTGCCCGAATGGTCCGCCTAGCTTCCTGAGGGGTCGGGTCTGACGTTGCCGTGGGCTTCGTGGTTCCAATCCGGCGGGGCTGGCCCTTGGTTTCTGGCGTGCCCGATAGGCCGAGGCTGGAGTCGCGGAATCCGGGTCTCTACCTTCCCCGCGTGAAACGGTTGTGGCCCTGGTATCTCTGGCTCCTGTGCTTCTTCGGCGTCTGGCTTGCCATCGTCATTTCCGGCGATCTCTGGTCGACACTCCGCCAACACTCCGGGATCGCCATCGCCATGGCGTTCGGGTCGTACGTCGCCGGTTCCACCCCCCATGGGCGGCGGCACCGTAGGGTTCCCCATCCTCGTGCTCGCGTTCCACGAACCCGCCACCCTCGGCCGAGATTTCAGTTTCGCCGTTCAATCCATCGGCATGACGAGCGCCGGCATTCTCATCCTCTGCCGGAAACAACCCCTTGAGTGGGTCCTGCTCCGATGGTCGCTCCTCGGTTCGCTGATCGGAACGCCGCTCGGAATCCTGTACGTGGCACCCCTCGTCCCCGGGTTCGTCATCAAGGTCGTCTTCGCCATCGTTTGGGCGAGTTTCGGAGTGCTCCACCTGTACCGAACCCGACAGATTTGCGCGAACATCGGCGAGACACCCGTGGCCCACGCCTTCGACCGGGTCGCGGGATTCTGGATCGGGCTCGGCTCAGGGGCCACCGTCGCCGCGATCACCGGCGTGGGAATCGACATGGTGCTCTACACCGTGATGGTCCTCCTCATGCGTTCGGACCTGAAGACGGCGATCCCGTCGTCGGTCATCGTCATGGCGTTCACCTCGCTGGTGGGTATCGCCACGAAGAACCTCGTCACCGGCGTGCAGCCGGGCGTCTTCGAAAACTGGCTGGCCGCCGCTCCCGTCGTCGCCCTTGGAGCACCCCTGGGAGTCTTCATCGTCGATCGCATCGGTCGGAAACCAACGCTGTACGTGGTCGCGGCGCTCTGCCTCGGGCAGTTCGTTTGGACGATGCACGAGGAACTCGAATCGCTGGGCTGGGGCGGCATCGGTCTCTCACTCCTGGGGGTTGCCGTGGCCAACCTGGCGTTCGAATGGCTGTGGCGAATCGGTGAACGGTTCGAACGCCGTTCGGTCCCGATGAAGATCGACCAGCCCGTCCATGGCACCCGCCCCGGGCCGGGCTGAAAGCTGATTTCTGTACCGCCGACTTTCCTGTCGGCACCAGGCGACCCGCCCGACCCCGTTGCCGGCTGAAAGCCGGCGCTACACAACACGACCTGATCGGCATGAAAGACCGATTCCTGTACCGCCGACTTTCCTGTCGGCACCAGGCGACCCGCCCGACCCCGTTGCCGGCTGAAAGCCGGCGCTACACAACACGACCTGATCGGCATGAAAGACCGATCCCTGTACCGCCGACTTTCCTGTCGGCACCAGGCGACCCGCCCGACCCCGTTGCCGGCTGAAAGCCGGCGCTACACAACACGACCTGATCGGCATGAAAGACCGATCCCTGTACCGCCGACTTTCCAGTCGGCATCAGGCGACCCGCCCGACCCCGTTGCCGGCTGAAAGCCGGCGCTACACAACACGACCTGATCGGCATGAAAGACCGATCCCTGTACCGCCGACTTTCCTGTCGGCATCAGGCGACCCGCCCGACCCCGTTGCCGGCTGAAAGCCGGCGGTACACAACCCGACCCCACGCAGCATGGTTCGGATCCGTCCCAGTTTCCGCTTGGTCCGGCGTGGCCGCTCCGCATAGTCGAAACCCGTGCGTCGCGTCCTTGCCGTCCTCGCCTCTTTCACCGCCCGGACCTGGCTTGTTCGGGGCCCTCGTCGCAGGCTTCGCCCCCTTCCCCGCGGCCCGGGCCGACTTGGCCGTCGATCCACCCGGGTACCGGCCACGTTCCACCGGGGTCCATGCCCTCACCCACGCCCGGATCGTGCGGAGCCCCGGGGTTGTGCTCGTCGACGCGACACTCGTCGTTAGCAACGGTTTCATCGTGTCGGTTTCATCCGACGCGGAGGCCGTTCTTCCACCCAGCGCCCGCCTCTGGGATTCGACTGGGCTGACGCTCTACCCCGGTTTCATCGACCCTTACGTTCCGGTCCCCGGCGAAACGACTCCGGTGAGTGTCCCGTCCTTTCCACCCATCGACGCGGACGCGAAGTCCCGCGCGGGTGACGGCGGGATGGGCGGCGGGGGCGCGACCGCGACGACGACGGCGAGTGATGTGTCGATGGGCACCCGATTCCTGGGAGTGGGGGGCGAGACTCTCGACCCGGGAAACACGGGTCCGGGTGCGCCCTCGCGCGACGTGACGCCGGAACGGCGCATCGCGCACACCTACAGTCCGGACGAAAAGGTCATCGCGGGATTGCGGGACCTGGGATTCACGAGCGGGCAGTTTGTTCCCGGGAAGGGTCTTGTGCGCGGGCAGGCGGCGTTGGTTTCGCTGGGGGACGCGAGCCCGAACGTGTCGGTGATCCGGCCGGATTCCGCGCTGTGCATCGCGTTCGCGGCGGGAACGGGATCGACCTCGCGGGACCGGTATCCGAATTCGCTGATGGGCGCGATCGCGCTGATCCGCCAGACCTTCTTCGACGCCGAGCACCACGCCGCGGACCTGGCGCATCATGAAAGGTTCCCCGAGGCTCGGTCGCGGCCCGGTTTCAACACGGCGTTGGATGCGCTTCAACCGGCGCGTCAGGGACAACGGGTGATTTTCGAACCCGGTAGCGTTCTGATGATCGCCCGGGCGGCCAAGATCGCCGACGAACTCGGAATCCCCAGTCGGGCCTTCGTCGCGTCCGGGCAGGAGTGGATGCGGGCGGACCTGATGGCCGAAGTGGGAGGACCGTTCATCGTCCCCCTGGCTTTCCCGGCGCTTCCCAAGTTTCCGGAGGACGAAGCGTGGGATGCGGTTTCGCTGGACGCGCTTCGCGCCTGGGATTGGGCGCCGGAAAACCCGGCGGTCCTGCGACAGGCCCGATCCGATGTGGCGCTGACGACCCACGGTCTGGCGGATCGCAAGGAGTTCCGGAAGAACCTTCGTCTCGCGCTGGACCGAGGGCTCACGGAGGACGACGCCCTGGCGGCCCTGACGACGGTTCCCGCGCGGATCTGTGGAGTTGAACGGCACTTGGGGGCGCTGGAACCGGGGCGGATCGCGAACATCACGGTGGTGGAGGGCAGCTATTTCGACGCGAAAGCGCCGGTGCGCGCCGTGTGGGTGGACGGCGTGCCCTACCCTCGGGCATCGGTCGCGGCCAGTACTGGAACGAACGCCACGGACCGGGCCAAGACCCTGAAGGCGGAAGCCCGGGTGGCGGCCGATCCCGCGGCGGAACGCGGGCCGCTGGATACCCCCGCGCATGTCCTGATCCGCAACGCCACGATCTGGACCTGCGGGCCGTTGGGCGTCCTGACCAACGCCGGCGTGTTCGTGTCCGGCGGCCGGATCGGAATGATGTCGGCTACGGGCGCGGGCCTACCCGCCGACACCCATGTGATCGACGGCACCGGGCTCCATCTGACACCCGGCATCATCGATTGCCACAACCACTCGATGATTCTGGGCGGGGTGAACGAAGGGACCCTGCCGAGCACGGCGATGGTGCGGATCGGCGACGTCGTCAACTCGGAGTCGCCCAACATCCACCTGCAACTCGCGGGCGGCGTGACGACGGTGAACCTGCTCCACGGGTCCGCGAATCCGATCGGCGGCCAGAATTGCGTCATCAAACTGCGTCGGGGCGAGGGACCCGACGGACTGAAGCTCGAAGGCGCGCCGGCCGGGATCAAGTTCGCCCTGGGCGAGAACGTCAAACAATCGAACTGGGGCGACCGCTTCACCACGCGCTTCCCGCAATCGCGGATGGGCGTCCCGACCTTTTACGTCAATCGCTTCGAGGCGGCGCGGCAGTACGCCGCCGACCGGGCGCTGGTCGCGGCAGCGGCCGCCACCCACGGGATGGCCGCCGCCTCCGCCGGTCCGTCGCGACCTTGAACTGGAGGCCCTTGTGGAAATCCTCGAAGGCACCCGGTTGATCCATTGCCACAGCTATCGGCAGGACGAAATCCTGGCGTTCCTGCGCACCATGGAATCGTTCGGCATCCGGGTGGCCACGCTTCAGCACGTCCTCGAGGGCTACAAGGTCGCCGACGAAATCGCGCGGCACGGAGCCGGCGCCAGCGCCTTCGCGGACTGGTGGGCGTTCAAGTTCGAGGTGATGGACGCGATTCCGTACGGGCCCGCGATCCTTCACGAACGCCAGGTGCTCGTGAGCATCAACTCCGATTCGAGCGATCACGCGCGTCGGCTGAACCTCGAGGCGGCGAAGGCCGTGAAGTACGGCGGCACCTCGGAGGTCGACGCCTTGAAATTCGTGACGCTGAACCCCGCCCGCCAGTTGGGGATCGATGCCCGGGTGGGTTCGCTTGAACCGGGCAAGGACGCGGATTTCGTCCTCTGGTCCGGTCACCCGCTCGACACCCGCAGCGTCTGCCTTCAGACCTGGGTCGACGGAAAGCTGTCCTTCGACCGCTTTCGCGAGGCCGACCGCGTTCGTTTGCTGGGCGAGGAACGGGATCGACTGGTCGCCAAGGCGCGGAAGCAGGCGAAAGGCGGCGGTGACTCGGCCGCGCCGGACAAGGCCCGCGAACAGTTCTTCTTCCGCGCCTGGGAACAGGCCCGTCACCTGGGCGTCGTCGATTGTTCCGACTGCCAATTCCCCAACCGTCCATGACCCGAGCACTTCCCCCCTTTCGTCGCGCCATGCACCGTATCGTCCTTTTCCTCCTCGCCCTCGGCGCTTCGATGGTGTCGGGCGCGGGCACCTTGGCGTTCGTCAACGGCACCATCCACACGGTCAGCGGCCCCGCGCTGACGAACGCCGCGGTGTTCGCGAACGGCGGTCGGATCACCGCGGTCGGACCGATCCCGCCCGGTGGAATCACCGCCGACACCGTCGTCGATCTCCAGGGCGGCCACCTTTATCCGGGTCTCATCGCTCCGCACACGGTGCTGGGTCTGATCGAGATCGACGGCGTCCGATCGACCCGCGACACGACCGAGGTGGGTGCGTTCAGACCGGATGTGTTCGCGTGGGTGGCGGTTCATCCCGACTCGGAATTGATCCCGGTCGGGCGGGCGAACGGCTACACCCACGCGCAGGTGGTGCCCCAGGGCGGCGTGGTCAGCGGGTTCTCGGCGGTGATCGCCCTGGAGGGCTGGACCCAGGAGTCGATGGCGGTCCGAAAGGCGGCCGCGCTTCACGTGTTCTGGCCGGACTTCGGACTGGACCCGACTCCGAAAGATCGGGCGGGGAACCCCGACAATTGGAAATCCATGGAGGACCAGGTTCGCGACCGGGAGAAGCGATTGCGCGAGATCGACGATTTTTTCGAGGACGCGGAGACCTACGTGAAGGCGCGCAAAGCGGTCTTGGGAGACGCGCCGCCGCATCCCGCGGCCGGGCTCGCCGGGGTTCGTCCGCCGGTGGAGGCGGGGTTTCGTGTCGTGCCGGCGTGGGAGGCGATGCTTCCGGTGATCAACGGTTCGCTCCCTGTTTTTCTGCATGCGGACGAGACGCGCCAGATCCGGTCGGCGGTCGAATGGGCGTTGAGCCGGGAACTGAGGGTCGTTCTGGCGGGCGGTCGGGACGCCGCGAAGATCGCGGGATTTCTCGCCGAGAACCGGATCCCTGTGGCGTACGAGGACGTCTACACCCTGCCCGTCCGGGACACGGATCCGTACGACGCGCAATTCTCGGCCCCGGTGCTCCTGGCGCGGGCGGGAGTCCGGGTGTCGTTCGCCGGCGGGGCCAATCGCTTCGGAGCGTCCAACCTCCGGAATGTTCCGTACGCGGCCGCGCACGCGGTGGCGTTTGGACTTTCCGCGGACGAAGCCCTTCGCGGGCTCACGCTCTATCCGGCGGAGATTCTCGGGATGGCGGACCGGTTGGGATCGATCGAACCCGGAAAGGAATGCTCCGTGTTCTGGGCCGACGGCGACATCCTGGACATCCGGACGCGGGTGCGGCGGCTCTGGATCGAGGGTCGGGAAGTGACCGTGGATTCCCGGCACACCCGATTGTACGAGCGCTACCGGAACCGGCCGTCGCCGCGCTGACCAACAACTCCGGGCACCCGCGAGCGGTTGGGGTCGCGAACCGTAGCCGCCGACGTCAGTCGGCGCTGATTTCAATCATTGCGAAAGTAGATGCGGAATGGTCGCCGGAGTGACCCTCACCCGGCCTTCGGCCACCCTCTCCCGTCCGACGGGAGAGGGCTGGGGTGAGGGTGCATCTACTTTCGCAACGATTGAGACCGGTCCCGGGTCCCGAGATGTCGCGGACCGACGTCCGCGACGACGGAGGGCTCAGGACTTGGTCAGGTAATACTTCGCGACGTACTCCTGGACCATCCGCCACGTGGTGTACTTGGGCGCGAGGGTCTTGAGGGCGCTGCGGATCTTCTTCACCCACTGGCGCGGGATTCCGTCGGCGTCCCGGTTGTAGAAACAGGGGATGACCTCTTCGGTGAGCGCCTTGTACAGGTTGAGACTGTCCAACCGATCCTGTTCGGCGACATCCAGCGAGTGGGAATCGTCGCCGATGGCGAAGCCGTTGGTGCCGTCCCAGCCCTCGCGCCACCAGCCGTCGAGGATGCTGAGGTTGAGGCCGCCCTGGGCGGAGGCTTTCATGCCGCTGGTTCCCGAGGCCTCGAGGGGACGGCGCGGGTTGTTGAGCCACACGTCGCAGCCGCCGGTCATCTGGCGCGCCACGTGGATGTCGTAGTTCTCGATGAAGACCAGGTGCCCCTTGAGTTCGCTGTGCTTGCTCAGGTGGATGATTTTCTGGATGAAAGTCTTCCCGGCGTCGTCGCGCGGATGGGCCTTCCCGGCGAACACGAACTGAACCGGGCGTTGGGCGTCGCGGGCGAGGCGGACGACGTTCTCGAACTGCTCGAAGATGAGGGGCGCGCGCTTGTAAGTGGCGAACCGACGGGCGAAGCCGATCGTGAGGGCGTCCACGCTCAGGAGGTGGTCGAACTCGATGTAGTCACGTTGGGTGACCCGTTGTCCCTGGATGAGGAGGCGGCGGCGGGCGAACTCCACGAGTTCGCGGCGCAGCTTGTAACGGAGGGACCAGATTTCCTCGTCGGTGGTCACCGCGGGGTCCGCGAGGCGGGTCCAGAATTCCGGGGAATTCACCAGGCGCTCCCAGTAATCGGCCGGGCGGGCGTGCGGCGCCTTGGACTTGCCCTCATCAAGGCGCTCGCTTTCGCAGTATTTCTCGTACCAGAAGCGGCGGGTGGCCCCCTTCATCCATCCCGGGAGATGGACGCCATTGGTGATCGAACCGATGGGCACGTCCTTGACCGCGACCCCGGGATAGAGCGCCTGCCACATCTCGCGACTGACTTCGCCGTGCAACTCACTGACCCCGTTGGCGGCGCGGGAGCCTTTCAAGGCGAGGACGGTCATGCAGAACGGCTCGGTCTTGTCGTCGGGTTTCACGCGACCAAGGCCCATGAGCTGATCGTGGGTCACACCCAACTGGGTGGAGAACTTGTTGGCCATGTACGCCATCAACTCGGAACTGAACCGGTCGTGGCCGGCTTCGACCGGGGTGTGGGTGGTGAAGACGCATTCCTTCCGGGTCTCCGCCAGCGCCTTCTCCAGGCTGGCTCCCGCCGCGATTCGTTCGCGGGCGAGTTCAAGAATGAGAAACGCCGCGTGCCCCTCGTTCATGTGGAACACCGAAGGCTGGATCCCGAGGGCGCGGAGCAACCGAACTCCCCCGACTCCCAGGAGGATCTCCTGCATGATCCGCGTGGTGCTGTCGCCGCCGTACACCCGGGTCGCGAGCTTACGGTAGTGCTCCTCATTCTCCTCCAGGTAGGGATCCAGGAGATACACCGGGCAGCGGCCGATGTTCACACGCCAGGCTTGGAAGTGGACGGTGCCGACCCCGATGCGGATGGAGCTCTTCACCTGTTCGCCCTTGGCGTCCAGGACCGGTTCGATCGGGAGATTCTTGGGATTGAGCCAGGCGTAGTATTCCGCCTGCCAGTTGTTCGCGTCGATGGACTGCTGGAAGTAGCCTTCGCGGTAGAAGAGGCTGACTCCGACGAAGCCCAGGCCGAGATCGCTGGCCGCCTTGGCGTGGTCGCCCGCGAGGATTCCGAGGCCGCCCGCCGCGATCGGGAGCGTTTCGTGGAATCCGAACTCGGCCGAGAAATAGGCGACGGGCCGCTGCGAGAGGGCGGCGGCGTTTTCGCTGGCCCAGGTCTTGGGCTCCTTGAGGTAGGCGTCGAAATCGGCGAGGACCGCCTTCACCCGCTCGCGGAAAGCGGGCTCCATCAGGTGGACCTTCAGCTCGTAGTCCGTCACCTCACGCAACACGGCGACGGCGTTGTGATACAGGTTCTGCCATGCCCGGGGGGAGAGTTCCTGGAACAGGTTCTGGGCATCCTGATTCCAGGTCCACCAGAGGTTGCGGGCGAGACGGTGAAGGCCGTCTCGAAGTTCGGTCAGTTCGGCGGCGGAAGGGGTCGGCGACGTCATGGGTGAGTGGAATGGGTGGGAGGGGCCCCGCTTGGACAGGACAAACCCGGGCCATCCTTGTTGTCGGCTCCCCCCTGCCGCAAACGAAATCTCCCGCATTCCTCCATGGATTCGGCCCATACAAACCATGAATCCCTTTCGTGCCAGATCGGTGAACGGAACCATATTCCGCACACGCCCGGGATCCCATCCGTCGGTCCCCGCCGGTTGGCAACCGGCGATACAGCAGGCTGGGCAGCCTGCGCTACATCGTCCGGTCACTGAGGCATCCACTCCACTTCGGCGGCGATTTGCGTGGGCGATGATCACCCGCTGGAAACGTCGAGGGCCCCCCGACGCGGATTGGGAACCGACCACTTGAAACGCGCGAGTTCAGAAAAAGCGGCCGATCCCCAAGGCGCCCGCGAGGCTTGAGTTTTGGGACCGATCCTGTTGGATTCCCCCCATTGCCGGCCCCAAAAGGAGCCAAGGTGGGGAACCCTTACGGCACCCGACTTAAGTGAGTGCCCTAGGAACCCTGAATCGTTTTCGGTCGCAGGACCGCCAGTATCCAAAAACATGAACCCCAGCCCAGCCCTTCCCAACCCGTCCCGGCCCCTGCGCCAATCCTTCGAGCGATCGGCCACCGGGGGAATGCCGGTGGGTTGGGGTGTGGTCGTCCTGCTGGCGATCGCCACGGCGACGGCGACCCGCGCCGAACTGCGACCCTCGGACGGCGCGCGCCTCGACTTCCCCTCCTCCGATGCGCCCATCCGATCGATGATCGTCACGAACGGGGTCGCATTTCTGGCGGGCTCGTTCACCCAACTGGGAGTCAACTCGGGTGGCGGGATCGTCCTCGATGTTCCGTCGGGAGCCATCGATTTCACCCAGGCGCGGGCCAACGGCGCCATTGAGACGGTGGTGTCGGACTCGAACGGAGGCTGGTACATCGGGGGGAGTTTCACGTCCGTGGGTGGATTGACTCGCATCGGTCTCGCCCACCTCCGGTCCGACGGCACGGTCAACCCGGGCTGGGTCGCCAACCTCAACGTGGGCTCCACGGTCCACGCGATCTCGGTCGCGGGCGGCTCCATCTACCTGGGTGGCACGTTCACCATCGTCGCCGGCCAGTCCCGCAACAGGATCGCCGCCATCGCCACCGCCAACGCGCAGATACAACCTTGGAATCCCGGCGTCGGCGGATCCTCCGTCCGCTCGATCGCCGTGGCTGGAACCCGGATCCTCGTCGGCGGCAGCTTCACCAACGCGGGCAACCAGGCCCGGTTGAACCTGGCCTCGCTGGACGCGAGTTCCGGCGCCGCCACGGGCTGGAATCCGTCCCCCGATGGTCCGGTCAACACCCTCGCGCTTTCCGGCCTGACGCTTTATTGCGGCGGCGAGTTCACGACGATGGCCGACGAACCCCGGACCAATTTCGCCGTGTTGAACTCCTTCACGGGCTCGCTCGAACCCGTCCGACCAGCCCCCGATGGCCCGGTCGCCGCGACGCTCCTCCACCAGAACCGCCTCTACCTGGCGGGGCTCTTCAACGAAGTCGGCGGCGTGGCCCGGACCAACCTCGCCGCGCTCGATCCCACCACGGGCGAGCTCCTTCCCTGGACCGCCGACGTTCCCGGCGCGGCCTACTCCATCGCGGCCGTGGGAGACACCCTCGCCGTCGGCGGCGACTACGTGCGCGAGAACGGCGGACGGAACTTCGACCTCTTCTCGCTCACGACCGGCGCCAGTCTGCTTGGACAGTCCCTCAATCCCGCGGGCCAGGTGCGCGCGGTCGGCCTCAGCGACGACGGCGCCACGGGATTCGTGGGCGGCATTTTCACGATGATCGACCCGGTCCTGCGTTCGGGCGTCGCGGCCGTGCGAGTCGAGGATGGCGCGATTCTCCCGTTCGATCCGCAACTTCAGACCTCCGTGACCAATTCCCGTCCCCTGGTGAACGCGATCGCGCTCCACGACGGAGTCCTTTACGCGGGGGGTTCCTTCGAGGCGGCCGGAAGCAGTCCCCGGACCAACCTGGTCGCCCTCGCGCCGGACACGGGCGCGGCGCTGGACTGGACCTCGCACGCGAACGGCGACGTCGAGACCCTGTTCGCCCATGACGCCCGACTCTTCGCCTCCGGCCGATTTTCGTCGCTGGGCGGCGCCGGACGCACCAACGCCGGCGCGGTATCGCTGACATCGGGAGAAGCCACCGACTGGGCACCCGGCCCGAACGCCGTCATCACCACCTTCGACGTCGGCACCAACGGCGTCCTCTACGTCGGAGGCGGCTTCACGTCGATCGCCGGGGAAACCCGCGGCCGGCTCGCGGCATTCAATCTCGACGATGGAACACTCCTGCCGTGGGACCCGTTCGCCAACGGCACCGTCGACGCCGTCGCCGTCCATGGCGAGGTGGTCTTCGCCGGCGGGACGTTCCTCAGCGTCGGCGGCGCCTTCCGCACCAACCTCGCCGCGCTCAACCCGGAAATCGGAAACGCCCTGGAATGGACCGCGAACACCGTGGGTCGCGTTCGCTTCGTCCGACCGGCCGGCGACCAACTCCTCATCGCCGGCGACTTCCTTCGCGTCAACGACGTCCCCCGCAGCCGCGCGGCGATCCTCACCCTGACCAACGGCGCGGTGGAACCATGGAACCCGGGGTTCGGCGCGACCGTGGCGACGCTGGGCTGGACCGACGACCAGGTCCTCGCGGGCGGGGATTTCACAAGCGTTTCCGGGCCGGTGCATCTCGGCTTGGCGGCTTTCCGAAGCGAAGGTTACGCGACGCTCTCGGCGGCGCTGGCGCCCAACAGGAGCGTGGACGTCGAAGTGTTCGCCAACAACGGCGAAGCTATCGCGCTTCAGGCGTCCACCAACCTGCTCAACTGGGTGACCCTCCAAAGCAACCGGGTGGTCAACGGCGTGATCCGCTACAACGACCCCTCGGCCGCCGCGGGAGCGCCCCGTCGCTTCTATCGAACGCTGCGGTAGCGATCGATTGATGCGATCCGGCATCCGCCGCGAAGTTTAGTAACCGGCGGCCTGCCCGTCCTTCCGGGATTCGCTCGCGCCGTGGTACACCCCGTTTTCGGCGTCGATACGAATCGCCTGGTACCCGCCGAACGCCCCGGGACGCGTGCGCGAAACCCGGTGCCCCAGGGCGACCAGGTCGCGGACCGATTCCCGCGGGAAACCTTCCTCAAGGTAGAGGATTCCGCCGTCTTGCATCACCTCCCCGGTGGGTTCCGAAGATCCCGTGTGATAGATCCGAGGCGCGTCCCCGGCCTCTTGAAGGCCCATTCCGAAATCGATCAGGTTCATGAGGATCTGGACGTGTCCCTGGGGCTGCATGTCGCCGCCCATCACGCCGAAACTCAGCCACGGCCTACCGTCCCGCGTGACCATCGCCGGAATGATGGTGTGAAACGGCCGCTTGCCGGGCGCGAAGCTGTTGGGATGCCCCGCCTTCAACACGAAGGCCTCGCCCCGGTCCTGGAACCCGAATCCCAGCCCGTCCGGCACCATGCCCGAACCCATCCCGCGGTAGTTGCTCTGAATCAGCGACACCACGTTGCCCGCGGCGTCCGCGACCGTCAGGTAGACCGTGTCGCCCTCCTTCAGCGCGACCTCACCCGCGTCGTACCTCGCCGCGGCCTTCTCCATGGATATCAGGGCGCGACGTTTCTCGGCATACCCCTTGTCCAACAACTCGGCCACCGGGATCCTGCTGAAGGTCGGGTCGCCGAAATGCCGCGCGCGATCCTCGTACGCGACCTTCTTGGCTTCGACGAAGGCGTGCATCGCCTTCGTGCTTCCCCAGCCCATCGACTTCAGGTCGTAGGCTTCGAGGAGATTGAGCATCTGCAGGACCGAAAGCCCCTGCCCGTTCGGCGGGATTTCCCAGACGTCATAGCCGCGGTACCGGGTCGAGATCGGTGCGACCCAGTCGCTCGTGTGGGCCGCGAAGTCCTCCGCGGTCAAAACGCCACCCTGGCGCTTCAGGAAGTCCGCCATCACCCGCGCGACTTCCCCGCGATAGAAATAATCGCGCCCCTCCGCGCCCAGACGTTCGAGCGTTCCAGCCAGCAAGGGATTCCGGAACATCTCGCCCATCCGCGGCGCCCGGCCACCCGGCATATAGACCGCCGCGAAGTTCGGGTATTCCTTCAGTATCTCCGCGTTCCTGCTCCAGTCCTCCGCGATGACTTCGGTGACCGGGAAACCCTCGCGGGCATAGCGGACCGCGGGCGCGAGGACCGCGGACATCGGCAGGACCCCGAAACGCCCGTGTAAAGTGAACCAGCCATCGACACACCCGGGCACGGTGACCGGCAGCGGACCGTACTTCGGGATCCGCGTGATGCCGCGCTCGGCGAACCAGGCCAGATCGATGCCGCGCGCGGATCGCCCGCTCCCGTTCAGTCCGTGCAGGCGCCCGGACTTCACGTCCCACACGAGGGCGAAGAGGTCGCCGCCCACGCCGTTTCCCGTCGGTTCCATCAAGCCCAGGCAGGCGTTGGCGGCGATCGCCGCGTCGACCGCCGATCCCCCGTCCCGCAGGATTCCGAGCGCCGCCTGCGTCGCCAGCGGATGGCTGGTGCAGGCCATCCCGTTCCGAGCCACCACCACCGACCGGGTGACGAATCCCCGCCCGGCGAACCGCTCCGCCGCTTCGACCGGACCGGGATTGAGCCACAGCGCCGACAAGGTCATGCCAAGGAGGTTCCACCTGCGGAGGGTCATGGCGGAAGTCTAGGCATCGGCGAAAAAATCTCCACTCCCGGGAAACGCCGCCGGGATTCGGCGCCGGAATTGGCCCTCGGTGCATTCCCGAGTAACCTCCCTCCGTGACAACGCCGGAAATTCTCTGGTTCGCCGGGGCACTTTTCATCATGGCGATCGGCGTGATTGGTTGCGTGTTTCCGGCCATCCCGGGAACACCCCTGATCTTCGCCGCCGCCATCGCCCATCGGTTCATCGTGGGGGAGGCCGGCGCGCAGACCTGGGTTCTGGTGACGCTCGGCGTCATGGCCTTGTTGTCGCTCGCCGCCGATCTCGCGGTCAGCCTGTACGGCGCCAAAAGGCTCGGCGCCACCCGCCTGGGGCTGATCGGGGCGGGGGTCGGCGGCCTCATCGGGCTCTTTCTGGGTCCTATCGGCATCCTCCTGGGGCCCTTCGTGGGCGCTTTTTCGTTCGAGTTCGCCGGCGGGCGAGCCTGGCGCGATTCCGCGAAGGCGGGCGTCGGCGCCACGATCGGATTGTTGGTGGGAGCCGTCGGCAGAGTCGCCTGCGCCGTCAGCATGACCCTCCTCTTCTTCGCGAACGTCCTCTGGCGCGCCCTGGCCTAGCCCGGCGCTTCCTTCGCGCCGGTTGACAGGCGCCCAGACCCGTTCCAAGAGTCATCCACCGACGGGGCCCCTCCCCGTTCGGGCAATCAACCAATCAGGGAAAACCCACCACACCATGCCTATCGCAGTTGGAACCCAGGCCCCGGACTTCACACTCAAGTCCAAAACCTCCGGCGAACTCGTCGACGTCAAACTCAGCGCCAATTTCGGAAAGAAGAACACGGTCCTTCTCTTCTTCCCCCTGGCCTTCACCAGCGTCTGCACGTCCGAGTTGTGCGACGTGTCCCAAGGCATCAGCGCCTACCAGGGCCTGAACGCCGATGTCATCGGGATCAGCGTCGACAGCCCCTTCTCCCAGGAGGCGTGGGCGCAAAAGGAGAAGATCAGCATCACCCTCGTCAGCGACCTCAACAAGGAAGCCACCCGCGCCTACGGCGTCGAGTTCAAGGCCCTCGCCGGCATCGGCGACACCTCCGCCCGCGCGGCCTTCGTCATCGATAAGGCCGGGGTCATCCGGTACGCGGAACAGACCGCGACGCCGAAGGACCTCCCCAACTTCGCGGCGATCAAGGAAGCCCTGATCAAGGCGTAATCCGCGACGGATTCGTCGGTCTTTTGTTTGCAACGCCGGCTTTTAGCCGGCCTTTTTTTTGCGGCCTTGCCTACGTCCCGCCCCCCCCCGGAGCCGACTGGAAAGTCGGCGGTACAGGGATCGGTCTTTTGTAACGCCGGCTTTCAGCCGGCCCTTCTGGACGGGGCGCATGCCCCGGCCACCCGGAGCCGACTGGAAAGTCGGCGGTACATCCCGGAGCCGACTGGAAAGTCGGCGGTACTACGACGGCTGGGCGGGACGGTCGCCGGTGTCCCGGATCAGGGACGAGGTCACCTCCCGACACAAACTCACGAACGTTTCCTCGGCGAGGTTCAGCGACCGCGAACGCCAGCGGACAATTCCCCACTGCCGCCTGAGCTTTCGTTTCCCCAGGGGCATCGCCACCAGCGTGCCCGCCTGCAATTCCTCCCGGGCTATCCAGGGCGCGAGGATGCTGATCCCCAGGTTCAGTTTCACCAGTTCCTTGATCGCCTCCATGCTGCCCAGCTCGATGAACGTGTTCAGGACAAGCCGGTCCTGGCGGAAGTATTCGTCGACGAGCCGGAAGGTGTAGCTCGTCCGGTCGTAGAGGATGTAGTTCTGGGTCGGCACATCGGCCCGATTCACCGCGCCCG
This sequence comes from uncultured Verrucomicrobiota bacterium, assembly GCA_942490575.1. Classification (GTDB taxonomy): domain Bacteria; phylum Verrucomicrobiota; class Verrucomicrobiia; order Limisphaerales; family CAIMTB01; genus CAIMTB01. The sequence goes on from CALNYA010000012.1 coordinate 18,658, forward strand.
CCTCCGCCCATGGGTGCAGCGGGCTCATCAGGAACACGAGTTCGTCCTCGAAGATCGGATCGAAAACCAGCTTCTCCTCGGCCTTCGGTTCCATGGTCAGCGCCAGATCCACGCGACCGTCGTTCACCAGGCTCAACATCTGGACCGTGTCCGCCGGCACGATGGTGATCGCGTAGTGGGAGAAGTCCTTCTTGAACTCCCGCAGAACGGTGGGAATCACGTAGGTGCACGCGGTCGTGCTCGCTCCGATCCGCAGGCGCCCCCGGCCCCACTTGCCCAATCGGCCCAGCGCCTCCCTCGCCTGCGCCATTTCACCAAGTATTTTTTCAGCCGACCGCAGGAGCTGTTCCCCGGCGAGCGTCAGGGTCACCTTTTTGCCCACCCTGTCAAAAAGCCGGCAACCCACGTCCTCTTCCAACGCCCGCATCGAATGGCTGATCGCCGACTGGGACAGGAACAGCTCCCGCCCCGCCGCCGTGAAGCTGGCCGTGCGCGCCAGAGTTGCGAAGGCCCGAAGCTGCCGGCTGTCGAGCGGGGAGCGCTTCCATGAATTCAGTTCATCGTTCATCGCCAAAACATGCCTAGCATTCATTGGGCCAGACTGCCGGCCCTGGCATGCGACGGGCTAGTAAGGGGCTGGCCACCACCTTCCGTGGCTTGTTGTGACCAAGGACGCCATCCATCCAACCGAAGCCGACCGCCATGCCGTCCCGCATTCCGGGATGGCCGGAATCTGGAGCGAACGTCCGTGAGTTCGAGCCTGCGACACAAGATCACCCAACCGGATCGAGGGTTCGCCCTCGGATCCGTTCACGCCGACTCCCGCCAACCCGGCCTCGGGATCCCTTCCCTTCTCGCCCCGCGGACCCACGACTCCCCGACCTCGTCCCACCTTCAAACGCTGGTCGACCGTTACCTCTCGGACCAACGCTCGGTGTCGGCCGTCGACCAATTCAGCCGCTGGCACGATCGCCAGGCCGAACAGGTCGACCACGCCGAACGCACCTCCCGCCGGCCCGGTGGGCCGGCCCTGGAACCCCACTATCGCAAGCTCCTTCCCGCGACCCGGCCCGCCTCGGGCGAACAATACGCCTTCCAGGTGGACCTTGATTCCTGTTCCGGGTGCAAGGCGTGCGTCACCGCCTGCCACTCCTTGAACGGTCTCGAGGAGGGGGAATCCTGGCGATCCGTCGGCCTCCTGCTCGACGAAAGCCGCCGGAACGGTTCCAAGTCCGCCGTGGCGGTCCAGCATGTCACCACCGCGTGCCATCACTGCGTCGATCCCGCGTGTCTCAACGGCTGCCCGGTTCTCGCCTACGAGAAGGACGCCGTCACCGGTATCGTCCGCCATCTCGACGACCAGTGCATCGGTTGCAGTTACTGCACCCTGATGTGCCCCTACGAGGTTCCCCGCTACTCGTCGCGGCTCGGCATCGTCCGAAAGTGCGACCTCTGTCATGGACGACTCGCGGCCGGCGAGGCGCCCGCGTGCGTCCAAGGGTGCCCCAACGAGGCGATTCGCGTGACCGTGATCCAAGGCGCCGATCTCGCAACGTCCCTGCGCGCGGAAGCATCACCGGAGTCCCGGATGGCGCGGTTCCTTCCGGACGCGCCCGACCCGTCGATCACCATTCCCACCACGCGCTATGTTTCGGCCTCCGGCCGCGCCCGGTCGTTGTCCGCCGCGGATCGAACCCACGCGGCGCCCGCCGAGACCCACACCCCGCTCACGTTCTTTCTCGTTCTGACCCAAGTTTCGGTCGGGCTTTCCGCCGTCGCCTTCCTTCAGGCTGGAACGCCCGGATTTCTTTCCTCCTATTCCTGGCTTGTCGCGTTGGGAATCCAGCTCGTCGCGATGGCCATCGCATCGGCTCACCTGGGGCAGCCCACCCGGGCTTGGCGCGCGTTTCTCGGATGGCGCCGATCCTGGTTCAGCCGGGAGGTCATCGCCTTTGGCGCCTACACGGGCGCCGTGGCGGCGCCGGCATTCGCCCAGGCGGGTCTTCCCGTTCCCCCGGTGGTGGTGTCGCTGGCCTCGGCCTCGGCGCCTTGGTTCGGTCTCGTCGCCGTCGCCACCTCGGTGATGATCTATGTCGCCACTCAGAGGAGGTTCTGGTCGGCCGGCTCCACCTCGGCCCGGTTCCTCGGGACGACCCTCCTGGCGGGAAGCGCCTCCCTGGCTTCCCCGGTGTCGGCCCTGTTCCTTGTCGTGACTGCGCTCGCTGCGAAGCTCCTCGCCGAGTTCCTGCCGATTTTCCGCCCCGACCCCGATCCGTCCTCCGAATCAGCTCGAACCCGCTCGCTCCTGATCGGTCCGCTCCTGCCCTGGACCCTGGGACGCCTGGTCCTGGCGGCGACCGGGGCCTGCCTTTTCGTCCTATGCCTCCCGCCGGCCACCGGGTTTTCGACCCAGTTCGCCGCCGCCGGCGCCGCGCTCCTGCTCGCGGGAGAACTTCTGGAACGTCACCTCTTCTTTGTCGCCGTCTCCCCCCGGCGCATGCCTGGAGCCGTGCCCCCATGATTTCCCAGACCCTCGATCTCCTTCGAAGAACCCACGGCCCGATGACCGCGGAGTTGGACCGGATTCCCGGCGGTTTCGGACTGGGCGCCGTTCCGCGCCGGCTCGCTCCCGCCACCACGACGAACCTCGTGTGCGGATTCTGCGCGACGGGCTGCAGCCTTCGCGCCCATCTCCGGGACGGCGTCGCCGTCAACCTCTCCCCCGACCCCGATTACCCGGTCAACCTCGGCATGGCCTGCCCGAAGGGTTGGGAGGCGCTCACGCCGCTCGCGGCTCCCGACCGCGCGACCCGCCCCTGGGTCCGGGGGGCCGACGGCGCGCTCGCGCCCCTCGCGTGGGCCGACGCGGCGCGATTGTTCGTCGATCGTTTCCGACAAATCCGAGCCGATCACGGCCCCGAAAGCATCGCGTTCCTCAGCACCGGCCAGATTTGCACCGAGGAAATGGCGCTCTTGGGCGCCCTTTTCAAGTTCGGCATGGGCGGAGTCCACTGCGACTCGAACACACGCCAGTGCATGGCGACGGCCCACGTGGCCTACAAGGAGAGCTTCGGGTTCGACGCGCCACCGTACACGTACGCCGACTTCGAGGCTTCCGACGTCCTGGTCTTCGTCGGTTCCAATCCCTGCCTCGCCCATCCGATCATGTGGCAGCGGGTTCTCAGGAATCCCAACCAGCCCACCCTCCTTGTCGTGGATCCAAGGCGCACCGAAACGGCGGCGGCCGCCACGCAGCACCTCGCGCTCCGTCCCAAATCGGATCTCATCCTCCTCTACGGACTCGCCCACGTCCTCGTTCACAACGGCTGGATCGACACCAATTTCATCGACAACCACACCTCGGGCTTCGAGGCGTTCCGCGACTTCATCGGCGGTTTCACTCCGGACTATGTGTCCACCCACACCGGACTGGGTGTGGGCGAGATCATCCGGGCCGCGACCGCCATCGGCCGGGGCAAGTCGGTGAGCTTCTGGTGGACGATGGGGGTCAACCAGGGGCACGAAGCGGTCCGCACGGCCCAGGCCATCATCAATCTCGCGCTGATGACCGGGAACATCGGGCGCCCGGGAACCGGCGCCAACTCGATCACCGGCCAATGCAACGCGATGGGCTCCCGGCTGTTCAGCAACACCACGAGCCTCCTCGGCGGTCGCGCCTTCACCGACCCAACCCACCGCTCCGAGGTCGCCGCCATCGTCGGCGTTCCCCCCGATGCCGTCCCGTCCTCGCCGTCGCGGGCCTACGACCAAATCCTCGACGACGCCGCCAGCGGCCGCATCCGGGCGCTCTGGATCGTCGCCACCAACACCGCCCACTCTTGGATTCAATCGCGGAAGTTCCAGGAGGCGGCCCGGAACCTTGAATTCCTGGTCGTCCAGGACATGTACGTGACCACCGCGACGGCGGAGGTCGCGGACCTGATCCTGCCGGCCGCCGGGTGGGGCGAAAAGGACGGCACCTTCATCAACTCCGAGCGGAGGATCGGCGTCGTTCGCAAGGTGGCCCAGGCCCCCGGGGAAGCCCTCTCCGATTTCGCCATCTTCCGACTCCTCGGCGAAGCCTGGGGCTGCGGGGACTGGTTCCGGAAGTGGTCGTCCCCCGCCGCGGTCTTCGGAATTCTTCAGGAGCTTTCCAAAGGGCGCCCGTGCGACTTCACCGGCATCGAGGGATACGCCCATCTCGCCGAAGCCGGAGGGGTCCAGTGGCCTTGGAGCCGCGCCGACGCCTTCCCAGCCAGGTCGGCGACCCAACCCGACGTCCATCCCGAATCCGATACCCCAGCCTCGCCAGTCCGACCCGCCATCGAGCGCCGGCTCTTCGCCGATGGCCGATTCTTCACCCCGGACGCCCGGGCTCGGTTCGTTCACGAAGTCCCGCGGCCCACCCCGGAATGCACCGATCCGGAGTACCCGTTCGTGCTCCTCACCGGCCGGGGCACGAGCGCCCAATGGCACACGAACACCCGCACCGGCAAGTCCGACATCCTGCGCCAGCTCTACCCGGCGCAACCCTACGTCGAAATCCATCCCCGCGACGCCGACGCGCTCCTGCTGGTCAATGGCGCTTCCGTCGCGATCACATCCCGGCGCGGCTCCCTCCGAGTGCAGGTGGTCGTTTCCGCGTCGGTCCAACCAGGCCAGCTCTTCATCCCCATGCACTACGCCGGCGTGAACGATCTCACTTTCCCCGCCTTCGACCCGTATTCCCGCCAGCCCAGCTACAAATTCTGCGCGGTCCGCGTCGGCCCCGCCCCTGGCGCGATCACGACCTCCGCTTCGCGGACCCCCGGCACGCGATGAATCCCCCCGCCGTCCCCGCCCCAGTGATCGCGTCGATCCCTCCAAACAAACCCCTCCCGGAGGCCGCGGCCTCGCCGAGCCAGGGCTTCAGCCCGGAACAGAAGGAGTACCTCGCCGGGATCATGGCGGGCGCCGCCCATCGCCTCGCCACGCCGTATGTCGGGCTCGACGCTTCGGGCCAGTTCACCGCCAGCCCGGGGGCCGGCGGCGCCAATCTCGCCTCAACCACCACGGAAACTCCCGAGGAGACGATCTTCGGCCGCCCCCTCTCCGAGGTCACCCGGCAGGAACTCTGGAAGCACGCCGAGAACCCGCTCGACTCCTGGGATCGCGTCCTCGATCACGCCGCCAACAACCGCTTTCCGAACGAGGAGGACACCTACCGCCTCCGGACCTTCGGCCTGTTCTATGTCGCCCCCGCCCAGAACAGCTTCATGCTCCGATGCCGCATCCCGGCGGGCGAACTGACCAGCCCCCAGCTCCGGGGCCTCGCCTCCATCGCGGCCGATTTCGGAAATGGAAAGGCCGCGATCACTACCCGCAGCAATTTTCAGATCCGCGAAATTGCTCCACGCCACCTCGTCGACGTCCTCGTCCGCCTCCAATCCATCGGGCTCACCGCCAAGGGTTCCGGCGTCGACAACATCCGCAACATCACCGCCTCGCCCACCGCCGGGATCGATGCCCGCGAATTGCTCGACACCCGCCCGTTCGCGCTCGCCCTTCATCACTACATCCTCAACCAGCGCGATCTCTACGGGCTGCCCAGGAAGTTCAATGTCGCCTTCGAAGGCGGTGGAGCCATCGACACCGTCGCCAACACCAACGACATCGGCTTCGCGGCCGTGACCCTGGCCGAGACCGCTTCCGGCGTTTCCCTCCGCGACCAATCGACCGTCGCCCTCGAACCCGGCGTCTACTTTCGGACCGATCTGTGCGGCATCACCGGCCACCGCCAGCTCGCGTCCGATTCCGGAATCCTCGTTTCGCCCTCCGAGGCGGTCGCGGTCGCCGCCGCCATGATCCGCGTGTTCCGTGATCACGGGGACCGCACCGATCGCAAGAAGGCGCGCCTCAAATATCTGGTGGACCAATGGGGCGTCCGGCGGTTCCTCGAAGAGACCCAGAAAAGGCTCTCGTTTCCGCTCGTCGAGTTTCCCCTCGACCGCTGCCAACCGCGCCCTCCGGCGCTCAAGCACGGGCATATCGGTGTCTACCGTCAGCGCCAGCACGGAAAAAACTACGTCGGCGTCGTCGTTCCGGTCGGCATCCTCACGGTCCGCCAGATGCGGCGCCTGGCCGATCTCGCCGACAACTATGGCTCCGGCCAGGTCCGGCTGACGCCCTGGCAGAACCTCATCCTCCCCGATGTCCCGGATGGGTTCGTCGAAACGGTCAAGCGCCAGGTCGTGCGCGCGGGGTTGCACCACGAAACCCACCACATCGCCGGGGGACTGATCGCCTGCACCGGGAGTACCGGCTGCAAATGGGCGGCCACCGACACCAAAGGCCACGCCCTCGCCCTCGCCCGGCATCTCGCCGGCAAGGTATCCCTCGACCAACCAATCAACCTGCATCTCACCGGCTGCCCCAATTCCTGCGCCCAGCATTACATCGGCGACATCGGGCTCCAGGGCGTGAAAGTGGCCGTCGGCGGGGCGTCGCGCGAGGGGTACCACGTCGTGCTGGGGGGTGGCGCCGGCTCCGAATCCGGGATCGGCCGGCAGGTCTTCTCCGCCCTGCCCTTCTCCGACCTGCCGCGGTTGCTCGAACACATCCTCCGCACCTACCTCGACCGACGCGTGGCGAGCGAGTCCTTCGCCGAGTTCACCCGTCGGCATGACCTGGGCCAACTCCAGGAGCTCTTCACCCCATGATTCCACCGCGCTTCGTTCCCGTTGTTCCCGACACCGCTCCGTTCACTCCCGAACAGCGCGCCTGGCTGAACGGTTACCTCGCCGGCCTCTTCTCGTACGCCGCCGTTCCCGCGACCGGCGCGACGCCGACTCCCCAGCCCGCTCCCACCCTCACGCCCCTCGCCGTTCTTGTGGGTTCCCAGACCGGGACCGCCGAGAAACTCGCCAAGCGCATCGCCAAGACGGCCGCCCAGCGCGGGTTCGCGCCGGTCATCCACGATCTCGCCAAGGTGTCCCCATCCCAACTCGCCTCCGAATCCGCGCTGCTCGTGATCGCCAGCACCTACGGCGACGGCGAACCCCCGGACAATGCCAAGGCGTTCTGGCAAAACCTCCAGGGACCCGAAGCGCCGCGCCTCGAAAACACCAGGTACTCGGTCTGCGGCCTCGGCGACACGAACTACCCCCGCTTCTGTCAGTTCGGCAAAGACCTCGACGCCCGATTCGAAGCGCTCGGCGGACGGCGGGTTCATCCCCGCCAGGATTGCGACGTCGAATTCGAACAACCGTTCGCCAGCTGGCTCAGCGCCGCCCTCGACCGACTCGCGCCCGTTCCAGCGGAAGCCCAGTCAGCCTCCTCCTCGCCAGGGACCGCCCTCGCCCAGGGCGAGGTCACGGAGGAATCAGACTCCGAATCCGGCCCAGCCTGGCATCGGGACCGGCCCTACGCCGCCCGGCTCAGCCTGAACCAGCGGCTCACCGAACCCGGATCGCAAAAAGATGTCCGGCATTTCGCCATCGACCTCGGCTCGTCCGGCATCGCCTACGAGGCGGGCGACGCCCTCGGGGTCTGGCCCACCAACGATCCGGACCTCGTCCAGCGCTTGATCGAAGCCCTGGGTTTCGACGGCGAGGAGGCCGTCTCCGACCGCCACGGAAACCCCACGCCCCTCCGCCTCGCGCTCCTCCGGGACTACGACATCACCCGCGTGCCACGGCCACTCCTGGCCCGCTTCTCCCAGCACACCCGCGACGCCGCCCTCAAGGAAGCGGCCTCACCCGAAGCCAACGGCGCCCTCGACCGCTTCCTCCGAGGCCGCGACGTCCTCGACCTCGTCCTCGGCGATCCCGAAATCCGGTTCGCACCAGCCGAGTTCATCGCCCTCCTTCGCAAAATCCAACCGCGCCTCTACTCGATCGCGTCGAGCCCGCGCCTGCATCCGGACGCCATCCATCTGTGCGTCGGCGTCGTCCGGTACGAGTCCCTGGGTCGGACCCGCCTCGGGCTCGCGTCCGCGGGACTCGCGGACCGTACTCGGCCCGAGGACGCGCTTCCTGTCTTCGTTCATCCCAACCCGGCCTTCCGTCCGCCCCCGCCCGACCAGGGCCTGATCATGATCGGGCCGGGAACGGGCATCGCTCCGTTCAGGGCGTTCCTCCAGGATCGCCAGGCCCAAGGCGCGAAGGGACCCAACTGGCTTTTCTTCGGCGACCAGCACGAGGGAACCGATTTCCTCTACCGCGACGAAATCCAGGACTGGTCGCGCAACGGCCTCCTCCATCGCCTCGACCTCGCCTGGTCGCGCGACACCGACGCGAAGGTCTATGTCCAGCACCGCATGCTGGAGAACGCCGCGACGCTCTGGAACTGGATCGAATCGGGCGCCGGCGTGTGCGTCTGCGGAGACGCGTCCCGCATGGCCAAGGACGTCGATGCCGCCCTTCACGAGGTGATCGCGACCGCGGGCCAACGCACCCGCGACCAGGCGGCCGAGTACGTGCGGAAACTGGTCGCCGACCGTCGCTACTGCCGGGATGTGTACTAGCCGCCGGCGAGTCCAATCGTCAGCCGGCATTCCGACCATGAAGCACAAAAAGCGACAGTCCTTAGCCCATTCCGAAGGGCCGGCGCCCGGCAATGGCATCGCGGGGTCTCCCAACGGGTCCCCGAAAGACCCCGTCCCGACGAAGACCGCGTCATCGCCCCGCCTCCCGCCATCGGGTGAGATCGCCATCCATGCGATTCACTCATCATTCCCCGTCCAAAGATGCATGCCCTTCATCGTTCACACGGGAAGTGGCTGGCACGTGAATGGCTAAACTCCCCTCGACCGCTTCGTCGCCGTCAAAAAGCAACAGTTCGAGTTCCGCGGTCTCACGATGTGATTCCCGCCCAAGGACCCACCCGAAAACCCCATGTCGTCATCTTTTCCACACAGGATCACCAACGCATCCATGATTCGCACCGGATTCCTCGCCCTTCTGGCCATGATTCCCACCGTGGTCCAGGCGGAGCCCGAGAAACCGGATCTCCGATTCGGATTCATCAAACTCACGGACTGCGCGCCGATCATCATCGCCAAGGAGAAATTCTTCTTCGAAGACGAAGGGCTCTATGTCGGCATCGAAGCGCAGGCGAATTGGAAGATTCTGCTGGATCGGGTCGTCTCGGGTGAACTCGACGGAGCCCATATGCTCGCGGGACAGCCGATCGCGGCAACGATCGGGTTCGGCACCAAGGCCCACATCGTCACGGCGTTCAGCATGGATCTCAATGGCAACGGCATCACCGTTTCCAAGGACGTCTGGGATCAGATGAAGGAGGCCAATCCCTCCCTTGCCGGGGACAAGCCCCCGCGCCCCGTGAAGGCGGATGCCCTGAAGCCCGTCGTCCAGAAGTTCAAGGTGGCGGGTACGCCCCTCCGCATGGGGATGGTCTTTCCGGTTTCCACCCACAACTACGAACTCCGCTACTGGCTCGCCGCGGGTGGAATCCATCCCGGCTACTACACACCCACGGACACCACCGGAACCAAGGACGCGGATGTCTTGATCTCGGTCACGCCGCCCCCGCAGATGCCCGCCACTCTGGCTCAGGGAACCATCCAGGGTTACTGCGTCGGGGAACCCTGGAACCAGCAGGCCGTCCTCCGGGACATCGGGGTCTCCGTCATCACGGACTACGAGATCTGGAAGGACAATCCCGAGAAGGTCTTCGGAGTCACCGCGGAGTGGGCGGAAAAATACCCGAAAACCCATCGAGCCGTCGTCAAGGCCCTCATCCGGGCGGGACAATGGCTGGATGCGTCGCCCGAAAACCGGCGCGAAGCGTGCAAGATCCTATCAAAACCCGAGTACGTCGGAGCGGACTACGCCATCATCGCGAATTCGATGACGGGAACTTGGGAATATTTTCACGGCGACAAGCGCGATCTCCCTGATTTCAATGTCTTCTTCCGACACTTCGCCACCTATCCCTACTACTCCGACTGCATCTGGTTCCTGACTCAGATGCGGCGCTGGGGACAGATCGCCGAATCCAAGCCGGACTCGTGGTATCACGAGACCGCGCGCAGCGTCTATCTACCCGACATCTATCTCGCCGCGGCGCGTGAACTCATCAAGGAAGGGAAGATCAAGGCCGGCGACGTGCCGGATACCGACGGCTATCGCCCGCCCACCGACGCCTTCATCGATGGGGTCGCTTATGATGCGCGCAAGCCCAACGACTACTTGAAGCGCCTGACCATCGGGTTGAAGGACTGAAGCCCCGTCGCGCCCTCGCCATGAACCGCCCACTCGTAGCCGCGGACGTCAGTCCGCGCCATATCCGGACCGGAAGTCTGCGCCGACTGACGTCGGCGGCTACGGTTCATGGCCGCAATACGTGTCCAGTTTTTGGAAAATTTCGCTCTCCATGAACGCTTCCAACGAACCCAACCCCGCGCCCTCGGTGTCCAAGGATCGCGCCCTCAAGCTGAAGGCCGTCGAATGGGCGCACACCCTGAAACTCTACGTGGGCCTCCCCCTGGTCGCCTCCCTCATTTTCCTCGGGCTGTGGTCCCAATCCGCGGCGGCGATCAAGGTCAATTTTGGTCAACTACCGGGTCCGCGGGCTGTGTTCAAGGAGGTCCGAAACCTCTGGGCCGATCACCGGGCGGAACGAACCAAGGAACGGGAATTCCACCAGCGCCAGGCGGAACGGAAGGCCAAGCTGCTCGCGGAGAATCCCCAAGCCGAGTGGACGGTGCGCCGTTATGCCGGCAAGCCCACCTACCTCGACCAGATCCTCACCAGCCTCAAGACGGTGTTCACGGGATTCCTGCTTGGTTCGATCGTCGCCGTGCCATTGGGGATCGTCTGCGGGCTCAGCCGGGCCTGCAACCTCGCGCTCAATCCCTTCATCCAGATCTTCAAGCCGGTGTCGCCCTTGGCCTGGCTGCCCATCGTGATGATCCTCGTGAGCGCGCTTTACAATCCGACGGAGCCCATGTTCGAGAAGGCGTTCGTCAGCTCGGCGGTGACCGTCGCCCTGTGTTCGCTCTGGCCCACCCTGATGAACACGACGGTTGGGGTGGCGTCCATCGACCAGGACTACCTGAATGTCGCGAAGGTGCTGAAGCTGGGCTGGTTTCAGACTGTGTTCAAAATCGTGCTGCCCGCCTCCCTACCGATGATCTTCACCGGGCTCCGGCTCTCCTTGGGGGTCGGGTGGATGGTCCTCATCGCGGCGGAAATGCTGGCTCAAAACCCAGGTCTCGGAAAATTCGTGTGGGACATGTTCCAGAACGGCAGCAGCCAGACATTGGCCCAGATCATGGTCGCCGTCTTCACCATCGGGATCATCGGGTTCGCCCTCGATCGCGCCATGCTTTCCCTCCAAAAGGCGGTGAGCTTCGGAGCTGTCGCACGCTGATCATCCCATGGCCACACTCCAGCTCATCAACGTCGGCAAGGGGTTTGGGAAAGGGTCGGGAGCCATTTCCGTGCTCCGGGACATCCACCTCTCGGTCGACGAGGGCGAATTCGTCGCGATCGTCGGCTACTCCGGCTCCGGAAAGACCACCCTCCTCAACCTGATGGCCGGGCTCAGCCAGCCCGATCAGGGCGAAGTCCTGCTCCGCGGCCGGAAGGCGGTCGGACCTGGACCCGACCGGGCGGTGGTTTTCCAGAACTACTCGCTGCTTCCCTGGCTCAGCGTCCTGGGCAACGTCCAACTCGCCGTCGACCAGGTCTTTCCGGACTGGCCCGCGGCCAAGCGCCGGGATCACGCCGAGAGACACATCGCCTTGGTCAATCTCACCCCGGCGCGCGACAAGAAGCCTCGCCAGTTGTCCGGCGGGATGCGCCAGCGGGTCAGCCTCGCGCGCTCGCTGGCCATGGACCCGCAGATCCTTCTGATGGACGAGCCCCTTGGAGCTCTGGACGCCCTGACCCGGGCGAATCTCCAGGACGAGATCGGCCGGATCTGCCGGGAGCAGGGCAAGACCGTGGTGCTCATCACCAACGATCCAGACGAAGGAATCTACTTGGCGGACCGCATTATTCCTCTCAGCGCCGGGCCCAGCGCGACCTTCGGTCCCTCCATCACGATCGACATTCCCCATCCGAGGGATCGCCGGGCGCTGAACCACGACGCCCACTTCAAATCGGTACGAAAGCAGGTCATCGACTTTCTCCTGGGTCCTGGAGGTCGTCCCAAAAACGAGCTCACACGACGCATCGTATTGCCCGACATCGAACCGGAGGATCTGGCGCTTCCCAGATCCCTCTTCGGCACGAAACGCCGTCCGCGGCGCCGGTCGGAGGAACACCGTGAGAGGGTGGAGATCCAATGAGCGCGTACGTCGAACTTTTCAATCTGACCAAGTCCTACCCGACGCCCGGCGGCCCGGCCGTCATCGTGCGGGACTTCAATCTCAATATCGCGAAGGGAGAGTTTGTCTGCCTCATCGGACACTCCGGTTGTGGCAAATCCACCATCCTCTCGATGCTCGCCGGCCTGAACTCGATCTCATCGGGCGGCATCGTGCTCGCCGGCCGCGAGCTTTCCGGGCCGGGGCCCGACAGGGGCGTCGTCTTCCAATCCCCGTGTCTCCTTCCCTGGCTGACCGCGTTGGACAATGTGAAAGTGGGAGTCGACCAAGTCTTCTACACGGCGAGCAAATCGGAGCGCCGCGAGATCGCGGAATACTACCTGAGCGTGGTTGGGCTAGCCGACTCCCTTCACAAGCGCCCCCGCGAATTGTCCCAGGGAATGCGCCAGCGGGTCGGTATCGCCCGGGCCTTCGCCCTGCGTCCCAAGATGCTCCTGCTGGACGAACCCTTCGGGATGCTGGACGCGCTGACCCGCATGGAACTTCAACAGGTCCTGCTGGACCTTGAGACTCGAAATCACCTGACGGCGCTGATGGTCACCCACGACGTCGACGAGGCGCTTTTCCTCGCGGATCGCATCGTCATGATGACCAACGGTCCCGCGGCCGAGGTCGGCGATATCCTGGAGGTCAAGTTCCCGCGACCTCGCGACCGCCGGGCTGTCCTCGAGCATCCCGACTATTACGTGCTCCGCGAGCACCTCATCCAGTTCCTGAACGAGCGCGCGGATCGAAAAGGCGAGTTCGTCCCAAGGCCGAGTTCCCCTCCCCCCGCGGACGAGCCGTCGAGTCCCGGGAACCGATCCGAGACTCGGGTGCCGCCCACGCCCATGGCCTCCCCAAGGCTCAAGGAACTCAACGGCAGTTCCTTTCGGCCGCCGACACCGTGCGCCGGATGATGATCGGCGAGCGCCGTTACCGCCGGGATGCGTATCAAACGTTGCCTAAGTCCACGCAGACGAGGCGCCGGAGTGACCCTCACTCGGCCTGCGGCCACCCTCTCCCGTCCGACGGGAGAGGGCCGGGGTGGGGGTGCATCTACTTTCGCAATGATTGATACCAGCCCGATGCCCGGTGCCGGCGCACCCAGATGACTTGAGTCAAAGAAGCTCGATTTTGGATTTCGCATACTCCCCTTGAAAATGAAGCCCACTCCAACCCGCGGCCCCAACCTGCTGAACCTGGCCTCCACTTCGGCGGCCTCCGTTCTTCTCCTCGCCCCGTCGGTTTTCGCCCAATACGCCCCGCCCCCGCCCCCGTCGGCTTTCGCCGGGTTCATCAACGAGGCCCTCCGGAAGGACCACCCTTCCATGGCCGCCTGGGACTTCGGAGGCCTGGCCCGCATCCGGTACGAAGTCAAGGATGGCGCGGGCATCCAGGGAGTGCCGGGGTCCCTCGATTTCCGGGCCGAGAACGCCGACAACCACAACGCATTCTTCATCGAACGATTCCAGGTCCGGGGCGCCTACAAGGCCGATTGGTGGTCCGTCCACGCGGAGGCGCGATCCTCGATCGCGCAGGGCGACGAACGCTTCGCCTCCACGGTTCCCACGCCCAACAAGGGACAAGGGCCCGAGTCCGACCCGATCGATCTTCACCAGGCCTTTTTCACCGTCGGGAATCCCAAGGAATTCCCGGTCAGCCTCAAGGTGGGCCGCCAGGAACTCGCCTACGCCGACGAACACTTCCTCGGCGCCTTCTTCTGGAACAACATCGGCCGGGTCTTCGACGCCGCCAAAGCCACCTGGCAGTCGGAATGGTTCGCCGCCGACTTCTTCTCCGGTCGCCCGGTCATTCCGCTCGACGACTCCTTCAACGTCTCCAACGACTATGAGACGCTCTCGGGATTCTGGGCCACCTCGGCCAAGGTCCCCCATCACGCCCTCGACTTCTTCTTCCTCAGCCGAAACGTCAACGGTGACTCCCCCTCGGCCGTCAACCAACCCGAGGTCCCCCTCCCGTCGCCACGGGACATCTACTCGATCGGAGCGCGCCTCAAATCCAAACCCGGAGACTTCGGTTCCTGGGACTACACGGTCGACGCCGTGGGTCAGTTCGGGAACTTCCGGGACCTCCGCGCGGGCGCCCCGTCCTCCCGGATCGAGCACCAGGCGTACGCGTTCATCGTCAATTTCGGCTACACCTTCGCCGACTGCCCCGCCACGCCGCGCTTGGCGATCGAATACTCCCACGGCTCGGGAGACTCGGATCCCACCGACGATTTCCACGGCACGTTCGACAATCTGTACCCCACGAACCACAAGTTCTACGGATACGCCGATTTCGCGTCCCTCCAGAACCTGCACGACATCCGTCCGATGCTGACCCTCAAGCCGACGGCGCGGTTGAGCGTCGCGCTCGAAGGCCACCTCTTCTGGCTCGCCGACACCCACGACAGTTTCTACAACGTCGGCGGAGGCCCCCGCGGCGGCATCGGCACCACGGCCGGCAACGGCTACGGCATCAATCCGTCCTACGACTCGTCCCTCGGGGCCGAGATCGACGTCATCGCCGGCTACGCCCTTACCCGGTACGCCCAACTCGAAGCCGGCTACAGCCGGTTCTTCACCGGGTCCTACATCGACTCGAGCCTATCCGACCCCAGCTTCGGGTCCCGGGACGCCAATTGGGCGTACCTCCAGTTGATGGTGAAATTCTGAGGCGTTGTCAGTCCGCCGCCGCCCGCTACATTCGGGCCGTGATCTACGACGCGAGCCTCGACTCGCTCTCGCAAAGAGTCTGGGACGGACACCGGATCTCCCGAGACGAAGCCCGGCAGCTCCACCGCCTGTCCCTCGAAGAACTTGGCGCCCTCGCGGACCGCCGACGCCAACGCCTCCGGGAATCCTCCCACGGCGGCGCCGGCAACGGGGTCGTCACGTTCATCGTCGACCGGAACGTCAACTACACCAACGTCTGCAACGTCTACTGCAAGTTCTGCGCCTTCTGGCGGAGTGAGAAGGACGCCGATTCCTACGTCATCTCGCTCGACGAACTCGACCGCAAGATCGAGGAAACCATCGCCCACGGCGGCACCCAGATCCTCCTGCAGGGAGGTCACCACCCGCGCCTCACCAAGCAGTGGTACCTCGACCTCCTCCACCACGTCCGAAACCGCTTCCCCGGCTTCAATGTCCACGGGTTCAGCCCCAGTGAATTCGTCGCCTTCGCCGAATTCTTCCAGGAACCGGTCGAGACCATCGTCCGTGACTTCGTCGCGGCCGGGCTCGGCAGCATCCCGGGTGGCGGCGGGGAGATCCTCGTCGACGCCGTCCGCCGTCGCATCGCCCCGCTGAAGGCGAACACCGCGGACTGGATGGGCGTCATGGACACGGCCCACCGCCTCGGGCTCGCCACCACGGCCACGATGATGTTCGGGCACGTGGAAACCCCGGACGACCGGCTGGAGCATCTGGAAGTGGTGCGCCGCCAGCAGGACGCGTCGCTCGCGCGCCTCGCGCTGGAAGGCGCGGATGCCCACTCCCCGATCGACCGGGCCACGGCCTACGCCCGCGCCCTGGAGGATGGCCGCCTCACCGGGGGAGCTTTCACGGCCTTCATCTGCTGGACGTTCCAACCGGACAACGCCGTCCTCAAAGCCCCGACGGTGGGAGCCCACGAGTACCTCCGCACCCAGGCGATCGCCCGGATCTTCCTCGACAACATACCCAGCGTCCAAAGCTCCTGGGTGACGCAAGGGCCCGAGATCGGCCAGATCGCCCTGCGCTACGGCGCCAACGACTTGGGCAGCATCATGCTCGAGGAGAATGTCGTCAGCGCCGCCGGAACCACCTTCCGCCTCGGGGTCGACGACATGAAACGTCTGATCGCGGATCTCGGGTACCAACCCCGCCAGCGGGACAACTGGTATCGTCTGATCGCCTGAAGCTCGTTTGATCCTTCCGTTCACCTGGGTTGTGTCCGGACGGGAGTTCTGCCAGACTCCCCGCGAACTCCCGATCCATCCGGCCGTTCAACTTCGCCGTACATGAATGAACACGTCACCGGAAGACAGCCTCCGCACCAGCGCCAGCCTGCTGGGTCGCCTTCGCGACCTGGATGACTCGGACAGTTGGAGCGAGTTCTACCACACCTACGAGCGCGTCGTTCGCGGCCTCGCCCGCAAACGCGGCCTCACCGACGCCGAAGCCGAGGAGGTCGCCCAGGAGGTCTTCAAGCGCATCGCCGAAACCATCCACACCTTCGAACGGAACGAACGGTCCGGATCGTTCCGCCGGTGGCTCTACCAACTCGCCCGCTGGCGTTCCGACGACAAAATGCGCGAACGCGGCCGCATCTCATTCGAACCCATCACCGAAGGCTCCAGCTCCAAGGCCTCCCACGTCGCCCATCGCGTCGCCGACCCCGACGATCCCCACCAGCAACTCGAAGCCGACGCCCGCCGTGAATTGCTGGCCGCCGGCCTCGAACGGATCCAACGCCGGGTGAGCCCGCGGGACCTCCAGATTTTCCAGATGTTCGTCCTCGACGAGATTCCCGCCAGCAAGGTCGCGGAATTCTTCGGCATCACCTCGAATTCCGTCTACGTCGTCCGGCACCGCGTCGGCCAACAGCTCCGCACCGAACTCGACAATATCAACAAACGCCTCGACCTGGATGCCGGCCGCCGATCCCCGGAAGCCTAGTTCCGACACGGACACTTCCCCGCCCCTAGACCTCCCCGATTACACGCTCCTCCGCCGCATCGGCCGGGGAAGCTACGGGGATGTCTGGCTGGCCCGAAGCGTCACCGGAGTCTTCCGCGTCATCAAGGTCGTCCAACGTTCCCGGTTCGAAGACGACCGCCCCTACCTCCGCGAATTGGAGGGTATCAGCCGCTTCCAGGCCGCCGTCTCCGGCCGCCCCCGCCAACTCGCCCTCCTGCACGTCGGCCGAAACGACGATGCCGGTTACTTCTACTACGTCATGGAACCGGCCGACGACGCCGAGACCGGTTCCGCCATCGATCCCGACCGCTACGTTCCCCTCACCTTGCGTGAAATGCTCCGGCGGCGGGGCCGCATTCCGGCCTCCGAATGCGTCCAGTTCGCCCTCGAACTCGCCCGTGGTCTCGCCGTCCTCCACGGCGAAAACCTCATCCACCGGGACATCAAACCGTCCAACGTCATCTTCGTCCAACGCGTTCCCAAGCTCGCCGACGTGGGTCTCGTCGCCGCGGCCGACGCCACCCTCACCGGCGTCGGCACCCCCGGCTACCTCCCACCCGAAGGCCCCGGTTCAGTGGCCGCGGACATCTACAGTCTCGGCAAGGTCTTGTACGAAATGGCGACCGGCATGGACCAGAGCCAGTACCCCCGTCTCTCCAAGGAACTGGCCGGCCATCCCGACGCGCCGCTCCTGCGCGAAATCAACGGAATCATCCTCAAGGCGTGCAATCCGTACCCGACTGAACGGCATCCCAGCGTCGAAGCCTTGGCCCGGGACCTCGAACTCATCCAAGCCGGTCGGTCGGTCGTCTTCTACGAGGAATTCCGCAAACGGTCCCGGGCCATCGTCCTCGCCACGGCCACCTTGGCCGTCATCGCCGGGTTCGCCGCCGCCCTGTTCGTCTGGCGTTCCGAAGTCCTCCACCGCGCCAACCGCCAAAGCCGCCGCGCCCTCTACCGCTCCGACCTCGCCGTGGCGCAGTTGGCCAAGGCATCCGGTGATCTCGGAAGCGCTCGCGCGGCCCTCGAACGACAGATCCCTACCGCAGAACAAGAGGATCTTCGAGGTCTCGAATGGGCAATCTTGACGCAGTCGGTTCGCGGAGAGGGCACCCCGCTGGAACCAGTCAAGGATCCGGTTGCGATCTCGAAGATTGCCGTGGATGACACGGGACGTTGGGTTGCCGCCTCGTTCATTGACGACCGCGTCGCCGTCTGGGATTTGTTCGATGGCCATCTCGTCCGCCTGATCGAAAACGCCCATGTCTTGGGAGGATTCCTGCCTGATGGCCGCATTGTAGTCGATGAACCCGATCGGACGCTCCGTTACGAGACGCCCGAGGGCGATACTGGCCTACGACTAGCCACGCATCGCCGATTACGACAATTGCTTCCGGACGGTCGGGTATGCGTCATTTCCCCTACCGGTGACTTAGTTTACCAAATCTTGAAGCCCGACTCCGAAGTCGCCGACACCGAGATCAATCTTTCCCATTCGTTCCCTCAAACCCAATTGTCGGATTCTCAAGTTACCTCTGACGGAAACACTTTGCTCTGGGCAGGATACAGAGAAACTGGAGCAATTCGCGATCGCTTTTTGGTTGCGATTGATCTCCGTTCAAAACAGACGCTTTGGAAGATCGATCCTCCAAATCGGATTGTATGGGTTCGATGCTCTCCAGACCTGCAGCATGTGGCAATAAATACGGGAGGCCTTGTCCCAACAATTCTCAAGACTCTTGACCCTCAGCATCAGATTCCGCTCGAAGGTCATTTGGCACGGGTACAAGACGCAGCCTTCTCACCAGACGGTAGTTTGCTTGCCACTGGAAGCGCAGATCAGACCATCCGAGTCTGGGAAGTCAGTACAGGAAGAATGTTATCGGTTCACCGAGGCTTGGGACGTCCTTGTACATCTCTTGTGTGGCTGCCAGACGGTCGACACTTCGCCGCGCGGTGACGACTCAGGGGACATTCGAGCCTTTTCTTTCCCACAAAATCCCCTCCCTCAATCACTTTCTGGAATGTACGCTGATGTACATGGCGATTTGGTATTTAATCACTCAGGTTCGATTGCGGCAATAACACAGTCGTCAAATAGCGTTGCGATAGTCTCCACGGAGACACTTGTACAAGTCGACACGATCACGAATCTTTTCCAACCGATTACCTTCACCCAGGAGGGAACACATCTGGTCGCCTTTCAGAACGATTGGTCAATAGTTTCAGTAAACCTTTCTAACCAAATGCGCCAGTCTTTTGGACGGATCCTACCAAATGGCTTTTCGGTAGATTCTTGGTCGATTTCCGCAGATCGAAGGCGCCTAGCAATGACAGCTGACGGATGGAATCCTGGTATCATTGACTTGGTCAAAATGCGGTTCATTTCCGCTGAAAGCCAGGACAAGACCCGAACCTGGGGAGTAACCTTTTCTCCGGACGGCAACGAACTGTGGACGGGCACAGAAGATGGCACGATTGAAGTTCGAGACGCGGGTACCGGAAGATACCTTAGGAAAGAGTCGGAAATCTTAGATGGTGATATTCAAACAATTGCGATCTCTCCTGATAGAAAAAGGCTAGCCGTGTCTCTATTCAATGACGCAAGTGTACGCGTTTGGGATAGAGCTAAAAAACTGTGGCTTCCTCCGTCATTTACTCATCGAAGGTTCGTTCAGGCCCTCCTGTTTACCAAAGATAGTAGTAGGCTAATTTCTGGAGGAGTGGACGGTAGAATAATACTTTGGCGGGTTCCCGAGTTTGAGGAGATTGCTGCATTCGAACTGGCGCCCATACCAAAGCCAACCGGGGATGAAGGCATAGCTATTCTTCGTTTGACCTCCAACGAAGGTATCCTTGGAGCCCTAACCGAGGATGGGCGCCTCCAAATCTGGAGGGGGCGATAATGAGCAGAACCGGCCTCGCCATAAGGAGGCGGAGGTACTTGCTGCCGCGCCTTGCGGCTCAACGGCACTTGTTGCCTTGTCCTGCGCGACCGATTTCTCGACGACTACCGTCTTCTCAAATGGAAGTATCAGCGGATGTTTCGGTCAGCCAACCGTCTCCCTCCCGATTCATCGGTTGCGTCGCGGGTGAAACCTGCCAAGCCGCTGCTGCTGAGGGGGGACGAAGTGGTTTCCTGAGGGGCCGCGAAACCCGTCGTGCTGTAAGACGTCATGGCGCCCGTTCCAACCGTCGCCACTGACAACGAATAAATCATCCAGATCAGTACCATAGTATTGCTTCCGGCTAGGCTATTTCGATATCACCGGATTTACAAGGCTGAATTTTTTATACAACCAAAGTCCTAGATCGGCGCCGGAGCAATCGGGCGCCGGGAGTGGGTACGGTTGGCTTGTTGGGAGGCCGAAGCCCAAGGGAACACCGCGGTGGCAGTTGTTTGAAATCGTTTACTTTCAACCCCTTGAATCGCCGACAGGCGCCGGATCGCGGGGTCCTCCGCCTCAGGGGAGCGGACGCCGGAGGTTCGAGAGACGCCGGTGTTTTCGCCCCGATCAGACCGGCTTTTCGATGCCGCCCGAGGGCATTCCGCCGCCCTGCGAACGACGCCGGCGCCCTTGGAGAGGCACCCGCGGAGGGCCACCGCCCGTCGCCGCCCAGGAACCTCCGTTGACGGCGGGGTTGGGGTCGAAGACCCTTCCTGCCGAAAAACGGGTCCCCGACGCTTGACCGCAACCGTTCCGACCAAAAACATGCCCCGTCGCGTGATGAACCGGATACCGAAGTCAGCCGCCCTGATAGCCAGCCTGTGCTTTGCCCTTGCGGCGCGGGCCGCCGACACCGTCAACGGCATCGCCGCGCTCGTGGGAAACTCGCTGATCACCTTCGAGCAGGTGCAACGCCTGACGGCCCGGCCGATCGAATTGTTCCGGGCCCAGTATGCCAGTCAGCCCGAGGTTCTTAGGCAACGGATTCTTGAGATTCAGCGGGAGGCGGTCGAGCGACTCGTGGAACGTCGGTTCATCCTCCAGGAGTTCGACGACCTCAAGATCAACATCCCAGAAACGATCATTGCCGATCGAGTGGACGAGGAGATCAAGGGGCGGTACGGGGATCGCGCCACACTGACCCAATCGCTTCGGGAACAGGGTGTCACCTTCGAGACGTTCCGGCGGGACATCCGGGAACAGTTCATCGAGCTCGTCATGCGCAACCGGCACGTCCCGCGTGACATCATGATTTCGCCGGGGCGGATCGAGCGTTACTTCAAGGAGAACGAGGCGAAGTTCCGGATCAACGACCAGGTGAAGCTCCGGATGATCGTCATCGAGAAATCACGGAACTCCGTGGATGGGCTTCGTCTGGGAAGGGAAATCCTGGCCAAGCTGGATGACGGCGCGGAATTCGCGGAAATGGCGGCGGTGTATTCCGACGGATCGCAGGCCCGCGAAGGCGGGTCCTGGGGATGGGTCGACCGGAAGGTCCTCCGGGAAGACCTCGCCGAACTGGCCTTCAATCTTCCCCCGGGCAAGCGCAGCGAACTGATTGAGAAGCCGGAGGGGGTCTACATCATGCTCGTCGAGGAGGTCAAGACGGCGCACGTCCGGCCGATCGAGGAAGTGCGGGAGGAGATCGAAAAGACCCTGGTGACGACCGAGAAGAACCGGCTCCACAAAGAGTGGCTCGATCGGCTCCGCAAAAAGTCGTTCGTTCGGTTCTTCTAGCCCTAGGAGCCAGCAGAGCTAGCCCCACTTCTCGGTGCGCAGCTGCTCCTTGGGCATTCCGATGTCCTGCAGCACGAGGTGTTCGGCGAACCCGACCAAGGCGTTGGGGCCGCAGGCGTAGAACACGGTCTTGGCCGGGTCGCCAAGGTGTTCCCGAACCCAATGTCCCGTGATCCGGCCGTGGTGGCCGGTCCAGTCATCCTCCGGCGTCAGCCGGGTGCAGGTGACGTGGAAGGCGAAGTTCGGGTTTTGCCGGGCCAGTTCCTCGAATTCCTGGCGGAAGATGATGTCGGGGGGGCGACGGACGCTGTAGAGGACCGTGATCCGGGTGGGCAGCTTCCGCAGTGTGGCGTCGCGGGCGAAACCACGGAACGGGGTCACACCCGAGCCTCCCGCGATGCAGACCAGATGGCGGTCGGGCTCCAAAACGGGCAAAAACCGGCCGGCCGGCGGGAGCACGCCCAGCCGGTCGCCCTCCTTCACCCAGTCGACGATCCGGGTACCCATTTTGCCCTCCCTCTTGATGGTGACCTCGAAGAAGCCGCGATCGAGGGCGCAGGACGACAGGGAATAGGCCCGCTTGTACCCGGGCGAGTCCGGCCAGAAGACCGTGATGAACTGGCCGGTCTTGACGTCGATTTCGTAGCCATCCGGCCAGCGGAGCAACAACGTCTTCACGTCCTCGGTCTCGAGCGTGACCTTTTCGACCAGCATTTCGGCAATGATTTTCGCCATGGCAATCCGGGGAATTCGTCGTTGGCAGCCCTGAAAGAAAAAATCACCCGCGCGTTCAACTGGCGTTTCCGCCTCGGTCGGGAGATCCCGCATCCGGCGCGCCCGTTTTCGCCGGGCCCTCCTGGGAATCCGATTCGGCCGCCCCGGCGTCGGACGCGCCGGAGGAGGCGGATCCGGCGACCCTGACGATGACCGGCCGGAGAATCTGCCCTTGGTAGAGGTAACCCGCCGCCACCGTCTCATCGATCCGGGCTCCGTCCGCGGGTCGGGGTCCGTCGGCGACCTGGTGCTTCCGAGGGTCAAACAGCTCGTCGGGCGCCGCCACGATGGGAATGAACCCCACACGGCGCAGGGCGTCCCGGCAGGCGGCGTGGAATCGGTCGATCTGCTCGGAAACGCCCGGTTGCGCGGATTTCAGGGCGGCGAGGTGCAACGCGAAAACGTGGTCCATCACACGTCCAACCGCCTGCAGCCATTCGCCCTCGGCCCGGCGAAGCTTGTCCACCTCGAGCTTCAGGGTCTGCTTCTCTCCGTCCGCTGTTCGGGAGACCGCGGATGCGAAGGTCTCCGCCTCGCGGGCCAACCGATCCACCACACCCCGCGAGGTCTCGGCCGCCTGGGTCGCCCGATCCTGCACGCTTTGCCACTGCCCCGTGGCGGCGGCGATCCTGTCGGCGAGGACATCCAAATCCCTCAGCTTGTCCATGGTGGCCGCGAGTTGGCCGGTCTCGGCCGCCTCGACCATCGCATCGTATTCCCTCAGGACGGGCAGAACCGCCAGCCAGCCACCCAATCCGACGCAGGCCACGATCGCCAGCATTTCCCAAGCCCCCACCGACTGCCGTGAGCTCAAGGCCAGAAAAGCGGCCGTCAACAGCAGCGTGGCGTCCGCAAACCAGAACGGCAGTCGGTTCAGCTGGGGTGTCTTCCCTTCGGACATCGTGGGGCGAGCCTACCGAAACCGAGGAGCCCGGAGCCAAGCCGATTTTCGTGTTCGACGCTACGTGGCGGGCACCACCCGCTGGAGGACCAGGGACAGGACGAAGAGGATGAGGAAAACGCCGCCCATGGGCCATGCGGCGGGCATCACCGCCACCACGTCGACCCACACGATGCCGGCGAGGAGACCCGACACTCCGGCACGGATGCCGCCGCCCCCACCCGCCCCGCCCCGCCACAGCAACGTCAGGCATCGGGCCGTCCAGACCAGGAGCAGCACAATCGGCATCAGCACCGCCCCCTTCCCCCACGAGGAGGAGGGATTGACGAACCCGGCCAGCAGCAACGGCGCCAGCATCAGGGCGAGCGGCCACGCCGCCATCAGACCGCCGCCGACCGACTCGCGTCGCGCCACGTAGCTCAAGCCAACGATGTAGAAGGCCAGGACCAAACCGCTCCAAACCGTCTGGCCCACAATCCCCTCCTCGGCCGCGGAACCCGCCGCCAGGAACAGCAGGAATCGACACGCGGCCATCAGGACCGGGGAGAATGAAACCGCCTTGTGAACCAAGTCGTAGGCCATCACCGCCATCAGGAGCAGAACCCCAAGACCCATGCCCGCCGTTCCCAACAGCGCCAGGCAGATCCATCCCGCCAGCAGCAGCCCGAGTCCCGCCACCCAAACCCGCGCCACGGTCACTTCACCCGACGGAATCGGGCGTTCGCCCCGATGGACCCTGTCGAACTCCACGTCGCAGGCGTCGTTCAGGAACATTCCCGCCACATAGATCAGGCTCCCGCCGAGCGTCGCGAGGACCAGACGGCCGACCGATCCGCCTCCGCCGAGAAGCCAGGCGGCCAGGCAATTCGACCAGACCGTGGGCAGGTTGGAAACCCGCCCCAGGATCAGCCAGGGACGCAGTCTGTCGCGCCAGACAACCCATGCGGGAGACATCGCGCCGGATCAAACCCGGCCGCCGGTTCGTCCGTCGACTCCGAAAGCTCGGAACCCGCGCTCCGATTTCCCAAGGCTTTGCGCTTGCGTCGCTCCAACGCCTGCGTCATGCCCCAGGGCTTCCCATGAGAATCGGGCTCATCGCCGACACCCATGATCGCCTCGACGCCCGGATCGCCGGACTGTTCGACGGTGTCCAACACATTCTCCACGCCGGTGACGTCGGCCAACCCGCCCTGATCGCCGAACTCGAACTCATCGCGCCGGTCACCGTCGTGGCCGGCAACAACGACTTCCATCCGGGGTGGCGCGAAACCGAGGTCCGGGAACTCGGCGGCCTGCGAATCCTCGTGGAACACATCGTCAACCCGCTTGCCTTGTCGCCGACGTTCCTTCGACGCCTTAGGAATTCACAAGCGGGCCTGGTGGTCTTCGGCCACAGTCACCGAATCTTCAACCAGATCATCGACGGCGTTCATTACATCAACCCGGGTTCGGCCGGCGATCCCCGCCAGGGCCGGTCCGCCAGCGTCGGACTTCTCCACCTCGATTCCCCGTCTCCCCGCGCGGTCTTCCTCGGTTTCGACGGACGTCAACTCGTCGGATGATCCAAACGCCCCCGTTTGGGCCCCTTCCACTCCCTGCGCCCTTCCCCACCACCCCGCCTCGCCCCTACCCTCGGCGCATGTCGAAACCGAAACCGGGTCGCGTGTACCTCGTCGGGGCGGGTCCCGGCGATCCCGGTCTCCTCACCCTCCGCGGCGCCGAACTCCTGCGCCGCGCGGACGTCGTGGTGCATGACGCGCTCATCAATCCGATCCTCCTCCGCCTCACCCGGCCCGGCACCGAGATCATCGACGCCGGAAAGCGCCGACGGGATCACACGCTCTCCCAGGACGAGATCCACGAGATTCTCCGCGACCGCGCCATTTCCGGAAAGGCGGTCGTCCGTCTCAAGGGCGGCGATCCCTTCGTCTTCGGGCGCGGCGGCGAGGAGGCCGAAAAACTCGCCGAGGCCGAGCTCCCGTTCGAGGTGGTTCCCGGTGTTTCGTCGTTTTCAGCCGTTCCCGCCACAGCCGGGATCCCGCTCACCCACCGTGATCACGCCTCCGCCTTCACAGTCCTCACCGGACACGAGGACCCGACCCGGACCCAGGCGTCCATCGATTGGCCTCAGGTCGCCCGCACCCACGGGACCAAGGTCATCCTCATGGGACTCGGCCAGCTCGCCGGGTCGACCCGTTCCCTGATCGAAGGTGGCTTGGCTCCGTCCACTCCGGCGGCACTGATCCGTTGGGGCACCACCGGTTCGCAACAGACGTTGGAAGGAACGCTGGGAGATATCGCGCAACGCGCCGAGAAGGCGGGCTTCACTCCGCCCGTGGTCGCCGTCATCGGCGATGTCGTCCGGCTGCGTTCCCGACTGAACTGGTTCGAACAGAGGCCCCTCTTCGGCTCACGAATCGTTGTCACGCGAAGCCGGGATCAGGTCGGCGAACTGGCCGGCTCCCTGATCGAACTCGGAGCCGACGTGCTGGAGATTCCCACCATCCGCATCCAACCGCCGGAGGCGCGCCAACCCCTGGTCGAGGCGCTCGCGGGAATCGGGGAATACGACTGGGTCGTCTTCACGAGCCCCAACGGCGTCACGGCCTTCTTCGACGCCCTGATCGCGGCCTTCGAAGACATCCGCGCCCTGGGCAACGCCCGCCTCGCGGCCGTCGGACCCGCCACCGCCGCGCGGATTCGCGAGTACCGCGTCCGGGTGGACGTCATTCCCGAGCAGTACGTCGGCAAGTCGGTCGCCCAGGCGATCGCCAAGGTCGAAAGCGTCGAGAACGTCCGGATCCTCCTGGCCCGGGCCGAAGACGCCAACCGGGACCTCTACGATGAACTGGAGAAGCTCGGATCGATCGTGGATGACGTCGCCTTCTACCGGACGGTTCCCGAGACCGAGGACCTGGGCGGCGTCGCGCAGCGCCTTCTCGACGAGGGGGCCGACTGGATCACCTTCACGAGCGGTTCCACCGTCGAGAATTTCCACGCGCGATTCGACCTGCCCAAGCTCCTCGCGCGCCACCCGGGGATCCGCCTCGCCTCCATCGGCCCCGAGACCAGCAAGGCGATCCGTTCGCTCCAACTGGAACCAGCGATCGAATCGTCGCCGCACACGCCGGAGGGGTTGGTCCAGGCGCTGCGCAAGGCGGCTCGCAAATCCCCGCATCCCCAGCCGAAATAGCCCGGCGAGGTCCGCCAGGGCCTCATCGAAGGTTCGCGCCCGCGCCCCGGCCTTCGCCCGGCCCGGGTCCACGCGTGGCGGACCCCAAGGCGCCGGCCAGCGTTGGGCCGCGAAGGTCCCTTTCCAGGCGCTCCGACACCTCGCGCACGCGCGTCTGGAGCAAGGCCTCGCACCGACCCGCCTCCTCTTGCCTTCGCTCCAGGTGCCGCTCGGCGAGCGATCGGAGGTCATCGATGTTGTGGAGTCGGACTCCGGGCATGGAGGCCAGCCCGGGTTCGAAATCACGGGGGACCGCCAGGTCGAGCAACAGAAGCGGACGCCCCTTCCTCGCGTTCATCACGGGACCCAAATGCGCGGAATTCAGCACAAAACCCGGAGCCGAAGTGCTGCCCACGACGACGTCCGCCGTGTCCAAGGCATCTTGCCAATCGGGCAGGGCGCTGGCCCGGTGGCCGAGCGCGGCCGCCAAGGCCCGGCCCCGCTCCTCCGATCGGCTCGCGATCCGAACCTCGCCCACGCCCCGATCCAGGAGCGCCCGAGTCACCTTCTCGCCGGTGTCGCCCGCGCCGAGGACCAGGACCCGGCATCCGTTCAGGTCCCCGAATGTCTCCTGCGCGAGTTCCGCCGCCAGGGAAGCCACCGACACCGCGCCGCGTTGGATTCCTGTCTCCGACCGCGCCTGTTTCGCGGCCCTGAACGCCGCCTGAAAAACGGTGTTCAAGACCTTCCCGGTATGCGCCTCGCGACGGGACAGTTCATAGGCTTCCTTGAGCTGGCCCAGAATCTCCGTTTCCCCCAAAACCATCGAATCCAGACCCGCGGCCACTCGGAAGAGATGTTCCACGGCTCCGGCCGACTCGGCGAAGTAGAGCGCCTTGACGACGGCGCGGTCGCTCAGACCGGGACGACCAAAGAAGTGGGCCAGCAACCGTCCGAAGCCGCGCCGCGCGAGATTCCCTTCCAACCTCCGTTCCTGGGGATCCCAGAACCCCTCGATCCCAGCCGCCCCCGACTGTTCCTCCCACTGCTTTCCGGCTTCCAGGACGACCGCGTACAATTCGACCCGGTTGCAGGTCACCAACCAGACGGCTTCGAGGATGCCGCCATCGGCCCGAAGTTCCGACAAGACCGCGGACGCATCCTCGAACCCCAGGGCGAACCGCTCCCGCACCTCCAGCGGCGCCGTCCGATGGCTCAATCCAAGGCAATAAAACCGTGCTCGAGGCGATTCTGGTTCAGTGGACATCATGCGGCGGACCCGGTCGGCGGTCAGCCCTCCCGGACCGCGAAACTAACGGGAGACGCCCCACCGGGTCACGCCGCGAGACCTTCGGGCTTCGGAGGTCCCGGAGGGACCAGGGAGATTGGCGAATTGATGGAGAACGAGGAAGGCCGTGGCGGCCCGGAGGGCCGGCGGCAAACCCGCGCCAGCGGGCACGGCCGCCGGACCCAGGATTCCAGAGGTACGCGCCCCGGCGGGGCGCCGGAGACGTCGCCGAGGCCCCGAGAGGTCACCCTTCGATTCACCCCCGGTCCACCCGCATGTCCCGTGATGTTCGCCTCCCACGCCCCTGCCGGGGCGATGTGGATTCTGGGACGGGTATCCGGTGGCCGCGACGGCTCCGCCGCCTTGCCACCGGCTCATTTCCCTGGTCCCTCCGGGACCCCTGGAGCACGACAAAGGGACGGTCTTTTGTTGGCCCGGGTCGTCGCACCCGCCGACTGGCAGTCGGCGAAACGGCAGACAAGGCTGTCCGCGGTACGGGCGCGGTCGCTTTCCCTCGGCTTCGGTAGCCGCCGCGCTTCAGCTCGCGATCGATGAGTTCAGGAGAACGGCAAATCACCGCCGACCCCCAGCTCTCCACCTACTTGCCGGGCCGCTTGGCGGGCGGAACCCAATCCTTGTGCCAGTCCAGTTTCCACAGCCTCTCGAGCTTGACCAACTCCGCATGACCATCGACGAAGCCATGGTTGCTGGCGCCTGGCAGCTCCCCCTTGGGATTGAAAAAGCCGTTCTTGGGCCAACTGGCGCCGCCGTGACGGGGAAGCGTCAACCGCACCATCGCGCCCGCGAAGTCGTCACCCGTGTAGAGATTCCTCGCCGGCGGATCCGTGGGCTGGGGCCAGGTGTCGATCGGTGAGACTGGGTGATTGAAGGCACAGTTGGACCGGGGTAAAAGACCTTCGAATTCCCCGCCATGCATCCCATCCCACGCACCACCCGATCCCGGCACGGCTTCACCCTGATCGAACTTCTGGTGGTCATCGCCATCATCGCGATCCTCGCCAGCATGCTCCTTCCCGCGCTCGCCAAGGCCAAGATGAAGGCCCACGGCGTTCTCTGCATGAGCAACCAGAAGCAACTCACGCTGGGCTGGCTGATGTATGCCGACGACAACAACGACAATCTCGTCTGGAACGATCTCACCCCGGACGGCTCGGGGTGGGTTCGGGGCGTCCTCGACTACAGCGGCGGGAACAAACACAACACCAACCTCCACGGGCTCACGGACCCCAACTACGCCAAGCTCGCCCCGTACACCCAGTCCCCGGGAATCTACAAATGCCCCGCGGACCGGAGCTATGTCAC
This sequence comes from uncultured Verrucomicrobiota bacterium, assembly GCA_942490575.1. GTDB lineage: Bacteria > Verrucomicrobiota > Verrucomicrobiia > Limisphaerales > CAIMTB01 > CAIMTB01. The sequence goes on from CALNYA010000012.1 coordinate 47,802, forward strand.
GATCGCCGGCCGCCGGCACGCCCGGGTCCGAAGCCTTTCGCTCAGCCAGGCGATGAATTCGCGCAACGACTGGCTGACCTACCTCACCAAGAAGACCTACCGCGTCTTCAAGAAGCTGTCGGACATCCAACCGCTCGGACATTCGAGCGCGTTCGTGTTCATCGACGAACATCCCGACAGCCTCAATTTCGGCGATCTCGCCGTCGCCATGAACGACGGACTGCCGCCGCAGCGGATCCATATCATCGATTACCCCGCCAGCACCCACAACGGGGCGGGCGGTCTCAGCTTCGCCGACGGGCACGTCGAGATCCACAAGTGGGTCGATCCGCGCACCCGTCCTCCGTGGCAGAACAAACTGCTCCAACTGGTGGTTCCCTCCCCCGGCAACCGGGACATGATCTGGCTCTCCGAACGCACTTCGATCGAGGAGTGACGCCACCCGCCTTCCCGCTTCCCGCTTCCGAAGCCGACGCTATGCTCTTCCGCACATGAGTTCCGAGACCCAGTTCGCGACGGCCGCTCTTCCCGATGAGCGGGGCCATTTCGGGCCCTACGGCGGACGCTACGTTCCGGAGACCCTGATGCATCCGCTGATGGAACTGGAGGCGGAGTATTACGAGGCGCAGAAGGACCCCGAATTCCAGCGCGAGCTGTCCTATTACCTGGCCGAGTTCGTGGGGCGCCCCACCCCCCTCTACTTCGCGGAACGCCTCACCCGGGAACTCGGCGGCGCGAAGATCTACCTCAAACGCGAGGACCTTCTCCACACGGGCGCGCACAAGATCAACAACGCCCTGGGCCAGGCGCTCATCGCCAAGCGCATGGGCAAGACCCGGGTCATCGCCGAGACGGGCGCCGGACAGCACGGCGTGGCGACGGCGACGGTCGCCGCCATGTTCGGCCTGAAGTGCGTCATCTACATGGGTTCGGTCGACTGCGAGCGCCAGGCCTTGAACGTGTACCGGATGAAGATGCTCGGCGCGGAGGTGGTGCCGGTGCATGCCGGCCAGAAGACGCTCAAGGAAGCCGTCAACGAGGCGATGCGGGATTGGGTCACCCACGTCCGCCACACGCACTACATCCTGGGAACGGCGTACGGCGCCCATCCCTACCCCGTGATGGTTCGCAATTTCCACCGGATCATCGGCGACGAGGCGCGCCGTCAGATCCTGGAAAAGGAGGGGCGCCTTCCGGATCTCCTGATCGCCTGCGTGGGCGGGGGTTCCAACGCCATCGGCCTCTTCTATCCGTTCCTCAACGATGCCGAAGTCCGGATGTGCGGCGTCGAGGCGGGCGGCCTCGGCATCCTGCCCGAACAGCACGCCGCCCGGTTTCACGGGGGATCACTCGGCGTCCTCCAGGGAACGCGTTCCTACATCCTCCAGGACGAGCACGGGCAGATCCAACTCACCCACAGCGTCAGCGCCGGCCTCGACTACGCGGCCGTCGGACCCGAGCACGCCTGGCTCCACGACCAGGGGCGCGTGGAATACGCCTACGCGACCGACGAGGCCGCCCTCGGCGCGTTCATGCGCCTCGCGCGACTGGAGGGAATCATCCCGGCGCTGGAATCCGCCCACGCCGTCGCCGAAGCGATCGAACGGGCTCCGAAGATGTCCCCGGAATCGCTGGTGATCATCAATTTGTCGGGACGCGGCGACAAGGACGTCGCCCAGGTCGCCCCGAAGGTGGGCCTGCGAATGCCGATCTGACGCGGGCCACCTCGCCGCTTGAGCCCCGCCGGGGCGCTGGTACAGTCGCGCGGATGAAATTTCTCGCGGCCATGTTAGCGATCTTCGTGATCTCCCTGGTGATCAGTCTCGGGATCTGGGCCGCGGCCCACGGGCATGGCCTCTGGTTCCTGGTCCTGGGAGTGGCCGCCTTCATGGGTCTCTTCATCCGTTACGGCTGCCAGACCCACTAGAAGCCCCCAACGCCCCACCTCCGGACCCGCTCCCGGTGGGCGACCCGGCGGATCCGCGCGAGCCCTGGGGGCCGCCGAGGGTTCGGCCCGACCCGATCATCGCCGCGAACACGACTTCCTTCAGCTTCCACGTCACCGCCATGGCCATGGCGACGGGAACCAGCACCAGCAACAGCAGTATCGCCTGACGCCCGAGTCCCAGGGGTTGGCGGGGAATCTCGAGGAATTCCGACAAACGGCCGGGCAGCAACCGCCAGTAGAGCGTCACCGAGACCCCGGCCAGCACGGCGACGACATACGCCGTCAATCCCCGGAACATGTGGGCGTCTCCGCGGACCGTGTCGTCCGGCATCATGGCGGCGAGTCGCTCCAGGGTTCCGAGGAGGGCCACGAGAAAGACGAGGGCCACGGCGAGGAGCAGGGCGACGGAGCGCGCGAAGAAATCCACGGACGGCATGCGGCCCCACAAGAAGAGGAACGGCGAGAGGCCGACGACGAGAAGGCCCAGCATTTGGGCGCGATGCAGGGAGGTCTGCCAGATCCGCTCGGAACGCTGATAAGGCCCCATCCGGAACAGGCCGTAGAGCGCGAGGCCGGTCGCCACCGTGGGAAGCATCAGATCGTAGACGGTGGGAATGATGGCGAGGAAATGCCGCGCGAAGGCGAGCAACGCCAGCGGAAGACTCCAGAACAGCGCGGACAGACCGCGCAACACCCCGGCGAGACCGACCCTGGGATCTTCACCCGCCTCCCGGACTCCCCCCATGCTCCCGTTCGGTGGCACGCGTCGCGCGGTGGACTCCCTGGGATCGGGCGCGATCAAGTCAGGATCCGAGGTAGGTGTAATCCTTCAGCCCCCGCTCATAGTCGTCGAGCAGGCGCATCGCCTCGCTCGGCTTGAGGCGGTCGGATTTGATCGCGGCATCCATCTGCGACTTCATCTGCCGTTTCAGCTCGTGCTCGTCGTACTGCACGGAAGTCAGCGTCTGGGAGATGGTGGACCCTTCGATCACGTCCTCCACGTAGTACCCGGCGGGTTCGTCGGGCTCGAGGAACACGTGAAGCTCGTTCACCCGACCGAAGAGGTTGTGGAGATCCCCCATGATGTCCTGGTAGGCGCCCATCAGGAAGAACCCGAGATAGTACGGCTCGGGACCCTGCCCGTTCTGGCGAAGGGAATGAACCGGGAGCGTGTCCCGGACGTCGCGGAGGTCGATGAACTTGTTGATCTGACCGTCGGAGTCGCAGGTGATGTCGACCAGGGTCGTCTCCCGATCCGGCCGCTCCTCCAACCGATCGATGGGCATGATCGGGAACAACTGGCCCAGGGCCCAATGGTCGAGGAGCGACTGGAACACCGAAAAATTGCAGAGGTACTGGTCGCCCAGGCTGTCCTCCAGCTTCCGGATCTCCTCGGGGATGTAGGCCTGGCCGCGGAAGGTCTCCACGACCGCCTGGCTGATCTGCCAGTACAAGCCTTCGATCTTGGCCTTGTCCTGAAGTTCCATGAGGCCGAGGACGAACATGTTGTGGGCGTCCTCGCGGCGTTCCGCGGCGTCATGAAAGGCCTCCAGCTTGTTGAGGCGCTGAAGGTTCTTTCGGATGTCGAGCAACTCCCGCACGAGCGGGTGCTCGTTGTCCCCGAAGGTGAGCTTCTCGGTCAGGCCCGTCTTGTGGATGGACCCGAACACTTCGACGATGAGGACGCTGTGATGGGCGACGATCGCGCGCCCGCTTTCGCTCACGATGTCGGGATGCGGGACTTTCTCGGCGTTGCAGACATCCGCCACGTAATAGACGATGTCGTTCGCGTACTCCTGGAGGGAATAGTTGGTGGAACTGTCGAAGGCCGAGTGGCTGCCGTCGTAATCCACGCCCAACCCGCCGCCCACGTCGAGGTAGGCGACATCGAAGCCGAGCTTGCGAAGCTTCGCGTAGTAGCGGGCGGCTTCCTGGACCGCCTTCTTGACGGTGAGGATGTCGGGCACCTGGGAACCGATGTGGAAATGGAGGAGCTTGAAGCAGTGCCCGAGCCCCTCGGACTTGAGGATCTCGCACGCGGCCAGGATCTCGACGGTGCTGAGGCCGAACTTGGCGTTTTCGCCGCCGCTTTCGGCCCACTTCCCCGCCCCCTTGGCCAGCAACCGGACCCGGATGCCGACCTGGGGTTCGACCCCCATCTGGCGGGAGATCGTGATGATCTGCCGGAGTTCCTCCAGCTTCTCGACCACCAGGATCACCTGCTTGCCCAGCTTGATGCCGAGCAGCGCCATCCGGATGAACGCGGAATCCTTGTACCCGTTGCAGATGATCAGCCCGCCCACCTGATCCTGAAGGGCTAGAGCCGCGAACATCTCCGGCTTGCTGCCCACTTCGAGCCCGAAATCATACGCCTTCCCAGCCTCGAGAATCTCCTCCACCACCTCCCGCAGCTGGTTCACCTTGATCGGAAACACACCGCGGTAACGCCCCTGATAGCCGAACTCCGCTATCGCCGTCCGGAAGGCTTCGTTGATCGCCTGGACCCGGTGCCGAAGGATGTCCTGGAACCGGATCAGCAACGGGAATTTCAACCCCCGTCCCTTCGCCTCACCCAGGATATCCGTGATGTCCACCGACGCGCCCTTGTCGTGCAGAGGCCGCGCCACCACGTGCCCTTCGTCGTCGATGTCGAAATATCCCGCGCCCCAGCGGTCGATGTTGTACAGGGATCGGGCCTCCCCGACGCTCCACGCGGGAGCACCAGACGAAGATTCACTCATTTCGGAAGAGACTTCTGCGGGTGCAAAACGGCGGCCACTATATTCGGACGAGCCTTGAATGCAATGCACGCCCGGTGAAATTCGCCGGAATTTTTCCCCCGTTTCGCGTGTTTCCCCGGTTTCGCCAAATCGTGGTTTCCGCTTCGCTTCCGGTGTCATGCGCGATGTCCCGCTTCAACGAGTGGTCGAGACCTGCGACCGCGTTCTTCGCCTCTCCGAATTCAAGGACTGGGACGGCGCCGTCAACGGCCTCCAAGTCCAGAATTCCGGCCGCGTTTCCCGCATCGCGGCGGCGGTCGACGCCCGACTCGCCACCGTCCGGCTCGCCGCCGAGGCCGGCGCACAGCTCCTTATCGTCCACCACGGACTTTTCTGGAGCCCCACCCACCCCTGGACCGGTCCCCGGTACGATCTGATCCGCCTTCTGCTCGACCGGGATCTCGCCGTCTACAGCGCCCACCTGCCGCTCGACGCCCATCCCGTCCTCGGCAACAGCGCCCTCCTCCTGCGCCAGCTCGGCGGCGCGCGGCTGCGGCCGTTCTTCGAAGCCAAGGGCCAGGACATCGGCTTCCGCACCGTCCTGCGCATCCCACGCTCCCAGCTCGTCGAACGCCTCGCCCAAGCCACCGGCACGACCCCCGTCCTGCTTCCCGGCGGTCCCGAAGTCTGCCGCCACGTCGGCGTCGTCACCGGCGGCGCCGGCGCGGAAATCCGGGACGCGGCCCAAGCCGGGGTGGACACCTTCATCACCGGCGAAGGCCCCCACTGGACCGCGGCCCTCGCCGACGAACTGGGCATCAACGTCCTCTACGCGGGCCACTACGCCACCGAGACATTCGGGGTCCGCGCCCTCGCGGAAATGCTCTCCCGGCGCTTCCGGATTCCCTGGCGGTTCATCGACTACCCCAGCGGATTGTGAGGGCGCGCCGCGGACCGGCCGGCGGACGCGGGCGAAGACGTATTGGTTCGAGGTGCGGCCTCCCAGTTTCGTCCAAACCCAGTCGAGCAGGTAGAACGCGCCCACCACCGGCAGGTTCTTGAGGTTCAGGAATTCCCAGGACGACCGGCCTCGTTCGATCGAATCCAGGCCCAGCGCATTGCGAAAGCTGATGATCCAAAACGCGATGGACGGCGTGCATCCCTGGCGTTCGATCTCGTAGCCGCTCTCCCGCAGCACCCGCGCCAGCGACTCGAGGGTGAAGAGGTGGAAATGCCGAGGGATATGATACCCGCCCCAGTACCGCCGCCGGAAAAGCCGGTAGTCCCACCCACCGCGGTTCGGCGTGTCGATCACCAGCACGCCGCCGGGGGCGAGTTTGCCGGCCACGAGGCGCAGCGCCGCGCGGGGGTCCCGCAGGTGCTCGATCAGCTGTCGCATGATGATGACGTCATGCCCGCCGTCCTTCAGCGCGGAGACATCGGTTTCGACGTTGCCCGTCACGCAGCGCAGACCAGCCGATTCCGCCTGTTTCAACACGGCGGCGTCGAACTGGAAGTCCAGGCAGATCGCCTCGACCGGCTCGGTCCGACCGCGGGAGAAGACTTCCCGCAACTTGATCAACCGGGTGAGGTTGCCGCCCCCGATGTCCACGATCGACCGGACTTCGCGGGTTCCGAGGTCGCGCCGGAGTCGTTCGGCGTCCTTCACCATCTTGCCCTCCACGACCGCCCCCTCCATGTAGATCGGCGACCCCGGATTCACGGTGTAATACCAGGTCGGGTAGAGGGCGGCGACCTCGGCCACCGCGGGCATCGGATGGATCGAAACGTGTCCGCACGCGTCGCAACCGACCAGGGTCCACTCCCCCGCCCGGCAGCGGTATTCGAAGTCGGGTGCCCGCACCACGGGCGTCGCGCCGCGATGCCCGCACACGAGGCAGGAAGGCGTGTCCGCGCCCGAGCGGGTACGATCCGGGGTGGAGGATCCGCGATCTCCCGGGGAGTCGGGCCGGTCCATCATCACTTCAGGTACTTGTCGAGGGGCGGCTCGAGGAGTTCCTTCACCGCCGGATCGTTCATGTTGTCCTGGGTGACCAGCGTGACCCCGGTGTCGATGCGTCGGGGAACGGATTCGCCCTTGAGGTGTTTCACCAGGGTCAGGACGCCCTCGTAGCCCATCTTCAACGGATTCTGAACGATCAACCCCTGGATGTCTCCCGCGCGGAGGTCGGCCACCGCCTGGGCCCCGGTGTCGAACCCGATCATCTTCACCTTGCCTCCCGCGAGGCCCAGGTCCCGCAGCGCCTTGGCCATGCCCACCGTGACCGACTCGTTCGGACAGAAAACCCCGTTCACTTCTCGACCAAACCGGTTCAGCAGATTTTGGGCCGCCTGATACGACGTTTCACGGGTCGCTCCCGCGTACTGGTCACTGGAGATCACTTTGATGCCCGGGAATTTGGAGATCGCATCCATGAACCCCGCCTCCCGGGCCTCCGTGCTCGCCGATCCGACGGCGTACCGCAGGAGGATGACGCTTCCCTTCTCCCCCAGGAGCTTTCCGAGATGTTCGCCGGCGATCTGGCCGCCGCGCGTGTTGTCGGTCGCGACGAAGCTGGCGTACTTCTCCGTCTTCAGGTCCGAGTCGATGATCACCACGGGGATGCCGGACCCCGCGGTCGTCTCGACCGGCGCCACCAAAGCCTGGGAATCGAGCGGAGCCAGAACGATCCCGGAGACGCGCCGGCTCGTGAAATTCTCGACCACCTGGATCTGCTGGTCGCGATCGTCCTCGCGCAACGGCCCCTTCCAGAGCACCTCCACCTTCGTCCCCGCCGCGTTGAGTTCCTGCTCGGCCCTGCGCGCGCCCGCTTCGATCGAACGCCAGAACTCGTGAATGGTCCCCTTGGGAATCACCGCCACCGTCAGCGTGGCGCCACCCGGCTTTCCACCACCCGGCGACGCCGACGCCGCGGAATCCCCGCCGCCACCTCCGTCCCCGCATCCCGCGAGCAATGCAGCGACGACGAAAGATCCCAGGATCCGGCAGAGTGGCTTCATGGGGTCGACGGTAGGGAATCTTGCGCCCGGGTTTCAACGGCAAGTTGGACCGATCCCAGGGTCAGGGTCGGACAGGGCCGTTCCTGGCTCGTGTTTTCCAGGCGGACGTGGGTCGCGCCCAGCGACCGCAGACGATTGGACACGGCGCGATGGGCCAACTCCGGCCGGTTGCAGTCCCGGCTCAGGTGTCCGAGGTAGATGTGCGTCAACTCCGTGGACACCACCTCGGCGGCGACGTCGGCCGCCGCGTCGTTCGACAGGTGTCCGTGGCGGCTGAGGATCCGCTGTTTGGTGGACCACGGCCGCTTGGTGTCCTCCTGGAGGAGTTTTAGGTCGTGGTTCGCCTCCAGGACGAGCGCGTGCGCCGGGCGCACCCGTTCCAGGACCAGCTTGGTCGCATGCCCGAGGTCCGTCAGAAAACCAACGTTCCCGCCCGCCGACCGGAAGAGGAATCCCACGGGATCCTGGGCGTCGTGCGGCACGGAGAATGTCTCCACGGTGACGTCGCCGATTTCGAAAACCGCGCCCGTCTGGAACAACACGGCCTTCAGCCGGCATTGGAGGGACGCTTCGGCCGCCTCCCGGGTCATGCGGTTGCAGTACACGGGGACGTCCAGTTTTCGGCTCAGAATTCCGAGTCCCTGGATGTGGTCGCCGTGCTCGTGCGTCACGAGGATGCCCGTCAGGGTTTCAGGGCTTCGCCCGATGCTCGCCAACCGTTCCCGGATCTGTTTCCCGCTGAATCCGGCGTCGATGAGGAGCCGGGCACCCGGTGTTTCCAGGTAGGCGCAATTGCCACCGCTGCCACTGCCGAGGATCGTGAACTGCACGGACACGCCCGGACCGTAGCGATCAGGCTCCTCCCGGTCACCCCAGGAGAATGGTGGATGGCGTTTTCCCGAATCCGCTCTCGCCTCCCAACGACCATCCCGCCGCGCCGGGTCCGGTTCCGGAGGAGTCAGGATCCGGGCGGGATCACCGGCCAGGTCCCGCCCAGCCGTTCCCACATCCACCAACCCGCCAGGAGCGCCGCCGCGACGGACCCTCCCCCGAGGATGCCCACACGATACACCGGCCGCCCGCGGAGCGCGTGAAACACGGGTAGCACGAGGATCACGATGACCAGTTGTCCCGCCTCGACGCCCAGGTTGAAGCCCACCAGCGCCCGCGCGAGATTCCCACGCGGCAAGCCCAGGTCCGCCAGAACGCTCGCGAACCCGAATCCGTGGATCAGTCCGAACCCGAACGCCATCGTCCACGCCCGACGTTGCAGGATCGGCACCAGGTTGTTCAGGGCCGCGACGAGGATCGACAGCGCGATGACCGGCTCGACCCAGCGCGACGGAAGCCGCGCCCACCCCAACGCGGCGAGGCTCAGGGTGATCGAGTGCGCGAGGGTGAACGCGGTCACGATCCGCGCCACGTTCCAGAACCCTTTCCAAAACTTCTCCTCGGGCACCCAACGTCCCGCCTCGCGTCGCAGGACGGCGGGCAGCAGAAGCACCAGGAGGAACAGCACGTGATCGTATCCCAGTCCGATGTGGTGAACGCCTTCCCGGAAGAAGCCGGGCATCGGATTCGCAGGCTCGGGGGCCGTCAGGTCGAACCGAAGCTGGGTTTCCCGCGGATTGAAGATCGACTGGTGGACCACCGCCCCCTGTTCCACGACGATCAGCCCCCGGTGGAGGGGGTTGCTGTCGAAGAAGACCCGGTTTCCGACCCGAAGCACTCGACCCGGCTTCGCGTCCTCGCCCGAAGCTTCCCAGCGCAGCACGACATACCCGCCGTTCGCCAGTTGCTCGACTTGGATCGCGGGGTCGAAGACGGGCTCAAGTCGCCGATCGTCCCAGTCCAGATCCAACCGCGACCGGGCGTACTCCACGACCGCGTCCGCCCGCGCCTTGAGTTCCCCCCAGGTGATCTCGCCGTTCTCGTTGGCGTCGATCCCGATCGCGAACTCCAGATCGTGCAGCGCCAGGTGCCAGAGCCCGGTGATACCGGCGTCGCCCACGGTCACCCGGAGGTAGCTGTCGCTCGACTTGTGCGCCATCGCCCACGGCGCCATCGCGAAAACGGCGAGGCATCCGAGCCAGAACCGAAGGCGCGCCGCCCCGCGTCTCAAGGAAGCGCCTCCTTCCGGCTCCCGCGAAGCAGCCCGTCCAACCGCGCGTCCGTCACCCCGGTTCGTTCCAACCAATCGGTCACCCGGCTCGCCAACCCGTCGTCGTCGTCAAGGCGGGCCGCCTCCAGAATCAGCCGCGCATCGTCCAAGGTCCGCCGGATCGCCCAAAGTTCACCGGCTCGTTCCACGGCTTTTTCAGGGTCCAACCGGACGCGCAACCAATACCGCAGCGCGTCCGGCAGCGCCGAGGCGTCGCCGCGCGCCCGCCGGTCGGCGAGGCGCTTTTCCACCTGCCGTTGAAGCACGGCGCGCCGCTCCGCTTCGGCCGGGTCGGCCGCGTCGCGCCGATTCCAGGCCTCCAGCAACCGAACCGCGAGACCGTCGTGGCCCGTCTCGCCCTTCAGCCGTTCCATCACGTCCTCGAAACGGCCCCGGCGCAGGTCGAACTCCGCCTCCAACGCCAGAACCCGCACGTCCCGCTTGCCCAGTCGACGCATCTCGGCAAACCGCGCGCCCGCGTCGTCCCATCGGCCCTGTTGCATCAGCAATTCAGCGAGCAACGCCAGGGTCGCGTAACGCTCGGCGACCGAGCCGCCGCCGTCTTCGGCGAGAATCGCTTCCAACGAAACGACCGCTTCGCCCAGTCGCCCGGTCCAACGATCGCACCGCGCATCGGCGAGGGTTGCTTCCCGCGAACTCATGGCGGCCCGCCCCGCCTCCAGGGCCTTCCGCGCACCGGCGATGTCGCCGCGCTCCAGGCAAACCTCCCTCCGTGCCGCGAGGGCCGTTGCCAGGTCGGGATTCCCCGACAGAACGGTGTCCAACTCGGCGAGGGCCCGGTCCAATTCAAGCGTGATCTCGAAGACCGCGGCCCGGGCGAGGCGCACGTCCTCGGGCGGCGAGGTCAGATGCCACCAGGGCGCGAGGATGGATTGGGTGTACCCGAGGAACCGGGCGTCGCCCTCCGAGCGGGCGGTCTCGAGATAGCTCCACGCCATCGACACGGAATCCCGAAGATTTTCGGGGTCGTCCGCCAGCGCGGCCCGTTCGCGGCGCAGGTCGGCGCTTCGCAGCCCGACGGGAAGTCGTTCGAGAACTTCGTCGTCGGAGGTCGGCGTGTAGGGCCCGTCGGCGGCGAGTGCGGCCCAAGGAAGAAGAATCGCAACCACCAAGGCCACGGCCAGCCGTCGATCCGGTCGGACTTGTCGGGCCGACACCATGGCTGTTTTCAGGGGGTTTCCCAGAGTTGCTGGAGCCGTTCCAACACCTGCAAGGACTCCCGGTGGATCAGCGGCGCCACTTGCGGTCCGCCCGAATTGACCTCCCCGTAGGGGGCATCCTTTCGACCGTAGGTGAACGGCGGTTGGGTGTCCCACTGGGTCCGCGGCACGATGTACCCGATCTCGTCGTTGGCCAGGTTGACCACCAACTTCACCGAGCCTCCCATCTTCTCCCGCAGCGGCGGCACTTCCACAGGTGCTCCGGGAAAGTCGCCGCCCTCGGGCGCCTCGACGCCGCCGTCCACGATCTCCGGGTAGATCTCGCCGGGAACGAGAAGCATCTCCATGTCGCCCACCCGCAGGGCGCCCACTTCCGTGCGCGCCGCCCCGTCGAACCACCCGGGATGAATCAGGCCCAGCATGATCGGGTATTTGAAGGTCCCCTCGATCGGCACGAAGACCGACCGCGTCACCACCGCCACCCGAGGATCCTTCATGGCGCGCGCCCCGGGCCCCCGGAGAAGCGCCGCCGCGCGCAAGGCGAGGTTCTCACCCAAGGCCCGCGTTTTGCCCGCGCCGTTCTCCTTGTGCAGGTCGCGTCCATTGCGATCCGGGACTTCGAGTCCCAACGGTGTCATCAGGCCGCCCACGGGTCCCTGGACGAACACGCAGGCGCCCCCGAAACCCAGCATGCCGTTGTCGCCGTCCAGGCCCTCTTCCATGGCCAACCGGGCGAAGTGCGGGAAGTCCGAGCTGATCAGCGGGTTGTTTCCTCCCATGGCTTCCGGGTGGTTGCCCCACGAGATCAGGGTCGCGATGGTCTCGTCCGTGCCCGCCCGCGCGAACCGCGCCGCGCAGAGGGTGCGGTCTTGAACGAGGGGCGGCCTCGAATCGCGGACGAACCCCTGGGGGGGCAGGTCGGCGCTCACCACGGTGGCGTCCGCCGGCTGGAGGTTGTTCACCGCCTCCTTCACCGCCTCCTGGGCTTGTTCCATCACCCACGCCACGTAGTCCGTGTTGAAGCGCGACCGCAACGGCCGGTGGCTCCAGATCCCCATCGTGTCCGGACTGTTGTGGGTGTGGGTCGCGCTGAAGGCCACGTAACGCGCCCGCGGCACCGACGCCGCCAGTTCCAGCCGGGCTTGGATGATCCGCTCGTGCGTGAGCCCCACGCAGTCGATCGACACCACCGCCACCACCGTGTCGCGATGCCGGAAAGCCAGCGCCCGAGCCCAGAGCGGATCCTGGATCCCCTGCGCCGGACGGTTGATGTGGAAGCCGCCCAGCCAGACGAAGTCGAATGTTCCGTTCCCGTTCCGATCCTCCCAGGTATCCCCCTTCTCCGGTTCGAAGCGGCTGTTGCCGTCCACGTCCCGCCACGGATCAAAATCCTCGAGCCGCGGAGTGATCTCCCGCGCGCCCACGCCCACCTCCAGGGGAGCGCCGGATTCGGAAGCGGGGCCGGAGATGAACTCGGCGTCCGCCCGGTAGTCACGGAACGGTCCCGCCATCCGTCCTCGCACCCAAACAAATCCGATCGCCGCGATGAGAACTGCGCAAAGCCCCAGGCCGCTCACGATGGGATGGCGCCTGAAAAAGGAACTCATACGATTCCCCCACTCACTCGCCGGCCATCCGGTAGACCAGCGCCCGAGCGTCGCCGGAGTCGTGGCGGAGGACCGCCCGTCCCGCGGAATCCGCGACCGCCGCGCCGATGGGAGTCCAGCTCCGAAGGTCGCCCGACATCTCGAACTGGTAGGTGCGCCCCGCGATTCCGGATCCGATCAGAACCGCCGGCCCCGGGAGAGGTCCTTCCGGATGAATCGCCAGCACCAGTTCGATCGTGCGAAACACCACGTTGGTCGCGTCGGCCACGAGAGGGATCTGAACCAGCCGCGGAACATACCCAACACCCCCGCCCGCGATCGCCACGGTGTAGAATCCCGCCGGCAACGATCCGAACCGGAAAACCCCCGACGCATCCGTCGTATCCCGCCGCTCACCCAACTCGACCACAACCCCCGGAACCCCCTGCTCACCCGATCCGGCGAGTACCCGCCCGCGAATGGCGAACGTCGAGGCGGCCGTTTCCATCGCCCCGATGTCGGGGCCCAGGCCGGCCGGGCGCGCCAAACCGCGCTGGTCGTCGTCGGTCGACCGATCGGGATCCCCGGCATCCAGGGCCGGGGATCCGACTTGAAGCAGGAAGCCGGGGGTCGTTCCCGACGTCCACACCTTGAATTCGGAGAAACCCGGGTCCGCGAAATAGATCGAGCCCGCGACCGTGTGCCCGGATCCCTGGTCGGAGAAAAGGTTGTGCCCGAGGTCCCGCACGCCGCCGCTCAGCGTCGCTCTGTCGGCCGGGGACACGACGATGGAATTGCCCAGGGACACGGTGGCGCCGTCCGCCTCGATCCCGCTTCCCGTCGAGCGGCCGTCGGATCCGTCGGTTCGTGGCGAAGACGAGCCCCCGGCTCCGCCCACACCGCCCGTCACCACGTTCCACGCCAGGGTGACGTGGGTGAGATCCAGGACGCCCCTCGCATGAATCGCCCCGCCCACGCCGTCGCCCCCGGATCCACCCCGGCCCGAGGTGAATTGGCCCGCGGCACCGACGCCACCCTCCCCGCCCGTCACCGTATTGGTCACGAAAGTCGAGTTGACCACCATTCCGGTGGACCAGGACGCCAGCGCCCCGCCCCATGCATGCCCTCCGGAAGGGCCGTTGAGTCCGATGTTGAACGAGGGCGCTCCCGCGGGCGCCGCCTTGCCCGCCGTCACGGCATTGGTCGCGAAGGCGCTTCGGACCACCCACAACCAGCCCTCGGTGTGGATCGCGCCGCCCGCCGCCGCCGCACCGGGCGCGCCCTGGCCGCTGCCTAGGAAGGAACTGTCCGAGCCGCCGTCGCCGCCGTCGCCGGCGAGGGCCGTGTTGTTCGAAAACAGGGTGTTGATCACCGACAGTCGGCTTCCGGCGGTTCCATGGATCGCGCCCCCGTAAGCGACCGCGCCCGGCGCTCCATCGCCCCCGATCCCGTTCGCCCACGCCCCGTTCCCCCCATCGCCACCGTCGCCGCCCCTTCCCCCCTCGGCCGCGTTGGAGGTGAAGATGCAGTCGATGAGCGTGGCGTCGCCGGAATTGCACAACGCGCCGCCGAGTCCCGGGGACCCCGACTTCCCGCCGTCGCCATTGCCGCCCACTCCGAAGCGGTCCTCGCCCGCCTTGCCCGAGGCGCCCGCGGGACCGGTCGCCTTGCAGGCGGCGAAAACGACGTTCGACGCGATCAGGATCCCCTCGTTGCGGAGCCCGCCGCCGTTGGTGGAAAGCCCCTCGCGGATCACGCAATTCCGGATCTCGAACCGGATGCCGGGCAAGACATGAAACGGGCGCCTCACCGCGCCGCCCGAGAGGGTCGCCAGACGATCCCCGTCAACGGCGCCCTCCAGGATCGTGTCCGCCGCGATCACGATGGGGATCTCAAGCGTCAGCGTGTCGGTGAAGGTCAACCGGACCGTCCCTCCCCCCAGGAGCGCCTGAAGCAGGGCGGTCGTGGTGCCCTCGGTGACGGTGCCCTCGGCCCGGGCATTGGACGGGCCGGATCCGATCCACGCCGCCGCCATCGCCAGGACCAAGGCGGTCCAGGTTCGAAGGAGCGCGGTCGGGGGGCGCATCGGACAGTTGGGACAGTTGGGACAGAAGGGACGCATGGGACAAAGGGGGCGTCAGACGTAGGAGGCCACGACCTCGATCTCGACCTGGGCGCCCTTCGGCAGGGCGGACACCTGCACCGTGGAACGGGCGGGAAAATCGCCGGGGAAGTAGCGCTGGTAAGTCTCGTTCATCGCGGCGAACTCGGATAGCTGGGTCATGAACACCGTGGTCTTCAGGATGTTCGCGAATCCCAGTCCCTGGTCGTCGAGGATCACCCGGATGTTTTCCATGACCCGTTCCGTCTGGGCGCGGACATCGCCCGCCACCAACTGGCCCGTCGCTGGATCGAGCGGGATCTGGCCGGAACAGAACAGGAGGTCGCCGGAACGGACCGCGTGATTGTAAGGACCCACGGCCGCCGCGGCGCGGGCGGGGCGAATGATGGTTTTCATGATGGCGATGGAATCGCTTGGCGAGGCCGTCCGTGGAGCCTCACTTCTTCTCCTCGTACCAGGCCATCTGGATGCTTTCCAGGAGACCCTCGGTCGAGGACTCCGGGGTATCGCCGAAGTCCTCCAGGTCGCAGACCATCTTGTGGAGCTTGGGGAAGCTCAGCCTCAGAGGATCCTGGTCGGGATATTTTTCCATCAGGGCCCAGGCTATTTCGTCGGAATCCTTCCAGGTCAGTTTCATGGCTTGTCGTCTTCGTAGGACGGACGGAACAACGCGTCAAACCCGCGTGTCAACGCTGCCGGTCCTTCTTGCGGCGGCTATCCTTTTTATCCGTCGAGGTCGCGGACCCGGGAACGGCATTGGTGTCGCCTGGGATCACGCCGAGGCGTTCGGCCATCTCGGCCTCCTCCTTCTGGAACTCCCGCGCCGTCGCCGCGGCGTTGGGCAGCGAGCGGCGCTCGATTTCGGCCAGCTTGGCCGCGTCCTCCGGAGTGTGCAGGATCGTCGGGCGGATCAGCACGATCAGCTCCGAGCGCTGCTTGAAATCACTCTTGCTGCGGAACGCCCAGCCCAGGAGTGGAAGGTCCTTCAGCCAGGGAACGCCGCTTGTCGAATCCGTCCGGCGATCCGTGATGAACCCGCCGAGGATCACCGGCTCCCGATCGCGGATCGACAGCACCGCGCTCGCGGAACGGGTCCGGATCGTGGGGATCTCGTCCTGGCCGATCTTGGTCGTGGGTCCGAGCTGATCGATGACCTGCTCGACTTCGAGCGTCACCAGGCCATCCGGCGTGATGTAGGGCGTCACGCTCAGGCGCGTCGTGACGGCCTTCTCCTGGTAGGTGGTGTAGGGCGTGAACCCGCCGCCAACCCCGCCGAAGGCAGGCGAACTGCTCTGGGGATAGGGCACCGTGTCGCCGATCTCGAACTGGGCCTGCTGCGCGTGCGTGGTCTGGATGCGCGGCCGCGCCAGCACCCGCGCCCGGCTGTCCGTCGCCAACGCCTGGACCGCCACCGCGAATTCGTTGTTGTACTGGCCGAAATAGCTGAACCCGGACGGAAACAGCGCGGAAATGAGGTTCGTGGCGATGCTCGCGTCGTTGATCGACCCGCCGGTTCCGGTCCAGTTCCCGAATTGCTTGGGGTTCTGCACCATGCTGACTCCGACGTCCTTGCCGGTCTCCAGCCCGACCTCGAGGATGATCGACTCGATCAGGACCTGGGCCAGCAGCGTGTCGATCTTGGCGACGATGTTGGTCAGCATCTTGAAGTCCTCCTTGTTCGCGTAGACCAGCAGCGAGTTGGATCGCATGTCGGGAATGATCCGCGCGTCCTCGAGGAGGTTGTACTGCGCCCCGCCCCCCGACGCCGCGGCGCTCACCGACCGAAGCCGGTCCGCGAAGGAACTGCGCGCCGCTCCGGGGGACGTCATCCCCGTCCGGGACCCGGCCGCGCCGAGGGTGGACTGCTGGGGCGTGAAAGGAGACGTGGCGCCTCCGATCCCCCCCGCCCCCGTCCTCGAGGTGCCGGACTGGAAGCCGCTCGCCCGGGTCGATCGGCTCGAACCGCCGCCGCCGCTCTGGCCGGTCACCACGCTGTTGAGGGTGTCGTAGATCTCGTCCACCTTGCCGTAGCGGATCGGGATCACCTCGAGCTTGTAGTCGTGTTCGATCGCGACATCGAGTTCCTTGATCAGCTCGACCATCCGTTTCACGTTCGCCGCCATGTCCCGCAGGATGAAGAAGTTCTGATCGTCGAACACGAGCACGGGATTCGCCACCTTGGTGGACGCGAACTGCTGAACCGCCTGCGCGATGTCCCCCGGTTTCACCTGGGTCACCTTCACCAATTTGGTGACGAACTGGCCCAGCTCCGAGAATTGCTCGGCGGGTTGATCCGACGCCGGGGTGCCCTCCAGGACCGCCTGCTGGCTCGGGACCACTTTCACGAATTTCTCGCCCACCGGCAGCACCGAAATGCCGTTCAGCGCCAGGACCGCGTTGAGCGCCTCGATCGCCTCCTCGCGGGTCAGGTCCGTGAACTTCAGGTTGATCGGCCCACCCGCCAGCGTCGCCGGTCGCAGGAGCACCCGCCGAACCAGTCCGGCGTAGAGGTCCAAAGCCGTTTCCAGCGGCGCACCCGGGAAATTCAGGGTCACCAAATCGCCTTCCTCGAGCCTGGACGCATCCTCCGGCGTCAGCCCGATCTCCATCTCGTCGTCTTCGCCCACGCCACCGCCGCCGGGACCCGCCGCGCCACCCGGCACCGCTCCCGCCACCGGCGGAAAGAGGCCGCCGGCCGGCCGGGTCGGGGACGGAATCGGAGTGGTCCGAATCCGCGAAGGAAGCGTCGTCACCGAGTTCGAGAACCTCGCCGCCGCCGCGGCCCGGGCCGCCGAAATACCCGCCGTGGGCGGGATCGTTCTCACCGGCAAGGGAGTCTGAACGGGATCGGGAACGGGATTCGGGACGGGGACTTGAACGGGATCCGGGATGGGCGCGGGGTCGATCGGCGCGACCTCGGGCACCGGGTTGGCCAGGTCGGGGTTCAACTGGGCTTCGCGCGCGGCCGCCGCGGCGGCGGCCGCCTCCTCCGACGAGATCCTAAAGGGTTCGACCGACTCGGTTGGCGCGGGGATTTCGGGCTCGCCGGGTTCCTGGGCCCAGACCCACGCCCCCGTGAGGGCCCCCGCCAGCACCACCGTGAGGAGGAGCCATCCCGGCGGCCGTCGGAGATTTCGAGGAATAGCGTTCATGTCGGGATCGGAAGGGATTGGGGGATTCGGCATCGGCGCGGGTTTCATCTCGTGGGGACCGCCGAACTGCGGATGGCGTTGGTCCGGGGCGCATTGCGGGGCCCCGACGACGGTCCGCCGTTGGGGGTTCCGGGCGTCGACCCCGGAGCGGTCACTCCGGTCGCGCCGGCGGCCGGGGTGTTGGTGGATGGTTTCTGGACGCTGGCCACCAGTTTCATGTTGCCGATCAGGTTGGTCCGACCGCGGGAGCGCGAGTCGAAGTTGCCCGGCGTGAGCGTGAGTTCCTTGACCCGGATGGTGGAGTTGCTGGATCCGACCCGGTGCAGGAAATCAACGAACTGCTGCTCCGTTCCGCCGGCGCCCTGGAGGGTGATACCGATGGCTTCGAAGAACGCGTTGGTGTTCTGGCCTCCGCGTTCCGGCAGCACCTCCCCCCATCGCGGCACCATCAGTCCCACGTCGCGGGCCAACCGCTCCATGTCGCTCCGGAACGCGATCCGCTCCTCGCCGACCGGGAGGACCGACCCTTCGGCCTTCAGTTTTTGCAGCAGAAGCTGGTAGGTGGGTCGACGCGCGATCTCCTGCTCGAAGATCCCCTTGCGACGTTCCATGGTGGCGATGTCGTCGCTGACCGTCTTGAAGTCGTTGAACCTCGGCCACACCACCCAGTAGTTGACCACCAGGAACGCCACCACCATCACGCCCACCACGAGGCGGCGCTCCGACGGTGTCAGGTTGAGGCGATCGAAAAGCTTGAGCATCGGGTCAGATCTCCGACCGCTGGAGGCGGCAGTTGAAACTCCACTGGGTCATCGGCACGCCTTGAACCACGCGCCGCGCCGTGGGACGCAATTGGACATCGCTGAACACCAGGTTGCCACCGACCGTTTTGACCTTGAGCGCCTTCCAGAAATCCGTGATCCGCCCGTCCTGATCGGTCGGCACCGTCCCCTCGATCTGAAGCGATTGGCCGCCCGAGAAGGCCAGCTTGTCCAGCGCCAGCCCGTCCGGCATCACCTCCACCGCCGCCAGCCAGCAGTCCAGCGCGGCATAGCGCAGATTGACCGTCTCCTGCATCACCTGCGCCTGGGCCTTCAAACGGAGCGCCTCCGTGTAGTCCCGGTTCAGTTGAGCCACGACGTCGGCCAGGCTGGATTGCCGGTATTTTTGGACTTCCACGACGCCGAAGTAGATCAGCACGCCGACCAGATAGGCGCCGAGGACCGCCATCAGGCCTCCCATCCAGAGCCGGTCCGTGAATTGCTGCCGGTACCGGACCCGGAAATCGGCCGGCAACAGGTTGGCCCGCGGTTCTCCGGCCAGGGTCCGAAGCACCCCGGCCCGCGCCAACTCGGCCTCGGGCGGACTCCCGATCACCGCCACCGAGGTACCCAGCGCCGCCTCGATCGGCTCCTTCATCAGGGCCGCCGTTTCGGCGTCCGTCACCAGGTGGACCGCCCCCAAGCCCGTGCTCCAGCCTTCCACCTCGCCCGCCCACGCCATGCGGTTCAATTCCACGACCAACTGCCGCGCTCCTTCCGGTCCGTCCGCCGCGTGCACGACGCCGAGGGAACACATGGCCCCGTCCTTCACCCAGCCGATGAGACTGTCCCGCCGACCGCCCATCCGGCTCAAAAACACGTAGGCGCCATCCCCGGCGAACCGCGTTCCCGCCACCAACTGAAGGATCGGCGACTCCACCCGGTCCGCGTCGCAACCCCGGCGTTCCAGCCGCCCCAGCAACCCTTCCACCCCGCTCCGTTCGGCCACCAGCAGCAGCAGCGAGATGCCCGCGGTTCCCGCCCCCGCCAGCACTTCCCACGCCCAGACCACTTGCGCGACCGGCAACGGCGACAGCTTTTCGATCTGCAACTCCAGCATGGCCGGGACTTCGGCGGGATCGTCGGTCGGGAGTTGGACGAGTTGCAGGAAGACCGGCTGGTCCGCCAGCCAGGCGATGTTCAAGGTCGGTCGGACCAACTGGGCCCATCCTTTGCCCACGACTTTCGGCGGCAGGGTTTCCTCGGCGGAAACCTCCGCCGACCCGATGGGGCGCGCGTCCGTTCTACCGAAGGACCAAAGCCGGGTCCGTCCCGCCACGTCCATCACGACGTTGCAGCTGTTCAGTCTGGGTGTCTTGGAAGCGCGCGCCATGGGAGCCACTGGTCGTCAGTCTGGGGAAGTCGTTGCCGCCCGTCCGTTCGGTCAATTCCGTCCGTCTTCGATCAGGGCGGTCATGTGTTCCTCCGTCTGGGTGACCCGCAGGACCTCCTCGATGGTCGTCACTCCGGATCTCACCTTGTTCCAACCGTCGGTCCGCAGGGTCCGCATGCCGGCTTCCATCGCGCGCTGCGCGATCGTGGTGGCCGGCGAACGGTTCATGATCAAGGGGCGCACCGCCTCGCTGACCACCAGCAATTCGTAGATCCCCATCCGCCCCTGGTACCCCAACTCGCGGCACGACTCGCAACCGGCCCCCTTCCAGAAGCGAGCCACGCCGATCTCCGCCTCGGGGAACCCGACACGCCGGAGGTAGGCCGGATCGACGGTCTGTTCGACCTTGCAGTGTTTGCAGATCGTGCGGACGAGGCGCTGCGCCAGGACCGCCTCCACCGACGACGCCACCAGGAAGGGCTCGATCCCCATGTCGATCAGACGGGTGAACGCGCTCGGCGCGTCGTTGGTGTGGAGCGTGCTGAAGACCAGGTGACCCGTCAGCGCGGCGCGAATCGCGATCTCCGCCGTCTCCTGGTCGCGGATCTCACCCACCATCACGACATTGGGGTCCTGCCGGAGGATGTGCCTCAGACCCATCGCGAAGGTCAGGCCGATCTCGGAACGCACCGCGATCTGGTTGATCCCCTTCAGCTCGTACTCCACCGGCTCCTCGATCGTGATGATCCGCTTGTGGACCGAGTTGATCGTGCTGAGGAACGCGTAGAGGGACGTCGATTTCCCGGATCCCGTGGGGCCCGTCACCAGCACGATCCCGTGCGGTTTGATGATGAGTTCCCGAAGGGCCGATTCGTCCGCCGGGGCGTAACCGAGCTTCTCCAGCGTCAGGAAGATCTTTCCGCGGGTCAGCAACCGGAGGGACACGCTCTCGCCCCAGACCGTCGGGACCGTCGAAACACGGATATCCAGTTCCTCGCCCTTGATCCGGACATTGATGCGGCCGTCCTGCGGCAGGCGCTTCTCGGAGATGTTCATGCCGCTCATCACCTTGATGCGCGAAATGATCGCCGCCTGGAACCGCTTCAGCTGCGGCGGCATCGGGGTCTGATGCAGGATGCCGTCGATCCGATACCGGATCCGCAGCTCGTCCTCGGCCGGCTCGAAATGAATGTCCGTCGCCCGATCCTTGAACGCCTCCCAGATGATCTGGTTGACGAACTTGATGACGCTCGCGTCCTGGTCGGATTCGGTGATCTCCCGGTCGCCGGTCACGTCCAGGTCGATCGGCTCGTCCTCCGCCATCCCGTCGAGGGTCTCCGCGCCGACGCCGTAGTATCGTTTGAGGGCCTTTTCGACCTCGGTCCGAGTCGCCAAGGCGAATTCGACCGGGCCCTGGGCCTCGAACTGGACCGCATTCAGCATGGCGGCGTCGAACGGGTCGCTCACCGCGACCTGCAGGACGCCCTCCTCGATCCGGGTAGGAAACACCACGTACTGAAACGCCACCTTGGTTGAGATTTTCTTCTGCGCCTCCGGACTGGGCGGCATCCGACCCAGGTCGACAAACGCCCAGGTCATTTCCGCCGCGAGCTTCTGAAGGCTCTGATCCTCCGAAAATCCAGCCTCCCGCCCTAGGAACGCCAGCAGCGTCTCCTGGTTGCCATTGTCCCGTGACGCCCTCCAGGAGGCCTTTCGCGATTCGAACTGCCCGTGCGGCGCGATGCCGGCAGAAGACAGGATTTCTTTGACCGAACGGATGGCCATGACAAGGCAGGCGACCCTGCCACACGGTTCAACAAGCGCACAGAACTAAAGTTGCGCGAGGAATCCCGCTCCTACCGGTTTCCAACCCCCACCGTCGAGATCGCCCATCTCCGATCGGATTGATCCAGATCAATGGACGAAGCCCATCGGGTCCCTACAACAGGGCCCTTCGATGAAGGCCCCCCAGATCATCCCAACGGAAGGAACGTCGTGCTGAGCAAATCCCAGGCGCGAGCCTTCTTCCTCGGCGGCACCGGCGTGTTCACCGCGATCTTCGTCGCCCTGTCGGTGGACTCGATGCGCCAGATCCCCGCGCTCACGCATGAGGAGAACCTCACCGACCAGGTCGTCCGCGGAAAGGCCATCTGGGAGGACAACAACTGCATGGGCTGCCACACGCTCTTCGGGGAGGGAGCCTACTACGCGCCCGAACTCACCCAGGTCGTGGCGCGACGCGGAGCCCCCTGGATCCGGCTGTTCCTCAAGGATCCCGAGAAGATGTTCCCCGGCCAGCGCAAGATGGTCCGCTACGACTTCACCGACGAACAGCGCGACGACGTCATCGCGTTCCTGGAATGGTGCGGCCAGGTCAATCTCCAGGGTTTCCCACCCAAGCCCCCCTTGCGGGATCTCATGCTGCCGCCGTCCGCCGGCGCCGCCGCCGCCGGCCCGCCCCAACCCGAGCTCTTCCGGACCATCTGCGTCGCCTGCCACGCCGTCGGCGGCGTCGGCGGCGTCGTCGGCCCCGCGCTCGACGAGGTCCACAAACGAAAGACCCGCGCCGAGATGGTCACCTGGATCTCCGACCCCCAGACCCTGAAACCGGGCACGCCCATGCCCCAGATCGAAATGACACCCGCCCAGCTGGATGAGGTGGTCGATTACCTGTTGAGCCTCGCCGACTTCCAGGGCGGCTCCAGGACGCCCGCAGCCCCGACCCCGGCCGTCGACCCCAAGGACTTCGAATGAAATACCCCTCCCAAAAAGTCGCCTACTGGTTCTTCGCCTCGGCGATGCTCCTTCTCACCCTGCAGATCGTGTACGGGTTCATCATGGGATTCGCCCGGATCGGCATGGACGGTCTCCACGAGTGGATCCCGTTCAACACCGCGCGGGCGACGCACACGAACCTCCTCGTGGTGTGGTTGCTCTGCGGGTTCATGGGCTCGGCCTACTTCATCATCCCCGAGGAGGTGGATCAGCCGCTGTGGTCCGTGAAGCTCGCCTACGCGCAATTGATCACGCTCCTGCTCGTCGGGGTCGCGGCGGTCGTCTGCTACCACCTGAACATCTGGGAGGGTCGCAAGTTCCTCGAGATCCCGCGCCCGCTCGATTACCTCGTCGTCGTCAACGTCCTGGCGTTCCTGTTCAACATCGGCATGACGATGCTCCGGGGAAAGCGCTACACGACCACGAGCATCGTTCTCTACATGGGCCTGCTGTTCGCGGCGCTCCTGTATCTCCCCGGCATGGTCTCGTTGCGCAACCAGACCGTCGATTCGTTCTACCGCTGGTGGGTCGTCCATCTCTGGGTCGAGGGCGTGTGGGAACTCATCATGGGCGGCATCCTGTGCTTCCTCCTGATCAAGCTCACCGGCGTCGACCGCGAAGTCGTGGAGAAGTGGCTCTACATCATCGTGGGTCTCACCTTCCTCTCCGGCATCCTCGGGACCGGCCATCACTATTACTACATCGGGACGCCCCGGTACTGGCTGCTCGTCGGCGGCATCTTCTCCGCCCTGGAACCGCTCGCCTTCCTGGGGATGGCCATTTACGCCCTCGCGATGGCCAAGAAGGGCGGCCGCAAACACCCCAACCGGATCGCCCTGACGTGGTCCCTCGGCTGCGCCGTGATGTCGTTCGTCGGCGCCGGTTTCCTGGGAATGGCGCACACCCTGCCCCAGATCAACATGTACACCCACGGCACGCTGGTGACCGCCATGCACGGCCACCTCGCGTTCTGGGGCGCCTACGCGATGATCGTCCTGGCCATGATCGCCTACGCCATGCCCCTCCTCACGGGCCGGAAGTTGTGGGACTCGACCTCCGCCGTGTTCGCCTTCTGGACCAGCAACATCGGCATGGTCGGCATGACCGGAGCCATGGCCGTCGCCGGAGTCACCCAGGTCGTCCTCGAACGCCGCATGGGCATGGACTTCCTGCTCGTCCAAAAGGAGATCGAAATGCACTTCATCGGCCTGCTCCTCGCCGCGGCCCTGTTCACGCTCGGCATCGGCGCCTTCCTCGTGAACTTCGTCCGCCACGGCCTTCCCACCAACGAGGCGCTCGCTCCCGACGTCGAGGATCCCGCTCCGATCACCGAACAGGTCCGGTTCTCCTGATCGACCCACCCATGGCCGTCTTTTATCTGCCAATCGCCCGGGAGGAGGAGGTCTTCCGCCACGCTTGGGAATCGCGCCTCCCCCTCATGATCAAGGGCCCCACGGGTTGCGGGAAGACCCGCTTCATCCAGCACATGGCCGATCTCCTCCAGCGGGATCTCATCACGGTCTCCTGCAACGAGGACACGTCGGCCACCGATCTCCTCGGCCGCCACCTCCTGGTCGGCGGCGAAACCCGGTGGTCCGATGGTCCCGTCACCCGCGCCGTCCGCAAGGGCGCGCTGCTTTACCTCGACGAAATCGCCGAGGCCCGCGCCGACGCGCTCGTGGTGATCCATTCCCTGAGCGATCACCGCCGCGAACTGTTCCTCGATCGGACGGGCGAAACCCTCGCCGCGCCGGATCCGTTCATGCTCGTGGTCAGTTACAATCCCGGCTACCAGCGCAGCATGCGCGAACTCAAACCGTCGACCCGGCAGCGGTTCGTCGCGCTGAGTTTCGGGTACCCACCCGAGGCGCAGGAAATCGCCATCGTGGGCGAGGAGTCGAAGGCCGAGAAGTCCGCCGTCCAGCGGATCGTCCGGATCGCCGGCAAGATCCGGAATCTGACCGAACTTTCCCTCCTGGAATCGGTCTCCACCCGGCTTCTGGTGGCCGCCGGCAAGCTGATCGCCCGCGGCGTCCCGCCGCGCCTCGCCTGCTGCACGGCCATCGCCGAACCCCTGAGCGACGACGCCGACACGCTCAAGGCCCTGCGGCAGATCATCGAACTCACGATCTGATCCAACCCGGATGCTCGACTGGGAGGAGAACCTATTCGTCGGCCTCAAGGCGCTCTACCATCGGGCCGTCGTCCGGCCCAAGGAGCGGCGCGCTCAAACGGTCCGCGCGACTCTCCGTGAACACCGGGCTTGGTTGCTCATCCTCGCGGAGATGATCGCCCGTCGCCACCTGGCGATCTTCGAAACGACGGATTCGGTCCTCGGCCACGACGACCGGATCTTCCTCCCCCCGGCCTTCACGATCGCCCTTTCCATCGAGGGCAACGAAGCGCTGTACGAGGTCCGGGCGATCCTTGCGGCGCTCGCCCTTCGCGACGGCTGGAACCGCCACAGCCCGCCCCTGTCCGAAGTTCACAAACTCTACGCCGACGAACTCCCGCACCTCGCGGGAAAGCTTGAGCGCCTCGCCGCGGACCTCCCCGCCGGCACGGATCTCTGGACGACGTTGGGCGCCCTTCCCATCGACGCGAAGCCGGCGACAGGACGGACCGGCGCGCTTCCCTCCGAGCCCGAGACGGGCGACTCGAAAGTCACGACGGAACTCGAAGGCAAAGGTCAGTCGGCGGTGGAGGTGCTGCCGGCCCGGGGCGACGACGGCGACGGAGCCGACCTGCCGATGCACACGTTCGAGAAGGTGGAGACCCTCGAGGAGTACTCGGGCCAGTCGCGAAAATCCGACGCGGACGACGAACTGGAGGAACACGGCGAAGCCCTGCGCGAACTCACGATGACGCAGGTCCTCCGCAGCGCGGAGCGACCCCGGTCGATTTACCGAAGCGACCTCATCCTCGACGGACTGGCCCTTCAGGTGGGTGACGACGGCCCCGGCACCGGGGTTCCGTATCCCGAGTGGGATTATCGTCGCCACGCGTACCGGCCCGACTGGTGCCTGGTCCGCGAGAAAACCGTCGCGGAGCCACGCGGGGATTGGGTCACCCCGGTCGAAACTCGGCATCGGCGGCTGATCCATCGGCTCCGGTGCCAGTTCGCCGCGCTGACGTCCGAGTGGCTGCGGGTGCGGCGGCAAACCGCCGGCGTGGAGTTCGATATCGACGCGTTGGTGGATTCCGAGGTCGAACGGCGGACAGGACACACACCCACGGAAGCCATCTACCAGGATCGCCGGCGCGACTTGCACGACATCGCCGCGCTCATCCTCATCGACGAGAGCTATTCGACGGACGCCTGGCTGGGCGGGGTGCGGGTTCTGGACGTCATCCGGGAGAGCGTCTTCTGCGCGGCGCAGGTGCTGGATGATTCCATCGCCCACCTCGCGCTGGCGACTTTCACCTCGAACACGCGCCGGTCGTGCGAATTCAACACGATCAAGAGCTTCAACGAAGCCTGGCCGCTTGCGCGCAACCGTCTTGGCTCGCTGGAAGCGCATGGTTACACGCGCATCGGCCCGGCCCTGCGCCATGCCCAGGAGCGGCTGGCCGGCGAGAAGGCCGCCCGGAAGGTGGTCATCCTCCTGACCGATGGGCGGCCCTGCGACTACGACCGCTACGAGGGCATCTACGGCATCAAGGACGTCAAGAAGGCGATCGACGTCGGGCTGCAAAACGGCATCCAAACCCACGCGTTCGCGGTGGAGAAGCAGGCCGCCGAGTATTTCCCGCGGATGTTCACGCAACATCACTACGACATCCTTCCGACCCCCGAACGGCTCACCACCACCATGTGCCGCCTGTTCGCCCGACTGCTGGCGGCGTGAGTCTCTTTTTCCCGATTGATCGCTCGCGCCGCAAGACCGGCGCGCCCCGGTCGAAACGGCGGAACGCGGAGCCCGCGCCGAGGGAGCGGCCCATTTCCAGCGCCTTGATTGACACCGATCAAGGCCGGTGACCGCCGAGCGTTTAGGGTTCGCCCCATGGCACGCCCCCATCACCGGTTCCGCATCGGCGGGGGAGTCCAAGACCCCACGGATTCCATATCCCGCGGCCCATTCGCGGGGCCCATGGAATCCAACCCAGACACTCGAGACACCTACTCATGATCAAAGAAGTCCACCGATTCCTACGCCATCGCCCCGCCCGCTGGGCCGCGCTCATCGCCCTGCTCGCTTTGGCGGTCGGGACGACTGGGAGCCGCCGAATCCAGCCCAGTTTCGAAACCCATCCAGGACCCAGGCGTCACGGGTCAGGAAAATGCGATCCTCACCCAGGCGCCCCATGTGCCGCCCCCCATCCGGCGCAACTACGCGACCAAGGTCGTCGTCCATCTCGAGGTCCGAGAAGTCACGCGTCGCCTCGCCGACGGCGTGGACTACGTGTTCTGGACCTTCGGCGGCGAGGTGCCGGGAAGCTTCATCCGCATCCGGGAAGGAGACCAGGTCGAGTTCCACCTGAACAACCACCAGGACAGCCGGATGCCCCACAACATCGACCTCCACGCGGTCACCGGGCCGGGCGGCGGCGCATCGTCGTCGTTCACCGCGCCGGGTCATTCGTCCCAGTTCTCCTTCAAAGCCCTCAACCCGGGGCTCTTCGTCTACCACTGCGCGACGGCGCCCGTGGGCATGCACGTCGCCAACGGCATGTACGGACTCATCCTCGTCGATCCCAAGGAGGGGTTGCCCCCGGTGGATCGCGAGTACTACGTCATGCAGGGCGACATCTACACCACCGGCCGGTACGGCGAGGAAGGGCTCCAGGGATTCGATATGAACCGCGCCGTTGAAGAACGGCCCACCTATGTCGTGTTCAACGGCGCCGTCGGCTCCCTGGTCGGTGATCGCGCCCTGACCGCCAAGGTGGGCGAGAAGATCCGACTCTACGTCGGCAACGGCGGACCCAACCTCGTCTCGTCGTTCCACGTCATCGGCGAGATCTTCGACACCGTCTATC
Source organism: uncultured Verrucomicrobiota bacterium (assembly GCA_942490575.1). Lineage (GTDB taxonomy): Bacteria > Verrucomicrobiota > Verrucomicrobiia > Limisphaerales > CAIMTB01 > CAIMTB01. The sequence goes on from CALNYA010000012.1 coordinate 75,602, forward strand.
AGGAGGGCGGCATGCTCCCCTCCCAGCACCACGTCCAGACCACCCTCATCCCCTCCGGCGGGGCGGCCATCGTGGATTTCAAGGTCGAGGTACCCGGCACCTACATCCTCGTCGATCACTCCCTGTTCCGCGCCTTCAACAAGGGGGCCCTGGGAATGCTCAAAGTCGAAGGCCCGCCGTCCCTGGTCGTCTACTCGGGCAAGGAAGTCGACGCCGTCTACCTCGGCAAGGCCGCCGAGGCCGGATCCGCCTCCGAAAAACGGTTGGCCAGCCTCAAGGCCCAGGTCCAAGACGAGATCCGAAGCAACCCCCGGATCGCGGGGCTTTCCAAAGACATCCAGATCGAGCGCGGCAAGGCCGCCTACCTCCAGACCTGCTTCGTGTGCCACATGGCCGAAGGCGAAGGAGTTCCCGACCAGATTCCGCCGCTGGCCAAATCCGACTACATGGCCCAACTCACCAAGGATGATCTCATCCGCGGTATTCTCATGGGGCGTTCCGGCCCGATGGTGGTGAACGGCAAGAGCTACAACGCGATCATGACGCCCCTCAATTATCTCACGGATCAGCAGATCGCCGACGCGCTCACCTACGTGGGCAACAGCTGGGGCAACAACGGCCCCGCCATCTCCCCGGAGGAGGTCAACAAGGTCCGCCGCGAGGTCGTGCCCGCCAACCCGGAGCCCAACCAGTTCGAGTAACCCACCCCAATCGCCGTACCGCCGACTTTCCAGTCGGCTCCGTGAAGGAACATGCGGGCCGGCTGAAAGCCGACGGTACACACCACCGCACCCAACACCGTACCGCCGACTTTCCAGTCGGCTCCGTGAAGGACCTGAGCCGGCTGAAAGCCGGCGGTACACACCACCGCACCCAACACCGTACCGCCGACTTTCCAGTCGGCTCCGTGAATGACCTGAGCCCGAGCCGGCTGAAAGCCGGCGGTACAGAACACCGTACTCAATACCGTACCGCCGACTTTCCAGTCGGCTCCGTGAATGACCTGAGCCGGCTGAAAGCCGGCGGTACACAATGCCGCAACCCACAGCGCCATGCGTCTACTTCCCAAGCCCATCGTTCTCACCGTGGTGCTCCTGATCGGCGGGTCGGGCGCTGTCGCCCTCGGCGCCGGCGGGTCCGCCGGTTTCGCCGGTTCCAACACGGGCGACGGAACCTCCTCCGACGGCATGGCCCATTTCGCACCCGGGCTTTACAGGCCGTTCTTTCGGTCGCCGACCGACGCCACCCGGCTGCCGGTGGCCGGGTTCGCCCTGGACGTTCGCCCGGTGACCCACGGCGAGTTTCTTCGCTTCGTCGAGGCCAACCCTCGCTGGAGGCGCTCGCAGGTCCCGCGGTTGTTCGCCGAGGAATCCTACCTCCGATCCTGGGCCGATGATCTGGTCCTCGGCGCCAACGCCCCCGCCGATGAACCGGTCACCTTCGTCTCGTGGTTCGCCGCCCGGGCCTACGCCAAGTGGATCGGCAAGCGACTCCCCACCGTCGCGGAATGGGAATCGGCCGCCGCGGGCGGACCATCCACCGACGGGAGCACGATCCCCGGAAGCGAGGACCCGCGGTCCGCCAAACCCGATGACGCCACGCCCGGGAGCGGAGCGTCGTCGAACGACCCGGATCCCTTGGGACTCCTGGGGCTTCGCCACCCGGAACGGCCCCTCTGGGAATGGGTCTCCGACTTCAACACCGCGATGGTGACCGGGGACGCGCGGGGCGACGCGGCGCTCGACATCCAGCGTTTCTGCGGCGCCGGAGCGCAGGGGGCCCGGGACCCATCCGATTACGCCGCCTTCATGCGGTTCGGCTTCCGCAGCAGCCTCAAAGCCCCCTACTGCGTCCACAATCTCGGATTCCGTTGCGCCAAAGATCCATGAACATCCACCCATTCTTCGTCATCGTTTCCGCCGCCGCGCTTCTCCTGTCCGCGGGTTGCTCCACCGGACATCGTCCCAACCCGACCGCCTCGGTGGAAGACACCCTTCCCGCCTGCTGCCAGCCCACCAACGCGCCGGCACCGATCAAGTTTTCCGACGAATCCCTGTTCCACAGCGAAGGAACGTGGGTCACCGATTCCGGGAATTCCCTGCGCCTCGGTGACCTCGCGGGCAAGCCCCAGGTCGTGGCGATGTTCTTCGCCAGCTGCCGGTACACTTGTCCCGTCCTCGTGAACGACATGCGGCGCATCGAGGCCGCCCTCAGTCCGGCCGCGCGCGCGCGCACCGGCTTCACCCTCGTTTCCTTCGACAGCCGTCGCGATTCCCCCGAAGCCCTCGCCGCCTATCGCGAAATCAGCCAGCTGCCCAAGCCCGCTTGGACGCTCCTCCGCGGCGAACCCGACGACGTGCTGGAGTTGTCCGCGCTCCTCGGAGTGAGTTTCAAGGAGGACGCCCGCGGCGATTTCGCCCACTCGAACCAGATCACCATCCTCAACGCGGACGGCGAAATCGTGGAGCGCCTGGTGGGTCTGAACCGCGACGTCGCCGAGACCGCGGCCCTCCTCGAACGTCTCGCGGCCAACTAGGCCGGCCGCCGATCCCCACGAGGGCGGGCGGGCCCATGGCCGGCTTGGCGGCGAGCTTGCCGGCGGCCGTCACGTCGACAGATTGGCGGAGTGCGCCGGACCAAACCCGATTCTGCCGCGATCGTCCGCTTTCAGATCGCGAGCGGTGTCGCCCTGGCGGGGATCGGCTGGCTCGCGCCGCGACTCCGGCCGCTTGAGCCGGTCTGGACCGCGCTGGAATGGCCGCTTCTGGCCGCCGGCCTCCTCGTGTCCTGTTCCGCCTGGGTCACTCGCGGATGCATCCCCGCCCGGGCCGTCTTGGGCTGCGGAGTGGCGCTCTGGGTGTTTCTCGGCTCCCTCGGCCTGGCGGAGGTGACGCTGCGCGCCCTGGATTTCGACTTCCGTGGCGACGAGTCGGCCTTGCGAAAATTGCCGCCGTTCTACCGCGAACCTCGGAAGCCTTCCGGCACCGTGTTCTTTCAACGGCAAGGACCCGAGATCTGGACGGGTCAACCCATTCGCACCTGGCTCTCCCGGATGGGAAGCCCAGCGGAGACCACCTACCTGGACGAATCCGAAATCACCATCCGCTACAACGCGCTCGGATTCCGCCAGGAAACGGACGAGTCCGACTGGGACCTGGCGATCGCGGGCGATTCGTTTGTCGAACTCGGCTGCCTGGCCTACTCCGACCTCTTCACCACCCGATTGGCGGCGTCCTCGGGCCTGCGCGTGCGCAACCTGGGCGCGAGCAACACGGGCCCCATGACCCAACTCCACTACCTCGAAGCCTTCGGCGTCCCACCCACGCTCCGGTGCGCGATCATCGTCTTCTACGAGGGCAACGACCTGCGGGACCTCGCCTGGGAGCACCGCGCCTTGGAGCACCACGCCCGCACCGGAAAGCGCGGCTATCGGACCGTCCAACGCCAATCATCGTTGATCGGCGCCGCCTACGAAGCCTGGCTGCGTCCGCCAACAGCGCCGTCCCCGGACACACTGCCGATGCCGGTTCACAACCTCCGTACCCGCAAAGGTCCAATCCCCGTCACTCTTGAGCCCGTTGCCCCGCACCCGGCCGATCTCGATCCCGTCGTCGTCGAGGCGTGGAAGGAGTTCCTCCGGCAATTCCAAGACTTCGGCCGGCGTCACGAGGTTGAAGTCCGACTCGCCTACATGCCGTGCAAGGCGCGAGCCCTTCATGGCGCCGTGGAAGCCGCGACGTTCGAGCAGCGCAGGATCGAACCGTGGACCCCGACTCCGTTGCCGGAGTGGATCGGCGAGTCGTGCCGCGCGGTCGGGATTCCACTGATCGACCTGACTCCGGCTTTGCAGAGGGCTGTGATCGTGGACGGGGAATGTCCGTTCAACCCCCTGCTGGAAACCCACCTGAACGCGACGGGATCCGCGATCGTCGCCCGGGAGCTGGCCGCCTGGCTGGAAGTTCGGCGGTACCTGTAACGCCGGCTTTCCAGCCGGCAATCCCATCACCATCCTCCCAAGATGAAACCCCTGTTCCACTTCCTGATCCTGGCGACCCTCTCGTTGGCCACCCGGCTTCAAGCGGCCGACCTGGAAGGCATTCCCGCGCCGAGCAACGTCGGGAACGCCGAGTATCCCCGCATCGGGCCCGATTCGCGTGTGACGTTCCAATTGAAGGCGCCCAACGCGAAGCAGGTCCGACTCGAAGGGGGTGCCGGTCTCACCCGCGAACCGCTGGAAATGACCCGGAGCGCCGACGGCGCCTGGTCGGTGACCACGCCGCCCGCCGTGCCAGGATTTCACTACTACTGGTTCACCGTGGACGGACTGCGGGTGAACGATCCGGCGAGTCACGCCTGGTTTGGCTGGGCGCGTGAGACCAGCGGCATCGAGGTGCCGGAAGTCGGAACGGACTTCGACGCCATGAAGGCGGATGTGCCGCACGGTGAGGTGCGCGTGCGTTGGCACCTTTCCGGGATCACGGGGAAATGGAGGCGCGTCCACGTCTACACGCCGCCCGACTACGACAAGGAGCCGCGGACCCGCTATCCGGTGCTCTACCTCCAGCACGGCTCCGGCGAGAACGAGCGGGGTTGGGTCGAGCAAGGGCGCGCGAATTTCATCGTCGACAACCTGATCGCCGCCGGAAAAGCGCGACCCATGATCGTGGTGGTCGGTTCGGGTTACGCGACCTTTTCGGGGACGAACGTGGGGACCAATCGATCCGCCGCGACCGCCGCGTTCAACGACGTGATGCTCAAAGAGGTGATTCCCATGGTCGACTCCGAGTACCGCACCCTGTCGGGCCGGGAACACCGCGCCATGGCTGGGCTCTCGATGGGCAGCGGTCAGACGCTCAACCTGACGCTCCGGCATCTCGACCAATTCGCGTGGATCGGCGCGATGAGTGGACCGCCCCGCCAGGGCTTCGAGGTGGCGACCGCGTACGATGGCGTCTTCCGGGATGCGGCGGCCTTCAACAAGCGGGTGAAACTGCTCTGGCTCGGAGCCGGCACGGCGGAGGAGAGGTTCCATGCGGGCACGCTCGCCGTGCATGAGGCGCTCGCCGGCGCCGGAATCCGGAATGTTTTCTACTCCTCACCCGGCACGGACCACGAATGGCAGACTTGGCGGCGCAGCCTGCACGACCTGGCGCCCAGGCTGTTCCGCGGCGACGATTCAAGGTGAAGGGCGCCCTCGGGAAGTCGCGATGAGGCCGATGAAAGACGGTCGTCGGAAAATTCGTGCGGGCATCGTTCTTGGGCTAGGGTCCGACCCGGAAGCCGGGGACGGACCCGGGCTCCAGTCTTACGATGGACGAGCCGATGATGAGTCTCGGCGCCGACGGAAATCCGCCATGCTTTGCCATTTCGCAACCCGTTCCCCGCTCTCCCGGCGGGCTTTCCTCCGTGGCGCCGGAGTCTCCCTGGCGCTCCCGTTCCTGGATGCCATGACGCCGTTTCGGGCCCGCGGCGCGACGACGCCCCGGCCACCCGGCCGTTTTGTGGCCATCTGCGCGCCGCTTGGTTTTCACACGCCTTTCCTGCATCCGAAAGAAACGGGTCCGGCCTACACGCCCACGCCCTACCTCGAACCCCTTCGGGATCTTCGCGCGGATTTCACGGTCATTTCGGGTCTGGCCCACCAGGAACAGAGCGGCGCCAACGGGCACACCTCGGAGATGACCTGGCTGACTTCGGCCAAGCATCCGGGATTGGCCGGCTTCAAGAACACGATCTCCATCGATCAATACATCGCCGAGAAGATCGGTTCGGAAACGCGTTTTCCCAGCCTTGTCCTCAGCACCGGCAGCGACTCGTTGTCCTGGTCGGCGAGTGGTGTTCCGCTCCCGGCGGAATCCTCGCCGTCCAAGGTGTTCCGGCAGCTTTTCGTCGATGGCAACCGGACGGAGGTCGAGGCGCAAATGCGCGATCTCAGCCGGGGACGAAGCATTCTCGACACGGTTTCGGGCCAGGCGAAGAAACTGCGCCGCGATCTGGGCCACGACGACCGACAGAAACTCGAGGAGTACCTGAGCGCCGTTCGGGACCTGGAAGGACGCCTCGTTCAGAACGAAGCCTGGGCCCAGCGCCCCAAACCCAAGGTGAACGAGCGTCCGCCTTCGGACATCCAGAGCCGCGCCGACGCCATTGGGCGGATGAAAATGATGCAGGACCTCATCGTGCTCGCGTTGCGGACCGACTCGACGAGGGCCGTCACCTTGCGCCTCTCGGGTTTGAACGCCGTGCCCGAGATCCCCGGGGTCAGCCGCGATTGGCACAACCTCTCCCACCACGGCCAGGACCCGGCGAAGATCGAGGAGCTGAAGGTCATCGAACTGGCCGAGTTCCGGGCCTTCGCGGAATTCCTGGGCAAGCTCAAGGCGGTGAACGACGGCGGAGCGCCCCTGCTGGCCAAGACCGCCGTCCTCTTCGGGTCCAATCTTGGCAACGCCAGCGCGCACGATTCCCGGAACCTTCCCCTGGTCCTCGCGGGAGGCGATTTCATGCACGGCAACCACTACGCCGCGGATCCCCGGAAGCAGGTGCTCTCGGATCTCTTCGTTTCCGTGGCTCAACGCATGGGCATCGCGACCGGCGCTTTCGGCTTCAGCACCGGCGCTCTGGACGTATGAACCGGGGATCGTGGTTTCTCGCGGGGTTCGCCTGGGCGGCGGCGATCCAGATTGGGCTGGCGGCGCCATCCGCGATCGAGCCGTTCCTGACCCGGCGTTGTTTCGAATGCCACGACGCCGACTCCGCGAAGGGCGGACTGGATCTGACGTCCCTTCCGTTCAACTTCGCGGATGCGGCGGCCCACCAGCGTTGGGTGCGGGTGTTCGATCGCGTCACCGCCGGGGAAATGCCGCCGGCGAAGGAAGCGAGGCCGGGAGCCGCGGAATTGGACTCCTTTCTCGGCACCCTCGGGGATGATCTGCGGGCCCAGCATGCGGCGCGCAAAGGGACGGTGATGCGGCGACTCAACCGCCGGGAGTTCGAGAACACGCTCAACGACCTGCTCGGCATCCAGGTTGAACTGGTCCCGCTCCTGCCGACGGATGGCCTCTCGCACGGCTTCGACAACATCGCGGACGCGCTGGGGCTTTCAGGGATCCAGATGCAGCGGACCCTGGAGGCCGCGGACTTCGCGCTGACTTCCACCTGGCTCACCGATTCCCGGCCGGAGACGACCACCGCGAGCTACTCGCTTGATTCCGAGCGCAACCGGCCCCACGTCGGCAAGATCTGGCTGAAGCGCCCCGACGGCGCGGTCGTGGTGTTCACCAGCGACGCCTTTCCCAGCACGGTCGTGCCCGGCTTCGCGGCGCCGGCGGCGGGACTCTACCGCGTCCGGGTTTCCGGGTACGGATTCCAGATGCAGATGGGGACACGCCCCGTGTTTTCGGTGATCTCGGGGACGTTCCACCGCGGAGGCGACCAGGAGACCCGAGGGTTCCGTGAACTTCCCTTCGACCGACCTGGAACCGCCGAACTGACGTTCCATCTGCGGGCCGGCGACGGGATCAGGGTCAAACCCCATGGATTGAAGGGGCGGGACGGGCATTCCCCGATCAAGGACGGTCCGGACAAGTACCCTGGTGAAGGCCTCGCCATCCTGGGCGTCGAGATCCACGGGCCGATCCTTCAGGAATGGCCGCCACGAGGGAGGACGATGCTCCTGGGCGGTGCGAAGCTTCGCGAACTGCCCCCCTACCCGCCGTGGCTGAAGAATCGGCGCGACTACCAACCCACCTTCACCGTCGACACCCCGAATCCCGGGGCCGAAGCCCGGCGAGCGCTGAACGAATTCCTACCCCGGGCCTTCCGACGCCCCATCGCCGAATCCGACGCCGCGCCTTTTGTGGCGCTCTTCGAGCGGGAGTTCGCCGCCAGCAAGGACTACCTCGACGCGATCAAGACCGCCGCGATCGCCGCGCTCTGTTCGCCCGAGTTCCTATACTTCCGGGAACCGGCCGGCCCGCTCGACGACTACGCCCTCGCGTCGCGTCTCAGCTACTTCCTCACCCGTTCGTCGCCGGATTCCGAACTGCTCGAACTGGCTTCGGCTGGGAAGCTGACTCGACCCGAGGTGCTCACGGCGCAGACCGAACGACTTCTCGCCGGCCCCGGTCTGGACCGCTTCCTGGTCGATTTCACGGACGGCTGGCTGAACCTGCGCGAGATCGATTTCACCACACCCGACAAGCTCCTCTACCCGGAGTTCGACGAACTCCTGCTGGATTCGATGCTCCGCGAGACACGCGGATTCGTCCGTGAACTGATCACAGCCAATCTCACGCTCACCAATGTCATCCGGTCTGATTTCGCGCTCCTGAACTCCCGCCTCGCGAGCCACTACGACATCGCCGGCGTCGAGGGATTGGCTCTTCGAAAGGTTCCGCTCCCGCGGGACAGCCGTCGCGGAGGACTGATGACCCAGGCCAGCATCCTGAAGGTCTCGGCGAACGGAACGACGACGTCGCCCGTCACGCGGGGCGTCTGGGTCCTGGAAAGGATCCTCGGCATCACCCCGCAACCCCCGCCACCCGGAGTGTCCGCGGTGGAACCGGACATCCGCGGCGCGACGACCCTCCGCGAGATCCTCGCCAAGCATCGTTCGGTGGAATCCTGCAACAGTTGCCATCGGATCATCGACCCCCCCGGATTCGCCCTCGAGAGCTATGACGCGATCGGCGGATGGCGCGATCGGTTCCGCGCGATGAACACGGGCCAACCCATCCACCGGACCCCGGACGGCCGCAAGGTCCGGTACACCCCAGGGCCTCCCGTCGACGCCGCCGGAAGGCTTTCCACGGGCGAAAAGTTCAAGGACTTCCAGGAATTCCAGACGCTCCTTCTGGCTTCCGCGGATGAGGTCGCGCGGTGCGTCACCGAGAAACTTCTGACCTTCGCGACCGGCCGCGAAATGGGCTTCTCGGATCGATCCGAGATCAGCCGGATCGTGGCCGAATCGAAGGCTCGGAACCATGGGACCCGCGATCTCATGCACGCGGTGGTTCATAGCTCGATCTTCCTGACGAAGTGAAGGATCCGGGCGCACGGGGACGCCATCGGGCTGGTACTCCGCCACCGACCTGGCAACACTCGCGAGGCAACGACATCCGACCCGCTTCTCCATCACCGCCCTCCCTCCATCCATGCGTCCTTCCCATCCGCTCCATGGCCTCGTGGCCGCCACCTACACCCCCTTCCAGGCCGATGGCGCGCTGAATCTCCCGATGGTGGAAAAGCTGGCCGCCCACCTGGTGCGCGACGGCATTTCCACCGTCTTCATCAACGGCACGACCGGTGAATGCCCTTCGCTCAGCACCGAGGAGCGGCGGGCGACAGCCCAGCGCTGGATCGAGGTCGCCCGCGGATCCGACCTGAAGGTGTCCGTTCACGTCGGTTCCAACTGCCTCGCGGACGCCCGCTCCCTGGCCGCCCAAGCGGAGGAATTGGGCGCGATTTCGATCTCCGCGTTCGCTCCGAGTTATTTCAAGCCGCGCGATCTCGGTGAACTGATCGCGTGGTCGGCGGAGATCGCCGCCGCCGCGCCGAACACCCCGTTCTATTTCTACGATATTCCCGTGTTCACCCACGTGGCGCTGTCGATGCCCGACTTCCTGGAGCGCGCCCCGGAACGCATCCCCAACCTGGTCGGCCTCAAATTCTCGAACCCGGACCTGGCGGCGTACCAGCTCTGTCTCGCCGCGGATGGCGGACGGTTCGACGTCGCGTTCGGATGCGACGAATGGATCCTGGCGGCCCTGGTCCTGGGAGGGAAAGGCGGCGTGGGCAGCACGTACAATTTCGCGGCGCCCCTCTACCATCGACTCCTGAAGCACCTGGCGGCGGGTGACATCGAAGAAGCGCGCCAGGAGCAATTGAAGTCCGCTCAACTCGTCCGACTCCTCTCGCGCCACGGCTTCATGGGCGCCGCCAAGGCGACCCTGAAGCTCCTCGGTGTCGATGTCGGCCCCGCGCGCCTGCCCCACGCCACCCTCGACGCCGAGCAGACCCGCCGACTTCAGGCGGACCTCGACGCCCTCGGTTTCTTTCAGGGCATCCGCTGATTCCGCGCCGGGGACATAGGCCGGTCATCGAAGGCGTCACCCACGATTCGGCCGCAAAAAATCCCCGCGCAGCTCCGTCAGGGGCGGCCCAACGGATAACCCTTCCGACCCCAATCCCGGAGGCGATGGAAACTGGTGACCACCGCTCCGAGGGCCGCTCCTGCGGAGCTTGGGAATCTTTCCGGGGCGCGGGCTATAGACAGGCCGGTCCTACGGACCTTGGAGATTGGCCGACTATTGGGGAACGAGGGAGGCAAGTGCCGTGGGGCTTTACATCCCCGCGGGGCGCGACACCCCTTTTCTTCCCCCAGGATTCCCGATGGTTCGTCGGGAAAAGTTCAGCGGGCCAATTGCCGGGCGGCGGCCGCGCGATGCCGGGGATCCTCGGCCGTGGCGAGTTGCCCGACGAGGGCGTTCGGACGGCGTTCGAACGCCTCGTAAAGCCACATCGCTTCGAGGGGCGCGCGCGCGTCCTCCTGCTTCGGCAGCCACTGGTCCACCGCCGCCAGCACGTCCGCGGCGGAACGTTGGCGCAGCACCAGCCGGGCCTGTTCCTGGTCCCAGCCGCTTCGGGACAATGTCAGTGTCAGCAACGCCTCCGTGGTCAGTTTGGAAAGATCCCGGCTCCCGGCTCGACCCGACTTCACACCCCGGCCGGCCACACGCCAGATCCGCCCGTGCTCCTTGTCGCGGCGCGGATCGCGAAAATCGACCTCTCCGTGCTGGATGATCGGATTGCTCCAATCGGCGATGTAGAGCGCGCCATCGGGGCCGAATCGCAGGTCGATGGGCCGGAAGGTGACATTGGCCGTGCGCAGGACGTCCGGCATTTCCACGGTCTGAAAGGTCGATCCCACCACCTTGCGCCCGAAGCGCACGATCCGATGCGCCCGAAAATCGCAGGTGATGAACTGGCCCTGCCAATCGGCCGGGAAGGCCGGACTGTGGACGATCTCGAGGCTGCAGAATTTCGGGTAGTTGCCCGGGCTGATGCTGTCCGCCTCGCGACGCATGTCGGCGTAGGTGAAGTAGGTCGCGCCTTCCATGGCGTGGTAGATACCCTTTCCGCCGGCGCCGTCCGTGAAGTAGTGCTCGCCGTACTGGTCCCAATGATGCCCCCACGGATTGCAGCCGCCCTTGGTGAGGACGTCGAAATGCCAGGTCTCCGGGTGAAACCGCCAGATCCCGGCCGAGTTCAATCGGCGCACCCCCCACGGCGTCTCCACGTGGGTGTGGGTGTAGATCGATTGATTCATGTAGAGATGGCCGTCGTACCCCCAGCGGAGCGTGTGCAGATTGTGGTGGGTGTCCTCCGTTCCGAAGCTGCTCAGGACGATCGTCTTCTTGTCCGCGCGCCCGTCCCCGTCGGTGTCGGCCAGGTGGAGCAATTGATGGCTCGCGCCGACGTAACACCCCCCCCTTCCGTCGGGCACAACCGCCGTCGGGATCAGGAGTCCGTCCGCGAACACCGTCGATTTCTCGGCCCGCCCGTCCCCGTCGGTGTCTTCGAGAATCACGACGGAATCCTCCGCCTCCTGTCCCGGCCGGATCTGGGGGTACACGCGGGAACTCGCCGCCCAAAGCCTTCCCTGGGGATCCCAGTTGATCTGGATCGGTTTGAACAGCAGGGGATTCTCGGCCCACAAAGTGACTTCGAGACCGTCGTGGACTTCGAACGTCGGCACGGGCTGCGGCGTCACGGCGGCCGCGTCGGTTCCCCCGGGTTTTCCGGACTCCCGGGATCGCGGCGAGGAGCCCGCGGATCGCGCCTCCAGAATCCCGCGCAACTCGCTCACGACGCGCGGATCCTGGTTCTTGAGGTCGCGCAAACGGGCGATCCGACCATCCCATTCCTCGACCAGCGGCTCGAATTTCGGGATCTCCACCGCGTTGCGGCCCTGCTCGTGCTTTCGAAAGCCGAAGAGATAGGTCCAGTTCGCCGGCCGCCACCGATGGAAGAACTGCCCGTTCTTCTCCCGGATCGCCGCGCGAAGCAGCTCCTCCTCCGCGCGCGGACCCACCGTCAGCGTACCGGGCGTCACCAGCGATCGAACAAGGTTCTGGGCCGCTTGGTCATTCCCCCATTCGTTCGGAGTCACGCCGTCCTCGGTCGGGTTCGGCGTCGCCGGATTGATGTCCCACGTGGTGGGGCCCCCGGCGGGCACCCCGAATTCCACGAACCCGGCACCCCGCTCCCCGGCCAGTTGCCGTGTCGCCTCCTGCACGGCGCGGAAGGCCCGGTTGTTCAAGTCGGCCTGGGCATCCGTGCCCGACCTGAGGGGCCGGTGGGGCAGCGGCCCCAATAACACGAAACGCACAGGCGCGCCGCTCACCTCGTCGACGGCGTCCATGAGTTTGCCGAGGTCCTCCACATGCTTCGGGACACCCGCCTCGCCCCCTTCGAGCCCCGCCGTCATCCCGTAGCTCAGAAACGCGACCGTCGGCCGGACAATGGCGAGTTGTTCCTTCACCCGCTTCAGCCACTCCTCCTCCGTCTTGCCCCAGTCGAAACTCGCCCGGGCACGCCCCATCGGGGTGTCTCCGGACCAGGCCAAGTTGCGGTAGGTCACGTTCCGATTCGGGAACGCGGCGGTCAGGCGCATCTCGATCGCGCCGTAATCCCCTTCCCGCTCGAAGAAGGTGTCGCCCAGGAACACGACCCGGTCGCCGTCCTTCAATTCGAACGGACCGGCCGCCTGGACGAGGCCAACCGCCATCCACGCCAGACCCACCCAACCCAACAGTCTAATAGGGAGCCGATGATTCAGCGGATTCAACGAGGGCATGCGGAAGGGTGGGACCGATCCCCGGGAAAACTCAACTCCGACGTGCCTCCACGTATCGTCCTGGGGGAGCCAAAACCCCGAAAGCCACGAAGAACCCGCGCCCCGATTTTCCCATTCCAGCCGGTACCGCCCCCGGCTATACCTCACCGCGATGCGGGGGTCGTCAAGGCCCCCACCCCCCATCCGGAAGCCAACTATGCCACTGACCACGACCAAAGATCTCTTCGCCAAGGCACTCCAAGGCAAATACGCGATCGGCGCGTTCAACGTCAACAACATGGAACTGATCCAGGCCATCATCGAGGCCTGTGAGGAGGAGAAGGCGCCCGTCATTCTCCAGATCTCCAAAGGCGCGCGCTCCTACGCCAACCCCGTCTACCTGCGTAAACTGATCGACGCCGCCGTGAGCGTCTCCACCGTTCCCGTCGCGGTCCACCTGGACCACGGCGACACGTTCGAGCTCTGCAAGGAGTGCATCGACGAAGGCTTCACCAGCGTCATGATCGACGCCTCGCACGAGCCGTTCGAAAAGAACGTCGAGATCTGCAAGAAGGTCGTCGAGTACGCCCACAGCCATGGCGCGGTCGTCGAAGGCGAACTCGGCCACCTGGTGGGCGCGCAATTCGACGAGGGCGAGGAAGGCGGCGGCTTCAGCTCCGGCGGCCACTACACCCATCCCGAGGAGGCGGTCCAGTTCGTGCGCGAGTCCGGCGTGGATTCCCTCGCGATCGCGATCGGCAACAGCCACGGCGCCTACAAGTTCAAGGGCGAGCAGCACCTCGACATCGAGCGCTTGAAGGCCATCAAGAAGGCCCTGATGGACGCGGGCCTCGGAGACTATCCCCTCGTCCTCCACGGAGCCTCCAGCGTTCCCAAGAATCTCGCCCAGGAAATCAACAAGCACGGCGGCGCCATGGGCGAGGACACGGCCGGGGTTCCGGAGTCCGACATCGAGATCGCCCGGCGCACGGGCTGCACCAAGGTCAACATCGACACCGACCTGCGGATGGCCTTCACCGCCGGCATTCGCAAGGCGATGGCGGAGAACCCGAAGGAGTTCGATCCCCGCAAATACCTCACGCCCGCGCGCAAGCTCGTGAAGGACCTCGTGCGGCACAAGCTGAAGAACGTCCTCTGCTGTTCCGGCCAGGCCTTCGCCTGATCCAGATTCGGTCGCGGAGTCACCAAGGCCAACCACGGAACACGGTCGCTTCTCATCGTTTTCCGTTCGTTCGGCGCTCCGCGGTTGTCCGTCGAGGGCCGGATCAAGGAGCGGGTCTTGGGTGGCGGCCCGTTAGGAAACCGCCACGGAGGCGGCGCCTTGCGCGGTGAAGTGCGTTGGCCCAGTGTGCGCGTCCACAGACCGCCGGGGATATGTCCGCTCTGGAATTCGCCCAATCCGTCCCACCCCCGATGCCTCTCGTCGACGGAAGTCGCAGGACCAGGTTTCGACGGTGGATCGCCGCACGAAAGCGGGCGACGGGAATCTTCCGACATCGGCCGTCGGAGTGTCGCGGACCCTCGGCGGCGGGGCGTCTCGCTAGGGCCCTGCTTGGCCTGATCAGCTTGTCCGTGGCCACGCGAGTGTCGGCCGCGACGGAGCTATCACGGATCACGACGGCCGAGGTGGGATACGTCGTGCGCCGATGGGGCATAGAGGACGGGCTTCCCCTCGATCGGCTGACCGGTATCGCGAAAACGCCGGACGGATTCCTCTGGTTGGGCACGGACGGGCAGGGCCTCGCCCGGTTTGATGGCCGGAGGTTCGATCGCTTCGATCCGACGACTCAACCCGGCCTGCCGTTCTGGGACATCTCCGCCTTGTTTTGCGATTCCCGGGGCCGACTTTGGGTGCGCAGCCTCACCCAACTGGCTATGAGGGACACCGGCGTCCAATTTCGCGTCCTGGACGGCAGATTGGGAGGGGGCCTCGCTGAAAATGCCCTGGGGGAGATCCTCGTTCGCGGACCGACCAACTACACACTCTCCCGCATCGGCCGTGACTCGGTGGAGAGGATCTACGAGTCGCCGCAGGGGGAGTTCATTCCGAGGTGGTGGACGAGTCAGCAAATCCTTTGCGACGCTTCAGGCCGTGTCTGGGGCGTCAACCGAACCGAGGGGACGGTCTACGAAATCACCGACCAAGGGCCCCGATTCGTGGCATCGATGGGTTCGGAGAACGAGCCCCTCTCGGAGCCGGGGCCCCTGCTGCCCATGCCCGACGGCCGCCCGGCTATTCTCTTCCAACAGGGCCTGGCGGTCCTGAATGAGGGACGCTGGGAATCCGCGCGCCGGTTTCCATCGGAACTCGGCCACCAAATCCAACCCACGAAAGGGATCTGCGATTCCGGCGGCGCGCTCTGGATCGGCACCGCCGATCAACACCTGGTCCTGTGGCGGCCGGACGACCTGCCGCGAGTGGTCTCCGATCCGGCTTTGGATTCCATCAGCACTATCACCGCCTTCTTGCAGGATGTTTCCGGGAGCATTTGGATCACCTCGCACGCCGGGCTGTTCCAGCTTCGTCCCGCGGCACTGCGGACATGGGTTCCCCCGGAATCCGACGGGCCTCGCATCCGGGGCCTCGAAGCGACCCGGGACGGTTCGATCTGGTTCTCGACCCTGGGCCAGCTGTATCGATGGCCACTGGGAGCCATGCAGCCCGTCCCGACGGGAATCACCGAATTGTTCCGGGGTCTCACCCCAGGACTCGACGGAAGCCTCCTAGGGTCGGACGGATTGAAATCAGTCCTGCGAGTCCCTGCTCCTCCACCAGGAGCAACCTGGCAAGTGAAGGATGTCTGGCGGATGCCCAATACAGTGGTTGACATCCTCGATTCCCGAAAACACGGGCTGCTCGTGGCGGCGGGTCCGGGATTGTACCGCAAGGTAGAAGGCGGCTTCGAACCGGTGGCCCTGCCAGGCGACGGGAAATCGAAGCCCGGGATGATCAACGCGATCCTGGAGGACCCCGAGGGAGAACTCTGGATCATGCGGAGTTCGGGCGAGCTTTACCGCCTCGGCTTGGACGGTTGGCAAGATCTGTCGCCGCCGTTCCTCCCTGTGGAGAACGAAGCACCCGGATTCACCCTCACGCCGGACGGCACCGTGTGGGTGGCCGTGCGTTCCCGGGAACTCCGATGCTTCCGGAAGGGCGTCTGGAACCGGTTTGGCCCGCAACACCTGGACCTTCCCCGCGGCGCGATGGGTATTGCCGCGGACCAGCAAGGCGGTCTTTGGTGGGCGACACATGCCGAGGGCGTCTTTCACCTGGGCGCCTCCTCGGCCCGCGCGCTGGCCGTGGGGGAGACCCACCGCGCCACGACGATTCGATTCGGATTGGCGGATGGACTACTCTCCTTGGCGGGCGACGGCTACTACGGAACCCCGGTGCGGGACACGGAGGGAAGAATTTGGTGGCCCACGGCCCATGGGGCGTCGTTCCTCGATCCAGCCAAGTGGGATGAGATCGCCCAAAACGCCGAGCCGCCTCATGTGTACCTGAAGGAGGTATCCCTGGATGGCGAGACCATGCCGTGGGGCGCCGGTGAGGCTCGGGTCCGAGTCCCACCGGGAACCGACAGAGTGGAGATCCGCTGCACTGTCGTCGCGGTGGACGCCCCCGAACGGGCGCACCTGGAGTACCGGTTGGCGGGCTACGACACGGACTGGGTGGGAGCCGGCGACAATCGGTCCGCCCTCTATCAAAAGCTTGATCCCGGCGACTACCGGTTCGAAGCGAGAGTTGCGGGGCAATCCCTGCGATGGAGCGAACCGCTCGTGCTCGTCTCGCTCGTGGCGCTCCCCGCCTGGTGGCAAACCCCGACCTTTCGAATCGTCGCCGGCACCGGGACGCTGGGTTTGCTCTGGTTCACCCGCTGGCGGAAAATTCGCCAATGGGATCGCGAAAAGAAGCGCCGTGACGCCTTCTCCCAACAGCTCATCCGATCGCAGGAGACGGAGCGCGCCCGCATCGCCAGCGAGCTTCACGACAGTCTCGGACAAAGCCTGCTCGTCGCGAAGAACCAGATCTACCTCGTCCATGAAGCCGCCACCGACGACCGAATCAAAGCCCGACTCGAACAGGCAGCGACGAACATCGGTTCCGCCCTCGACGAGGCGCGGGCGATTTCCCATCGGCTGAGGCCTCTTCAACTCGCGCACCTTGGGCTCACCAAGACCGTCGAGTCCCTGGTCAAGCAGGTCACCGACTCGACCGGCATCCCGATCCGTTCCGTCGTCAAGCCCGTGGATGGGTTGCTCCCGGCCGACTCCGAGGTCCTGGTCTATCGCATCCTGCAGGAGGCGCTTTCCAACGTGGTCCGGCACGCGGACGCCTCCCAGGTCTGGGTGCGACTCGAACCAAGCCGACAGCGCCTCCAGGTGCTGATCAAGGACGACGGGAGGGGGTTCGAAACCGGGCCGGTCACGGACGGCGCGGGCGCCCCGCGGGGACTGGGGCTGACGGGTTTCGAGGAACGGGCCCGCCTCCTGGGCGGCCAGTTCACTTGCCGTTCGGCGCCCGGATCGGGTACCACGCTGGTCTTCGACATTCCGATCCCGACCTCGGCCCCAGATGCAGATGAAACGAGCGATCAAAGTCGTCATCGCTGACGATCACCCCGTCTACAGGGACGGCCTCCGCCAAATGCTGGTGAAAGATTCCGATCTGCACCTGATTTGCGAGGCCTCGGACGGTCGTGAAGCGCTGGACCAAGCGAGAAAACAACAGGCCGACGTCCTGCTCCTCGATGTGGATATGCCCCGGATGAGCGGGGTCGACGTCGCCCGCGAACGTCAACGTGCCGGGGACGGCTTCGAGATCATCTTCCTCACGATGCATCGTGAGGCGGATCTCCTGAACGAGGCGCTGAATCTCGACGTGAAGGGCTATGTGCTCAAGGACAGTGCCGCGGCGGAGATCCGCGACGCCGTCCGAACCGTGGCCGGCGGACAACATTATCTCAGTCCCAAGCTGGCGGATTTCGTGGTCCAACGCGTCGCCGCCACGCGAGCCCTCGAGTCGGCACGGCCCGAACTCGCCTCCCTGACCGCCTCCGAACGGCGGATCCTCAAGCTCATCGCCTCCGATCGAACGAGCAAGGAGATCGCCACGGATCTTGGCCTCAGCGTGCGCACGGTGGAAAACCATCGCTCCAACATCTGCAATAAACTTCAGCTTCGCGGCAGTCACGCGCTCCTGAAGTTCGCCTTCGACAACCGCTCGCAGCTCTGATCGGCCCCCTCCCTCCCCGTGGGACGCGTCGCCCTGCGGGCGTCTTGTCGACTCCGAGGAGCGAATCGCCCGCCTGAGTAGATCCACCCAGGTTTCCGGGAGACACCACTCAGGGCCCTGGGCGTATCTGCTCAGGCCGATCGGGAGGGTCCCTCCATTCCCGGGAACGCTCGCGGGCTGGATACTCGGCGGCGTGACGGATGCCCAGGCACCAACGATCCCGCCGCGGAGGATTCTGCTGGTCGACGACCATGCCGGCTTCCGACAGACGCTGCGCGACTTCCTGCCAGGAACCGCCACCGAGGTGTTCGAATGCGCCTCCGGCTCGGACTCGTTGCCCGCGTACCTGGCCCACCAACCGGATGTCGTCCTGATGGACGTCGAGATGCCCGGCGTCGACGGGCTCTTCGCGACGCGCGCCATCCTTCGACGGTTCCCGGAAGCCCGGGTGGTGGTGGTTTCGCAGTTTGACAGCGAGGACCTCCGCGACGCCGCCCGCGACGCCGGCGCTCTCGCCTTCGTGCGCAAGGACCAACTCGCCTCGCTCCGACCCCTGCTCGAGCGGGTTCCCTATCTCTCCCCATCCGTGACGACCTCCGAGCCCACTCCCGCCAATGAACCGATCCATCCGCGCACCCCCGGGTCGAACCGCCCGCAGGCTTCCATCGCTGATTCCGGTCATCATGGTCTGCCTGTTCGCGCTGGAGTCCCGCTCCCTGCCGCCACCCAGGTCCAATCCGTTCCCCCTCGCCGTGGGGTGGAATGCCGTGTGGCTCGAGGTCGAGCCGCATCAATCCGACGGCCGATCCGCTCACCGTGGACCAGGTATTCCGTCCACCGTCGTTCGAGATTGACGTGGTGGCGCGACCCACGAAGCCGGTCGGAACAGCGGAGTTCCTGAGCGATCCCAACGAGACTTTCAACTGGCCCGGTTGGCTCGTCTGGTACGCGAACCCGGCCGCCGGGGACAACGACGTCTTCCCGGTCGCTGGAAACCAGGCCTACCTCGTCCACGTGGTGTCCCCAACGGGTGCCGCCGCCGGCACGGACGCCGGAGCGCTCTCCATCGAGGGAAGCGTCCGGTATTTCGCCCCCGTCTGGTCCGCGGGCGCCTACAACCTGCTCGGCTTCCCGGTCCTCGGATCAGTGACCTTCCGGGACTATCTGGCCGCCTTCGGAACCGGAGCCGGCGGCGGCGGATCCGTGGTGCAACGAATGGACTCCGCGAGTGGCGCCTGGGTTGGAGTCGGCCTGGATGAAGGCATCGATCCCGGTCAGGCGTATTGGGTCTGGGCCCCCTATTCGCTGAAAACCTCCCGGTACTCGGGGCCGGTGGCTTTCCGGTTTCCCGGGGTTGGCGGGATCGACCTGGGCACCGGGCCCGGCACGCTTCAAGCCTCGAATGCGACCAATTCCCAGGGGCAGCCCATGAGCCTGTCCCCCGCGGAACTCACTTTCAGCAACCTGGACGCCCAAGACGCGCATTCAATCACCCTGCGCAAGATCACCCCGGCCGCCGATGACCTTCAGCTTTTCGCCCTGGAACCTACACCGGGATCGCATACCTGGCAGATCCTGCGGGGCGCCGGCGGGGATCCGATCAGCTCGTGGACTCTGGGGGACCTGCAGGCGAGAAGCACGCGGACGGTCACCGTGGGTGGATATCGGAACTGGAGCACGGGACTCGCCGGGCGGGAGAACCTGTACCAGGTCCAGGTGACCCTTGCGTCCGGCGCCTGCTACTTCTGGCTTCCGGTAGCTGCCGAACGGGCGGACCTCGCCGCCACGGCGAGTCCGGCCCCGCAGGGGACTGCCACCGCCGATTACCGTGGCCTTTGGATCGGCCAGGTCCTGATCGATTCCGTCACGAGCCTGGCGGAGACGGGCGCTCCCCTTCGGCCCACGACCTCGACCCTCCCCATGAAGTTGCTCCTCCATTTCGACGGCACCAACCCGCCGACCCTGCTCTCCCACGTCGTCTTCATGCAGACCTGGAGCGCGGATGGATCCCTTCCCAACGAACCGGTGCTTGTGGTCGATGAATCGAAGATCCCCTACCTCGAGGGCATCGAACTCCGGGACGGAAAGCGGGTGGGAACGCGCCTCGAAACCACAGCGTTCGACCTCCCGCGCAAGATGGACCCGACCACGCAGGCGGCCCTGGCCTCCGCCGAGGGACTGGCCACCACCGCCGCCGTCACGACGTATGTCAACGGCCAGACCCGGCGGCCCCCGGCCCTGGTGGAGGCCTATTCTCTGACCTGGCCCCTTGCGGGAGCCCTGGCGCCGGGCCAGAACTTGCGCACCGCGAGCACAGCGGCCGGGGATTCCGAGGACCTGCCGCTGACCCTGGACCCCTTCCATCGGAGCAATCCATTCCGGCACGCCTTCCATCCCCTGCACGGCACGGGCTATGCGACCTCCCGCAATCTCAGCCTCCAATTCGACGCCACCTCGGAGGACGGTCTGCTGCTTGGCACCTATCAGGAGCAACTCACCGGACTGAAGGAGAAACTCACCGGAATGACCGCGCCGGCCCATCCCCTCACGATCCAGGGAACCCTGCGGCTCCAGCGTGTCAGTCGCATCGCCGTCCTTCAGTGACCACCACCGAGCCACTCCAGCGCCCATCACATCCCATGACCATCCCGACCTCCCATCTCCGCGGCGCAGCTGCCAGCGCCATCGCGTTGGCACTGGCCCTGGCGCTGATCGCGCCCGCCGC
This sequence comes from uncultured Verrucomicrobiota bacterium, assembly GCA_942490575.1. GTDB lineage: Bacteria > Verrucomicrobiota > Verrucomicrobiia > Limisphaerales > CAIMTB01 > CAIMTB01. The sequence goes on from CALNYA010000012.1 coordinate 96,422, forward strand.
CCATGCCCAGACGGCGCAGAAGTCCTACCTGTTCGACCAGTCGACCAGCCTGGACGGAGTCTCGCTCTACGGCAGCGCCAAAATCGTCCCGAATCCAGGCTACCTCTCGCTGACGGAGCCGGTCCAATTCCAGAACGGTGTGATCATCGTCGATCCCTTCCCGGAAGGGCAGGTGGTCGATTCCCTGGTCGCCGACTTGAAAATACGGATCGATCAGGTGACCACCATCCCGGCCGACGGGCTCAGCTTCAATTTCGGCCCGGATTTGGTGAATCAGAAGATCGGTGAGGACGGAGCGACCAACGGATTCGTCGTCACGTTCGACATCTTCACGTCCAACGACGCGGATTCCGCGCCCGCGGTGGAGATCGTGTACGATGGCGAGGCACTCGCAGGAGCCACCTTCTCCGGTCGCGCCGCGAATCGCCCCCCCATCTGGCCCCTGGCGACCAACAGTTCGGGGGCGGCGCTTTCCTTCAACACCTCCGCCAGCTTCGTACCCGTCTCGATCGCGATCGACACGAACCATCTGGCTTCGGTGAGCTGGAACGGCACCACCGTCCTCACCAATGTGCTGGTGCCCTTTGCGCCCCAACCCGGCTGGCGCATCGCGGTGGGCGCCCGCACGGGATCGAGGTACGAGCGGCATTACCTCCAAAGCCTGGAACTCGCGGCGACGATGGGCGTGCCTGTGACCGTCTCATCGGAGTATGGTTCCGATCTGGTCTCTCCGCCCGTTGGAACTTCGGTGCCTCCGGCGGGATCTGGCGCGCGCTTTACGGCACCGCGCTACATCTACCTCGACCGATATAAAAACACCCTCGGCACGGATCCGACGGCTCTCGGAGTCACACCTTACTATCGGGCGCGCTACGCGGGCGTCTCCATCGACGGCGGGGGCGTCAATCACATCGATGACGACAGCTTCCTGGTGACTCTCCGGTCGGAAATGACCGTCGATTGGCAGTGGGAGCTGGAGTACCTCGGAGCGATCAACACCGGAACGGAGGATATCGTGGGACTTTCGCCCTCCGATGTGACGGACGTGGCGCATGTGAACAAAATCGGCCGTCAGTTCTACGGGACGCAGGCCGATGTGGGGGAGGTTTTCTCGTCGGTCGTGAACGCGGCGGTGGGTGGTCCGGACAGCGGCTTGCCCGTGCAGTTTGCCGCCAGGGCCTACCTGCTCGAGAACGCCCCGAATGCCCCCGAGCGATCCGTGGTGTTGAGCCCGGGGCAGGATCACCTGCGGACCGACTCCACCGGAATCGCCTGGGGAAGCCTCACCAATTACACGATCGAATTCTGGTCGCGATCCGAGCCGTCGTCCTCGACCGCCATCCGCGCCGCCGTCGGGGTCGGCGAGTCCGGCAACGGGCCGTTGGTCTACGCGGGCTTCTTCCCGGACGGGACGGCGATTCTCTACGCCAATGGTCCTTCGAGGCAGATCGAGATCCCATCGGACAACGACTGGCATCATTGGGCTTTCGTCGGCGATTCGGCGGCCACTGCGTTAGTCCTGTACCGGGACGGCGTGGAGGTCGGGCGCCAGGGCTTCCTCTCGCTCGGGCTTTCCGGGATACGGGATCTGGTGACGTTGGGAGGCACGGCCGCGACCGGGACGAGCACCGTCGGTCGGCCCTTCATGGGCGGATTGAACAATGTCCGCATCTGGAGCATCACCCGAACCCCTGGCCAAATCGGCGAAGGCATGATCACGCGCCAGTTCGGCGACAACGTGCCGGGACTCGAACTCGAGGTCTCCGTGGACGCGCCCGAGGTCCCGGCGAACGGGGTGGAGACACAGCTCTGGACGGGCGTGGGCGTTGGCAACATCAATTCGGTTGCCCTCATCACCAACCTGACTCTGACGTCGACCTTCATCGGATCGGATCTGACAGTCCCGGCGACCGCGCCTTCGACGAATTTCGGCGTCGTGTACCAAGCCCTGCTGAAAATCCCGGCCGACGCCACGTACACGTTCTACCTGAAATCGGATGACGGCTCACGCCTCCTGGTGGACGGGCAGACGGTTGTGGACAACGACGGCATCCACGCGGCCGGCACTGAGAGGACCAACAACGTGGCCTTGGCCCCAGGCTACCACGATCTGCAAGTCCAGTATTTTCAGGCCGGTGGCGGCATGAGCTTTCAGGCCAGCTATTCGAGCCCGTCCATCCCTAAGCAGCTCATTCCGGGAAGCGTTCTCTATGGGCCAGGCGTGGTCGAACTCACGAACGCGCCGGCCGGCTCGGACCTGGTGGTTCGCTCGAGCGAAGGCCGCGACCTCATGTTCCGATTCAATGGCTACTCCGATCCGTTCCCGGAACCGACGAGCCTTGTGGAGATAGCGGCCACGCTGTTTCCCGGGTTTGAGTACAAGAATGTCAGCGGTTCCGGGGTGAGTGGAATCCATCTCACCGACCCCAGTGGCCGCGAATTGACCTACCCGATGAACGATTGGACACGGGTCACTTGGGAGTGGGAGAAGCAGTACCTTCTGCAGGTGAAGGTCGCCACGTCGGATCCGGCTTCCCTGGCGGCGGTCGCCCGCCTCCCGTTTCTCGGCGGAGACGTCAGCATCGAGTCGGCCACCTCCTCCAGCGCCAGCACGGATTCAGGACTCAATGTCACGGTGCTGAAGGAATGGGTGCCGGCGCTTGCCGCGGTGACCGTTGGAACCCGGTACCGGACTCCCGACGGATGCTACCAGTTGACTGGCATCACCGGTCAGGTGAACGCCTTCGGGAACATTACCCTGGACACGGTGGTGGACGGATCGTCCGGCGACGGACGGATCACCCGCCAGTACTCTTTCGGTGGCGGTATCGATGGTCCGGGAACCCTGGTGTTCAACTTCGGTCCGACGATCCACCGCGCCGAGGTGCCCATCGGCTTGGGCCTGAATGCGGCCACCACGGCGACCGCGGACGCCCAACTGGTCCCTGATCTCTGCGGCACCAATCCGGAGCTCCTCATCAATCGGAACGGTCCGGTGGTCAACCGCGCGCCGGCTGTCGGAGCCGACGGGGCCATCGCGGGTGGAACGGGGCTCCCCTATGCGTGGGACGGGGTTGGCAAGACCTTCTATCCCCTCGTGCCCGGGGTGTACTCGCTCACGTGGCTGGATGCCAAGACCCCCGGGAAATCCTATCAGATCGAGATCCACGCGGACTTCCCCACCGAGACCGTCATTGTCGAAAACCGCGAGAACCAGAATGGGTCCCGGCAGGGGTCCGCGCCGGATTACCTGACTCCCGTGACCTTCGCGAGCACCGCCACCGCGTACCCAGCCACACCCGTGGCGCACTATCACTACGTGGTGTCCCCGAACCTGGAGGACCCGACACCAGCACAATTGGATCCGGATTCCGGGGATCGCTGGAACTTCCAACGACTCGCCTACTCGGAAGGCATCTCAGCCACGACCGATGCTCAGACCACACTCTTCACCGAAATCACCCCCGGGATCCGGACGGTGCTCCTCTTCAGCTACCGCACCAACGCAACCCAGGTGGCCACTGGCGACCTCACGCGGGAGGCGCTGGCGGTGAAAATCGTCCAATCCCTGGACGTCTCGCAGAGCGAGACGAATCTGTCGGCGACGGTCGGCGCGCGGATTCAGTCGATATTGGACCGGGCGGCGTATGGTTCAGGGTTCCTGCTCCACAAGGTCTCCAACTACAATCCGCAGATTTACAGGCGCGACGCGAACGTCGGCACCTGGGGAGCGATCTATCCCGTCAACTGGTCGGGTCTCTATCAGGCGGACAACCGGCGTTTGCGGGTCGCCTGGTACGAGAATCCGTATCTCCAGGCGCCGGAAAGCAGTCTCCATCCGAACGTCGGGTGGCCCTACGTGGTGGGCAACTACGACCAGGTCGAGTTCCCCGGCGACGAAGGCAACCTGATCTACATCGCGAGTCGCCTGGGAAGCGAAGGCGTCAACGCCTCGGGTCTGGACCAACGGATGTTCGACCCGGCTCTCTACGCGAATCTGGCGATTTACAACCAGCCGGATCGGGACGCGACGGGGTACAACCCCAACGAGGAGCACGCGTTGGTGGCGCCATCGATCAAGGACCAGTTGACCGGTGATATCGCCTTCAACCTGGGACAGGAGGCTGCGTACGCCCTCCAGAGGAACATCAACCTGTACGGTGCGACCGATTCGGACTCCGGCAGTT
>CALNYA010000013.1:0-55103 GCA_942490575.1 uncultured Verrucomicrobiota bacterium
GGGCGTCGGCGATCATATCGTGGCTGTCCCAGGGTTGGACATCCCCGTGATAGCACTGGACGACGCGCACCCCGCGCTCGACGAGCCTTCGGGCGATCAGCAACTGCCGGGCTTGAACGGAGTCGCCGTACATCTTCCGGACGGACTCGGGTTCCCGGGAGACATCAAACGCGTCCGTGGCTTCCAACTGCATCCGGTAGGCCAGTTCGAACGATTGAATGCGGGCCTCCAACTGGGGATCGGTCTCGCGACCCCGACGATGTTCGGCGTTCATCGCGCCCAGGAAATCCAACTGCCGGCGCTGCGCCGTCCTTGATTGACGGCTGTTCGTGATGTTTTCGATCCATTTCTCCGGACGCGTCTCCTTCGTGTTGATGTGGGTGCCCTGATAGATGCCGGGCAGGAACGCCGAACGCCAATTGGAGACGTCGGCGACCGGAAGCCCCGGGCACATCGCGATGAAGCCCGGGAGATTCTGGTTCTCGGTCCCCAGCCCGTAGGTGATCCAGGCGCCATAGCTGGGACGTGAAAGCCGTTCGTCCCCGCAATTCATGAGCCGCATCGACTGCTCATGATTCGGCGTGTTCGCGTGCATCGAACGGATGAAGCAGAGGTCGTCGACGTGCTCCGCCGTCCTTGAAAAAATCTCGCTGACCTCGATGCCGCTCCGCCCGTGGCGCCTGAACTCGAACGGCGACGGAAGCGCGGCTCCCAGGGGACGTTCCGTCGTGAGATTGCCCGAGGGCAGAACCTTACCCGCGTGACGGATCAGGGCGGGTTTCGGGTCGAACGTATCGACCTGGGACGGTCCGCCGTTCAGGTAGATGTGGATGATCCGACGGGCGCGCGGGGCGAAGTGCGGCAGCTTGGGAGCCAGCGGATTCGGGTCATCGCCGGGCGAGATCACCGACGCCCCTGCCCGACCACCCAGCAGACCGGCGAGCCCGAGGAATCCGAGCCCTGTCCCCATCTCGCGGAGCATGGCGCGACGCGACCGGAACGGGCCTGGATCTGGGTTGGGATGGGTTGGGATCATCGTGTCTCGGAGTCTCCTACTCGCTGAAAACAGCCTCGTTCGAAACCATCACCGCCTGGGCCAACTGCGCCAGGGAGGTCCAATCGTTCTCTTCGGCCACTTCTCCGGCCGGACCAACTCTGGAAACCTCCAGGAAATCGAGCGCCGCCAAGTTCTCGGTGGGGGAAGGGTTCCGGCCGAGCACCCGACGGAAAAGGTGCTTCACACGATCGGAATCGGTGGCCGCTTCTTGAATCTCCGGCAACCGGGACACCGCGATCGCCTGCGCTTGAACAAAGGGGGCGTTCAACGCGAACAGCGCCTGCTGGGGCACCGTGGTCTTCGGCCGCCGTTCCACGCACTGGTCGGGCACCGCGAAATCGAAGGACCGAAAGAAGCCGGGCAGGTTCTGACGGTCGATCAGCCCATAAACCGTCCGTCGCCGGTTCGCCGCGTCGAACGCGATCATCCACGGGCCGGCCGCCCACGGTCGACTCAAGCCGCCCGCTGATCGCCAGCAGCGAATCCCGCATCGCCTCCACGTCCAGGCGCCGCCGGGGAAACCGCCAGAGCAACCGGTTGTCGGGATCGATCTCCTCCCCTTTCGAATCGGCGGAAGGGATGAATCCCTGCTGAAACGCCGCGCTCAAGAGAAGCCGGCGGTGGATGGGTTTCAGTCGCCAACCTGCGCTGACGAACTCGTGGGCCAGCCAATCCAACAGCTCCGGATGGCTCGGGGGATCGCTTCGAGCACCGAAGTCGCCCGGGGAAGCCACCAGCGGCTCCCCGAAATGGTGCATCCAGACCCGGTTCATGAACACCCGGGCGGTGAGGGGATTCCCTGGATCCCCGATCGCCTCGGCCAGTTCCAACCGACCGCTTCCGTGTTCGAATCGGCGCGCCTCGCCATCCCCCAGCACCTGTAGAAACCCCTGGGGCGCGGGGCGCTCCGGACGCGACGGGTTTCCCCGAAGGAACACCCGGGAGGCGTGGCGCTCCGGCAGGTCGGTGACCACCATCGCTCGCGCGGGAGGCGCCTGGGTCGCGTGCGCGCCCAACTTGTCGAGCGCCAAAACCAGGCCTCCGTACCGATCCTTTTCCGGTCGCGACATGTGGTTCGGAGTTTCGCGGCGCTCAAACGCCACGGGTCCGTCCCGCCCGATCACGACGTCAAGGATCTCCCGCTTCGCGCCTTCTTCCGCCTGACCGGCGCGGGACTCTTCGTACACCGATCGAAACAGGGCGCCGTACGCGCGCGCCACCGCGGCGGGTTCCACCGGTCGCGCCTGCCGGAGGGCCGCGACGGCGAGCGGATTCCATTCGGAGCGCTCCGGCGCCGATTCCAAGGCATCCACCACCCGACGATCCGGAATTCCGACGCCTTCCGCTGGCGAAACCTCCGAGGACAACGCCGCCATCGCCGCCGCCCAAGGACCGAACACCGGATCCTCGGGCCGGGCCCGACGCGCCAGGTAGCGTCGAGTCCGGAGCATCAGCCCGGGTCGAAAATCGTCCGGCGTGAGCGAAAGGAAGAACTGGGTCGTCTCGGTGATGTCCGGCGGGGTCGTGACCGCGCGTTCGAGGTAGTCGCCCAGCCGCAAACGAAACACCTCGGTCAGCTTCGAATACTCGGCGTCGATGTGGCGTTCCAGTTCGCCGGTCGCCTTGGCGAGTTTCTCCTCGAACTCCGGCCCGCCGGGCACATCCGACGGATCTTCAATCAGGGGAAGAAGGTAAGGGCGCTCGGTCGACGCGAAGACACCGTAGAGCCCGTAGTAATCCTCCATCGTGATGGCATCGAACTTGTGATCGTGGCACCGGGCGCACGCCACGGTGAGCCCAAGCAAGCCCCGTCCAACGGTGTCGATTTGGTCGTCGATCTGATCGTGCGGATTCTGGTCGAAGAGGCGGCCGAGGGTCAGGAATCCCAGCGCGGCGAGACGCCACGACGGCACCTTGGGCTCCACCAGGTCCGCCGCGATCTGGTCCCGGACAAACACGTCGAACGGCATGTCCTCGTTGAACGCCCGAATGACATAGTCCCGATACGTGTAGGCGTACGGCCGGATGGCGTCCTTTCCGTAAAGCAGGACGAGGTCCTTGGTGTCCGCGTAACGCGCCACATCCAGCCAGTGGCGCCCCCAACGCTCCCCGTACCGCGGGTCATTCAACAGCCGATCCACGACGGCGGCCCAGGCCCCCGGCGAAGTGTCCCGGGTGAACGCCTCGATCTCGGCGTAGGTCGGCGGTATCCCGATCAAGTCGAAGTACACGCGGCGAAGGAGGGTCCGCGGATCGGCCTTCGGCGAGAATCCCAGTCCGTTCGCCTCCAGCGGCGCCAGCAGGAACGCGTCGACCGGCGATCGAACGTTCTCCACGGACCGAACCTTCGGAATCTCCGGCGTCTTGAGCGGACGGTAGGCCCAATGATGAGCGGCCTCTTCGAAGGCCTTGGCAATGCCCTCCCCCGAGCACGTAGGGGTCAACGGCAACAGGCCTCCCGCCATCAACGCTGCGATGATTAAGACTCGTCGGCTCATCCTGGGACCCCCTGGTTCGCAGGCCGCCTCCTCCCCGTCAATCGGAAGTTCCTTCGTCGGCGGAGGAGACCAGCGCCCCACGCCGTCATCATGGTTGTCTTGTCGGCGGCGGCGAGTTGGATCACGCTCCCCCGCATGAAGCCGCTGGCACTCCTGCTTGGCCTGTTCGCCTCCACCTTGGCCGCGACCGCCGATCCCTGGGTCACCTACACTCCGCCCGCCGACATCGCCAACGGCAAGCACATCGTCATGCTCAGCGGCGACGAGGAGTATCGCTCGGAGGAGTCGCTCCCGGCCATGGGCAAGATCCTGAGCCAGCGGCATGGGTTCAAATGCACCGTGCTCTTCAGCCAGGACGCGTCGGGGATCATCGATCCCAACAACCAGACCAACATCCCAGGCATGCACTTGCTCGCGGGAGCCGACCTCGTCGTGAACCAGTTCCGATTTCGCGAACTGCCGGACGCCGACATGAAGCATTTCGTCGACTACCTCGACTCCGGGAAGCCGATGATCGTCCTCCGGACCGGCAACCACGCCTTCAACTACACACGCAACAAGAACAGTCCGTACGCGAAGTACAGCTTCTCCGCGCCCGGCGGTGGTTTCGGCGGAATGACCGTGGGCGAATCGTGGACCTACCACCACGGGAACCACGGAAAGGAAGCCACCCGCGGCCTGGTGGACGGCCAGAACCGGAAGCATCCCATCCTGAAATCGGTGAAGGACGTCTTCGGCCCCTCCGACGTCTACGGGGTCAACGCGGATTTCCCCGCCGATGCCACGGTTCTCCTGTGGGGAATGACGCTGGTGGGAATGAACCCGGACGACGCGCCCCAGTTGAACAAGGCCGTCATGCCGCTCGCCTGGCTGCGCGACGTCAAGACCGGGGGCGGCAAGACTTCTCGGTTTCTTTGTTCCACCATCGGCGCCGCCATTGACCTCCTCAGCGAGGATCTCCGCCGTTTCGTGGTCAACGCCTGTTTCGATCTCACCGGGCTCCCCGTCCCCAACAAGGCCGACGTCACGCCCATCGGCGAATTCAAAGCCACCATGTTCGGGTTCAACAAGTTCAAGGTCGGTGTCCCGGTGTCCGAGCACGTCCTGAAGTGAGGTGAAGCGAAGCGAAACGAAGTGAGAGAACCACTCGCGCGGTTCCTCCAGGATCCGGTCGCGGCTAAAACCGCCCGGGCCGCTCGAAGTTTCGGCGGCGCCCGCGCCCGCCCTTCGAGCCACTTGACCGCGCGGCTCAGTTTCCCTAGTCAACAGCGCCCATGAGTCAGAAGCAGCACCACACGTTTCAAGCGGAGATCCAGCGCGTCCTGGATATCGTCATCCACAGTCTCTACACCGACCGAGAGATCTTCCTCCGCGAACTGGTCTCCAATGCGGCCGACGCCCTGGAAAAGCTCCGGTTTCTGCAGACGTCCGGGCAACCGCTCTTCCAGCCCGAGTTGCCGCTCGAAATCAACCTCACGGCCGACAACAAAGAGGCCACTCTCGTGATCGCCGACGCCGGGATCGGCATGACCCGCGACGATCTCGTCGAGAACCTCGGCACCATCGCCCATTCCGGTTCCAAGGCTTTCCTTCAGAAACTCGCCGACGCCAAGGAAAAGCCGGCGCTGAACCTGATCGGGCAATTCGGGGTCGGGTTTTATTCGGCGTTCATGGTCGCGACCAAGGTCGAGGTCTTCACCCGTTCCCATCAGCCCGACGAGACCGGCTGGCTTTGGACCTCCGACGGCGCCGGCGGCTATGAGATCGAACCCGCTCCCGACGCGCCCCGGGGCACCCGGATCGTCCTCCACTTGAAGGAGGACGCGAAGGAGTTCTCCGAGAATTTCCAGGTCCAAACCATCGTCCGACGCTACTCCAGCTTCGTCCCGTTCCCGATCAAGCTGAACGGCGACCCCATCAACACGGTCCAGGCCCTCTGGACCCGCCCCAAAGCGGAGATCAAGGACGAGGAGTACACGGAATTCTACGAGTTCATCGGGCACGATCCCTCCCCCCCCCTCGCCCGCCTCCATTTCACCGTCGACGCGCCCCTCGCACTCCAGGCTCTGCTCTTCGTCCCGTCCCGGAACCTGGAGACCATGGGAATCGGCAAGGCGGAGTCCGAGGTCAACCTGCATTGCCGGAAGATCCTCATCCAAGCCAAGGCCAAGGAACTCTTCCCCGACTGGCTCCGGTTTCTAAAGGGGGTCGTCGATTCCGAGGATCTGCCTCTCAACATCTCGCGCGAAGCCATGCAGGACAGCGCGCTGATGAAGAAACTCAACCGCGTCCTCACCGGGCGCTTCATCAAGTTCCTCGCCGAACTCTCCGAAAAGGAACCCGAGTCCTACGCCAAGGTCTACGCCGCCCACGGCCGATTCCTCAAGGAAGGCGCCATCACCGACTTCGACCACCGCGAAGGTCTCGCCAAACTCTCCGCTTCGAATCCTCGCTCACCCCGGCCGGCCAGACGACGTCCCTGGTCGATTACGTCACCCGGATGAAGGAGGGCCAGAACGACATCTACCACCTCGGCGCCCCCAACCGCGAGGCGGCCGAGGCCAGTCCCTACTTCGAAGCCTGCCGGGAGCTCGGTCACGAGGTCCTCTTCGCCTACGAACCCGTCGACGAATTCGTCTTCGAGCACCTCCGGGATTTCCAGGGAAAACCCCTCAAACCCGCCGAGAAGTCCGACCTCAAACTCGACCGCGGCGAGGGCGGATTGTCCGACGACGACGCCCGTTTGCTTGGGAACTTCATCAAGGAATCCCTCGGCGATCGCATCGACGAGGTCCGGACTTCCCAACGCCTGGTCGGCAGCCCGGCCGTTGTCGTCGACGCCGACGAATTCACCACGGCTTCCATGCGCCGGATCCTCAAGGCCATGAAACAGGAGGGCGACGCCAAGGTCTCCAAGCTCCATCTGGAGATCAACCCGCGTCATCCCGTCATCCTGGGACTCTTCCAACTCCGGGAATCCAACCCGCCCCTCGCCGCCAAAGTCTCCGAACAAGTCTTCGACAACGCCCGCCTCGGCGCCGGCCTGCTCGAGGATCCCCAGGCGCTCCTGCGACGGATGAACGAGTTGCTGGAACATCTGGTCACACCCCGTTCCTGAAAGCTTCGATGGGGCACCCGCCCGAATCGCCTTCTCCGACGGCCGACGTCCATCCGCCGGCCGTCGCCCGTTTCCTGGACAACGTCGACGCCTCCCTCGCGGACGGCACCTTCGTCCGACTGGTCCTTTCACGCCCCACCGCCGCGTGCCCGGATACCACCCGGATCGAAGGGCGCCTGATCGTCCTCCGCGAAGCGCCGACCCTGAGTCTGACACTTCGCGAAGCACGCCGGGATTCCGTCCGCAATCTGCCACTTCCCGAGGTGCGCCCCTGGCTCACCAGCGCCCTGGGCGCCCAACTCGAGGCGGCGCTCCTCGAGTCCACCCGCAAGGACTGGCAGCTCACGGTCGCCGCCGGACGACCACCCCGCCTGATCGGTCATTCCCCACGTTGCTCCGCCACGCCCGATCGCGCCCACGACCGTCCGCGCCACGGTTCGCTGGACGCGTCGGCCCAGGATTGGATGGCCGCCCTCGGACTCACCGACCCGAAAGGACGCCCCTTCCCCAAGCGCGCCGACAAGGTCCGTCAGATCCTTCGGTACTCGGAAATCCTGGGCCACCTCCTCAAGGAGATCGGCTTGGATTCGAACCATCCGATCCACGTCGCCGACATGGGCTGCGGCCGCGGCGCGTTGACCTTCGCCGCCTGGCAGTTGCTGACGTGCCAACTCGGGCTTCCGGCCCACGTTTTAGGAGTCGAGTTGCGCCCGGAACTCGCCGCCGAAGCGCAAGCCGCCGTCGACCGCCTCGGACTGACATCCATCAGCTTTCGCGCCGGATCCATCGCCGATGCGGAATCCAACCTGGATCGGATCGACATTCTGATCGCGCTCCACGCGTGCAACACGGCCACCGACGATGCCCTCCGACGCGGCGTCCAACTCGGATCGCGCCTCATCCTGGTCGCCCCCTGTTGTCACCAGGAACTCCGGCCCAGCCTGGGTCGGCCCGAACTTCTCGCCCCACTGCTCGAGCACGGGATTTTCGCCGAACGCTTCGCGGAATGGCTGACCGATGGGCTGCGCGTCCTCGCCCTCCAAGCCGCCGGGTACCACACCAAGGCCATCGAGTTCATTGGTTCCGAACACACGCCGAAAAACCTGCTTCTCGCGGGAATTCGAACCGGTGATGAAGGCGGATCCGAGCGCCGGACCCGCGCCCGGAATCAGCTCCGCGCCCTCAAGGAATACTTCGGCCTCGGTGGCCTCGCCCTCGATGACTTTCCGGGTCGCCCGCCGACATGAACAGGAACGCGGACCCGCGCGATTGGGCCACGTTGCAGCGACTTCGTCAGTCGTTCCTCGACGGCACCGCCGGCGAGAAGGATTACTGGCAAAGCCCGGACGACCTGGCGGCCTACGACGCCACCTTCGCCCAGCGCATCGGTTGGAAGTGGGATTTCGTCCTGGCCGATCTCGATCGCCAGGGTTGGACCCCTCCTCCGGGCCCGCTCCTGGATTGGGGTTGTGGCTCCGGAATCGCCTCCCGCGCCTTCCTCGACCAGTTCCAGTCCGCCGAGGTCGCACCGGTTCACTACTGGGATCGCTCGCCTCTGGCCGTGGAATTCGCCTCGCGCCGGGCTCGCGACCGTTTCCCCACCCGCCCGATCGTCGCCGGCACGACCGACCAACCGGCTGTCGTCCTTCTCAGCCATGTCCTGACCGAGTTGTCTCCCCCCCAGGTCGATGCCCTCCTCGCCCTGTTGGCCACGCCCACCTCCGTCATCTGGGTGGAACCCGGCACCTACGAAGCCAGCCTCGCCCTGATCGCCATACGGGAACGTCTCCGGCAGGATTTTCCGCCGATCGCGCCCTGCCCCCATGCCGGCCCGTGCGGAATCCTCGCGCCCGGCAACGAATCCCACTGGTGCCATCACTTCGCCACACCACCGCCCGCGGTGTTCACCGATCCCTTCTGGAGCCGCTTCAGCAACACTCTAGGAATCGATCTGCGCAGCGTTCCGCTGAGTTACCTCGTTCTCGACCGGCGCGGTCTGAATCCCCTCCCGGCCAACAGCGCCCGAAGAATCGGCCGCCCCTGGACCAACAAGGTCGACGCCCGGTTCATCGCCTGCACGACCGGGGGCGTCGCCGAAGCCCATTTCCCTCGCCGCACATTCCCGGACGTCTGGCGGGACGCCCGGAAGGACCGGTTGCCCTCCCTTCAAACCTGGGAAAGGGACGACACCGGGGAGGCGCGAAGTGTCGGAACGGCAAATCCCTCGCGAGCGACACCGGCTTCGCCTAGCCTGCCCCCCGACGGCACATGAAGAAAAACGCCCCCCTCGTCGGCATCATCATGGGCAGCGACTCCGATTGGCCCACGCTTCAGCTCGCGGCGGAGGTCTGCGCCGAATTCGGAGTCCCCTGCGAGGCGCGTGTCGTTTCCGCCCATCGCACGCCCGATGACATGGCCCGGTACGGACGCGGCGCGGCGCGTCGGGGTCTCCGGGTGGTGATCGCGGGTGCCGGCGGCGCGGCGCACCTGCCGGGAATGATCGCCAGCCACACCATCCTCCCCGTGATCGGCGTCCCGATTCAGAGCAAAGCCCTGCAAGGCCTCGATTCCCTGCTCTCCATCGTCCAGATGCCGTCCGGTGTGCCCGTCGCGACGGTCGCCATCGGAGCCGGCCGAAACGCTGGATTGCTCGCCGTCCAGATCCTGGCAACGCGGGAACCAGCCCTCGCCCGAAAACTCCAGGCGTACAAAACGTCGATCGCCAAGGAATCAAGGGCCAAGAGCGCCAATCTGAAGCCACCGCCCGGGAAACCCTGAGATCGTCGCAGCCCTTCATTTCGCCGGCTTCGGCTTCATCCGGGTGACTTTGTAGACTTCTCCCTTCTTATCGTAGGTCGTCCAGTCGCCCGTCTGTTCTCCGGCTTCAAAATGCCCGGAGCGAAGTTTGGTGCCATCCTTCCGAAACCATTCCCAGTACCCGACGGGAGTATCGCCATCCACCTGGCCCCTCGCCCAGACCGTCCCGTCCTTGTGTAGCTGGGTGAACGGAACGATCGACTTTCGTTTTGCAGGCATGATCGGCTGGCTGCCGTGGGAAGTCGGCGATAGGCGGCTAACAGTCGCCGTCAGGTCGATTGAACGGGTTCGTGGAAGTAGTAGCAGAGGCCGTCCGGCGCCGTGGCGAAGAAGACCTTGAGCTTTCGGCCGTCCCGCTCGTCCACGCGCCATTCGCCGATCTTCACTCCCTTGGATTCAAGTTCCGCCCGGATGCCTTGAATGTCCGAGACGAGAATCGCGGCTCCGTCCTGGGATGCGTCACCGCCGTTGATCGAGAAGCCCATCCGGGTCCCATCCCGCTCGAGGATCACGGAAGGCTTGGGTCCATCGCGCCGCTCCACCTCCGACATCCCGAAATGCCCGCGGTACCATTCGGAAGCGGCGTCCAGGTCGGTGACCGGCAGCGCCAGAACATCCGCCTGATACGGGAATGCCTTCTTGAACTGCGGTCCATCCGTGGGGCTTTGCATTGAGTCACTCATGTTTCAGCGGGAATGGTGGCCATCCTCACTTGCCGTCCTTATCGGTCGCAAGCCGGCACAACACATCCAGCGTCTCCGCGAAGAGCTCGAACAGGTGTTTTAGCCGGGGCAAATCCTGAATCACGACCGGCACCTCGAAATACAAGACGCCCTCCGCGTTCAGTCCGAAGCAGACCTCGGGCTGCGCGGAAATCAGATCCCGGATTCGTTGGCCCTTAAACAACTCGCGAACCTTCGACTCGTCACTCCCCTTCACGATGAAATCCCGGTCGAACTGGGGATCCCCTATCGCGATGTCCTGCGTTCCCAAGCGAACGGCCAGATCGGTGAAAAAACCGGTTCGATAGATCGAGAATTGCAATCCACCCGGGTCCTCCAGCGAGGTCCGCAAGCGCGTGTATTCGTGCTTGGTCGCCGCGGAAAAATAGGTGTCCAGCGTCACGGTCCAACGGTCGAGGGTCACTTCCACCTTGTTGCGATGCCAGGAGTCGCTTTCTTGGAAGCGGGCCCCCATCTCGGTCTCCAACTGTTGCCAGACCGCGACGTCGGTGGGTCGAAAGAAGCGTTTGATACCGCTCATGTTCAAATCTCCATCAGGGCTAGGCGGCCAATCCAAACGGGCTTGTGGCGGCCGGATTGTCGGTTGTGGATCATTGGGTGCATGGTACTTCACACGATCGCGTCGGGCCATCCACGGGAGCCTGGAAATTCGTTCGCGCCGAATCTGCCGATCCCGGCCCAACCCTGCAACAGGCGACTCCATTCCAGTTCCCGGACCCGCCTCCTCCCAGGCGAATTGACTGCGACTGCGGCGTTCGTCTACAAACACTACAGTTGCATCGCATCCAAGGATCGAACCATGGCAGCCACCACCGTCTTGAGCCTTCGCCTTCCCCCTGAACGCACCGAAAGCCTTAAACGGCTCGCGAGACGCTTCGATCGATCGATCGCGGAAATCGCGGCACGCCTTGTGGAAGAAGGCCTCCGTCGTGAAGAGTTCGCCATGATCGAGTTTCGCGACTCGCCGGTCGGACGGCAGGCGTACCTCGAGGGGACCCGTGTGGCGGTGTGGCAGGTGGTAAACCTCGCGCGAGCCTACGCCGACGACATCAAGAAGACCGCCAGGCACCTCACCTGGCCCATTTCCAAAGTCCGCGCCGCTCTCAACTACGCCGGCGCTTTCCCCGAGGAAGTCGAACATGCCCTCGAGGACAGTCGTTCCCACGACTTCACCCGACTCTCCCGTCTCATGCCGGCGCTGGAACGGATCGAGGTTCCGGCGGGAGTCCTCAAGGGCAAGTGACATGCTCCGGCTCCTGCTCGACGAGCACATCTCCCGGGAGGTGGGTGTCCAGGCGAAAGAATGGCGCCCGGCGATCGACATCCAATCGATCCACGACTGGGAATCCGGAGTTTTTCTCGGAGCCCAAGACCCCGAGATCCTGATGGAGGCCGGCAAGCAAGGGTTAACGTTGGTCACCTACGATCAGCGGACCCTTTGGAAACACGCCTCGGACCACCTGATAGCCGGCCACGAACTCGGCGGAATTATCTTCGTCGACGACCGAACCATTCCACCCAACGACCTCGGTGGGCTCATGCGGGTGCTGGTCTGGCTTTGGGAGACTCACGGCGAAGAAACGTGGCTCAACCGCCTCATCTTCCTCACTCCGGCACCGAAGAAACCGACTCCCGAACCGAAGATGGGGCCGTCCAGGAGGCGACGACGCCCCACCAGGTGACCCGATTGCCCAACGTTCCAAGATTGTCGGATTACAGAAGCAACGATGCCGACACGTTGAAACGTCCCGCCAGGATTCGGATATGGTCGACGGTCAATCGGCGATCTCCTCGAGAGATCATCGTCCCAAGGTTCCTGCTCGCCCCGACCACCCGGGAGAGGTCCTCGCCGGTCATTCCGCTGTCGGGTGGTGGTCCTCATAGCTCGTCGTTCCATGGATTGAGGTCGACGTCCTCGTGGGTCATGACGAATACCTCGCGTAGCAGTAGAGCAATGGCGTCAAAGCGCCACAAATCAAGCCCATTGGACCAACCAACCAAACGCCAAACCCGGCGAGTCCAGCGCATACGCACCCCATGATGAGCCAACCCTGTTTGCTGATTCCGAGAACGAACCCAGCTATGGCGCCCAGTAGAATCGCACCCAAAAGGGGAAATATTTCAATGCCTTGGCCGAGCGCGAAAACCGGCGGGTGGAATGTCATATATCCGGCAGCCCGAAATTGATGAGACTCATTGGGATCATACTTGCGAATATGAAGGTCCGCGATCAGAGCCGGCCGGGCCGATATTCGCTTTGTCGTTGAACAAGTCGGCCGGCCCGATTCGTTTCCCAGCAGAGAGCGGTCCTAATGCACTCATGTTTCCGGCGTCATGGAGAGTGCGATGGTCCATCTCTCTCCGCCTTGGCTCCGTTCCCTCTCGGTCCCCCGGTCGATTTCGCCGAGGCGATCGCCATCCAAGCCCAACCCGCCAAGAAACAGATTCCGCCGAGGGGGGTGACCGGGCCCAGCCACCGCGCCCCCCCCAATGCCAGGCCGTAGAGACTTCCTGAGAACAGGATGACGCCGGCCAGGAAACAGAGCCACGGACCGCGACGCAACGAACTTCCGGTGGCGAGCATCAGAAGCACCACGGCATGGATGAGGTGGTAGAGGACCGCGGTGTGCCATGTCGCCGTCGCGTCGTTGCGCGCCAACGTTTCCTTCAGCGCATGGGCACCGAAAGCACCCAGTGCGACTCCCAGAAATCCAATCCACGCCGACACGCGAACCGCGAAGCCTGTTTGCACGCCGCGAGTGTACCGGCCGCCAGGATGGCCTCGACCCCAAACTTCAGGGCGCCAGCACCAACTTCCCCTTCACCTTCCGTTTCCTCAGCCGCTCAAAGGCCTCCGCGCCGCGCTCCAGGGGAAGGACTTCGTCGACGCTGGCCCGGAGTCGGCCTTGCGCCACCCAGTCGAGCGTCGCCTCCATGTCCTTGCGATTCCTGCCGTAGCTGCCGATCAACCGCTGTTGCTTCACGAAAAGCGGCCACAGTTGGAGTTGGATCTCCCGCCCAGCCGTGGCTCCGCAGGTCACCACGGTGCCGCCCCGGGCCAGGCAATGAAAAACCTGCTCCAGGACGCGACCTCCCACGTGTTCGACGACGACATCAACACCCCTTTTCGCGGTCGCCTGCCGAACCTGGGCCGGCCAAGCCTCCTCCGCGGGATCGACGACGACTTCGGCGCCGAGGGCTTCGCAGAACGCGCGCTTCTCCGGGGTCGAGGCCGTGGTGATCACGCGGGCGCCGAGGCCGAGCGCGATCTGAATGGCGGCGGAACCGACTCCGCTGGCTCCGCCAATGACCAGAACCCACTGCCCTGCATCGACCTGGCAGCGGTCGGTGAGCATGTGCATCGCGGTGCTTCCCGCCAGGGTGAGCGCCGCTGAGTCCGTGTCCGAGACCCCTTCGGGGATCCGGACCAGCGCGCGGGAAGGAACGCGGCAGTAATCCGCGAACCCGCCGTCGCACTGAACTCCGAGGAGCTGTCCGGAGAGACACATCGACTCGTCACCGCGCGCGCAGAACTCACAGACGCCGCAAAACAGGTTGGACTGGACGGCGACACGGTCGCCCTCCTTCCAATCGGAAACTCCATCCCCCAAGACCTCGACGACGCCAGCCACCTCGCCCCCGGGTGTCCTCGGGAGTTCGACGGGAACCGGCAACCCGGCTTCTTCCAGCCACAGATCCAACCGATTCAGGCCGCAGGCGCGAACGGCAACCAGCACCTCGTCCCGGCCCGGGCTGGGTTTGGGGACTTCCCGACATTCGAAGCGACCGGGGGATCCATGTTCCACCAACTGAAGCGCTTTCACGTCGCTAAGCTAGATCAGCCCTCCCCACGCCGACACGGAAAACTCCGCTGCATAGGGATCGGTCCATGGTATTGAAGTATTCGGCGGCGGGGCAAAGGCGACAAGCTGCGTGCCCAACCCGATACGTCAATACCATGGACTGACCCCGATTGTTGAACCAAGTCGCAGGGGTCAGTCCACGGTATTGGCGTATTGGAATGAGCACACGGATTCTCTCGCCCAAGCCCCGCGCTAAATACTCCAATACCATTGACTGACCCCTTTTCGCGGGATTGACCCTATCGGACGGCGCGGAGACGCTTGCCGCCCATGGAGATCACGAAAGCGGTCATCACCGCCGCGGGCCGATCGCAGAGGGCGCTTCCCCTGCAGACCCTCGTGGACCAGGACGGCGTGACGAAGACCGCCCTGGCCATTCTCATCGAGGAGGCGTTGTCCGCTGGAATCGACGAAATCGCGCTGGTCATCGCCCCGGGCGACCGCGACGCCTTTCTCGCGGCGGCCGGAGCGCACGCGGCCAAGCTGCGATTCGTCGAACAATCGGATCCCCGCGGGTTCGGCCACGCGGTGCTGACCGCCCGCGCGTTCACCGGCGCGGATCCCTTCCTCCTCCTGGTGGGGGATCATCTGTACGTGACCTCGGGTGCGATCTCGTGCGCCCGGCAACTCGTTGATGTGGCGCGGGCGCATCAGTGCGCGGTTTCGGCGGTGCAACCCACCCACGAGTCGAAGCTCCCCTACTACGGTGCCGTGGGTGGGCGCCTTCTTCATGGCCATCCGGGCCACTACGACGTCACGGAAGTCATCGAAAAGCCGACGCCGACGGCCGCCGAGCAGGTTCTTCTCGTGCCAGGGCTTCGGGCGGGTCACTACCTATGCTTCTTCGGGATGCACGTGATCACACCGGCCGTTCTGGATCTGTTGTCCGAGGACGCGAAAGGGAGCGGTTCCTTCGCTCTCTCGCCGGCGCTGGCCCGTCTCGCCCAACGGGAACGCTACCTCGCCTTCGAGGCGCTCGGCCGGCGGTACGACATCGGCGCGCGCTATGGCTTGCTGAACGCGCAACTCGCGCTGGCGTTGCACGGCAAGGACCAGCGCGAAGTTCTCGAACTGATGGTCGACCTCCTGGCCAATCGCCAGCTCAGCCGGACCACCTGACCGCTCCCGCCCCGCCTCGCCCTACCGCTTATGGACCACCCGCTGATCCGGGTCATCACGTCGACGGATCCCCAGGTTCGCGACCAGTCGCTCGACCTCTTTTGCGCCGGCGCCGACACCGCCGCCCTTCTCGCGGCCTGCGAAGCGCTGGACCGATTTCGCCGGCGCTCCGACAACCTCTACGAGCGGGTGCGCGCGCTGTTTTTCCTGCACGCGATTCACCGGTTCCACCTTCCGCGACATCTCGCCCGATCGGCCGCCGGATCCAGCCCGGGGCTTATTCCGTTCCGGGGATACGAGCAACTGCTCCAGCGCCGCTTCGGGGAGGCGATCGACACCTTCCTGCACGCGGCCGCCAGCGGCCCGTCGGATGCGCTGTCCTCCGGGTTGGCCGCCGCCTACCAGCGCCTGGCGTTTCAGACGCTCGCGGATCAGGTGCGCCGGAGCGTCCGCTCGGTTCGCGGGAACCAATGGATGTTCCGCGTGGGGCATCCCGCCGATCAACCCCTCAGGATCCGGCCGGAACTGCGACGCCGGGACGCCGACGGCCTCCACCCGATCCTACGGGAACAGACCCCGGTCCGGATGGACCTCACGCATTGCGGGTGGAGCGACATTTTTTTCCTTGGGATGGATTATCCCGAGGGCGCCAAGGTGCTGAACGTTTCCGTCGACCTGGGAATCCACGGGCGCGACTCGACGACCCGGCCCCCGGTCACCGCGTTTCTCCGGATCCTGGACGAACCGGTCCTGCGGCTCACGTCGGTGGACCTGGGGGCCACGGCGGATCTGACCGCGCTCTCGGACGTCTTCGATTTCGCGAAGGACTACCTAGGGCTGCTCAAGGCGGCGGTCATCGCGAGCGGGTTGGTTCCGCCGGGCATCGAGGGCAGCGGCCAGAGCCTGGCCGACCTCCTCGAACGCGTGGTCGGACCGGGCCTGGGAATCGAGATCGTGTCGTGCGTGAACGACATTCCCAAGGGATCGCGCCTGGCGGTCTCGACCAACTTGCTGGGTTGCCTGATCAGCGTCTGCATGCGGGCCACGGGGCAGGCGCGATCGTTGGAGGGCGGCTTGGAGGAATCGGAGCGCCGGATCGTCCTGGCGCGAGCCTTGCTGGGCGAGTGGCTCGGCGGATCGGGCGGTGGCTGGCAGGACTCGGGCGGCATCTGGCCTGGCATCAAACTCATCACCGGCGTCGCGGCGGGTGAAGGCGACCCGGAAGCTGGAATCTCGCGCGGCCGTCTTCTGCCGGCCCACGAGGTGCTCGGGCGCGACCGGGTCCCCGATCACGCCCGCAAGGCTCTGCAAGAATCGCTGGTGCTTGTGCATGGCGGCATGGCGCAGAACGTGGGTCCGATCCTGGAGATGGTGACCGAGAAATACCTCCTGCGGTCCGGGGCGGAATGGGAGGCGCGTGGGTCGATGCTGGGGATCCTCGATCGGATCTTCGATGCGCTGGCTCGCGGGGATATCCAGGCGGTGGGGGAAGCGACGACGCGGAACTTCTTCGAGCCGATCCAGACCATCATCCCCTGGGCGTCGACCGCGTTCACCGAAGCGTTGATCGCACGGAGCCGGGAGCGGTTCGGCGCGGATTTTTGGGGCTTTTGGATGCTGGGGGGCATGAGTGGTGGCGGCATGGGATTCATGTTCGCGCCGGAACGAAAGGCCGAGGCGCAGGCGGAGCTGAAGCGCATCCTGGATGGTCTCAAGGACGAGTTGCAGCATGCTCTGCCCTTCGCCATGGACCCGGTGGTGTTCGACTACGCCATCAACGAACGCGGCACCTGGGCCGATCTCCTCTCCGGGACACGACGCCCTCATGCCGTCCGGGTACTACACCCTGACGATGCCCCGAATTCTCCGGCGGGATTTGAGCCAGCTTCCGGCGTCCCAGCGGGCCGAAACCGACCGTTTCGCGGCGGCCTGCCGAACGCGCCCCGAACTCCGCGGCGTGGTTCAGACGCTCTTCGACGCCCTTCTGCCGCGCACCCGGCACGAGACAGCGGGTCAATCGTCCCTCGCCCAGTGGCTCGCCGAGAACGGGTTCGATCGGGCCCTGCACGAGCAGATCCGAGCCGACCTGAAGGCGGGCGGAATCGGGCTGGCCCAGAACCGGCTCCGGCCGGACACAACGATCGAGGACGTGCGGACGTCGGATGTGGTGGATGCGGCGGCCTGGGAGGGGACTCCGCGGGAGCGGGTCCTTCGAGAAGCGGGCGAAGAAGCGCTACGTCGCGGCGAACTCGCGGTCGTCAGCTTGGCGGCCGGAGCCGGGTCCCGATGGACGCAGGGCGCCGGCGTCTGCAAGGCGCTTCATCCCTTCTGCAAACTGGGGGGAAGGCATCGGTCCTTTGTGGAAGTGCATCTCGCCAAGTCGCGGCGCGTCGGACACGCGGTGGGCCTTCCCCTGCCCCACCTTTTCACGACGAGCTTCCTCACCCACGACCCGGTGGAACGATTCATCGAGAGCGCCCGCCGCTACGACTATCCAGGGCCGTTGCTTCTCTCGAAGGGCCAGGCGATCGGCCTGCGGATGGTTCCGACCGAGCGGGACCTGCGCTTTCAGTGGGAGGACATGCCGCAGCAACTGCTCGACGAGCAGCAGCAGAAGGTCCGGGAAAGCCTTCGCCACGCCCTGATCCAGTGGGCCCGTTCGGCCGGCGAAGCCTCGGACTACACCGACAACCTCCCGCTGCAATGCCTGCATCCGGTCGGCCATTTCTTCGAGGTGCCCAACCTCCTGCGCAACGGCACGCTCGCCGCGCTTTTGAGGGAACGCCCGAACCTGCGGCACCTGATGCTGCACAACATCGACACCGTGGGCGCGAATCCCGATCCGGTGTTCTTTGGAAGCCATCTCGAGGGACAAGCCTGCCTGACCTTCGAAGTCATTCCCCGACGTCTCGAGGACCGCGGAGGCGGCCTCGCGCGGGTCAACGGACGGGCCCGACTGGTCGAAGGTCTCGCCATGCCGCGGGAGGAGGACGAATTCAGGCTGAGTTACTACAATTCCATGACGACCTGGATCGACCTCGACCAGTTCCTGGGCCTCATCGGCTTGAATCGGCAGGATATCCTCGACGCCGGAGAATCCCACGCCGCCGCGCCGCGCGAGAAAGTCGCCACGGCGGTGCGACACCTCGCGGCGCGGCTCCCGACCTACGTGACGTTGAAGGACGTCAAGAAACGCTGGGGCCACGGCCAGGAGGATGTCTTTCCCGTCGCCCAGTTCGAGAAGCTGTGGAGCGACCTCACCGCGCTGCCCGAAGTGTCCGCCCGTTTCGTGGTGGTCCCGCGGCTGCGCGGGCAGCAACTGAAGGACCAGGCCCAGCTCGACGGCTGGCTCCGCGACGGTTCCGCCGCCCACGTGGAGTCCCTGTGCTCCTGGACCTGACGCCGCTTCCCCATCGATCGCGATGCCCCCAATGACTCCGATTCCCCCGTCGAGAAGGCCACGGAACCCGTCGTGAAAGGCGCCCGCAAACCGGCCATGGCCTTCATCCTGGTCACGCTGTTCCTCGATATCCTGGGGATCGGCCTGATCATTCCGATCCTCCCTCGCCTGGTGGAGCAACTCCATGGGGGCGACGTCGCCTCGGCGTCCCTCCGGGTCGGCTGGCTGGCCGCGCTCTATTCGCTGATGCAGTTCCTCTTCGCTCCGATGCTCGGAAGTCTCTCCGATCGCTTCGGGCGTCGCCCGGTCATTCTGGCGTCCCTCCTGGGTTCGGGCCTCGACTACATCCTGCTCGCGGTCGCGCCCAACCTCGCCTGGTTTTTCATCGGCCGAATCATCTCCGGCATCACCGGCGCCAACATCACGGCCGCCAGCGCCTACATCGCCGATGTGAGCCCGCCCGAGAAGCGCGCCGCCAATTTCGGCATGATCGGCGCGGCGTTCGGCCTCGGATTCATCGCGGGTCCGGCCCTGGGCGGAATCCTGGGCGACGTCGGGCTGAGGGTCCCGTTCATGGTGGCCGCCGGCCTGACCCTCGTGAACTGGATCTACGGAGTGTTCGTCCTTCCCGAATCCCTGGCGCCCGCCAACCGCGGAACTTTCTCGTGGTCCCGGGCCAATCCCGTGGGGTCGCTGCTCGCGCTGCGTCGGTTTCCGCTGGTGCTCGGCCTCGCCGGCACCTTCTTCCTGCTGAACGTCGCTCAGTACGGACTGCACAGCACCTGGGTGCTCTACACCGGCTACCGCTACAATTGGTCGGCGCGCCAGGTGGGCGCCTCGCTGGCGGTGGTCGGACTGATGGCCGCCATCGTCCAGGGCGGCCTCACCCGCCGGATCATCCCGCGCCTTGGCGAGCAGCGCGCGCTGACACTGGGCCTGCTCATCAGCGCCCTAGGCATGGTGGGGTACGGCCTGGCGACCGAAGGCTGGATGATCTACGTGATCCTGGCGGTCGCGTCGTTCGGAGGCATCGCCGGGCCGGCCGCCCAAGGACTCGTGTCCCGGAGCACTCCCGACAACCAGCAGGGGGCCGTCCAAGGCGCCCTCGCGAGCGTGGGGAGCGTCGCCGGCGTCGTGGCGCCACCCGTGGCCACCGGGTTGTTCGGCTGGTTCATCGGACCCGAAGCGCCCGCCCATCTCCCGGGGGTGCCGTTCTTCTTCGGGGCCTTCCTGATGCTGGCCGCCATCGGGCTCGCCCGGCGGTCGTTCCGCCGAAGTCCGAGTTCGGCCCCGCCCTGATCGATCACGGCTGAGTGAGATGCTTCTTCAGGCGGATCAGGTAATCGTTCATCCGCTGACTCTCGCCGGTGGACGTCGTCGGCAGATCCGCGAACGCGGACTTCGGTGGGCGGGAGGAATCGGGGAGGTTGTCCAAGGCGTTCATCGCCGCCACCGCCACGAGGTAACCGCTTCGACGCGCGTCGGCCAACCGTAGGAGCGCCTCGGATCCGGCCCGCGAATCCTCCGACCCACCCCAGGTCGCGAGGGCTTCCGCCGCCGGGATCCGGACCGATGGCGACGCATCGTCCAGCAACCGCCTGAGGTCCGCGGCCGCGGCCGCGACCGCCGGCTCACCCCGGACCAGAAATCCCACGGCCGCCCAGTAACGCACCCCGCTGTCGCGGTCGTCGGCCAGTCGGCGCAGGCGGGCCACGTCGGAAAGATCGCGCCCCGATGCGATCTCGGCCGCATCCAGGATCCGCTTCCCATCGAATCGGCGGCGGTCGTTTCGGAGATCGCCCGGAGCCTTCCCAGCGGACCGCGTCCGCATCTCGGCCTCGGGCAACATGTCCACGTCACCCACGTCCAGAGTGTGTTTCCGATGCACGGTCCGGAAGCGTTGAAGGGTTTTCCGGTGCTCGGGGTTCTCCGCGAGATTGATGAGTTCGAACGGATCGGAGTCCAGGTCGTAGAGTTCCTCGGGCGACCGGGCTTCCCAGTAGGCGCGCTGGACGGGTGGAAGTTTTCCGTCATCGAACAACCGCTTCCAGGCCACGGTCATCGGCGTCTCAAAAAGGTACGAGACATGCTGTCCGTGCGGGCGATGCGGGAGGTAGTTCCGGACATACACGAAGCGCCCGTCGGTCACCGACCGCACCAGGTCGTAGCGCTCATCCATCCGGCCTCGCAGACCGAACAGGTACTCGGACGCCTTCCCGGGGTGCGATCCCGCGAACGCGCGGCCGTGCATCCACTCGGGCGGCTTCACGCCCGCGACGCTCAGCACGGTCGGCGCCAGATCGACGAATGAAACGAGGCGCGGGGACTCGCCGCCCGCCTCGTAGTCGTCCGGAGCCAGGTGCCGCCAGCGCGGCGGGAACCGGACGATCAACGGCACCCGCAGCCCCGAGTCGCAGGCCATCCGTTTGTTGCGTGGCAGTCCCGCTCCGTGATCCCCGAAAAAGACGACGATGGTGTCGTCGGCGAGCCCCGCCTCGTCGAGTTCGCGCAACATGCGACCGACGCGGTCGTCCACCACGCTCACCTGATCGTGGTATTGGGCCCAACCCTCCCGGGCCTCGGGAGTGTCGGGCATGTAGGGAGGGACACGGACGCGCGCGGGATCGTGCACGGCCTGGTGGGGACGCTTCCGGACCTGGCTCTCGTGGGATTCCGTGAAATTGAAGACGGAAAAAAACGGCTGCCCGGACGCGCGGTTCCTCCAATGGGCTCGAACCGAGGATTCGTCCCAGACCTTGCCCGACACCTCGAAATTGTAGTCCTCCTTGCTGTTGTTGGAGCAGTAGTAGCCGATCTCCCGCAGGAACAGGGGGAACATCCGGGTCCCGGACGGCATTTGAACGAAACTCCGCATGTGCTCCGAACCCGTCGCGCTGGGGTACATGCCCGAGATGATGGCGGTCCGAGCGGGCGCGCACACCGGGGCGGTGGACCAGGCCCGACGGTATCGCAGGCCCTCCTTGGCCAGCGCGTCAAGGTTCGGCGTGGTGGCGTCGGGATCGCCGTACGCTCCCAAATGGGGACCGATGTCCTCGCAGCTCAGCCAGAGAATGTTCGGACGATCGGCGGCGCGCGGTTCCGGGGCGATACCCAGCGCGAAACACGCACCGCACACCGCGATCAGCCGTCGAATAAAAAACGCGCGCATGGCCTTTTCCGTATCCGGGTTCTCAGGGCAGCTCGCGGATCCGGACTTCGCGCCACCGCATTTCCATCGGTTCCGTCTTCGCCCCCACGCCGTGGACCTGGAGCGCGATGAACCCTGCCGGGGTGACCGAGTCCTTCAGGTCGGCGGCGGGCACGCCGTTCAACCAGGTCTTGAGCGAGTCCCCGTTGGCCTCGACACGGAATTGGTTCCACCCACCCTGTCGAAAGGCCTTCCTCGCCGCCTCGTTGCTCTTCAGGTCGTTCAACCAACCGCGCCGGCCCTCGTCGTAGATGCCTCCCGTCCACGCGCGATCGCTCGGATCGATCTCCACCTGGTAGCCGTGGACTCTTCCTGCGGGGATCTTGAACTTCTTCCCGGCGACATCCACCTCGCGGGCTTCGTCGAAGCATTCGCTCCGGATCTGGACGCCGGAGTTCAGATTGGTCGCGACCTTGAACTCGAGTTCGAGAACAAAATTGGTGTACGGCCTGGCGGTGCAGAGGAAGGAATTGGGAGTGTTCGGAACCGACCGCCCCACGATGACGCCCCCCTCCACCGCGTAGATCGCCTTGCCTCCACGCTGGGTCCAGCCGGCCAGATCTTTTCCGTTGAAAAGCTGTTTCATGCCGTCGGCGGCATGCAGGGGAAAAGGTGAAGCGGCCGCCGCGGCGACGGTCAGAAGGATGGCCAGGGAAGCTTTCATGGAAGGACGGAATGCCAACACGGGCGAACGCCTCAAGCCAAGCCTATATCGGCTCTCCGTGAGAGCCATCCCACTCGTCGAAAGCGGGTCTACCCTTTGTTGGCACGCCACAACAGCCAAGCCCCCGTGATCTGGAACAGGATGTTCGGCATCCAGACGATCAGCCAGGGGGCCGACTCGGCCCGGGTCTCGAACGCCTGCGCGACAATCAGGAAGGCGTAGTAGACCAGCACCAGGGCGATGGCGAACGCGATCCCGACGCTCGTCTCGCGCCGGTGCGCCCGAACCCCCAAGGGGATTCCCACCAGGGCGAATCCGAAGCACGCGAAGCTGAACGCCACCTGCCGGTGCAGGTGAACTTCCAGCGGCGTCAGATCCTCGATTCCCAGACGACGGAGTTCCCGCCGCTCCTGGATCAATTGGCGGAAGGTCATGTCGCTCAACTTGGGCAGTCCTTCCGAGAACACCTCGGCCGGCACCGTCACCGAAACGCGCAGTTCACCACGGGGTATCGGCTGCCAGAATCCTTCCTCCTCCCCGTCGCCGGCCCTGGCACGAGCACGGGCACGAGCACCGCCGGGGCCGCTGTCGCCACCGGATGCCACCTCCGCGCCGGCGTCGGCCGGGGACGGAACCGGAGCCGTATCCGGAGCCTGCTCAAGCGCGGTCGTGGCGGGCGTCCCGACCGGCTCCGAGGGCTCCGACGGCGGGGCGATCTCACCCTCGCCGACTGGCGGGATCACCCCCGGCGAGTCCTCCACGGCCGGGATGGCATCCACCGGGGCGGCGACCTCCGGCGCCACCGAATTCGTGGCGGGTTCGAGGGCGGCCTCCGCCAGGTCGTTGGTTTCGCCGCTTGAATCCGGGACGACGGCGGGCGGCGGGGGCGCCTCGGTTTCGGGCACGGCCTGCAAAGCCCCACCCGGGACCCACTGAAGGTAGCGTCCGTCGAAAAACGAGAGGCGGAGTTCGCGCGTGGCGGGGTCGAAGGTCAACTCGGCCCGCGGCGCCCTGGCGTCGAGGATCTTTCGGCCGTCGCGCATCTGGAAAAACAACACGTCCTCGATCTGGTCGCCGTCCATGCGCTCGGCATAGATCACGAAGTTCTGGTACTCCGTCACGAAACGGCCGGCCGGGATGAGCGCCTGGGCCTTGTTTTTCGCGAGTTCCTTGAAGAGGCCCTTGTAGGCGAATCGACAGCGGGGCGCGAGATCGAGGTTGATCCAGGCGCACACGCCGCAGAGCACGAGGCTGAAGAGGACCACTGGAATGGCCAGCGCCATGAGGCTGATGCCGTTGGCCCGCGCCGCGGTGAGTTCCTGGTCGGCGCTCATCCGGCCAAACACCAGGAGAGCGGCGGTCAGGGCGCCCATCGGGAGGGCGAACGAAAAGATGAACGGAAGCAACAACCCGATGCCACGCGCCACCAGCCCCAGGGTCGCCTGCCCGGTCATGAGCAGACTCAGGACCTCCTTGAGCAAGTTTCCCAGGAGCAGCAACCCCGTGCAGACCCCGACCGCGACCACGAGAGTGGCGAGGGTTTCCTTGAGGATGTGACGGTGCAGCGTACCCATGGTCGCCGGGCCGGCGGCGGCGGCCGAGTCTCGGAGCCGCGCCAAGGCCCCCGCAAGGCAAATGACCGGAACCCATCCCCGCCCATTGCGAAGGGGCGCAAGTCGCGCTATTCCCGGTACGTTCATGCGCCACCTCGAGCCACCCGATGTCCACTTCCTGTCCGCCGCCGTGGGTTGGATCGAATTGGGGCTTCCCCAGGAGGCCCACGCCGAATTGGCCTGCATCAGCCGGCGCTCCCGCGATCACGCCGACGTCCTCGGAGTCGAGTGGGACCTTTGCGAACGCGAGGGCCGCTGGCACGACGCCCTTCAGGTCGCCGCCCGAATCCTTGAAAGGGACCCCAGGCGCGCCACCGGCTGGATCAACCGATCGTACGCCCTGCACGTCCTCGGGCGGACGGGCGAGGCAAGGACAACGCTCCGGCCCGCCGTGGAGCTCTTCCCGTCGAACGGCCTCATTCCCTACAACCTCGCCTGCTACGCCTGCCAGTTGAGCCGCCTCCAGGAGGCTCGCCAATGGTTGAGGAAGGCCATGGCCCTGGATGGACGCGACACCATCCTCTCCCGCGCCCGGACTGACGGCGACCTCACCTCCCTTCTTCCCGAGCTGGATACGTTATGATTTTTTTGATGGGTTTGCCTCCGGGTCACCCTAGATTCGCCGACTGGAGTTTCTGAAACGTTCCCCACGCCCCAAACCGATGATTCCCCCTTTGCGCCTTCGCCGGCTCGCTCCACCCGACCACCCTTCCCGGTCCAGGTTCCGGCCCGCCCTTTTCAGCCTGATTCCCGCCCTCCTGGCGGCCCCGGCGGCGAGCCGGGCCGCCGACCCGATCCGCGTGCCCAACGGATCTTTCGAAGCCCCCGAAACCGTCTTCGCCGATCCCCGGATCGAGAACTGGCGAAAGTCCCCCAAGCCGGACTGGTACGACGAGAGCGGAGGCTTTCCCTGGGACCAGCTGACCGGCGTCTTTCTCAACACGGCGCCGGACCAACCGGACCACCTGGTCAACGTGGTGGGCGCCCAGGCGGCTTTCCTGTTCGCCGTACCGCAGGCGGCACTTTTCCTGGACCGTGATTCGGGGTCGGCGCCGACCTTCGATGCGACCTTCGAGCCCGGGCGCACCTACCGGCTCAGCGTCGCCGTGTTCGGAGGCAGTGGCGGAATGAAGCCCGGAGTCACACTCACCCTCAGCGTCTACTTCCGCGACTCCACGGGATCCCCGGTGCCGATCGCGTCGACGGTCGTCGTCCACGACGAGACGCTGTTCGCCGATCGAAGCCGGTTCGTCGATTTTCACGTCGACGTTCCCCGGGTCCGAAGTTCGGATCCGTGGTCGGAGAAGCCGATCGGCATCCGGATCGAGTCCACCGTCACACCGGAACTCGCGGGGGGCTACTGGGATATCGAGGACGTGCGGCTCAGCCGGGAGATCGTCCTTCCCAACGGTTCGTTCGAGCTTCCCAGCACCGAGTTCGCGGATCCGCGGGTGGATTCCTGGCGGAAGTCCGCCAAGCCGGATTGGTACGACGAAAGCGGAGGATTCCCGTGGGACCAGCTCGCCGGCGTCTTCCTCAACACGGCTCCGGGTGAGCCCGATCACATCACCAACCTCGACGGCAAGCAGGCCGCGTTTCTCTTCGCCGTGCCCCAGATGGAGCTTTTCCAGGACCGCGATTCGACCCCTTCCCACGACTTCGACGTTCGGTTCGCGGTCGGCCGATCCTACCAGCTCAGCGCCTTCGTGGTGGGCGGCGGCGGCGGCATGAAGCCCGGGGTGACGCTGGACCTTTCGTTGTATTTCCTGGACTCCACCGGCCAACGGGTCCCGGTGGCCACCACCACGATTTCCCATTCCGCCGAGGTCTTCCCCTCGCCGAATGAAGTGATCGAATTCACGGTGCGAACCCCTCCGGTCGACGCGCTCGCGCCCTGGGCGGGCCGGAACATCGGCATCGCCCTCACCTCCACCGTCCCGCCCGACCTCGCGGGCGGCTACTGGGACGTCGAGAACATCCGGCTCGCGGAATCGTCGGGAGCGGTCCTCCGCAATCCCGTCTGGAAGGCGGGTCGGTTTTCAATGGATCTGCTGAGCCAGCCCGGAACGACCTACGAATTCCAGGCGGCCCCGGCCCTTGGCCTTCCGGAAACGGGGTGGTCGAGCCTGGGAATCGTGACGAACACCCTCGGCACACTGACCCTGCTCGATCCCGCGCCGGGACCCGGTCCCCGCTTCTACCGGGTGCGCGAGCTACCGTGACGTGATGATGAAGGGACGCGAGCAGGCCTTCACCCTGGTGGAACTTCTGGTGGTGATCGCCATCCTCGCGATTCTCGCCTCGCTCCTGCTTCCGGCCCTCGCTTCCGCCAAGGCCAGGGGGAGGAGCGCCGTCTGCATCTCCAACCTCCGACAGGTGGGCCTCGCCATTCATTCCTACGCCACCGATCACGACGGCAACATCCCCATGGGTCCCGAGGCGCCGCCCTTCACCAGTCCGGCGGACCTGTATCCCTCCACCGGATCGCCGACGAGTCTGTTGTCGATTCGCTCGGGCGCGCCCGTGGGTCTCGGGCTTTTGGTGGGAAACCACCTCGGCGCGACGCCCAAGGTGGTCTTCTGCCCGGGCTCGGATCAACCGCTCGACGCCGACGCCGAACTCGCCAAGGTCGGAATCTCCCAGGCGCAGGGGGGCTACTTCTATCGGCACGCGGGTGAGACCCAACTCTTCGCGGGGGCGCCGACCACACCGCCCCGCCTCCGTCTCGATCACCTTGGAGACAACCGCAACGGCACGCCCATCCGAGCCTTGGTGATCGACCAACTCTTCCTGTGTCCTCCGGAACTCGCGGCGTTCAACGTGAAATCCAGGACCAACCATCGCCGGCGCTGGGTCAACGTGCTGCACGCGGACGGGCACGTGGTCACCCGACCCAATTCCGACGAACGCTTCACGGTGGATGTCCGGAACTATTCCGAGCTGAGGGGCTCGTTCAGCCGCATTCTGGGCGCCCTGGAACGGGCGGATGAAGAGCCCTGATCCACGGAACGGAGGCGAGGGAACGAACGTCCGGGAAGCGGAGCGGCGATCAACCTCCCACGGTGGACTTCACCACGGCTCCGGCGGCCAGCACCGAGGGTGGAAGGAAGGGTTCGCTGAAGGCGGTCTCGAAATCGTAGCCGCCTTTGAAATCCTCCCGGCTGTCCGAGGAGGTCTTCTTGAGGATCCGGTTCTCGATCAGGTTGAAGACGAGTTCCCCGATGTCTTCGCCGCGATGAATCCCCCACTCGGCCAGAACCATCCGCGCCATCGGCCCGTATTCCTTGAGCGCGAAACCCCGCACTCCTTCGAGCAACTGCTGGCCCGTCACGTGGCGTTCGCGTTCGTCCTTCTCGCGGGCGGCCAGCTTTTGGGTGAAATCGAGGGCTTCACGTAGAAAATCGTACGCTTCCCGATGGTACCGCGAATCCAGAGCCACGATGCGCTCAACGATTTCCTCGAAATTCAGTTTCTCCATGCGATGTCTGTTCGCCCAGGGCCGCCGCTTGTCGCGGGTTCGTCGTCCGCCAGGCTTTCACCATCCAGCCGACCAGCAACAGCATCAAAATCCCCGCGACCACCTGCCGCTGCTGCCGCGTCAACTGCAACACGGCGGGAGCCTACGACAATCAGGTGACGGCGCGCAATCCCGCGAATCATCGAGCGAATCGTCACCCCACGACGAGGTTGACCATCTTCCGCGGCACCACGATCACCTTCCGGACCGTCTTGCCTTCCAGCAGCGGTTTGACCTTCTCGGCCTGGCGCGCCGTCGATTCCAGCGTCGCCGCATCGGCCCCGGCCGGCACGCGGATGACATCCCGGAGCTTGCCGTTCACCTGGACCGGAATCTCGAGCGTGTCCTCCTCGAGGACCGCCGGATCGAATTCGGGCCATGGCGCGTAGGTCAGGCTGGGAACCTCCACGCCGTCGTGTTCGTGGACCTTCTTCCAGAGTTCCTCCGCCACGTGGGGAGCCAGGGGCGCGAGCAGCTGAAGGAACGGTTTCACGACTTCGAGCGGTCGGATCCCCCATCCAAGGGCCTCGTTCACGAAGACCATCATCGCCGAGATCGCCGTGTTGAAGCGCAGCCCCTCCAGGTCCTCCGTCACCTTCTTGATGCACGCGTGCAGCGCCTTCTTCTGGGCCGGCGTGGCCGGCTCCCGACGAACCGACGCTCCCACCCGAACTCTCTCAAGCAGCGCGACCTGCCCAGCCTCGTCCGCCATCGCGCAGGCCTGCTCGAATTCCGTCTCCGAAGTCTCGTCGATCAGCAACCGCCAGACGCGACCCAGGAAGCGGTACACGCCTTCCACACCCTGGGTGTTCCAGGGCTTGGTCTCCTGCAACGGGCCCATGAACATCTCGTACAACCGGAAGGCGTCCGCGCCATACTCCGCGAGGATGTCATCCGGGTTCACGACATTGCCCCGGCTCTTCGACATCTTCTGTCCATCCTCGCCGAGGATGAGCCCCTGGTTCACCAGGCGGAAGAAGGGTTCCGAAGTCGAGACGTGACCGAGATCGAACAGAGCCTTGTGCCAGAACCGCGCGTACAGGAGGTGCAGGACCGCGTGTTCCGTGCCACCCACGTACAGATCCACCCCGGGCGTCGCCCCGCCTCCGCCCGACGCGGTTCCCATCCAGTACGACTCGGGCTCCAGCCCCACGAAGCGTGAGTCGTTCCGGGCATCGAGATACCGGAGGTAATACCAGCAACTGCCGGCCCACTGCGGCATCGTGTTCAGTTCCCGTTCCGCGCCGGAAACCGATCGAACCCAGTCCGACGCCCGGGCCAGGGGCGGCTGTCCGTCCGGCGTCGGTTTGTAGTCGTCCAAGGCGGGCGGAATCAGCGGGAGTTCGGCTTCGGTCAAGGGCTCGTGCGCTCCCTCCCTCCACAGGATCGGGAACGGCTCGCCCCAATACCGCTGCCGGCTGAACAGCCAGTCGCGCAGCTTGTAGTTCACCCGCCGCCGACCAAGGCCCTTGGCCTCGAGCCAATCCGTCATCCGCCGGACGGCCTCCGGCGTCGGCAACCCGTCCAGGGTGACCTCCGCGTTCGAGGAGTTCACCGCGACGCCGTCCCCGACAAAACCGCGCCAGTCCTTTCCCGCGGGTGGCTCCACCACCTGAACGACGGGCAACCCGAACTTTCCCGCGAACTCGAAATCCCGGGTGTCATGGCCGGGAACCGCCATGATCGCGCCCGTCCCGTAGCTGATCAGCACGTAGTCGGCGATCCAGATGGGGATGGGCTTGCCGGTCGCCGGATTCACGGCCGTGGCGCCTGTGAAGACACCGGTCTTGTCCTTCGCGAGTTCGGTCCGTTCCAGGTCCGATTTCTTGGCCACGTCCGCCCGGTAGCGTTCCACGTCGGCACGCCGGTCCGGGGTCGTCACGACATCGACCAGGGGATGCTCGGGCGCCAACACCATGTAGGTCGCGCCGAACAGCGTGTCCGGCCGGGTGGTGAACACGGTCAAATCCCGCTTCGCCCCCGCCCCGCCGCCCACATCGAACCGGATCTCCGCGCCCTCGCTCCGACCGATCCAGTGCCGCTGCATTTCCTTCAGCGAATCGCTCCACTGGAGGGTGTCGAGATCGCGCAGCAACCGCTCCGCGAAGTCGGTGATCCGGAGCATCCATTGGCGCATCGGACGTCGCGCCACGGGATGGCCGCCCACCTCGGACTTGCCGTCGATGACCTCCTCGTTGGCGAGGACCGTCCCCAGCATCTCGCACCACCAGACGGGTGCTTCGCTCACGTAGGCGAGACGTTTGCTGTCGCGGTGGGCGCGGCGCTCGGCCTCGCCGTCGCATCCCGCCGGATAGACCAGGGTCTCCAGGGGCTCCGCCTTGTCGGTCGCCGGGTTGTACCAACCGCCGTACAACTGGAGAAAGATCCACTGAGTCCACCGGAAATAGCCGGGATCGGTGGTGTCGACCTCGCGGCGCCAATCGTAGCTGAAACCGAGGCTGCGAATCTGGCGTTTGAACGTCGCGATGTTGGCCTCGGTGGTCTTCCTCGGATGCTGGCCGGTGCGGATCGCGTACTGCTCCGCGGGAAGTCCGAAGGCGTCCCAGCCCATCGGATGCAGGACATTGAAGCCGCGAGCCCGGCGGTAGCGCGAGAGGATGTCGGTCGCGGTGTAGCCTTCGGGGTGCCCCACATGGAGGCCCGCGCCCGACGGGTAGGGGAACATGTCCAGAATGTAGAACTTGGGCGGCAGCGTCGCCGCCGACACCTCCCGCCCCTCCAGGCCGTGGCGGCGGGCGAAGGGATTCCCAGCCGGCGGGGTCTCTCCCGGGTTCCAAGCCCGGAAGGTCTGCTCGGCCTCCCAACGCGCCTGCCATTGGGGTTCGATCAAGTGAAACGGGTACTGTCGCCGCGCCATAAGACCGGCGAGCATCCCCGAGCGTCGACCTCCGAGGCAACACACGAAAGAATCCAGCGGAGGACCCCGCGGGAACACGGCGCGTCTCCACGAAGGTCCCGGTCAACCCGGATGCCCTGTTGCCGGGGATCCCGGCGTTCGCGTAGGCTCCGCGGACGCGACACGTCATGAGCGAGATTCCCAAGGCTTACGAGCCCCAGTCCGTGGAGGACAAGTGGTACGATTTCTGGATCCAGAACGGCTGCTTCACCGCCGACCCCGCACGGGTCGACGCGGGGCGCCCGGCTTATTCCATCGTCATCCCGCCTCCCAACGTGACCGGCATGCTCCACATGGGGCACGTCCTGAACAACACCATCCAGGATCTCCTCGCCCGCAAGGCGCGCATGGACGGCAAGGAGGTCCTCTGGCTGCCGGGCACGGACCACGCCGGAATCGCCACCCAGGTGCAGGTGGAGAAGGCCCTCAAGAAGGAGGAAAAGAAGACCCGCCACGACCTCGGCCGCGAGGCGTTCCTCGAACGCGTCTGGGCCTGGAAGGAGAAGCACGGCGGCATCATCATCCGGCAACTCCGCAAACTGGGCGCCTCGTGCGACTGGACCCGCGAGCGGTTCACCATGGACGCGGAGTACTCGAAGTGCGTCCAGCGGGTGTTTGTGGACCTCCACCGCAAGGGCCTCGTGTACCGCGGAAAACGGATGGTGAACTGGTGTCCCGTGTCCCAGACCGCGCTCTCGGATGAGGAGGTCGAAATGGAGGCCCAGAAGGGCCTGCTGTACCACTTCCAGGTCGAGATCGCGGAACGGCCGGGAACGTTCCTGACCATCGCCACCACCCGGCCGGAAACCATCCCCGGCGACACCGCCATCGCGGTCCATCCCAAGGACCCCCGCTACCAGGCGTTCATCGGCCTCCATGCGATCCGACCCCTGCCCGCCGAACTTCCAAGCGACCAGAAACTGATCCCGATCGTCGCGGACGACCACGTCGAATTCGAATTCGGCACCGGCGTCCTCAAGGTGACTCCCGCCCATGACAAGGCCGACTTCGAGATCGGCCAGCGGCACGGGCTTCCCCTCCGGGACATCCTGAACGCCGACGCGACCGTCAACGAACTCGGAGGCGCGGACCTGGTGGGTCTGGATCGTTTCGCGGCGCGCAAGAAGGCGTCCGAACTTCTTCAAGCCCTCGGCGCCCTCGTGAAGGAGGAGCCGTACGAGAACAAAGTCGGCTTCAGCCAGCGCGCCCGGGTTCCGATCGAACCCCGACTGAGCGAGCAGTGGTTCCTGCGCTACCCGTCGGTCGCCGAGGCTCAAAGCTGCGTCGGGGACGGCCGACTCCGGTTCCACCCGGAGCGCTGGGCCAAGGTCTACGACCATTGGATGACCAACCTCCAGGACTGGTGCATCAGCCGCCAACTCTGGTGGGGGCACCGCATCCCCGCCTGGTATCGGAAAGCGCCGACCGGCGATCCCGCCCGGGACATCCACATCGACGCGACCCCGCCGGCGGATCCCGAGGCGTGGGAGCAGGATCCGGACGTCCTGGACACCTGGTTCAGCTCGTGGCTCTGGCCGTTCGCCACGTTCGGATGGCCCGAGCGCACCGCGACCCTCGGCGCGTTCTATCCGACCGCCGACCTCGTCACCGGCCCGGACATCATCTTCTTCTGGGTCGCCCGCATGATCATGGCGGGCTACGAGTTCATGGGAGACCTGCCGTTCCGCAACGTCTACTTCACGGGCATCATCCGGGACAAACAGGGCCGGAAGATGTCCAAGTCCCTCGGCAACTCCCCGGACCCGCTCGAACTGATCGGGAAGTACGGCGCCGACGCCCTCCGATTCGGCACCCTGCGGAGCGCGCCGCTGGGACAAGACGTGCTCTTCGACGAGAAGGACGTCGAACTGGGCCGCAACTTCTGCAACAAACTCTGGAACGCCTGCCGTTTCCGGCAGATGCAGGGCGGCGAGGTCCAAGGCGAGATCCAGCCCGAGCACCTCGCGTCGGACGACCGCTGGATCCTCCTGCGCCTGGACCAGGCGATTCGCGAGATCGACGCGGCCTTCGCCGGCTACCGGTTCAACGAGATCGCCGCCACGCTCTACCGCTTTTTCTGGAACGAGTACTGCGACTGGTACCTCGAGGCCTGCAAGGCGGCGTTCCTGGGGGACGACCCCGCCCGCAAGGCCACCGCCCTGGCGGTCATCGACTTCGTTCTCGGCCACATGCTGCGGCTCTTCCATCCGTTCCTCCCCTTCATCACGGAGGAACTCTGGCATGGCCTCGGGTACGACCAGGACATGCCCGAGGACCAGGGCGGCCTCACCCTCATGACCGCGCGCTGGCCGAAGCCGCTGGGCGACGAACTCGAGGCCTGGGGACTCGACGAGACCGCCGACCACCTGGTCGCGACGAAGTACGACCTCGTTTCCCTGGGCCGCAATCTGCGGGTCCGATTCAACATCGCCAGCAACAAGAAGGCGCGCTTCGTCCTCCGCCCATCCGGCGAACTGGATCCCCGCGAACTGCCGGTGCTCCGGGTCCTACTCAACGCGGAGGTCCTGGAGACGGTGGACGCGTCATGGAAACCGGACCAGGGAACTCCCGTGGCGTCGAATGCCCTGGGGGATCTATACCTGCCCCTGACCGGCCTGGTCGATACGGCCGCCGAACGCGGCCGACTGGAACGGGAGATCGAGAAGGTCCGGTCGGAGATCGCGAAGGTCAGCGAAAAGCTGGCGAACCCCAACTTCACCCAGAAGGTGCCCGCGAAGGTGCTGGAGGATCACCAGCAGCGATTGGTGGAATGGCGGACCAAGGAGCGCCAGATTCTCCAATCCATCACGGAACTTCCCGCCTGAAGCTCCCTCAACCCTTGTCGGTTGGAGGGAGATGGGGCAATTTCCCGGAGCACGACTTGGCCGATGGAGTGGCGTGGGATCGTTGTGTCGCGATTCGATTCGAAGGTTTCGATTCGGTGACGATTCCATGCCGGACCGGAGGCGGGCCGTCTTCGAAAAAATGATTCAAGATCGGATGCAGCTGCAGCGCCTCGAGCTGAAATATCAGATCAGCGAAGAAATGGCGTTGGCGATCCGGGATTTCATCAGCTCGTACCTCGAAGTCGACGAATTCGGCGCCACCCGCCCGAATCTCTCGTACCCGGTCCACAGTCTGTACCTCGACTCGCCGAGCCTCGCCACGTTCCGGCACACCATCAACGGCAACAAGAACAGGTACAAGCTACGCATCCGCTTCTACGAAAACCGCCCCAACGCTCCGGTCTATTTCGAGATCAAGCGGCGCATGAACAACGCGATCCTCAAGCAGCGGGGCGCGGTGCGCCGGGAGGCGGTCGACCGCGTCCTGGCCGGACAACTCCCCGAACCCAACGAAATCGCGTCCAACGACCCCCGGCACCTCGCCGGGATTCAGCGTTTCCTGGGACTGATGATCGAACTGCAGGCCCGCCCGACGGCCCATGTCGCCTACCTCCGCGAAGCCTGGATGAGCCCCCGGGACAATTCGGTGCGGGTGACGATGGACCGCGAGGTCTACTTCGAGCCCGACCCCTCGACCTTGATGCTCGCCACCATGGCGGAGCCGGTGCTCGTGTTCGGTCGCCGGGTCATCCTCGAACTCAAGTTCACGGGACGCTTTCCCGATTGGTGGAATGAACTGATCCGCGTCTTCGGACTCCCCCAGGCGTCGGCCGCCAAGTACGCGGACGGCATCACCTGCTTTGGAGAGCAACGCGTGCGGGCCATCGTCGAGGCCGGCCCGGAGGCCTGGGTCGCCCAGAACCGGATGGTCCTCCAGCTTCCGCCCAAACCGACCACCACAACCCGAACCGAGTCCTCGGCCTCCCTTTCGTCCGCCTAGCCCCCCTCTTCCATGGAATGGCTTCGATCCGCTGATCTCGCCGCCGTGCCGACCGATTTCGCGACGGTCTTCCTGGGACTGCTCCTCGCGTTCCTCTGCGGCCAGGCGGTGGCGTGGACCTACATGTTCACCCATCCGGGGCTCTCGTATTCCCGCAGTTTCGTGAACTCGCTGATCGTCATCCCCGTGGTGGTGTCGATGGTCATGCAGGTGCTGGCCAACAGCCTCGTGACCGCGTTCGGGCTGATGGCCGTGTTCGCCATCGTACGGTTCAGGAACATCCTCCGGGACACCCTCGATACCAGCTACATCCTCACCACGATCGTGCTGGGCATGGCCGCCGGCACCCAGAAATACGCCACGACGGTCGTTGGTTGCCTCTTCGCCATCGGCATCTTCGCCTACCTCAAGATCTCCAACTTCGGCGCCCGCCACCGCTACGACATCATCCTGAATCTCCACTGGTCGAGACCGCTGCCCGATCTCGGATCCCTGGACCGCCTCCTTGTCCGCCATAGCCGCAACCTCGTTCGCGCCAGCCAACGCACCAACGAGGGGTACGGCGGCGTGGACCTTTCCTACCGGCTCCTTCTTCGCGACATCGGCCGCACCCCGGATCTCCTCTCCGAACTCCGAGGCCTCGAAGGCGTCTCGCGCGTCACCAGCGTGAAAGCCGAGGATGAATCCGAACTCTGACATGGACCCGCTCGAACCCATCCCAAGCCCGCCGGGACATCTCGTTCGCGAGTTTTGCCATCGCGCCCTCCCTGTCATCGCCTTCGTCTCCGCCGGGGTCGGCGCCGCCTTCCTCTGGAATCAGCGCTTCACCGGAACACTCCTCCACGGGGAGGTCGAACCCATCCGCGCCAGCGTCACCACCCTCGAAGGCGGAACCGTCCTCCGACTCCACGTCGAACGCTGGCAGGAGGTCACCAACGGCCAACCCATCGCCACGGTCCAGGTCATCGATCCCGACGCCGTCGGCCGTTCCATCGAGATTCTCCAGAGCGAACTCCAGATCCTCCGCTCGCGCATGGCGCTCGACGAGTCCCGCAACGACCAGAATCTCGAAGGACTCCGCGTGCGGTGGCTCGAATCCCGTGTTCAACTCGCCACGTCACGGGTCCAACTCGAGAACGCCCGACGCGACCTCGAACGAACTCAACGCCTCTTCAAGGACCGGATCGTCGCCGAATCCGAACTCGACAACGCCCGAACGTTCCACGAGGCCCTGAAGGTCGAAGTCGATGAGCGATCGACCCTGGTGGACGGCCTCGACGCTTCCCTTCAACGCCTCGACGCCGGCAATCAGGAGGACCGAGGCAATTCACTGGGGGTCATCGACCGTTCCCTGGCCGCCCAGGAACAACAACTCAAGGACGAGGGAACAATCCAGTTGCGCGCACCCATGGCGGGACTCGTGAAATCCATCGCCGTCACCGTCGGCGAACGGATCGGCGCCGGCACCGAAGTCGCCGTGGTCGCCTCACCGAGGTCCGACCGGATCATCGGATACATTCGGCAACCGCTCGTCATCGAACCGCACCCCGGAATGGCGGTGGAGATCCGGACCCGGGGCGCCGTCCGCCAGGTGGGCCATTCCCAGATCTCCAATGTCGGCGCGGATCTTGAACTCGTCGCCTCCCCCTGCGCCTCCGAAACATCGACAACGCCGTCGAACGCGGCCTCGCCTTCTCCATCCCCAT
The DNA here is from genome assembly GCA_942490575.1 of uncultured Verrucomicrobiota bacterium. Classification (GTDB taxonomy): domain Bacteria; phylum Verrucomicrobiota; class Verrucomicrobiia; order Limisphaerales; family CAIMTB01; genus CAIMTB01. The sequence goes on from CALNYA010000013.1 coordinate 36,087, forward strand.
TCCCCCGGAATTTCAAGTTCACCCGGGCGAACTCGTCGACGTGATCGTCCAGGCGCCGGCGGATTAGGGATTGGTCGGGACGGATGGGATCGATGGGAGGGATGAAAGAAAAAGAAAGGCCGGCGTTCCGACGCCGGCCTTTCCGTGGGGCTCAGGCCTTGGTGGTGTCGTCGGGAATCCGCATCCCGTAGAAGGACCGATAGACGAACACCAACGCCACCAGGAAGAACACCACGCCGATCGCGGTCTTGGCCGTCTGGTTGGTCATCGTCACCGCGATTTCCACCGCCAACAGGCCGAACAGGGTGGTGAACTTGATCACAGGGTTCAGCGCGACCGAGGAGGTGTCCTTGAACGGGTCGCCCACGGTGTCGCCGACCACCGTCGCGGCGTGAAGGTCGGTGCCCTTCTGGCGGAGATCCACCTCGACGATCTTCTTGGCGTTGTCCCAGGCGCCGCCGGCGTTGGCCATGAAGATGGCCTGGAACAACCCGAAGAACGCGATGGCGATCAGGTAACCGATGAAGAAGTAGGGATTGAAGAACGGCAGGGCGAGCGCGAAGCAGAACACCACGATGAAGATGTTCCACATGCCCTTCTGGGCGTACTCGGTGCAGATCCGCACGACCTCCTTGCTGTCCTTGTCGGAGGCCGTCGTGACGTCGAGCTTCATGTGCTCCTTGATGTAGACCACCGCCCGGTACGCGCCGGTCACCACCGCCTGGCAGGAAGCCCCGGTGAACCAGTAGATCACGGACCCGCCCATGATCAGCCCCAGGATGATTTCGGGCTGAACGATGCTCAGCTTCGTGATCACGTTGCCGAACATGTTTTCGAGCAGGATGATGATGCCGAACACCATCGTCGTCGCGCCCACCACCGCCGTGCCGATCAGCACCGGCTTGGCGGTCGCCTTGAAGGTGTTGCCCGCGCCGTCGCCCTTCTCGAGTTGGTATTTCGCGTTTTCGAAGTCGGGCTTGAATCCAAAGGACTTCTCGATCTCCGCGGCGATCCCGGGCCGTCCCTCGATCTGGCTCAATTCGTAGACGGACTGGGCGTTGTCCGTCACCGGACCGTAGCTGTCGACCGCGATGGTCACCGGTCCCATCCCCAGGAACCCGAACGCCACCAGGCCGAAGGCGAAGATCGGCGCGGCGAAGGCGAACTTCGCCGGCATGATCGCCATCAGCGCGGGGTTTTGTGAGAAATGGTAGGAGACGAACATCAGCGCCATGATGATCAGTCCCATCCAGAACGCCGACATGTTGCCCGCGACGAATCCCGAAAGGATGTTCAACGACGCGCCGCCGTGCTTCGAGCAATTGGTCACCTCGCGCACATGGCGGGAATTCGTGCTCGTGAAGATCTTGGTGACCTCCGGGATCAGCGCCCCAGCCACGGTACCGCAACTAATGATCACCGAGAGAACCCACCAGAGATTCGAATTGAACCCGGTCTGGTTCGCCAGAAGCGCGTAGCTCGCCACGAAGGTCACTCCGATCGACACCGCCGACGTGATCCAGACGAGGTGCGTCAGGGGCGCCTCGAAATCGAAGTCCTTCTTTCCACCGAACTTCGCCTTGCTGATCGACTCGTTCAGGAAATACGACGCCAGCGAAGTCACGATCATCAGGGCGCGCATGGCGAACAGCCAGATGATGAGCGTCGCGCAGACCAGGGGATTGTCCGCCAGGGCCAGGGCCAGAAACGCCACGAGCGCCACACCCGTCACGCCATAGGTCTCAAACCCGTCCGCCGTCGGCCCCACCGAGTCGCCCGCGTTGTCGCCCGTGCAGTCGGCGATCACTCCGGGATTCTTCGGATCGTCCTCCGGCAGCTTGAAAACGATCTTCATCAGGTCGGATCCGATATCCGCGATCTTCGTGAAGATACCTCCGCAGATGCGGAGAACGGACGCGCCCAGCGATTCGCCGATGGCGAATCCGATGAAGCACGGCCCCACCATGTCCCGCGGCAGAAAGATCAGGATGGAGATCATGAAGAACAACTCGACCGCCACGAGGAGCAGACCGACCGACATCCCCGATCGCAGGGGGATTCCCAGAGTCCCCAGCGCGTCGCCGCGGAGGGCCGAAAACGCCGTGCGCGAGTTGGCGGTCGTGTTGATCCGGATTCCGAACCAGGCGACTCCATAGGAACCCAGAATGCCCAGGATCGAACAAAGGAGGATCACCAGGACCCTGCCGAGACTCTCGTGGGACAGAAACATGAAGTAGTAGACCATGCAGCCCGCGATCAGAACCCAGAGGATCGCGAGGAACCGACCTTGGGTGAACAGGTAGGTCTTGCACGTCTCCCAGATGCTGTTCGAGACCGTCGCCATGCTTTCATGCACCGGCAGGGCCTTCGTCTGGGCATACTGGATCAAACCGAACGCCGCCCCGATGCCGCATATCAGGATGCCGAGGTACATCAGCGAGATTCCACTCACGCCGCCGAGACCATCGAACTTCACTTGGGTTAGGTCGGGCACTTTGATGTCGGCCTCCCCGGCGTTCAGAAGCAGGGGAAAACCAAGCACGGCCAATGCGATGAGGGGCAGGATTTTTTTGATTAAGCGGGGGCTATCCATAATCCGTTCTCCATGAGATGAACTACCGTCGCGACGCTGACTGGAACCCGTTCTCCTGTCGAGTTTTTAAGGAGACAATCTGATGCGAAACGGCAGTTGCATGCAGTTTCTCTAATAGATTTGGAAGGTCGCGAAGTTCAGGACGGGCGACGAGGGATTTCCACAAACGCTTGATCCGCAGCGTCTTCTCCAAATGGACTTCGATGGACCGCGTTCCCGTCGGGACCGACGACCATCGAGTTGCCAATGCAGGACCAACCCCGCCATTCACCCGCAACGACCGGACCGATGTTGCTGCACCCCGCTATCCACAGCCGATGCTCCCGGGCGACCGGACCGTAGTGGTCGACCCACAGGGTTCCGTAGGGTGTCGCCCCATTGTCGTGGTCGGGAGGCACCGCCCAGGCGCACGGCGACACGATCAGATCGGCTCCCATCGCCGCCAGGGTCCTGGTCACGACCAATCCGGGCGCCAGCGCGTCGGCGCAGATCATCAGCCCAAGTCGACCGAGCGGCGTCTCCACCACGCCCAGACGGTCGCCCGTGGCATACAAAGCCCGGGCGAAGGGGATCTCATGAATCTTCCGATGATGGAGAAGGAGTTCCCCGTCCGGCCCCAGCAGAACGGCGGCATTGAACAACCGCTCCCCGAACCGCTCCGCCAACCCGGCGACCACATGGATCCGGTGACGCGCGGCCGCGGCCGCCAGACGCTGGCAGGTCTCGCCATCGGGAATAGGTCCCGCCCCGTCCAGCGCGGACGGATGGGTCCACCCGAAATCGAGGACTTCCGGCAGCAACACGATTCCGGCTCCGGCTTCTCCGGCCCGAGCGATCTCCGCTTCCGCGCGGGCCAGGTTCCTCTCCGGCTGTCCCGGTTCGACCAGCATCTGGGCGAGAGCCAGGCGCACGACTTCGACCCGTGGAGTTGGGGCGCCCTCGGGCTGTCCGGTCCCGGACGCCAACCGACCGGCCTCTTCGGGCGGAGTTTCGCCGGAGGCGCGTTCGACCTTGGGTCCGACGAGGACCGTGAATTCGCCTTTCCAAACCCGTCCCCGGGTTTGTTCAAGCAGGCCCGACGCCGTCCCCCGCAGGAACTCCTCGAACTTCTTGGTGAGTTCCCGGGCGAGCACGACCGGTCGGTCCGGGAGGATTTCCGCCAGTTCCCCGAGCAACCGTTCGATCCGGTACGGCGACTCGTAGAGCGCCAGCGTCCCTGGAACCACGCGGAGGCGTTCGAGTTCCCGCCGACGCTGGCCGCTCTTGTGCGGGAGGAACCCGGCGAAGTGGAATTCGTCGGTCGCCAATCCGCTCGCGGCGAGCGCCGTGACCACCGCGCAGGGGCCGGGGACGGACTCCACCCGAAAACCGGCGGCCACGGCGGCGGTCACGATCCGCTGTCCCGGATCGCTGATGCCGGGGACGCCGGCATCGGAGATCAGCGCCACCTTCTCGCCCCTCTCGAGGCGCCCGAGGATCTCGCCACCCCGGCGGGCTTCATTGAAGCGGTGGTAGCTGATCAGCGGCCGGCGCAGGCCGAAACGCTGGAGGAGCATTCCGGCGCGGCGTGTGTCCTCGGCCGCCACGACATCGCAATCCCGGAGCGTGCGGAGCGCCCGCGGCGTCAGGTCCTCCAGGTTCCCGATCGGGGTCGCCACGAGGTAAAGGGTGGCGACCGTCAGGGGCGGCGGCGTCTTTTCGCTCTCGGCCTTCATGATTCGGGCTAGCTGCGGGTCACCTTCAGCCCGGAAGCGGAGACGCCGAAGTCGACGAAGCGCGCCCGGCGATTCGGGGGGCGCTCGGTCAGGCGGCGGCGGATCCGCAGGGCGGCGTCCTCATCGCGCGCGACGAGGAGCAGAAACCCGCCTCCGCCGGCGCCGGGCAGCTTCGCGGCGAGCAGATCATCCTCCACGGCCGCCAGGATGGCCCGCACCTCCGGCGGGTTGGTCCCTTGGTCGAGCTTCTGCTTGAGCCGCCATGTGGTGCGGATCGCGGCCGCCAAGCCCGCGTAGTCGCACCGTTCCAACGCGAGGGTGGTCGAGTAGGCGCTGGCGCCGATTTCCCCGAGGATGCGCAGGTGATCGGGGGAGTTCAGAAAAATGCCGCGGACGATCTCGCCGAGGATGCCCTTCGCGAGGCGGGTGATGCCGGTGTAGTAGAGGAGGATTCGCCGGTTCGCGTTTTCGGGGCCGAACAGCGTTTCCGGAAGCCAGCGGACCCGGGGGTCCTGGGTCAATCCGGGTCCGGTTTCGACCAGTTTGACGCCCCCGAAGATACCGCCTGCCTGGTCCTGCCAGCCGCCGCCCGTGGTGATCATCTGCTCCAGGACGAGGGTCCGGTGGAACAAAGCCTCGCGATCCCAGCCCAGGCCGCAGACTTCGCCTAGAGCCGCCAGCACGGTGGCCGCGAGAATGCTGCTCGTGCCGAGGCCCGAGCCCTTGGGCACGGCCGCGAGAACCGAGATCTCCAATCCTCCGCCGAACTCGCGGAGCATTTCGGCCAGCGTGGGAAAGCCGCCCTCCCGATGGAACCGCGGCAGGAAGCCGGCCAGGGCGCACGCGGCCTTCACCAGGGAAAAGGCGCCCGACGGCGTCGCGAAGGTGTCGAGTTCCTCGTAGGTCCGCACCCGGTCCTCCAGACCCTGGTCGATCGAACGCAGCACGATCTCGGGCCGCGAACTCAACCGGACGAACACCTGCATCGGCGGCTGGCCGTTCAGATCAACCGCGACATTCACCACCTGCCCGCCGTGTTCGAGGCAATAAGGCGGAGTGTCCGTCCATCCACCCGCCAGATCGAATCGCACCGGGCTCCGCGCCCAAACGATCTGATCCTCCACGACCCGGGCTTGCGGGCGCACCGGGTTCAGCTGGGCCTCCCGGATCAGGATGTCCCTGAGGACTTGGAATGCGCGACCTTCGGCGTCGCCGGCCGTGGCATCGCGCCGATGGCGAAGCACGGCGGCGCGGAACATCGCCTCATGAACGAGGTCGAGCGCCTCCACCTGGGCCGCATCGGATTCCGGCGGCAACGGCTTGCCCGTCGCCGCGAACATGGCGGCCGTCCGTTCCAGATCCAGACGATGGAACACGCTCCACCGGCGATGGCGCAGCATGGTCTCCAGGGCTTCCCGCCGCAGGGCGGCCCGTTGGCCCACCAATCGGTCGAGGTTCGCCACCGACTGCGCCTCCCGGGCGGAGAGACGCCTGCTTTCCAGCCATCGCTTCCGGGCCGACTCCGACGCGGCCGGCGCCCCATGGAGCAGCCATTCGAGGAACGCCCCATCGATGGCCTCCAATTCCAACACGGGAAAGAGAGTCGCCTGCTGCAGGTCCAGGTCCGGGTCGCCTCCGCTGATCGAATCCAACGCAAGACCCCGGCGCGCCATCCAACGGGCAACCGGCGCCCCGCGGAGCAGAGTCGTCTCCGAGCCGACCGGTCCCTGGAACGAGTCGTCGATTCCATAGAAGCGGAGGCACCACTCGCGTTCACCCACGGGAATGAAGTCCAGGCAGGCGCCCCGCTCGAGTCCGACCTTCCAAGTGTTCTCGGGAATCCCCGTCAACACATGCTCCTGGCTAAGAATCCAGGAGTCCGGGATCACACTGTTCTCCACCCAGAGCGTGGAATTCTCCTCGCGATGAACTCCCCGATGGAGACGGGCGTTTTGCACGAACTGGTCGGGATGCCATGGTCCGGCCGGACCACCCATCCGCGACGGGTCCAACTCACGGTTCTGCAGAACCGACACCGACTCGATCATCTGCCGACTCGTCCCGAAATGGTGGAACTCCGGCTCCGGCAATCCCACGACCGCGCTGGTCAGTCCGGCGGTGAGTTCGTCCGGGCGGGAGGGATTGGTCCCCAGCCCCAGGGCGAACCCCGCGTAGAACTCGTACGCCGACGGCACCCCTTCCCTGAAGCGCCCCGAAGCGGCGTCCCACCCACACCGCTCCATCAAGACTCCCAGCGCCCGCTCGCTCAGCAGCCACATGCCCGTGTCGACAAGAAACAGATGATCCGCCGAAAGCGATCGGATCCTTTCCGCGGACGGCTTCTGAAGGAAGAAGGCGAGTTCGGTGGCGCGCCCGCGCGGCACGAAGAACACGCCGAACTCCCGCGCCTGCCGCGGGGTGGTCCACATTCCGAGGCCGAGGACGTCCACCGCCGGGAAGGCCGGCAGGTTCGCCGAAAACCGCAGCAGCACGTCGCCGCTCGCGAGCAAGGCGACATAACCCGACGGCGCGTGCTCCAGGACTCGTCGGTAGTCGGGAAGCTGGACGTCGAGGAGCGATTGCTCCAACCGCTGTCCGCGGCCCCATCGAAAGACCGGGAAAGGCATGAGCACCTTCCCGGTGGCGGCGTACGCGGGCAGTCGCCGACTCTGCCCTCCCGCGTGAAGGATCAGTTTTCGGCTCTCGCGCAGCCACTCCAGCCACGGCTTCCCGGGCGCCGTGGCCCGCCAGGCTTCCACCAACAAATGGGCCGTCCCTCCGCCCGATCCCAGGGGAACTCCGACCGGATCGTGACCCGCGTACCATTCGGGAGGCGGCCGCCCCTCCAGGTCCGCGAAGCGCCCAGCCATCGAGGCCGGAAGCGAAAGCAGGTTCTGGATAGGCGGCTCCGAGGGATCCATGGGCCGGCAAGCGTGGGGGCCTTCCACGGGATGTGGCAGATAAAAATCTCGGGCGGCGCCAACCCGACGTCGTGTCACTCGAGTCGAACGCGGTAGAACCCACCCAGGTTGGCGTCCGCGGAATCCGACAGCCACTCGGCGATCCCGCGCTCCGGGTAGGTGAAGGTGCCGGCAACGTCCTCCCATCGAATCAGGTCCCCGCTGCGTTCGACCCGGTAGCCGCGGCTGGCGGCGATCGTGAATCGGATCGTCACCGGAACCCCGGGAGGCGAGTGACGCGCAATCCGGAACACACTCGCCGCGTCGCGCGGGCCAGTCCCCGCCTTCCATTCATCGCGGTTCGGACTTCCATCGCCGTCCGTATCGTCGTCGGCGCCGTCCCCCAGGCCGCCCAGCCAGAATCGTTCCCAATCGTCCGGCAGACCGTCGTTATCCGAATCGTCCGTCGTCTCCACCGAGCCCGTGATCGAGAGCGACGGAGGATCGTAGAGCAGATTTTCCTTGGTGGCCCACCACGGGTACGCCCCTTCGCCGCCCGGACCGGTCCCGCCCGGGGTGCTTTGTCCGGCCGGCGAGAGGGAACTCACCATGAGCCGAAGGCGCCCTTCGTCGAGCGAGCGTTGCACGTACCCAAGAATCCACGGGTCATCCAGATCCAGGTCGAACGAAATCCTCGCCCCATCCGGAACCGTCTCGCCTGGCTGAGCTTCGGTCGTGACCCCAAGCGCCCACGGCTTCACGTCAAAGGGCGCGTTGGTCCAGTCGGCGTTTCCCTGGCCCACGTGATTCGCGATATCCATCAGCGCCCCATCCACGCCGAACACCGCCGCGAACGCGTTGCGTGTCCCGATTGAAATCGTGCTCCCGGTGATGGGCCCCAGCGGCCCGAACGGCGAATCCTCCTTGAACGTTTCCGCGTTGAATCCGCCCCGAAAGTCGACGCCGTACAGCTCGATGGGCCGGCCACCATCCAGGTCAAGCGTCGCGGCCGGGTCGTTGGTCAGGTAGGTCGTGTAGGCGTCGTAGGTGGGATCGTACACGAACGGCTTGATGGGAGGCACGGGAGCCACCGAGATCAGGGTCACCCGGACGCTTCGCACGAGATAGCGCGCGGGCCCCGCCTGCGTCGGCACCTCCGTTCCCGTGTCCCAACCGACCAGGAACTCCGCATCGCGGGTGTCGAACCGGGGATCGAACGAGCCGTAGGTGGGGGCCACCGGGCGCGTGCCCGGCTGAAAATTGAAGGGGTACATCCACCGGTCCAGGGTCGGCTTCGGAGGAGCCAGATCAAACTCTCCCGCCCCCATTCGGAAGGTCCCCACCGACAAAACGACCGCGAAAAGAAGCAGCGAGGCGATCAGCCGGCCCGCGCGCCTGGAACCCCGCGGACGCGGAAACCATTCCACGGGCATGTCGTTCCCCCGTGATCCGGCGCCTCCACGGGTCGGCATGGTCGTCATCCTCGCGTTCAATCGTGGTCCCGTCGGGCGCCAGCTGGAAACTCGCTCCCGCGGGATTCGCCGACATTCACCCGGCCTCCCGCCGGATTCCGGCCCGACTTATCGCGCCTTCCGACGCAACAATCCCAGCACCACGAGGCCCGCGACGCCGAGAACGACCGGGGACGGCTCGGGCACCGCTCTCACGTCCAACGTGGCCGAATCGAGGCTCAGATTGATCTCGGCGGCGTCGAAGGAAATCGCGAAGGACGTGGTGTCGAGCGACGTCAGGTCCCAAGCCCACAAGCTCGAGACGGCGGATCCACTTCCGGGGGCCGGAGGGGGCGGCCCGAAGGCGAGACGATCCAGTTCCGTGCGAGGCGCGCCCAGGCTGTCCGTCCACGCGAACAGGCGGACCGACTCATAGTTCAGTTCCGTTCCGAGCGTCCGGACCTGGAGAAACACATCGGAGATCGGCTCCGAAGCCGCGTATCGAATCTCGAAACGGCTGCTCTCGGCCCCGTTGTAGATGTTGCCGGATCCCAGGACCAAAGCGCCCGGAGCCGTCTGGAAGAGCGAGGCCACGGCCGCGCTGCCAGGGAGGTCGCCCTTGTTTCCAGGATTCCCGATGGCGACGGTGAAGTTCTCCCACCCGTCGTAGGTCGCCCCCGGCTCCCCTCGAAACGCCGGGACCGTGAATCCGTCGGTGGCGGCCAAAGCGGCGACGCCGCCCACCGCGGTGATAGCTCCCAGAAGGCAAAGGAATCTCGCTCTCATGTCTGCCAAAAACCTAGGCAAGGCCGGGGAATCCCGCCAGTCCGATCTCGCCCAAATTCCCGCCCGCCCGATCAGAGCTGCTTCATCGATTCGTCCAACACCCCGATCAGGGACTCGATCGTGGACGCCGTTTCGTCGCCCATGTTGGACACCCGGAAGGTGGAGCCCTTGATCTTTCCGTACCCGCCGTCGATGAGGATCCCGCGGTCCTTCACGAGCTTCTGGAACTTCGCGACGTCGATGGTCCGACTCCCCGGCTTGGCACCGTTGTTGACGCAGACCAGCGTTCGCGATTCATAACCCGCCTCCGGGAACAGGTTGAAGCCGTGCCGGGCCACCCAGTCCCTCAGCATCTGATTGGTGTGCTGGTGCCGGGCAAAACGGGCCTCCAATCCCTCCGCTTGGATGGCGTCCAGCTTGGCCGACAGCGCGTACACATGACTGACGCTCGGCGTGCTCGGGGTCATGTTCTGTTCCGCGTTTTTCTGGAACTCGAGGAAGTCGAAGTAGTACCCGCGATCCGCGGCCTCGGCCGAACGCGCGAGGGCCGAAGCCGAACAGGCGAACACGGCAAGCCCCGGAGGCAGGGCGAGGGCTTTCTGAACCCCGCCCAGAAGCACGTCGATCCCCAGATCATCCATTCGGATCGGAACCGCGCTCAGCGAACTGACCGCGTCCACGATGAACAGGACCTCGGGATACTTCCGCTTCAGCGCCGCGATCGATTCCAGCGGGCTCATCACGCCGCAGCTCGTCTCGTTGTGGATCAGGGTCAGCGCGTCGAACTCCCCGGTCGCCAAACGGCGATCCACTTCGTCGGCGAGAATCGGCGATCCCCACGGGACCTGGAGCGCTTCCGCCGGTTTGCCACAGCGTTTGGCGACGTCGAACCACTTGTCCGAAAACGCTCCGCACATGCAGTTGAGGACCTTTTTCCCCACCAGATTGCGAATGGACGCCTCCATCACCCCCCACGCGGACGAGGTGCTCAGGTAGACCAGCTGCTTCGTCCCCAGCAAGGCCTGCAGCTGCGGCTGCATCTTCCCGTAGAGGTCTTTGAATCCCTGGCCGCGGTGCCCGATCATGGGCCGACAAAACGCCGCGAATGTTTCGGCGCTGATTTCAACGGGTCCGGGAATGTGCAGTTTGACGTGGGCCATATAGAATCAACGACGCCGAATCCTCCCTGCAAAGCATTCCTCGCCGCAAGGGAAACGACGTTCCGCGAATCTCATCGGCACTTCCGGATCAACTCTCCACCGACGACTTGGTCCCACTGTCCCGATCAGGAGCAACCGACCGGCCGCGGAAAAGTCCGTCAACCCGCCAAGGACCGGAATGCCCGCACACGGCCGGGATCGGCCTGTTTGATCGAATACTCCGGGGGCCCCATCTGCCCGCCCATGAAGACCCGCGTGTTCCGGAAGGTCATCCGGCTCTCCCGCCCGCCGCTCGCCGACCCATGGATCTCGCGGGCCCGGGTGTGGGTCAGGATCTTTTCGAGATTCCGTTCCGTCACTCCGCCGCCGGGCATGACCACCAACCGCTCTCCCGCCCTCTTCACCAGGTCGGCAATCAGGTCCATGCCTTCCACGGCGGATTTCTCCTGGCCCGAGGTCAGAAGGCGTTCGACTCCCAACTCAAGAACCGCGTCCAGGGCCTCGTGGGGATCGCGCGCCATGTCGAAGGCCCGATGGAAGGTCACCGGAAGCGGCCGCGCCAATTCCACCAACCGCGCGCTCCGCGGCCGGTCGATGGTTCCGTCGGGATTCAAGAGGCCCAGCACGATGACGTCGGCGCCCAGTTTCCTGGCTTGGACGACGTCGCGTTCCATCACCGCGAACTCGTCGGCCGAGTAGCAGAAATCCCCGCCCCGCGGCCGGATCATCGCCGCCAACCCGATCCGAATCCGTTCCCGAACAATCTCCAACAGCCCCGCGCTGGGTGTCAGCCCCCCCTCGAAAAGCGCCGTGCAGAGCTCGACGCGGTCGGCCCCGCCTTCCTGGGCCGCCAAAGCCGATTCCACCGAGTCGATGCAGATTTCCAGGAGTACGCGCGGCGCCATGGCCGCATCCTGGGCAGGGTTCGGGCGGATGCCAACTCCCGGTTGGGCGACGTCCCGATGGCGCGTCGGATCCGGCTCCCCGACCCCGACCCCGGCGATCCTACTCGAGCCGAAAATGGACCCGCGCCCCCCCTTCCCCGATCCCGCCGTTGTCCGCCTCCTCAAGCCTGAGGCGCTCGGGCGTCAACTTGCCGTCCGCCACCAAGGCGTCGCGTACCGCTTCGCCCCGTCGCCGGGCCAACTCCTGGAGGGATTCCGGAGGCACAATCAACGTCTCCAGCAGTCGACGCTCCAGGGGATCCGCCACCGACGAGGGCTCCAGCGGGCCCGGCTTCGCCTCGGCTTTCCCAACGGCACCCGCTGCCGCCACCCCGTCGTTCGTCGCTGGCGAGACCGAGGGACCGGGCGACGGAGCCGCGGGAACCGCGTTCGTCCCAACCCAACGTTCGTCCCAAAGACAGCGTTCGTCGCGGGGACGGCATTCGTCACCAAGGCGGCGTTCGTGTCCGCGGTCGGGTTCGGAAGCGCTCCGAAGTCGCGCAGGTACGCCGTCCGCACCAACCGGGATCGGTCTTCGGTTGAGAGATCGACACCCGCCGCATCGGGGATGGGGGCGCCCGATGCCCCGATTTCCTCGACGCGGAGGGACCGAAGCCGTGATTCCAGCAGCACGGACGCGGCGGCGCGGGTGTCGTGGATGGCATCGAACGACGGAACGATCACGAGAGTCAGCTGGGGACGTCCGGCCAGGGCCCGTTTCAAGGTGGCCAGCCGGTTGGACTGGGACAGCGGGACGTCGATTCCGCCCGGCTCGAATTCCACGAAATCCAATTCCTCCTCCCCGGATCCCCCGAACATGGAACCTAGGAACTTGAAGGGGGCGGTCACGGCCTTGAGAAGGATGTTCCGCACCGCCTGCCAGATCACCGGGCCGACACGGAACTGGGGATCGTTCAGGGTTCCCGCGAGCGGCACGTCGAGAACAATCCGGCCGTCGGAATCCTTGAGAAGGGACACCCCCATCTTGAGGGGCAGGTCAATCGCGTCAGGGCTCGGAACCTTCCCTCCAAGCGTGAACCGATCCAGCACGATCTTGTTCTCGGCCTTCAGTTGGTCGCCATCCACCCGGTAGCGCACATCCGCCGTCAAACGGCCGTCCACGACCGGATACCCCGCGAACTTCAGAGTGTACGGCGTGAATTGTTTCAGGTCCGCGTTGCGGGCTTCGAGTCGAAGGTCGGTCGCGAAGCGGGCCGGGTCCGGCTGAATCGTTCCGTTCAATTCAAAGCCGGAGTCCGCGGAGAGCCGACCCTTCAGCGCGACTTCCGCCGGCTCGCTCGCTGGGAGTCCCAGGTTCCGGACTTCTCCGTCCAACGACTCGATCTGTGTGCGGAATCCGTCCGCGAACAGGTCGTCGTGGGCGAACAAGGCCACTTCCTGGAGCGTCAATCGCCCGAGGCGGATGGGCCATTCCTCCCAGAATGGCGGTGCCGCCCCGCCGGAGGGCGGTTCCGTCGCCGGCTTCTCCTCGGCACCGCTCTTTTCCTTGGATTCCCCACCCGGAGGCGGCTCCACCGGCGTCCCGGCGGTCTCGCGTTCCCCCAGTTCGCTGGTCTCGCGGATCAACGAGAGGACGTTCAGCTGTCCGTTCGTCATCATGACCAGGCTGGTCTGAAATCCGCGAATCGCCAGTTCGTCGAGCGCCAATCGGTTGGGCACGAGACCGACGGACACGCCGTTCAGGGCCACCTCATTCCATCGGATGAAATCCGCGGCCGTTCCGGACTCCGTCGCGGCGAGGTCCTTGACGCCAACGCTCCCGGAAACTTCGACCAACGAGTTGGACGCGGTCGATCGGCCATAGGAGGCCTCGAGTCGGGCCGAAAGGGTGGCCCGGTTGAGCGTGAGCCGCACGAATTGCTCGAGGTACGGCCCCCCCGGATCGAGCGCCACACCGTCCACTTCCACGCCCAGCCGGGCGCGCGTCGGGAAGAAACTCGCCTCCCCTTCGGTCCGGATCGATCCCGCTTCGCCCCACCGCACCGAGGTCCTCAGCTTGAACGGTTCGGCATTGGTGCGATTGGAGAGCCCTTCGCCCAACAATTGAACTTCCTCCAGCCGGGTCGCCACCGGCGGAGTCAACAGAGTGTCCGTGTACTCCAACTTGCCACCCTCGATCTCGACTCGATCCAATGCCAACCGCCAGTCCGTGAGGTCGGCGATGAGGGTGTCGACGACCTCGGGTTCCAAAACACCTCGCAGGTTGGTGTCCGCCTCGCCTCCCGCTCCGGGTCGACGGCGCGCCTGCAGCCAGGGGCCGAGGATTCGCAGATCCCCGATCCCGGCGGACTTCCCGGCGAGCGACGCGCTCACCGCCGAAACCCTCACCTCGGTCGCGCCGGCGAAGGCTTCCCCCGTGTCCTGCTCCACCGCGGCCAGATCCCGCACCGAAATGGAAAGGTCTTTGACCGTCAGGTCGATGGGAGAGGAACCCCACCCCAGCCGAATGGGAACCGCCACCTCCGCGACCCCGTTCGTGATCAGGATGGGAGACACGTGGTCGAGGTAGGGCCTACCCCTTGTCAGGCGCGCCGCGCCAAGCCGGAACACGCCCTCAAGCACCTCGTCCGCCAGCCGGACATTCCCCCGCCATTCCAACCGCTCGCCCTGGTCTCCCTGGGCCGTCAGCTCGATCCCCGACGAACCTCCCGCCCGCGTGGTGAGCCCGGCCACCCGCAGGTCGATCGGATCCAGCGCCATTCGAAACCCGGTCGGCGGCACGCGGTCGTCCACCTCCACCCGTCCCGGTCCGACGACGAGGCGGTCCACGGTGACCGGAGGAAGCCCGCCGTCCTTCGGTGCCGGGTCCGGCTCCGCGGGCGCGGCGGGAAGATTCGCCAAAACGCGTTCCCCCAATTGAAGAAGATTGATCGCGCCGTTGGTCGCGCGCTCCACCCGCAGGTCCCATCCCTCCAGTTCGACGCTTCGGAGAAACAATTCCCGCCGCCAGACCGAAGCGATCTCGGCGTCCACCAGCAGATTGCTCCATGCCAGGATCGGGGATCCGCCGGGAGCGCCGAGGCGGAAGCCCGAGATTTGAAGGCGCAAGGAGAACGGAGCGAAGCGAACGGAATCGATCGTCACCGGTCCTCCCACGAGCGCCGAAAGCCGTCGCTGCGCCTGGCCGCGAAGGATCCATGGAAGCACCATCGCGCCGACCAGGGCGTAGATCAGGATCAGCGCCAGAAGAACGATGACGGCGCGCCCGCTCCTGGAGCGCCAAATTCGCCGGATGGGTGGGCCGGATTGGTTTGTCATCGATCGATCAGGTCGGTTCGCGTTGGAAGCGGCGGGTCGGATGGGCCCGACATTTCGACGTCTGCGGGTGTTTCGCCCGACCGTCACCGGCCCTGGCTCAACGCCTCCAGTCGGCGCCCGTAGTCGACGAAATTCCCCCGCGCGGCGTCCTCGCTGGTGGACTTCGATGCCGCGTCGTGGAACACCACCACCATGTGGGGCTCGATGGAAACACCCCCGGAATACCCCCGCGCCTTCGCGTCGTTCAGGATGTCCCGAACACGCCCCTCGCCTTCGCCGGGCCAGTGGTAGTCCGCATCCTTCTTGGCGGGATTCCAGATCGCATCCTTGACGTGGAGATGGACGACGTGATCCCGAACGTGCTCCCAGAACTCCCACGGATCCTGCTGCGGCCAGGGTTTGGGCTTGGAACGGTCCGCGTTGAAGACCGGGTTGGCGGTGTCGAAGACCCACTTCAGACCCGGACACTTGTCGATCAGCTCCAGGGCATGCTGCCAGCTCATGCCTCCGTGGTTCATGCAGTTCTCATGAACCGGAGTCAGCCCCTCGTCGAGAAACCGTCGCGTCACCTCGCTCACCCGGTCGAACACGATCCGGGGAGTCTGATACGCCTCGTCGGCCGGCTTCAAACTCATGATCCGGACGAAGGGGGTGCCGAGGCGCTTCATCCTCGGAATGCAACGGTTCACCTCGGCCACCGTGACGTCCCACGGCGTGTCCACCGTCTTGGCCCAGTTCATGATCGTCGATCCGAAGCAGTGGACCTGGATTCGCGCCGCTTCCAAGTCGCGCACGGCGAGGTCGAAGGCGGCGTCCGGGATGTCGTGGAAGTTGCCTTTCGTGAACCCGGGAACCTCCACGCCGCGCATCTCGATCCGGTCCCAGCCCAGGTCCCGTGTCGCCCCGATCTGATGCGCCAGGGGACCTCCCGCCTCGTCGCCGATACCCATGAAGAACATGCCCGTACCTTCCGCAAGGGTCCCGGTTCATGCCAGCCCAACTTGCTGGGCCCGCGTTGTCTCCATCGGATTATTGTGTTTCCAGGGTGCCCCCCCGTCGCTACCCTCACAGGGAACACCCTCATAGGAAGGGTCCTAGTATGGCAGTCATCATTTCCAAACCCAACAGGGGCCCGTCCCGAGCCGGCGTCCTCGCGGCTGGCAACTGGATCGTCGACGAGGTGAAGACCGTCGATGTCTATCCGGCGGTCGAGAAGCTCGCCAATATTCAGAGCCAGACCTTGGGTACGGGAGGGGCGCCCTACAATGTCCTCGTCGACCTCGCCCGACTGGGTGCCACGTTCCCGCTCGCGGCCGCCGGCCTCGTCGGCAGCGACGCCTTCGGCGAGCGGATTCTGTCCGACTGCCGGGAATCCAAGATCGACATCCGCCAGCTGAAAACCACCAACAAGGCCGCCACTTCGTACACCGACGTCTTCACCGAGGCGAACAACGGTCGGCGCACTTTTTTCCATTTCAGGGGCGCCAACGCCCTCTGGGACGGCGGTGACCTCGATTTCGCCAAGTCCAAGGCGAAGCTCTTCCACCTCGGCTACCTGCTCCTCCTCGACGCCCTGGATCAACCGGACAAGAAGTACGGAACGCGCGGGTCGGCCTTGCTCGCCAAAGCCCAGGAGGCAGGCCTCAAAACCTCGGTCGATGTCATCACCGAGGACAGTGATCGCTACACCAAGTACGTCGTTCCCGCCCTCAAGTACACCGACTACCTCATCGTCAACGAACACGAGGCCGGTAAGATTTCAGGCTTCAAGATCCGCCAGAGCGATGGCGCCCTCGACACGGTCTCCCTCCGACACGCCGCCGGCGCCCTCCTTCAGATGGGCATCCGCGAATTGGTGGTCATCCATTTTCCGGAGGGCGCGTTCGCCCGAACCCGCAAGGGAGAGGACGTCTGGCAATCCTCCCTGAAGGTTCCCCAGAAACACATCTCGGGAACCGCCGGCGCCGGCGATGCTTTCGCGGCGGGGATCCTCTTCGGCCTGCACGAGAATTGGGACCTCCCACGCTGCCTGCTCACCGGCATCTGCGTCGCGGCATCCTCCCTCTCCGAACCTGGCTGCACCGCCGGTGTCAAACCGCTCGCGGCCTGCCAGGCTCTGGCCAAGAAGTACGGCGTCCGGAGTTCCCTCGAACCGTCCGACTAGCCTAGGCCGGGCGGGGCGGGCCAGTTCAGGCCCGTTCCATGTACTTGCCCGACCGGGTATCCACCTTGATCCGTTCGCCGTTCTTGATGAACAGAGGCGCCTGGACCGTGATGCCCGTCTCCAACGTGACCGTCTTCATCACGTTGTTGGCGGAATCGCCCTTCACGCCCTCCGGAGCTTCGGTCACGGTGAGAACCACGCTGGCGGGGATCTCGACGATGATCGGCTTCTCGCCCACGAACGTGATGGTGGCCCCCTGGTTTTCCATCAGGTAATTCTTGGCGTCGCCGACGACTTCCGGCGTCAGGTTGACCGTGTCGTAGGTCTCTGGATTCGTGAAGATGAAGTCGTCGCCGTCCTTGTAGCTGAATTCCATCTTCACGGTGTTCAACGGGATCACCTCGACCTTCTCGGCGGAACTGAACCTCACATCCATGGATTTCCCCGTGCGGACACTGCGAAGGCTGGCCTGGACGAAGGCTCGGAGGTTGCCGGGGGTCCGGTGCTGGGTTTCCAGGACCACGCAGATGTCTCCGTTGTAGTCGATCGCCATCCCGCGGCGCATGTCGTTAGCAGGGACTGACATAAAATCTTTTCTAGTTGGGTTCCTTGCGCGACGCGCGGCCTGCGCTCGCTCAAGAGTCGGTCAAAGTAGAAACCTGAATCCGACGAAGCAAGCGCCGATTTCCGGTTCGAAAACTCCATCCATCCCTCCTTCCATCGGTTCTTGCCGGGTCCTCCATCGTGGCTTTAGCTCGCACCCGAACTACCAACCCAATCCCCTGCCCAATCCCCCCACCCGAGTGATGCGTTTCCTTGGTTGCCCCCTTCCGTCCACCGTCCTGTCGGCCTTTTTCTCCCGGCTCAGCCGCCTTGGCTGCGCCTGGGGCCTCGTGCTTGGCTTGCCCGCCGTCGCCGCCCAGATCCTCACGGGAATCGACGTCCTGGAAGCCGAAAAATTTGCCACGCTCCACGGCAAGCGGGTGGGCCTGCTGAGCAATCCGACCGGAATCAATCGGCGGGGCGTCCCCACCTGGAAGGTGCTCCGCGCCGCGCCGGGGGTGAAACTGGTCGCCCTGTTCGGAGCGGAACACGGCTTCGACGGCAAGGCCCGGGCCGGCACCGAGGTGCGGGACTCCGTGCACGCTCCCTCCGGACTCCCCATCCATTCGCTCTACGGCCCCGGACCCGTCCGCCAACCGACGGCCCGGATGCTCGAGGGACTCGACGTGCTCGTCTACGACATCCAGGACACCGGCTGCCGAAGTTACACGTTCATCAGTTCGCTCGGGCTGGCGATGGAAGCGTGCGCCAGCCGCGGGATCCAGTTCATCGTCCTCGACCGCCCCAATCCACTGGGCGGACAACGCGTCGAGGGACCCGGCCTGGACGCCAAATTCAAATCGTTCGTGGGGCAATGGCCGGTACCGTACGTCTACGGCCTGACTCCCGGCGAACTCGCCCGGATGATCTCGGGCGAAGGCTGGATCAACAGCAAATGCCGGGTCTCGGTCATCCCCCTCCGCGGGTGGAACCGATCCATGACCTGGAACGACACCCGCCTGACCTGGATCCCCAGCTCACCCAACGTCCCGCGGGGCGACACCCCCCTCTACCTGGTCGCCACCGGCGTCCTCGGCGAAATCGGCGGCGTGAATCTCGGCACCGGCACCAAGGATTCCTTCCGGATCGTCGGCGCCCCCTGGATCAATCCCTCCGGTTTCGCCAAACAACTCAACAGTTACCGCCTTCCCGGACTCGCCTTCGAGCCGATCGAATTCGACTTCAACGGCCTGCGATCCGACGGCACCGAATTCCGCGGCGTCCGCCTTCGCTTCACCGAACCCGCCACCGCCCCCATCGCCGCGGTCAATTTCTACCTGCTCGAAGCCATCCGAAAGACCACCGGCCAAGGACGGGACCAAGCAAAACGGGGAAAACTGGTCAGCGAAGGGCAAGACCAACCAAAACGAGGCCAAGCGCGGGCGATACTGGGAAACGCCGCCGGCCAAGGAGACGGTTCGA
>CALNYA010000014.1:0-30880 GCA_942490575.1 uncultured Verrucomicrobiota bacterium
GCGCTCAAATGTCCCCGCGCTCAATGGCTTCATGGGTGAAGTTCAGGACAAGCCGGAAATCCTGCAACAGGAGCCAGGGGCCGGAAGCCACCAGGGAACTCGGCTGTCGAAGCACCGGCTGCCTCAAAGGCGCCCTAGCAGTCTGACCGGCACTTCCGTTCCTGAATTGCCGGCGACAGTTGGGCGGCCCGTCATGAATCCGGAGTGCTCGCCCGTGGCATTCCCGGTCTTTTGGTGAACGTAGTTGTCGTCCATGTCCGTCAGCATTACGGACATCGGCGTCGACTAACTGGGCAGTTGGGGCATGAGCACCGTGCGTCGACGGAAAAGGTCGGAACGTGGGTGCCGCAAGGCCTTCAACGCACCGTCCGTTGGAAGGCCCCCCACCGTGCGTCGACGCGAAGGCTCCGTGCGTCGGCGAAGAGCTGTAAAATAATCTCAATTCAGACCTCGACGTCCATTGCCCGCGCCACAACTAGCGGGCTTTTTGCTCGGGTCGCCTCCGTCGCGCTTGCGGTCTTCAACCGCTCAGCTTCCCTCCGAGTAAGCCAGAGCGCGTGCAAAGTATCCAAGTTCAAAGCGCCGGCTACAGCATCTTCGGCCACACGGGAAGGAACACGGGCACAAGAATCTGTCAACCAACGGTCGACAAATACCTCGGCCTCTTTCGTCGTGATTTTGGAAAGCTCTTTTTCGTGGTCCGCGCATAATGGCAGGCCATTGCCGACCAAGAATCTCCGTGCATCATCTGGTTTCGGCGATGGCGACACCGGGCACTGGCGAAGCCGTTCAGCCGCATGCCGGAATCGCTCCGAATAGTGATTATTCAGAAGCTTCCGGAAGCCTTCCTCGCTCGTGTACTTTTTCCACCTAAAGGTCACTTCTTGGACCTCACGTCCGCCTCGTCGCAATTCAGTAGGATAGGCGTCCTGCAAAAGGCGTTTGTTCAAATCGTCGGCTGAAGCGCAGCCTGGTAGCCCATCCAACAGCGCCGGGTGTCAGGTTGGATCGTGACCTTCGTGAACAGTGTCTCGTTCCAAATCGAAGGTCCGTTAACCATCTCGTTCAAAATCTCAATTAATGCTGCCTGCGACTCAGGAGAGGGCGTTGCCCGACTATCCCACCCAGCTAACTCCGCCTTCAAAGACGCTTGCAAGCGGCTTCCAACCATTCCGGAAGCCGGGTCGGAAATTCCTTCACCCTCACCGCAAACCGGCGGGCATCCAACAGATCAAGCACGGAGAACTTCCCGAAACCCAGGGTTTCATACCGGAACTCTTCTATCTCGTCCTGGAGCCCATCTCCTCTTGCTCGTTTACCCGCTCGATAGATGCGTGACCGAGGCACTTGTTGGTCTTCAAGCCACGAGACGATCGTGGTGTGGACGTACTCCTCATCCTCCTGTTTACGGACCTCCGGCTCATTGGCCAGGACGACCGCCGCGTCCAGGAGCAGTGCCGCAGCTTCCCGCAGAAGCCGGGGCTGGTTCTTTGGTGCCACGCAATTCGGCGAGCCGAATGGCGACATCGACGACCTGCCGACCCGCGTCAAGGCGCGTCGCATCCGCGACCCAACCGGGTAATCGCCGAAAGCGATTGGATTGCTCGTATCACCAGCAACTCATGGTTCTTCGATTCCAATTCTCTGGGCTCTGCTGTCGTCATAAGGTGACCCTGTTTGATTAATCTCGGTGCTCCGAGCCAAGCAACGAGATAGAAGCCGCCAGTGTCGCGGCCCGCAAGCTTTGGCTGCCCGAAAGCAGGTTCCCGCCCTTTGCAAAAAACTCTCTCAGCTTCTACCCATCGCTACTGCTGCCCCACCCCTCGGATACCCTCCCCCCCCGGCCCCTACCTCGGGTCCAAAGGATTTGCGAATCGGAATCCGCCCAATCCTTTGGGGCGGCGGACCAACGAAGGGACATCCGTTCGGGGAAAACACCCGGGTGAGGGCGAGGAAAGGATGGGGAACTCCTCTTCCTCCCCGCACGGTCGCTTCAGAGCGACGGCACCCGACAGCTCATCCCGCTTCGCGGCGTCGTCGACGTGGGTGTAAAGCCGGCTGATCTCCGCGCTCTCGTGCCCGACCAAATCCCGCGCGATCGCATCGCTCACGCCGGCGTTCTTCAGCCAACTCGTGAGGGTGTGCCTTAAGCAGTGATAGGTCCCCTCGGACACATTCCGCCGTCCCGCGCGCCCCTTCCCTGCGCCATCCGGCAGGGCCTTGTGGGTCCGGGGAGCAGCCAAGCCCGCCGCGGCGTGAATTTCACCGAACTGTCGAGACAGCGTTCCCACCCGATTCTCCTTCGCGACCGTGGCAAACGCCTGGGGATGGATGGGATCATGGGGGTTGTCGCTCGCTCGAAGTCCTTCGACATGCTCCCGCAGCGCAGCCGCCATCGGGAGAATCGTGATTCGCCCGGTCTTTCGGCTCGCATAGCGAACCTCCGCGCGGGTGAGGTCGACGTTCTCCCAGGTGAAGGTTGCGACGTCGGAGATCCGCGCGCCGGTATAGAGCCCCAGGATCACCACCGTGGATCTCCACTCGGTGTCCTGGGCCTCCAGGATTCGTCGCAACTCCTCGACCGTGAAAGCTCGGCGCTTCGACATCACCGCCCGGACCCGGATGGTCTTCGTGGCGGGCCTCGTTTCGCGGCAGCGCATGATCGGCTTCTGCCGCACCGAACAGGATTCGGATGATCTTCAACGAGACATTGGCGCTGGCGGCCGCAGTCCGTTGCGCCTCAGCGTCGCGGAAGCGAGCGATGTCGTCCTGACGCACCAGGGCAAGATCGCCCTCGGCCTTGCCTCCGAGCGCATCCATAAAGCGGGTGGTGGTGCTCTCATATCGTTGGAGTGTCGCCGGAGCCACGGTTGGGCCAAGCTTCGCCGCAATCCGTAACGAAGCCGCGGACCGTCTTGGTGGTCAACCCAACGCCGGAGGCCTCACGCAAAAGCTGATCGGCAATTCGATGCGCCGCTCGTCGAACGGGCAGGTCCCCGATGGTGCCGAGAAACACTCGGAACTCTTGGGGGGAGCAGCCGCGCAGTGACTGTGGAGCGGGGGGGTGGGGGGGGGGGATTTGGGTGGGTGCCCAAGGAGAGCTTCCCGCTGCGGTACGCGGACGACGTAAAGTAGGAAACACCCGCTCCAGAACGGGCTGTTGGGATGTGTCTCCAGATCGAGGCCATGGCGGGTTCAGGTCGTTGGTGAAGTGATGAGTAGAGCGATGGGGGGAGGTGTTTTGGGGGAAGGTGGGTGTTTTGGGGGTTTTCGCCGTTTGTTATCATCGGCGATTCTAATCCCCCCCTCCGCCAATTTCCTAACTTCCGTAAGGTAAGCCGTTCCATCGGCTTTTGCTGGATCCTGGTCTTCTGGGGGTGTCTTCGGCCGCCTATTCCTCGGTGACGGAAACGTCGTCCAGGAACCAGCCTTGGAGCAGATTGAATTCGTCGGTGACGACGCGGAACTCGAGCACGATTCGACCGCCGACCGTGTCGCTGGGCAGGCGGATGGCGCGCTGAATCCATCCGCCTGTGGCGCCGGATTCCAGGAAGACCTCGGCGATCGGCGTCAGGGAGGTGGCGTCGAGCACATTGACGATCGCCACGTGAAACGCGGGATTGGCGTCGAGGGCGCGCCATTCGGCGAACCGCAGGGTCGCGGAACTGGCGCCGGCGAGGTCGATGGCCGGCGACCGCAGCCAGGAGTCGGTGTAGGGGCGCAGGTTTTCGGCGAGGCCGGTGGCGTAGACCTGGGTGCCGCTGTTGGCCGCGCCGGGGCCGGTGGTTGGGACGCCGCGCTGCCAATTGTCCTCGTTTCCGCCATGAGTCCAGCCCGCCGCGTTCCCTTCGAAATCCTCGGAGAAGAGCGGTGGCGGCGGCACGGCGGCGACGCGGTAGAACGCGGGCGATTCCGGCGCCGCGGGGAACGTGGCTCGGTACACCCCGCCGCCCTGATCGGTGAGCGTCACCCCGGTCTGGACGCTCCATCCGACGGGGACCAAAGAACTCGCGTTCTCAACCACCAGTTCGCGGCCGGTGTATGGGGAGTAGAAGGTGAGCGTCGCGACTCCTGAGTTGAGACTCAGGCTCCGGACGTTGAGCTGCTCGAATTCCTGGTTCAGCGGTTTCCCCTGAAGGCCATTTTGGTAGATCCCGTCGATGTCCGTGGCGGAAAGCGCCCTCTGCCAGATGCCGAAGTCGTCCAGGGCTCCCAGATAGAAGCGGGGTGTGTCGATCCCAGGAGAGAAGTTCCCAATGACCAACGGGTCGGTCGCCAATTCACCGAGCTTTCCATTGATGGGCGCTCCGAGCGGCTTTCCGTCGCGATACCATTGAAGGGTGCCATCCTTGAAAACGTAGGCGTAGTGCGTCCACAGCCCGATGTCCCAGGAGCCGTTGGGTGAGTTGTACGGGTCCTTGTTGATGCCATGGACCCGGACGATGCCGTTGTTGAGCAGGACGAAATCGAAGTTCGTGGTCTTGCGGAGCACTCGGTCGAAGTCGTCGCCGTTGGACAGTCCGTCGATTCTGAGCCAGATCGAGAGGGTCGCCTCGTTGACCAGGTCGAGCAGCGCGTTGTGGGGGATGAGGATGTGGTCGTCGAGGCCGTCGAACCAGAAGGCGCCACCGACGCGACCGTCGACCCTGGACGCGGCGTCCATGTTCTGGAGCTGGCCGTTGAGTTGGTTCCCGCTGGCGTCGGTGAGCGTATCTCCCGTCGCGTCATCGAAGGTGTAGTAGGCGACCAGGCCGCTGGTGATGGCGTCGAGGGCTTCGACCTGGAGGACGGCCGGTTCGCTCAGGGTCGCGCCCTCCGAGTTGGTCAATCGGACCCGGTACGTGCCGGCGTCGGAGGGTTTGAGGCGGGTAAGTTCCAGTTCGTTGGCGGTGGCATCCGGAATCTCCACGTCGTCGCGCAGCCATTGGTAGGCGACGGGACGCTTGCCGGTCGCGAAGACCTCGAACGTGGCGGTGGCGCCCTCGAGGCGTTTCTGGCCGGCGGGTTGACGGGTGATTTCCGGCTTGCCCGAGACGTCTTTGCCCGCGAGTTCGAGGATCTCGGCCTCCGAAAGCGGACGGGCCCATATTCCCACTTCATCGAGGCGGCCGTTCAGCGGGCGCGGCGCGGTCAGGGCGTCATCATAGTTTCCCAGGGAAAGGGCGGCGGTGCCCGGGGCGCCAAGGTTGCCGGCGGCCGGGTTGCCGATGCGGAATCCGTCCTTGTAGAACGTGATGGCGCCATTCCGGTAGACGATGGCGAAGTGCTGCCATCGGTTCAGTTCCAGGGAATTCTGAGGCGCGTTCAGTTCCCAGCCCTGGCGGGGAACGCCACCGGCGTCGGCTCCACCTCCCGCCCGGACGGTGAGGGTCTTGACGACGGATCCGACGTCGTCGATGACCTTGATTCCGAAATGGTCCCCTTTCCGGAGGACATAGCTCGCGCCGCGCACGTAATTTCCGGCGCTTTCCTCGACGCCATACGCGGCGGGATTGATCCAAAACGCGACGCTCGCTTCGTCGCCGATGCCGTTCAGCGAGGCGCTGTCGGAAACGGCCACCCGGGCGGTCTGCCCGTCGAACCCGAGACTGCCGTTGACGGCTCCGGCGCCCCATTGGGAGGTGGTATCCGCGAAATCGAGCAGGTCTCCCGAATTGCCGTTCCCCGATCCATCGGCCGCGCGCAATCCCGAGGTTTCGTCGAAGGCCAGGTGGAGGGCGCGACCGGTCGCGAGGCTCTCGACGGGAAGGACGGTGAGTTGGGACGACGCGCTGAAGACTTCCCCCTGATTGTTGCTGACGCGGACTTTATAGGCCCCGGCGTCGGCGGGGGTCAGGTTTTCGAGGACGAGCGTGGTTTCGGTTTCACTGCGGAGGGGTTCGTCGCCGTGGTACCAGAGGTACCGCAACGGCGCGCTGCCCGACGCCGAGACCGAGAAGCGGGCGGTGGCGCCGGCATAGCGCGTGACCGGTTGGGGGGGGGTGCCGATCTGCGGCGGGCCGCCAACGGCGGGAGGAAGATCGCCGGCGGCGACCTGCGCGACCTCCTCGGCGGTGAGCGACCGGTTCCAGATCAGCACCTGATCCACGGTGCCGTCGAACGTGCGGGAGGCGTCGTCGCCGCCGATGACCAGTGGAAGGGTGGTGGTGTCGATCGGGGCCGATGTCGGGATGGATTCCCTGAATTCGCCGTTGAGGTAGACGTTGGCCGCGGACCCATCGAAGACACCGGTCACGTGGTACCAGGTATCGGCTTCGACGGCGTCGCCGATACCGGCGACGATGTTGGCGGTTGATTTCTTGACCAGGAAATTCATGCCGCCCCCGCTTCCGGCGAGGCCTTGGATCAGGAAGAACATGTTGCCCTTCTCCAACACGCTGAAGGTGCTGGTTCCCGTCGGGTTGATGGGCACGTCCGACTTGAACCAGGCGGCGACGGTGAATCCGTTGGCGAGTTCGGTGGAAATGGACGGGTGATCGGGGACCACGAGGCGATTGCCGGTCCCGCCGGTGAAGGCGAGTCCTCCGCCGTATTTCCCGTCGACCCACTGGGAGTCGTCCCCGGAGTAATTGCCCAGGGTCCCGTCGTTTTGGTTGACGACGGATGTGTCGCGGGCGGTTGGACCGGTACCCTCTTCAAAGTCCCAGCGGGCGACCAGTCCGGTCAGCACGCTCTGCCCGTGGCAGGCGGATCCGGCGAATAGGGCGAGGCCAGCGAGCAGAGAGGGACTGAACCGGAAAAGGCGGGGAACGCGCGGTCCCGAGGGGCTGGGAATGGGATGCTTTCGCATGAGCAGTGGCAGGTGGCTGTTGGTTTCCTTGGGTCCGCGATTGCAGGCGACTCGATCGACGAAAAGCCCGGAGGAGCCGGACATCGACGGGGCGATGCTTCCGCTGGCGGGGGACGCGCCCTTTCTGGGAGTTGTGGAGGCCATCCGACAAGAAAAAATCCCCCCGGACTTCTCGCCGGCGGCGTTCGGAGCCGTCGGGAGTCCTCAGGGGTTGCCCTGGAAGAACACGTGCGTCGAGCCCTGGATCATCTTGGGGAAGCGGATGAAGCGGTGCGCCTTGACCCATTCGACATGACCGTCGAGGAAGCCGTGGTTCGCGCCGTCGGGGGCGCGGCCGGAAGGATTGAAATGGTTGACGCCCCGGGTGAGGTGATCCGGGTCACCGGGTCGGCCCCAGTCACCGTCCAGCTTCCGATTCAAATCGCTGAAGAGGACTTGGTAGAACGGTTGGTCGATGGTTTTTTGAGCGAAGACCGGCTGGAATTCCGCGCCGCGGAGAAGGACGGGGTCCGTGTTGTAGTCCGGTTCGCCCGCGAAATAGTAGTAGCCCATCACGGCGGCCTCGCCGCCGGGCCAATCCCAGAAATTGTCTTTGTTCCAGGTGCGGTTGGAGGGGCAATAGAATTGCGGGCGTGTGATCCCGTAGTTGGTGCGCATCAAGTCCCGGAACCGGATGTCGATCCAGTACGGCGGGTTCTGGCCGGCCCGGGGAAAACGATCGTCGTGGTCGTCGGCGTAGAGGAGAAACCCGAGGGTCCACTGCCGGATGTTGTTGATGCAGGTGGTCCGGCGCGCCTGCTCCTTCGCCCGGGCCAGCGCGGGAAGGAGAATCGACGCGAGGATCGCGATAATCGCGATGACGACCAGCAGTTCGATGAGGGTGAACCCGCGATCGCGGGAAAGTGATAGCCCAGTGGGGGTGGGGCGGAGAAGTCGCATGCGTCAGGCGAGGATTTCCGAGACGACTTGGCCGTGGACGTCCGTGAGACGGAAGTTCCGACCGTCGTGGCGGAAGGTCAGGCGTTCGTGGTTGAGGCCGATCAAGTGGAGAAGGGTGGCGTGGAGATCATGCAGGTGCACGCGGTTCGACACGGCCTGATGGCCCAGTTCGTCGGTCGCGCCCAACGCGAACCCTGGTTTCACGCCCGCACCAGCGAGCCAGGTCGTGAAGCCGCCGGGATTGTGATCGCGTCCGGTGCCGTTCTTCTCGGCGTACGGGGTCCTGCCGAACTCGCTCCCCCACCAGACCAGGGTGTCCTCGAGAAGACCCCGCTGCTTGAGGTCGGCCAGAAGTCCCGCGATGGGGAGGTCCACGGCGCGCGCGTGGTCCGCGTGTTTGGGCAGATTCGAGTGCTGATCCCAGCGGGGATTGGCGGTGTTGTCGCCGTAGGTCACCTGGACGAAACGCACCCCGGCCTCGGAGAGTCGACGGGCGAGCAGACATTGGCGCCCGAAATCATCCGTCTCCTTCCGGCCGATGCCATAAAGGGCGAGCGTCGCGGGGGATTCGCCCGCCAGTTCGAGAATGCCGGGCGCGCGCGTCTGCATTCGCCAGGCGAGTTCGTAGGACTGGATCGCGGCATCGATCTCGGCGTCGGCCGCGTGATGCTTTGCCTGGGCGGCGTTGACGGCCTGAATGAGTTCGAACTGGCGCCGCTGGAGCACGGGGGGCCGGGTGGAGTCGCCGAGGTTGGCGATTCCGAGGTCGCGCGCCGAGACGCCGGCGGTTCCGATGGAGAGCCCCTGATGGATCGGAGGAAGGAATCCGCTGCCGAAGTTTCGCCCGCCGCCATTGCCCAGCGAAGGGGCGAGGGTGACAAACGCGGGAAGGTCGCTGTTCTCCGTCCCCAGGCCGTAACTGATCCATGAGCCCATGCTGGGCCGGGGCAGGTTCGTGGCTCCGGTGTGAAGGAAGAGCGTCGCCGGGCCGTGCGCCACGCCCTCGGTCTGGAGTGAGTGGATGAAGCAGAGATCGTCCACGTGCCGGGCCACTTCGGGAAAGAGATCGCTGACCCAGCGCCCGCAGGCGCCGTATTGGCGGAAGCCCCAGGGGGACTTCATGACCCGTTGGTCGGTCCCGCGCTGACCGGTGTTGGCCAGGGTGCGCGCGTCGTCGAAGGGCATCCGGGTTCCATCGTACCGGGCCAGTCCGGGCTTGTGGTCGAAGGTGTCGACCTGCGAGGGGCCACCCTGCATGAAGAGGAAGATGATGCGCCGCGCCCGGGGCCGCGCAGTCGGCAACGGTAGCGCGCCAACACCCGCGACCGAGTTGGCACCGGCCATGCCCGCCAGTGCCAGCAAGCCGAAGCCGCACGCGCCCCTTGCCAGCGCGGCGCGACGGGATAGATGCGGAGTGGGGTCGGGCGGGATCATGCGCATCACAAGAACCTCATTGTCGGATCAGTTCAAGTATCGGAAATCGATCGAGGCGAACAGGGCGTGGACCAGGTCGGCCCAGGCGTCGGCCACGGCGTTGTCGTCGACGGCTTTCTCAAGACTTCCCAGGGCGGCGGCCGATTCCCCAGGCGTCGGCGACCGGCCCAGCGCGAGGCGGAAGAGGCGCGCGAGGCGGTCCTCTTCGGAAGCAGACGGGTCGCGTCCCCCACCCGGGACATCCGCTCCCTCTGATTCCGCGAGGAATCGCGCGGCGGCTCGGCGGGCCTGTTCCAGGACGAACGGATCATTCAGGAGGAAGAGAGCCTGGGTCGGGACGGTGCTGACGCTCCGTTCGCCGACAACCCGGCTGGGCGAGGGAAAGTCAAAGGCGCCGAACAGCTCCGGCAGCGAATTCCTGAACACCGGCAAATAGACGCTGCGCCAAGGTTCCCGCGCCGCGAATCCGAAATCGGCCCGGACGTCCGCTGGAAAAGTCGCGCCGTTGGGCGGTTCGACTCGGAGGGTTCCACTCACGGTCAGCATCGCGTCACGCAGTTGCTCCGCGGCGAGACGCTTGCGTTCCGCGCGACCGAAGAGGCGGTTGTCCGGGTCGGCCTCAAGCGCGTCCGCCGTGGCCGCGGTGGAGAGACCGTAGGCGCGTGAAGTGGCGATCTCGCGGACCAACGCCTTGAGGGACCATCCGAGGCCGCCCTCCGCCGCCGGCATCGCGAAGCGGACCGCCAGATCGTCGAGAAGTCCGGGGTGGGTCGGAGGTTCCCCCGTCGTTCCGAAATTATCGGGCGTCCGCACCAGTCCGCGGCCCATCGTCCAAAGCCAGACGCGATTGACCATCACCCGTGCCGTCAGGGGATGGCCCGGATCGACCAGCCAGTCGGCCAGTTCGCGACGGCCGCTCTCCGAGGCGGGCATGGCCGGCGGAGGAGGCGTCGTCACGGCTGAAAGCACACCCCGGGGCGCGATCTCACCCAGGTTGTGGACCGATCCGCGCCGATGGACGGCAAGGTCCACGATGTTCGTCGATTCGCGCGGTGCCATGACTTTGGGGCGTCGTGGACCGGACGCCTGGAGTTCCTTGAGCTGACGTTCGAGGTTCTCGATTTCGCCAGCCTCGACCGACGGTTCCTCCTTGGGCGGGGCATCGGCCAAGGACCGCCCAAGTGGAAGGAACTGCACCGCGTCGGCGATGACATGCCCCGTCGTTCCCTCGTTCGCCACCAGGACCAACGCGAAGCCGTTGGTTTCGAAGGCGAAGACACCGAGCGACACGAAGAGGCCCCCAATCGGCGGCTTCTGTCGCTGGTCCACCGACACCAAGGTCTCGCCCCCCGCGTGGAACACAGTGACCGGGGTTTTCGCGGAGCGGCCGTCACCCGGCTGGTAGGCGAAGCGAACCTCGTAGCGGCCCGCATGGGGCGGATCGAACGGGAAGGTCAGGGTCTTGGCGCCCTTGCCTTGGTTGAGATCGTGGAGATAGCCATCGCCGACATAAGGCTTGGTGTGCGTGGAGGACTGCCACTCGCCGACCCGTCGCGCCGCGGAGCCGTCGACGACGATGCCGGCAAGGGATCCCGCGTCGACAACCGCCGGCGTGGCGTCCTTTCGCGCCTCCTGCAGGCGCGCCTTGAGTCGGGCGACGGCGGCTTCGTGTTCCGTCAGTTCCTTCTCGACCGCGGGTTCGACCGGGAGCGGTTGTTCGACCCAGGCCGATACGTTGGCGTGTTCGAGGGCCACGACCCCGTGGAGGATGCCCGCGAGCGCGTAGTAGTCCCGGGTCGGGATCGGATCGAATTTGTGGTCGTGGCAACGTGCGCAGGTGATCGTTTGGCCGAGGAAGGCCTTGCCGATGACGTCGAGCTGTTCATCGACGAAATCCATGTCGAGCTGGCGCTTGTCCTGCTCCTCAAGGTTGGTGTTGCCCAGCATCAGGAACGTGGAGGCGATGAGATGGCGTCGACGTTGCTCGAGTGTTTCCGAGGGCAGGAGATCCCCCGCGATCTGCTCTCGAAGAAACCGATTCAAGGGAACGTCGTCCTGAATCGAGTCGATCACGTAGTCGCGGTACCGCCAGGCCTCCGGAAAGACGAATCCCCGAAGGGTCACCGATTCGGCGAACCGGACAATATCGAACCAATGGCGGGCCCAGTGCTCCCCGAAGCGCGGTGACGCCAGCAATTCGCCGACCCGACGCTCCAACACCGCGGCGTCGGAGGCCGGATTGGAGACGAACGCCTCCAATTGCCCGGGCGTGGGTGGCAAGCCGACCAGGTCGAAATGCAAGCGGCGGCACAGTGTGGCGCGGTCGGCGTCCCTGGCGGGGGTCAGTCCCCGCCGCTCGAGTCCCGCCAGGATGAACCCGTCGATTCTGGATCGCGGCCAGGTCGAATCCGAAACCGCCGGCGGTTCGTGGGGTTCCGGGGCTTGGTAGGCCCAGTGGGACCGGGAGCTCGCCGACGCCGACGTCGGTCCGTCCGCGGCTCCGGCGAGGTCGCCATCGGGAGTTTTCGTCTTCGCCGCCGGCCCCGGTCCGCCGAGTTCCACCCATCTTTCGAGGGTCGCGATCTCCGAATCGCGAAGGCGTTGCTTGGGCGGCATCTGCAATTCGGGATCGTCCCAGCGAACCGCCCGAATCAGAAGGCTGCCTTCGCGGTCCCCAGGCTGAAGGGCCGGTCCGGAGTCGCCGCCGCGCAACCAGCCCTCGGCCGAATCCAGAACCAGCCCGCCCTTGGACTTTCCACGGTCGGCGCTGTGGCATTCCTGACAATGCTCCACGAGGAGCGGACGGATGTGCCGTTCAAAATGTTCCACGCCCTCGGCGCTCGATCCCAATCCATCCGCGGCCGCCACGGTCCCGGCGACACAGGCCGTCGCGGCCCATGCCGCCGCGGATGCGAGAAGGCTGGGGAGTCGGATGAAACGGACGGGCGTCATGGATTCGCTCCCAGCCTTAACAAAAGGGCCATCGCATCGGAAAGCCCGGAGTTTGTTCAATTGACGGGACACCGACCGGCATTCCAACGGGAGGGCCGCTCGCCGGCGCGAAAAAAAACGGATCGGGAAGGATCACGGGAACGCGGTTCGACCGGGATTGTTGAGTCTCACCGGTGCTGTCTCCCGGCGTTGGCGACGCCGCCGTCTCTGAGGAACCCAGGATCCGGGGGCTGCCTAGAGCGGATCAGATTGTCAAATGTCCAAAATGTCAATGTTTGACCCCATGGTCTCCCGCACGCGGCCAAGCCGCAAGGGCTCAATGAGGAAGGGCGACTCTCGTGGAGGCGCGGAGACACGGGATGGACGATTGGGCGAAGGGTTGATGGGGTTCCGTATGGGCGCCGCGGGAAGCGGGCCGGAGGGACAAAGAAAATGGAGGGGGGCGCGACACACCAGAGGAGAACAGAAGAAGGAGGGGAAAAGGGGGCGGGGGCGGGGGGGGCTTGCCGCCGGCTAATCTCCGCCGGCCCTCCGGGCCAAAATGGCCAGTCTCCAGGGATCCTACGGACCCTGGGTCCTGGAACTTGGTGGCCGACCCTCCGCGGGCTGGTCCCAGAGGCGCCAGGGATCGTCCAAGCGCCGCATCTCGGCGAGCAGCAGGGCCTCCATCTCGGCGAGCCTTCGGGCGTGGCGGGGGTCATCGGCCAGGTTGACTTGGTTTCTGGTCGGCTTGTGGCCGGTGAGCGCGATGACCGCCGGGTCCTGGTGTTGCTCCAGGAATTCATGGGGGTTCCTCGCGAGATCGAACAACTGGGTTTCCCGGACCTTGCCGTCCAGGACGTCGTACTTGATGAGTTTCCAGTCGCCGCTTCGCACGGAGCGCATGCCGGGTTTGGTTCCGCCGTTGTAGACCCCGAAGAGGACGTCGCGGACGGTCTTCTTCTGCCCGAAGAGCACCGGCTTGAAGCTGATTCCCTCGTTGGATTCCGGAGGCTCGAACCCCGCGAGGTCGCAGAGCGTGGCGAGCACATCGAGGAGGTAGACGTTTCCGGGGGCGCGCGTACCGGCGCGAATGCCGGGGCCTTGAACGATGAACGGCACCCGCCAGGTGTGTTCGTAGAGATTCTGTTTGCCCTGCAACCCATGCCGGCCGATCGCCATGCCGTGGTCCGCCGTGTAGATGACGTAGGTGTTGTCGAGTTCCCCCATCGCCTTGAGCTTCGCCAACACGCGCCCGACCTGGATGTCGATGTTCTCGCCGCAGGCGAACTCGCGCCCGAGTTCGTTCCGGATCGTCCGTTCGTCCCGACGGTCCCAAACCCCGCTGACGTTGACTTCGTCGCGCAGGTTCGGATGGCCGTGATGGAACGGATGAGCCGGCAGGTAATTCACTGGAAGACCCGGTTGGTCGGGATGGGCCGGCGGGAGAGTGTTCCGGTTGGTGTGGTTCACGGCTCCGTAGCGGGCGAGCAACTCCGGCGTGCCGTCCCGCGTGTCGTGGGGGTGCGAGAATCCGAAATTGATGAGGAAAGGCCGCTTGTCGGCGGCGGTCTCACGCTCGCCCAGATACGAAAGGACCTGCTCGGCATGCCACGCGCTCCCGCTTTCATCCGTGCCGCCGCGTTTCGAGGCGTCGCGCCGGACCGCGAAGAGCTTGTTCGCGCCGTCGTAGGAATTCCCGATCTTGCAGGTCCGCATGGTCGCGTAACCCGCGCGGTTGAAGACGGCGGGCAGCGTGTTGGTGGCGATGTCGGGCGGACAGTGCTCCGCGG
Organism: uncultured Verrucomicrobiota bacterium; assembly: GCA_942490575.1. GTDB lineage: Bacteria > Verrucomicrobiota > Verrucomicrobiia > Limisphaerales > CAIMTB01 > CAIMTB01. The sequence goes on from CALNYA010000014.1 coordinate 13,888, forward strand.
CGCCGGGACCGATCGGCAAATGCCAGACGGTCCGTCCCGTCATGATCATGTGCCGCGACGGCGTGCAGACCGCCCCGTTGAACGCGCCCATGTGGTACGCCGCGTCCAGGATCATCCCCTCTTTGGCGAGTCGGTCGATATGGGGCGTCCGGAGGGTCGACTTGCTGTTGTAGAAGCCGAAGTCGTACGGCGACTGATCGTCCACCAGGATGAACAGCAGGTTGGGCCGAGCGCCGGCCTTGCCACCGGCGCCCGACTCCGCGGCGACGGCTTGCGCCGGGCCGATGCGAAGAAGGAGGAGGAGACCCAGTAGAATTGGAGGAATGGCTTTCATGGAATTCACGCGACGAAGAGGGGTCGAAGATGGCGGTCGTAGATGTTCTCGGTGACCTGCTTCGCCACGATCGCCTCGTTGGCCTTGAGCAAGTCCAGGTAACGGGAGCCGGCCTTGGCGGCGAGCTTGAACGAGACGTGCAGGAGTTGGCGCACGTGCGGATTGAACCCGGGATTCGCCGGGATGTGACGGAGCGCGCTGGCCAACTCCGGTCCGGTCCAACCGGCGACCGCGTCCGTCGCGGGCAACTTCGCCCGGTCGATGTCGATGACGCTCGCGTACGGCGCGCAGAGTTCATCCACGTGCGCCAGGGCGTAGGCGTAGATCTCCTTGGCCAGCGCCAGACCGTCGCCGCCCGCCTCCGACAGGCCGATGAGCTCCTCCAGCCAGGTCGTGCCGGCCGTCTTCAAGTGGAGACCGGCGCCGAATTTCGGCAGCGTCCGGCGGATGATCGGGTAGAGCGAAAACTTGTCGCTGCCGGAATGGACGCTGAGCTTGAGATTCGCCGGCAGGCCATACTCCTGGACGGCATGCCGGATGACCGCGAGATCGTCGCTGAATTCCCTCTCGAACTGGGCCAGATCACCCACGTAGTCGACGCCCTTGTTGAACCGACCGGTGAACTTCGGCGCGATGGTCTGGGCTGGAATCCCCTCGTCCGCCATCGCGGCCAGGATGATGAGCAGTTCCGGGGGCGTCTGCGGCGAGTCCGTCTCGTCCATGGAAACCTCGGCGATGAAATTGCCTTCGCCCTTCTTCGCGGCGATGTAGCGGTGGATCGCGCCGGCCTCCTGAACCGCCAGAAGAAACTTCCCCGCCACTCGCTCGACTTCAGCTCTCGAAATCTCCAGGGGCTTTTCCAATCCCGCGATCCCCAGGGCGCCGTTCAGTTCGGAATGTTTGTCGGCGAAAGCCTTCACCGCCTCCGGCGCCGCCGGTCGGCCGATGAAATCCGCCACGTCCAGCGTGAAGAAATCCGAGTGGGGCAGGAAACGGTCCACGGTCTTGAGACCGATGTGGTCCGCATCGACGTGCCAGGCCTTGGTCCAACGGAGGGCTTCCACAGCGGCCCGGGCGGCGGCGGCCGTCGACGACGGCTCGGACCCAATGAAGGTGTGTTCCCGATTGGACTTGTTCCACACCGGCACGGCATCGACGCCGTCCTTCGCGAGCTTCTGGAAGGCGAGCAACTGCGCCATGGCCTGGTGGGCGAAGCGATCTCCGACGCCGACGGAGAATTTGTCGAGGGTCAACATGAGGGGGAAGCGTGCCGGAAAAGTCGGTGATTTGGAATCCCAGGAATCACGGGTCTCGGTGGAGGTTTACCGCGCCTCTCAAGCGGATCGGACCGGTCACTTTCGAAGCTTGGATAGGACTTCGACCAGGGCGTCGGGAGCACCGACGTTGCCGGGAAACACGACGTAGGTGAGATCGGGGAAGCGAGTTTCCGGACCGAGCCTCCACACCGGGATGCCCGGCAGAATCTGGCCAAGCACCAGGGCGCGGCGCACACCCAACCCGCGGGTGGCCAGGTCGCTGGACGTGATGCCTCCCTTGGCCACGAGATACCGGGGACGGACCTTCACGCCCCGAACAATCCCGACGAGGGCGCTCGAAACACGGCTCCCGAGAAGGAGGTTTTCCGCCGGGGTTCCACCCACGACCACGTCCCGGCTGGTGAACACGACGACGTCGCGTCCCGCCTCGAGGAGCGGTTCGATGCGCCCGACGACCTCGGAGACCACCGCGTCGCGGGAGTCGGAGGCCAGAATCCCGGCCACGGAGACTTCGACCGGCGCGACCCCTTCCCACGCGAGGAGCGCGGACAACTGAGCGTTGGTCGTGGGCATGTGGGAACCCACGACCGTCAGTCCGCCCGTCGCCCCGAAACTCCCGGAGGGCTCCCACAGCGTCCCGGGCGCGATGCCGAGCCGAGCCGCGACGAATCCGGCGGCGGTCCGGTAGAGGAATCGGCGGCCCCGATCCTCGGCGCGGGCCGTCGCCCATGCGAGGACCTCCAGATCGCCGGGACAGGCGCTGTTGGCGATGCACACCGATCCGTCGGGAAGTCTCGTCAGCCGGTCGCGCACGACCTCGGGTCCGCCTTCGCGCAATTCGTCCAACGAAATGCTGGCCACGTCCGTCGCGCGCACGCTCCCGCCCGTCTTCTCTTCCACCCATGCCCGCAGGTCCGAGTGGCGGTACCCGAACACGGCATCCCTGGCGAAGGGCGTCTCCGATGCGGGAACCAGAACGTCGCCGTCCGCGACATAGTGGATGTCCCCGATCGTGTATCGCCCCCCGGCCTCGAAATAGGGGACCAGCAACACCGGCGGCAGATGACCTCGCCCGCCGTCCGGCCCGGGGACGCGCGACGGATTGAGCGCGGCGCCCAGGACATCGACCTCGGCGGGAAAGTGACCCCGCAGCGTCGAGTCCGACCGGCTGACCACCACGAAGTCCACCGCCGCGGTTTGATTGGCCCGCCCGGCCGCGAGAACCAGGTTGCGCCCGATTTCCCGGTGGATGCGGACCGCCTCCTCCACGGGAAAGGCGCGTGTGTTGGTCAGGAGATAGAAGCACGGCGTCCCCCGGCCGAACTCGGCGGCGAGCGTCCCGATATCCCAGGTGGTCAGAACGGGAACATCGCGCACGGTCTGGGTGCCCGTCGGGTCGTCATCCAGGACGACGATCCGACGTCGGGACGCGGCCAGGTCGTCCCTGATCCGGGGTGCCAACGTCCCGGGCCACGGCGCGGGAAGGTTCGCCATCAGTTCGGCCTTTTGGGTGCGCGCCATGGGACGAATTCAGAACCCGGTGAGCTCCACCTGGATTCCTTGGGTCTCGTTCCGATCCAGAAACAGGGCCCGCTTTCCCTGGGTTCCCTGGTGCGGACGTTGCGCCGTCGCGACCGGCGACGCCGCCTGGGCCTCCGCCACGTCCGCGACTTTCAGGCAGAAGTGGTGCAATCCGGGTCCGTGTTCCGCGAGCCACTCCCGCAGAGGATGGTCGGCCGTGAGCGGCTGGACCAGTTGCAACTGAGTGTTGCCAAGATCGAGATGGGTCAGGCGGACCGCGCCCCCGTTCACGTCCTCGCTGAAGAGAACCTTGAAACCCAAACGATCGCGCCACAACGCCAGCGCGGCCTCGGTGTCCGGCACGGCGATGGCGAGGTGATCCAGTCCTTGATGATTCATGCGGGTTCGACTTCGACGGGTTGACGGGTTTCCGCGGATTGATACACGGCTTCCTGAACGGCGAGCGTCCGGAGGTAGTCGCCGCCCGACGTCTCGAATGGCTTGCCGTCGAGGAGGCGATCAATGAAGTGGCGCTGGGTGAAATAGCAGCAGTCCCCGGAGAAATTCCGGTCCGCCCGTTCGTAGGCGATCTCCTTCTCCGACTCCCCCAGTCGCTGGATCGTGAGCCGCGAATCGGCGTCCAACCGGATGCTTCCACCGTCCCCCTCGATGAGGAACTGCCCAAACGTGTAGCGGGGATTGGCCGCCGTGGTTTCGTTGTAGCGGTTCGCGTCCCAGACGCCGACGGCCCCCGACGCGAACTCGAACACCACCAGGGCGCAGTCCTCGCCGCGGATCACGGGGTTGAGCCGGCGATGCCAGGCGGTGACCCGGCGAATTTCCCCGGCGAGGTATCGGTAGGTGTCGATGAAATGCACGCCGTTCTCGAAGACGAGGAAGCGGGGGTATTCCCGAAAGTAGGGCTGGCGCGGAATGTAGGCGTTCGGGCCCCAGCCGTCCCCCATGCGGGACCGGAACGTGAGCGAGAAGACGGACTCGCCGATGGCGGCCGACGACAGCAGACGCTTGATCTCCCGATGCCACGGCTGGAAACGGAAGTTCTCGTGGACCATGAACCGGATCCCGGCGCGTTCGGCGTCATCGACGATGGCCCGCGCCTCCGACAGGGAGGGTGCGAGAGGTTTCTGGCAGATGACATGGATACCGCGGCGCGAGGCCTCGGCGCAAAGTTCCCGGTGCGATCCAGGCGGGGTGATGATGTCGACGAAGTCGGGCCGGGTCGCATCCAGCATTTCCCGGTAATCCGCGAACCATCGGTCGATCCCGAACCGATCCCGGATGGTCCGCGCCTTGATGGGATCCCGGTTGCTGAACGCCACGATCTCGACCTCGGGGATCCGCCGCCAGGCCTCGTACTGGAAGTGACTGAAATAACCGGCGCCGACGCAGACGCCCCTGAGGACCTTGGCCTTGCTCATGGGGAGCGAAGTTTTCCAGCGTCCGGACACGCATCGCGGCCACGAACCGTAGCCGCCGACGTCAGTCGGCGCCGGCTTCCGGCCTGGAGATGGCGCGGACTGACGTCCGCGGCTACGGGTGCCTGGTTCATGGCGACTCCAATCGGCGGTCGGGCTTCGTGACCAGCCAGCACGCGATGGCCAGCATGCTGAGACCGGCCGCCGTGTAGAAGAACGCGCCATGCCCGCGCGCGGATCCGGGGAGGTAGGCGAACGCGAGGGCGGTGATCGCGGAGCCAAGGTTTCCGGCCATGTTCATGGTCCCCGAAACCGCTCCGGCATGGGGGCCGCCGATGTCGATGCAGAACGACCAGGAGGGACTGAGCGTCATGTCGGCGCCGAAGATGGCGAGCGACAGCCACGCGATCGCGCCCCAGGCCGTGGTCTGGTGAATGCTGGCCAGCATGCCCGCGGCCGCGAGGACGAAACCGATGATCGCGGGGATCCGTCGGGATTCGGCGCGCCGGCCCTGTCGGTAGAGTCGATCGACCATCCAACCCGACACCACGTTGCCCAGGGCCCCGGCGAGCAGCGGGACCATCGCGAAAAAGCCGGCGTCCACGGCGTCGAGTTGGTACCTGCCTTTCACGTAGGGGTAGAGCCAGGACAAGCTGAAGAAGAAGGTGAAGTTGCTCGCGAAGTACTGGACCATCATGAGCCAGAGATTCCCCGATCGAAGCAGCACGCCGGCACGGAGCGGCGTCGGACCGGTCTCGGGAGCCTGCTGCCGCGAGGCGAGAATCCAGGCGCATTCGCCGGCCGGGATGCCTGGATGATCCGCGGGCTCGTCGCGAAACCAAACCCACCAGGCGACGGCCCACACGAAGCCCCCTCCCATCAGCACCACGAAGGTCGTCTTCCATCCGATCGCGGCGATCAGCATCGCCACCAGCGGCATCGCCAGGGCCGCGCCCAGTCTGGATCCCGAGAAATTGATTCCCTTCACCACGCCCCGCTCGGCGACCGGGATCCAGGAATACACCACGCGGGCCATGCCCGGGAACGCGCCCGCCTCCCCGGCGCCGAACAGAAATCGGACGGTGAGCAGCGAAGCGAGGTTCCACGCGGCCGCGGTCAGACCCGTGAAAACCGACCACACGGTCACCACGGCCGTCAGGACGAACCGCCCACCCCGTTGGTCGGCGAGAATTCCCGCGGGCGTCTGAAACAAGGCGTAGCCGAACGCGAACGCCGCCAAAACCCACGACCACTGTTCGCTGCTCAAACCCAGTTCCCCCGTCACCGCTTCCTGGGCGGTCGAAATGCAGGTGCGATCGACGTACAACAGGACCGACAGCAGGAAGGTCATTCCGACCACCCGATGGCGATGCCCGAACCCGCTGGGAGCGGGCACGGCTGGTTCCACCCTTTTGGGATCCGCGCTCATGGTTCGTCCGATCCGATCGCCTTCCAGTCGTCGCCGGGCAGGCCCTCGATGGCGAACGCGCGCACCGGGGAACCGTCGCCCGCGGCGATTTTTAGAGGCAGCGCGCCGAAGAACACCCGTTCCCGCGTGAGCGCCTCCAATCCCGCCAAGCCCTCGACGATCAGCACGCCGCCCCCGAGCAGGGTCTGATGGACGCTGATGACTTCGGGAAGGTTGTTGACGTCGGCGACCGACGGAGGCTCGACGCCCAGCAGCTTCACTTTCCGCGCGACGCACCACCGCGCCAGGTCCGGACCCACCCGAGGCAGCGCGTCACGGTACATCGCCGGATCCCGCGCATGGCGGCTCCAACCCGTGTGGAGCAGCAGGCTTTCCCCGGGCTTGAGCCGGTCGGCGACCGCGCCCAGATCCGACACCCCAAGCAGCGCGCGCGGGGCGACACCGGTCAGGCGGACCACCCAGGCCGGACCCATGAAACGGTCCAGCGGCAGCGCATCCACGGTCTCCGGGCCCGCCTGCGAGTGAACCGGCGCGTCGACATGGGTGCCGCAATGGGAATACAGATGCAGCGTTTGCGCGTTCCACCCGTGCTCGGCGAAGTTGAACCGGGGCTCGAAGGCCACGCCGCGCAGGGCCGGCGACAGCGTCAGCGAAAGGTCGACGACGCGGGTCATAGCCGCTCCAGGATCCGACGCCCCATCTCGGCCGTGCCCAGCGTGCCGCCCAGGTCGGGCGTGCGTTGGGACGGATCCGACAACACACGTTCCACCGCCGCGCGGATCATCGCGGCTCCGCGCCGGGTGTCGGGGTGATCCAGCCAGTCGAGCATCAACGCCACGGAAAGGATCGCGGCCACCGGGTTGGCGATCCCGCGCCCCGCGATGTCCGGCGCCGAGCCGTGCGAGGGCTGGAAGACGCCGCACTTCTCGCCTAGGTCGGCGGAAGGCGCCATGCCCATGCCGCCCACGAGGCCCGCCGCGAGATCCGACAGGATGTCGCCGAACATGTTCTCGGTGACGAGCACGTCGAAGGCCTCCGGCTGGCGCACCAGATGAAGGGCCATCGCGTCCACGTAGGCGTGCCGCGCCTCGACGTCCGGGTACTCGGAAGCCACGGCGTCGAACACGGAACGGAAGAACACCATCGACGGAAGCACGTTCGCCTTGTCGACGAGGGTGCAGATCCGGCGCCGCGTCCGGGCCAATTCGAAGGCCTTCCGACAGATGCGCTCCGATCCGGCCCGGGTGATGCGAAGCACGTCGCAGACTTCGGAGCCCGCGGGATCGACGGTGCCAAGGCGTCCGGAGAAGAGCCCCTCGCAGTTTTCGCGCACGATGACGAAGTCGATCTCGCCGGCCTTCCGGCGCTTCAACGGCGTGTCGTCGGCGTGGTACAGGCGGATCGGGCGAATGCCGGCGAACAGGTCGAGGCGTTCGCGCAAATCGATCTGCGGCGTCATCTCCCGACCGTCGGGATACCGCACGCTCGGAAGTCCCATGGCACCCAGAAGCACCGCGTCGGCTTCCCCGCAGGCCGTGAAGACCGAGTCCGGAAGCGCGCTTCCGCTCCGCAGGTATTCTCCGGCGCCCGCCGCGTATTCGCGGCACGAGTAGCCCACCCCGCCGACGCGTTCCTCGACGGCGCGCAGGATGTGGAGCGCCTCGGCGATGACCTCGACACCGATGCCGTCCCCGGGGAGGACCGCGATCTCCACGGTGTGCCGTGTCGGCGGGTTGTGGGCGGATGCCTGCGGAACCGGAGTGGGGTTCATTGCCGGACGCGGAAGAACTTGGTGCCCGTCGCCGGCACGTCCTGGGGATTGGCCTGATTACCGGAGCGCGACCAGGAGCCACCCACGGCCGAGGCCTCTTCCAAGGCGCCCTGCCCGGTCCAGGAGATGGTCACGCGACCCGCCGCGGCGCGCGCGATGGCGAGGCGCGGCGGTTGGGGAGCCACCCAGGCCACGGCGGCGTCGAACAGGGCCCAAGCGTTTTCATTCCAATTCACGACCATCCCGGGACCCCCAAGGGCGAACTGCACGCGGCGCGCGGGGTGGATGTAGCCCAGCGTCCCTTCGGTGCCCGCCTCGAATCCATAGACCGGCGGCGTGAAATCGTCGATCCCGGTCCCCGGGAAACCAAGGACCGTCTCCGGGATGCCCGTGCCGGCCATCCACTGTCCGGTCGTGCCTTCGTTCAAGATCGTGTGGACCCCCTCCGAGAGCCCTCCGGCCAGCGGCGACGCGGGATCGGTGATGATCACCGAATGGGATGCGGCGTTGCCGCCGGAAACATTCCCGCTGCCCGAGCCGAGGCGCCAGTCGGCGACATTCGCCCCCTCGACGTTGATCGCCGGAATCGCGAGTTCGTTGTCCCGGATGAAGTTGATGTAGGGCCTCGCTCCGCCCGAGGACACCGCCTCGGAATTCCAGATCAGCTCGAACTGGGTCAGGTATTCGGCGTTGGCATTCGCGGAGACCGTCCCTTCCGGGAGGTTCTGGACGTCCAACCCGAACTTCGACGCCAACCGTTGCGAGATCAGCGTGTCGCCGGCGCTGAGACCGACCACCAGGGCCTTTCGCCCGGTCAGCGTCTGGAACGACCACGCCCCGGTCGCGCCCGCGTACTCGACCGACACGTCCACCTGCCGGGCGGATCCCCAGCCGCCGCTCTTGGTGAAGGTCAGGGTCGTGCGATCGCCGACCGTGGCGGTCTGGAAAGCGACCGTGGCGCCGTCGACCTTGAGCACCGGAACGTGCGCTCCCAGGTTGACCAGGACCACCTGGATCGGCGCGTTGACCGGAACGCCGCTGCTCGCGAGCCCCGGACTGACGGAGTCCACGTAGGGCCGGCTCGGCACGGTGATCGACTGGTACGCGCGGACGGCGCCGGCGACGGTCGTATCGTTCACCAGATGGATGTCGGCCTCGTCGTCCGGATTGCCGGTGAAGAATTCCACCTGGCTGTTGGGGCCGCCGAACACGGTGTGGACGATGCGAAATCCGTACACGCCCGCCTCCTGGACATCGAGCACGCCGCCGCGGGTCTGGAGCCCGGCGTTCGAATCGAACCAGACGGGCGTCTCGCGAAAGATGTCGCGCGGGTCGTTGCGGTGAATGGCGATCTGGACGGCGTCCTGGGCGCGGGCGCCGATGACAATCAGGCCCTTGGGCAGTTCGATCCAGGCCAATTCCACCCACGCGAACGCGTTGACGTTCTCCGCGAATTCGTAGGCGTCGTCGGTCCACCCGGGAAGGCCCGGATAGCGGGTGTCCGTGAACCCGTTGGACGAATTGAAGAGACCGTCGTCGAGGATGTCGTTGGGCGGCGCCGAACTGATGCTGTAGTTGATGACGCCCGTGTTCACGAAGGTGCCGTCGGCGCCCACCGCGTTGGGGGAGTCGAGCGACGTGTGTTCGGGGGTCTGGACCAGGTTCAGGTAGGAGGCGGGCGGGGTGAGCGAGTTGTCGATCAACTCGTCCCGCAACTGCGCGTTGGCCCGGCCGATGGAAGCGTTGAACGACTGGTTGGCCCGGGCGACGTGGATCTTGCCGACAAAACCGGGTTTCGAGGCATCGCCCGAGCCCAGCGGATACGCGTAGCTAGGCGGGATGACAGTCTGCGCGCGGGCGCCAGGGAGAGCGCCGAGGATTCCGGAGGCCAGCAGGCCCGCGAGCACCGTGGAGGCTCCGCCTGGAAGGAGTCCGGGGGACGGGAGTTGGGATGGCTTCATGATCGATAGGGGGAACGATGGACCCTGTCCCACTCGTCCGCTGGCTGGCCATGAGAACGCGCGTATTTCGCTTGAGATTCCCCGGCACGGTCTCCTGTCGCGCCGACTTTCAGCCGGCCTCTCCATCCCCTTCCCCACCTCCTGCCGACTGGAAAGTCGGCGGTACAGATCCCCCCAGTCGCGCCGGCTTTCAGCCGGCCTCTCCGTCCCCTTCCCCTCCTGCCGACTGGAAAGTCGGCGGTACAGATCCCCCAGTCGCGCCGGCTTTCAGCCGGCCTTGGAGATTGGCAATTTCCTTGGAGACCAATGGAAGCCTGCATTCGCGGCGGGGATTCACATCGCTGGAAGGTAATACCCCTTCATTCGCCCAACCTTATCCCCGAACCAAGGTCCGTAGGACCGGCCTGTCTATAGCCCATGCCCCGGAATGATTCCCAAGCTCCGTAGGAGCGGCCCTTCCGCGGGACCCATTTTAGACCAAACCCTGCAAAACACCCTCCGCCACAGCCTCTCCGAGGGCCGCTCCTACGGAGCTTGGATTTCCTGAACTGCGATCGTCGCTATAGACCGGCCGCCCCTGACGGGGCTGACCACGGTCCTTTCGCGCCAGAATCGAGAGTAGCGTCTTCGATGGCCCGCCCATATCTCCCGGGCTGGTGAATGCATGGATCCCGGCACAGGAGGCCGCTTGCTTATGGCGATCTCAGGAAAAATGGCCGATCTCCGAAGCCGGCCTCTCCGTCCCCTTCCCCACCTCCTGCCGACTGGGAAGTCGGCGGTACTTCGCGTCTTGAGGCAAGCCGCTGCCTCGGCCCACGATCAACTCATTCCCCGTGAGTGCCCGGCCCCAGATCGCGTTGCTGATTGAAACGTCGAACGCCTACGCGCGCGAACTCCTCCAGGGGATCCGCCAGTACGTGCGCGAGCACCAGCCGTGGTCGCTGTCGCTGTCCGAGCGCGGCCGCGGCGCGGGACTCCCGCCGGGACTCCTTCGCTGGAAGGGTCAGGGCATCATCGCGCGGGTCGAGAACCCGGGCATGGCGAAACAACTCCGGGCGCTCGACGTTCCCGTCGTCGACGTCAGCAACGCCCTTGAGCGGCCGAGTTTTCCTCGCGTCATCACGGACAGCCGGGCCGCCACCCGCCTCGCCGCGAATCACCTCCTGGAACGAGGGTTGATTCACTTCGGATACTGCGGGGACCCGCGCTACCACTGGTCGAACATTCGAAGCCGGTTCTTTGGCGAGCACCTGGGCCTGGCCCGACGGGCGTGCGACATCTACTCGCCCGCGAGGTCCGGCCGGACCGAAGTGGGCGAGGAGGCCGAGCTTCGCGACATCGGTCGCTGGATCGCCGGCCTGCCGAAGCCCGTGGGCATCATGGCCTGCTACGACATGCGCGGACGCCAGGTGCTCGAAGCCTGCCGCAGGCTCGGACTTCCCGTCCCCGACGAGGTCGCTGTGATCGGCGTGCACAACGACGAACTGCTCTGCGACTTGTGCGATCCACCGCTGACCAGCGTGATCCCGAACGCGAGCCGGGCCGGCTACGAGGCGGCGGCGCTCCTCGCCAGAATGCTTCAGGGCGACTCCGTACCCCTGATCCAGGTGCTCCTGGAACCGGTCGGCGTGGCGGTCCGCCAATCAACGGATGTGGTCGCCGTGGCGGATCCCCGGATCTCGGCGGCGATCCGCTTCATGCGCGACCACGCGTGCGAAGGCATCGACGTGACCGACGTCCTCAAGGCGGTGCCGATGGCTCGATCCCTCTTCGAGCGCCGCCTCAAGACCGCGCTGGGTAGGACGCCCCACGAACATCTCCTCAGCGTCCGGATCGAACGGGTGAAACTGCTCCTCGCGACCACCGACCTCCCGCTGGTCCGGATCGCGGAACGGACGGGCTTCGAACATGTCGAGTACCTCAGCGTCGCGTTCAAGCGGGTGACCGGGCTCGCGCCCAGCCAATGGCGCTTGCGCCACGCCTCCCGGGTGATGGAACCGGGGCGACCCACCAAAATCCGGGGTTTGCCTTCCGCCGAGTAACGGACAGAATTCCCGGGTCGCCTCGTCCAACGCCCCGCCCGTTCCGGCCGGCGTGCGCCGATGGCGGCCAAGTTCCAGATCCGATCAGATCCGACCCGACCCGACCCGACCCGACCATGAACCTCCGGCGCCTCCACCCGATCGCTTCCGCCCTGGCCCTGGTTTTCGCAGGCCTACTCCCACGGTCCGTTCCCGCGGACGCGCCCGTGCCGGACAAGGTCGAGTTCAATCGGGACGTCCGACCCATCCTTTCCGACAACTGCTTCCTCTGCCACGGGCCGGACGCCAACCAGCGCAAAGGCAAGCTGCGCCTCGACCTGCGCGACGAGGCGCTGAAGAAGGAGGCCTTCGTCCCTGGGCAACCGGCGGAGAGCGAGCTGATCAAGAGGATCCTGACCTCGGACGAGGACGACCTGATGCCGCCGCGGGATTCCCACAAACAACTTTCGGACCGGCAGAAGGGGATCCTCAAGCGCTGGGTCGCCCAGGGCGCGGTGTACCAGCAGCATTGGTCATACGAAAAGCCGGTCAAACCGACCATCCCCTACGGTGAACACGGGGTTGACTACCTGGTGCGCCGTCGACTCGCCGACCTCGGACTCCAGCCCTCCGCCCAGGCGGACCGCCGCACGCTCGTTCGCCGACTCTATTCGGACCTCCTCGGCCTTCCTCCAACCCCGGCCGAGGCCGCCGCCTTCGAGACCGACCCGACGCCCGACGCCTACGATCGCCTCGTCGATCGGGTCCTGAGGAACCCGCATTTCGGGGAACGCATGGCGCTGGGCTGGCTCGACGTGGTGCGCTTCGCCGACACGATCGGCTACCACAGCGATAATCCCCGCAATGTCTGGCCCTACCGCGACTGGGTGATCCGAAGCTTCAACGAGAACAAGCCCTTCGACCGTTTCACCATCGAACAGATCGCGGGCGACCTCCTGCCCGACGCCAACCAGGAAACCCGCGTCGGCTCCGCCTTCAACAGGCTCCTGTTGAGCACCGAGGAGGGCGGCGCCCAGCCCAAGGATTACGAAGCGCGCATGCTCACCGATCGGGTCCGCGCCGTCGGCGCGGCGTGGCTGGGTCAGACGACGGGATGCGCCCAGTGTCACGACCACAAATTCGACCCCTTCTCCACGCGGGATTTCTACGCCTTGGGCGCCTTCTTCGCGGATGTCCAGGAAGCCATCCTCGGACGACGCGAGGACGGGATGGTGGTGGCGACTCCCGTTGAGAAGGCGCGACTCGCCGAACTCGAAGCCCGGGCGGCCGAAGCCGGCAAACGGTATGAAGCGGTCCTCCCGAGGATCGATGCCGCCCAGGAACAGTGGGAGGCCGACGTTCAGACCTACGGAGTCACCCTGACGGAGCTTCAGCCGGATTCGAAGGCGGGCGACGCCGACAAGAAGACCGCCCGCCAGGTCGCCGAAATCCTCGGCAAGTCCGATCGTTCCGCGGAACAGAGGCAGGCGGTCCGAAACTACTTCAGGAACAAAGTGAACCGGCTGAATCTCGCGGAACGCGATGCGGCGGCGGAGGCGGAACGCGAGAGAAAGGATTACGAAGCGACCCTGCCGAAGTGCATCGTCACCGTCAGCAGCCCCAAGCAGCGCACGGTTCGAATCCTTCCCCGCGGCAACTGGATGGACGAGACCGGTGAGATCGTTCAGCCCGCCCTGCCCCACTACCTGCCCCAACCCCGGATCGAAGGCCGGGAACCCAACCGCCTCGACCTGGCCCAGTGGCTTGTTTCCACCGACAACCCGCTCACGGCGCGCACCGTCATGAACCGGCTTTGGAAGCAGCTCTTCGGAACCGGCCTCAGCAAGGTCCTGGACGACCTGGGCGCCCAGGGCGAGCCGCCCGCGAATCCCGCCCTGCTCGACTGGCTCGCCGCCGAATTCATGGACAGCGGATGGGACTTCCAGCACATGGTCCGCGCCATCGTCACCAGCGCGACCTACCGCCAGGTCTCCACCCCGACTCCCGAACTCCTGGCCGCCGACCCCTCCAATCGCGAACTCGCCCGGCAAAGCGCCTTCCGCGTCGATGCCGAACTCGTCCGCGACACCGCCCTGGCCGTCTCGGGCCTGCTGGTGCCCCGGATCGGCGGTCCGAGCGTCAAGCCGTACCAACCGGCGGGCTACTGGGAGAACCTCAATTTTCCGACCCGCGAATACGCCGCCGACACGGGGGAAGACCAATACCGGCGAGGGATCTACACGTGGTGGCAGCGGTCCTTCCCCCACCCGAGTCTCATCGCCTTCGACGCGCCGAGCCGCGAGGAATGCACCGCGGAACGCAACCGGTCCAACATCCCCCAGCAGGCGCTCGTCCTTCTGAACGACCCCACCTATGTCGAGGCCGCGCGGGCGTTCGCGACCCGCATCCTCACCGAATGCCGGGGCACACCCGAGGAGCGTTTCACCTGGGCCTGGGAGCGCGCCCTCCAGCGCCCACCGCGGGACGACGAAAGAACCATCGCGCGCGACCTCCTGGCCGGACACCTCGCAGCCTACCGAAGCGATCTCCCGTCCGCGGAAGCGTTCGTGAAGACGGGTTTCGCTCCCGCGCCCGAAGGCCTCGATCCGGCCGAACTGGCCGCCTGGACCCACGTCGCCCGGGTCCTGCTCAATCTCCACGAAACCATCACCCGCTCCTAAGGAACTTCCGGACATGAACTCCACACCCTTCCATTTTCAGAGTCGGCGGGCCTTCCTCGGCAGGACGGCCCAGGGACTCGGGAGCCTCGCCCTGGCCTCGCTCCTTCGCGCGACTCCCTCCGCCCAAGCCGCGCGCGTTCCCGGGGTCCTCGAATCCACCCATTTCGCACCCAAGGCGACCCGGGTGATCTGGCTCACCATGGCCGGCGGCCCGTCCCAGCTGGAAACGTTCGATCCCAAACCCAAGCTCGCGGAGATGCACGGGAAGCCGATGCCCGAAAGCCTCACCCAAGGCCAGCAACTCGCCCAACTCCAGGGCCAGAAGCTCGTCTGCTTCGGCCCCCAGCTCGAGTTCTCCCGGTTCGGTCGGAACAACACCGAGATCTGTTCCCTGCTACCGCACTTTGGTTCCGTCATCGACGACGTCTGCCTCATCCGGTCGATGACCACCGACGCGATCAACCACGATCCGGCCCACATGTTCATGAACACCGGTTCCCAGATCGCGGGACGCCCCAGCATGGGCGCCTGGGTGACCTACGGTCTCGGCACGGACGCGGAAGACCTTCCGGGTTTCGTGGTCCTCACGTCCCTCGGGAAGGGCGGACAGAACCAGCCGATCGCCGCGCGCCAGTGGAGCAGCGGCTTCCTGCCCAGCCGCTTCCAGGGAGTTCAGTTGCGAGCCAAGGGCGACCCGGTGCTCTACCTCAACAATCCGCCCGGAGTCGGACGCGCCGGCCAGGGACGGGACGTGCGGGCGATCAATTCGCTCAACCGCATCCAACAGGGGCTCGTCGACGATCCCGAAATCGCGACCCGCATCACCCAGTACGAAATGGCGTTCCAGATGCAGGCCAGTGTTCCTGCTCTCATGGATCTCCAGGGGGAAGGGGCCAAGACGCTGGAACTCTACGGTTGCCAGCCCGGCGACGGCTCATTCGCCTCCAACTGCCTTCTCGCCCGCCGACTCGCCGAACGCGGCGTGCGTTTCATCCAGCTCTACCACAAGGACTGGGACCACCACGGCGGCGTCAAACAGGGCGTCGAATTCAAGGCGCAGGAAATCGACCGCGCCTGCATGGCCCTGATCAGCGACCTGAAACAACGCGGCCTGTTCGAGGACACCCTCATCGTCTGGGCCGGCGAATTCGGCCGCACTCCGATGTCCCAGGGCGGAAACGGCCGCGATCACCACAACAAGGCGATGTCCGTCTGGCTCGCCGGCGGTGGGATCCGGGGCGGCATGGTCCTCGGCGCCACGGATGAACTCGGCTACGCCGCCGTCGAGGACGTCACCACCGTGCACGATCTGCACGCCACGATGCTGAACCAGCTCGGCATTCGCCACGACGCCTTCAGCGTCAAGTTCCAGGGACTCGATGCGCGACTCACGGGGGTCGAGAGCCCCAAGGTGATCCGGAAGATCCTGGCCTGACGGATTGGCTAGCCGCGACGGAACCGCCGCCATCCGGCCAGACCCAACAATCCCAACCCCGTCAGGGCCGCCACTTCACCCGGCTCGGGTATCGCCGCGGAAAAACCCATCCGCACGACCGTGAAGACGTTGTCGGAGATCGTCGCCGTCGTGGCGTCGAAGGTCGTGCCGTTGCGAATCGAACGGAATTCCGTGGACGCGTCGCCCACGGCGTCGAGCAGCACCCCGGTTCCGGAACTCGACGCCGGATGCGACAGGAGAACAACGAGGTCCCCACCCTGGTAGACAAAGGGCACTTGAAACGAGATCTCAGGTCCCCACGGGTTCGGGGTGGATCCGCCGGGATAGGAGGACGCCGTGGCGGTCAGGGCGGCGTCATAGACGGTCACCGGCGAGAGCATGTTATCCGCGAAGGTCATGCTCATGCCCTCGATCGTGTTGGCCGCGGCCCCGAGGGTGATCTTGTACTGGGAATACGCGTAACTCGAGCTGGGCGCATCCGAACCACCGCCGTTCTGCCGGAACGAGAGGCTGGTCAGGTAGTTGCCCACGGCAATATCCGTCAATTGGGAAGCCGCCACCTGCAGTTGAAGCGTGCGGGGCCCCGTCTGAAGCGCGGTGACCAGGGAACTGGATCCCTCCGACGAGGCGGCGCTGTTCGGGAGCACGACGGCCGCGCCCTGTAGGGCGGGCGCCGCCATCCCGGCGAGGAGTGTCACGAGGGCGAGTTGGATACGGCGTGGATAAGTCATGGCTGGGCTGGGACAGGTTGGGGTCTGAATTCCGAATTCCCCGCGAATCTCCCGTGGCTGCTATCAAGCCGTCGCGGACGTGTCAATGAACGATCCGAAAATCACTCAGCCATGGCCACCTGAGTGACACTGCGTACCCACGGATTCTCATTCCGGCGAGCGCCCGTCATTCATCCGATTCCCCAGCCCAGGCGAGCCCCACCGGCAACGTGTCCCCGAGGGCCCGGGCTTCATCCGCCCGTTCCAGCTCGGACACTTCCCGAACCATCCGCTCCCATGACGCCGGACACCCAACCTCGGCCAGAATCGCCAACACCCGTTCACGACGGGCATCGGCCACGTCCAACGACCGATCCCCGGTGCGCCTCGCCGTTT
>CALNYA010000015.1:0-53209 GCA_942490575.1 uncultured Verrucomicrobiota bacterium
CCCAGATCATCCGTGGCGCCGTGAGTCAGGCCCGCCCGTGTCCCCCCACCCGCCAGCCACACAGTGAACGCGTACGGGTGATGGTCTCGTCCCCAACGGGGGCGGTCGGCCAGGTTGCCCTGGATGAAGGGTGTCCGCCCGAATTCACCGCCCCAGACGACCAGGGTGTCCTCCAGCAGTCCGCGTTGCTTGAGGTCGGTGACCAAGCCGGCCGAGGGTTGGTCGGTGTCCTTGCACTGGGTGTACAGCTCCGTGGTCAGGCTGTTGTGCTGGTCCCATCCCGCGTGCATGACCTGCACGCAGCGAACCCCGCGTTCCACCAGGCGGCGGGCCATCAGGCAGTTGTAGGCGTACGTGCCCTTTTCCAGCACCGACGGACCGTAGAGATCCAGCACTTCCCGAGGTTCCTTCGAGATGTCCGCCAGTTCCGGAACGCTGGTTTGCATTCGGAACGCCATTTCGTATTGGGCCATCCGAGTCGCGATTTCCGGGTCCCCGTGCCGCCGGAGGCGGAGTTCATTCAGCCCGGCCAGGTCGTCGAGCATGGCCCTGCGGGTCTTGCGATCGAGGCCGGCCGGATCGGAAAGGTAGAGAACCGGCTCGGCGCTCCCGCGGAATTTGACCCCCTGATACCGGGACGGCAGGAACCCGGCGCCCCAGTAAAAATCGTAAAAAATCTGTCCGCAGCTGGTGCCCTTGCTGACCGAGGTGAGAACCACGAAGGAGGGCAGATCCTGGCTGGCCGAGCCCAGCCCGTAGGTCAGCCACGCTCCCAGTGTCGGGCGTCCCGGGATCTGTCCACCGCTGAGAAGCAGCGAGATCGCCGGCGCGTGGTTGACGGCGTCGGTGTGAAGACCCTTCACGAAGCAGAGATCGTCCGCGATCCGGGCCGTGTGCGGCAGGAACTCGCTGATCCATGCCCCGCTCCGTCCCCTCTGGCGGAACGGTTCCACCGGGGCGAGGAGGAGCTTTCCGTCCGCCTTTCCGGTCATCGTGCTGAAGCGCTTCCCCGCGATGTATTCGTCCGGCACCGGGCGCCCGTGGAGTTGGGCGAGCTTCGGCTTGTAGTCGAAGAGATCGACATGGGTCGGCGCGCCGTTCTGAAACAGGTAGATGATCCGCTTGGCGCGCGGCGCGAAGTGGGGGAGGGCCGAAGGTGCGGCGCCGTCGGGACCATCCGGGACGCCTGGCGGTGGACCGGCGAATCCGTCCCGCCGAAGAAGGCCCGCCAAGGCGGCGGTGCCGAGTCCGGTGGCGGCCCTTCCAAAAAACGCGCGTCGGTTGATGGCGAGGCTCTGTTCTTCAAGAGGATTCATGGCGTGGCTATTCCCGGGTCAGAGCTTCGTCGAGGTTGAGGATCGTGCTGCAGACAACCGTCCAGGCGGCGTGCTCGCCGGCATCCAGCGTCGCTGCGCGGGGTGATTCGCCGTGGGCAAGCCAGCGTTCGGCCTCGTCGGGACGGGCGCGAAAATGGGCCGAGGATCGGTCCACCGCGGCGCGGAGGATTCCGATTTCGTCTTCCGAAAATGGTCGGCCGATGACGCGACGGGCCGCCCTTTGAAGCCGGTCCCGCGTCGTGGTCGGCGACCCGAGAAGCACGCGCTCGGCGAGCGCCCGGGCCGCCTCGACGTAGGTGTCGTCGTTCAGGGTGAGGAGCGCGTGGAGAGGGACGTTGGTCCGGGGTGTCCGAACCGTGCAGGTCTGGCGGCTGGCGACGTCGAAGAACATCGTCGGGCCGACGATGCGCCGCCAGAAGACGTAGAGACTGCGCCGGTAAAGGGCCGTCCCCTGATCCCGTCGGTATTGTTTGTTTCCGAAGGTCGCCTCCTCCCACACACCCGCCGGCTGGTACGGCTTCACCGGAGGTCCGCCGCGGGCTTCGGCGAGCAGTCCCGAGGCCGCCAGAGCCGAGTCGCGGATCATCCAGGAGGGCATTCGAAAGCGCGGTCCGCGCGACAATAGACGGTTCTCCGGATCGCGATCCCGTCGAGCGGCGTCGGTTCGCGAGGACCCGCGGTACGTCGCGCTCGTGACGATGAGGCGGTGGATGTGTTTGACGTTCCACCCGGAGTCGATGAATTCCGTGGCGAGCCAATCGAGGAGATCGGGGTGGGAAGGTTTCTCCCCCTGGACTCCAAAATCTTCGCTGGTCTTCACCAGGCCCGTACCGAAAAAGGCCTGCCAAAAACGGTTGACGGTGACACGGGCGGTCAGCGGGTTTTCCGGGGCGAAAAGCCAGCGAGCCAGCGTCAGGCGGTTGGGAGGCGAGTCGGGCGGCAGCTGGAACGACGTCAGCGCGGGCGGCAATGCCGCCACGATCTTTTCGCCCGGCTGCGTGTAAATGCCTCGTTGCAGCATGAAGGTGTCCCGTGGGTCCGGGATATCCTCCATGATCATCACCCTGGGGATGGAGCGAACGATGGCGTCGTGGTCGGATCGCGCCGCGCGGTGTTCGTCGAGGATCCGGGCATACGCCGGGTCGACTTCCTTCCAGTGGGCGGCGAGTTTCTCAAGGCGTCCCGCGTCTCGGGCGTTCGGGGCCAGACCGAGGTGGTCGAGGATTTCCTTGGCAAGATCCCCGGCCGCCGCGGAGCTGCTGGCCGGCTTACCCGCTTCGCGAGGGAATTTTTCCGCCTCGAATTCCTCGGTGCGACGAATCGCGGCGTCGAGCGCGGCTCTCGCGGCAATCCGCTTCGTGGTCTGTTCCGGGCTGGGGACTTCCAGGTGGGGCCGGCTCTGCGGATCGCCTCCGCTCCCATCCACGGCGGTGCGATTGAAGTACGCGAGGAGCCCGAAATAATCCCGCTGGGTCAGCGGGTCGAACTTGTGATTGTGGCACCGGGTGCAATTGAGGGTCGCGCCGAGCCAGACGGTGCCCACGGTCTCCGTCTGATCGAAGAGGTACTCGATCCGGTTCTCCTCGGGAATGCGGCCGCCTTCGCCGTTGATCGTGTGGTTCCGAACAAAACCGGTCGCCAACCGCTGTTCGAACGTGGCTTCCGGCAACAGGTCGCCCGCGATCTGCCACACGCTGAAGGTGTCGAACGGCATGTTCCGATTCAGCGCGTCGACGACCCAGTCCCTCCACGGCCACATCGTGCGATCGGAGTCGCCCTGGTAACCGTTCGAGTCGGCGTAGCGGGCCGCTTCGAGCCATTCCCAGGCCATGCGTTCGCCGTATCTCGGCGAGGCGAGAAGGCGGTCGACGAGCCGCTCCCAGGCGCCGGGCAGCGAGTCGGCGAGGTAGGCGTCGATCTCCTCGGGAGTCGGTGGGATCCCCGTGAGATCCAGCGTGACGCGGCGGACGAGCGTCTCCGGCGGCGCCGGCGGAGTCGGGTCGAGGGCTTCGCGCTCGAGCCTCCGCAGGATGAAGGCGTCGATGGGATGTCCGGCCGGCGCGGACGCCGCGTCCTTCGAACCCGGGGAAGGGACTTCGGGGCGGACGGGGGGGGAGTAGGCCCAATGCAGTCCCCATGGAGCGCCGCCATCGATCCAACGGGTCAGAAGGGCGATCTGCTCGGCGGACAGCGGTTTGTTCGCCTTCTCGGGAGGCATCCGGTCGTCGGCGTCCGCGGTGCTGATCCTTAGGAGGAGTTCGCTCGACCCGGAGCTGTGGGGAATGACGGCCGGTTTGCCGCCATCGCCGGGCGCCAGGGCGCCCTCGCGGGTATCCAGCCTCAACCCGCCCTTGCGCGCCTTTTCGTCGGGGCCATGGCACGCGAAACAATGATCGGAAAGGATGGGCAGGATTTCGCGGGAGAAATCCGGGCTTCCGACCGCCGTGGCGGCCTCTAGATCGTGGGCGATCAGACGGGCCGCGACCACGGCGAGAATCGCGGCGGCGGCCGACGGTTTTCTGAAGGGGCCTGTGGTGGATGGATTTCGGTGTGGCTTTTCCATGCGGGTCGAGGGTTCAGGAAAACCGGCCGATGCGGCGTTGAAGCGGTCGGGCGACGAGGAGCAACAGAAGGCCGGTCCCCCCGGCCGTGGCGACGACCTGGAGAAATCGGGTGGGCATGGCGGCCGTGTTGTCTCCCGTGACCTGTCCCGCGAAGAGCCCGGCGATCAGATTTCCGAGGGACGTGGCGAGAAACCAGATGCCCATCATCTGTCCGACGAGTCGGCGGGGGGCGAGTTTGGTGACCGAACTGAGCCCGACCGGGCTCAGGAGCAGTTCGCCCACGGTGTGGAGGAAGTACGTCGCGATCAGCCACGACGGCCAGACCGGGCCCGACCCGATGGCGCGTCGGGCGCCGATGGCGAGCACGAGAAAGCCGGCGGCCAGGAGGATCAGGCCGACGGCGAGCTTTCCGACGAGGGGCACGTCGACCTTGCGTCGGTCGAGCGCCATCCAGGCGGCGGCGACCAGCGGTGCCAGCGCGATGACAAAACCCGCGTTGAGCGATTGAAACCACCCGGAGGGAATGACGAAGGACGTGCCGGCGAGGGTCCGTTGGGTGTGGCGGTCGGCGAAAAGGTTGAGGGAGGAACCGGCCTGCTCGAAGCCTGACCAGAACATCGCGGACGCGAAGAACAGGACGACGATGATCGAGAGGCGGCTTTTTTCATCGGGCGTCAACCCGGCGAAAAGGAATGCCCAGGCGAACCAGGCGGCGGCGAGGCCGACGATGACGAAGGCGGTCCGCCTCGCGAGCCAGATCGGGTCGATGACGATCGTTCCGGCCGCCGCGAGGGCGAACACCAGGATCAGGATCGCGACTCCGACACTGGCGACCAGAACGGCGCGTCGGCGTTCCGCCGGTGCGTGATCGGGCGGCAAGCCGACGGGGCCGAGGTGGTGCCGGGTGAGACGGAATTGAATGAGTCCGAACACCATGCCGACGCCCGCGGCGGCGAAGCCGAAGTGCCAGTTCAGCTTCTCACCCAGGGTGCTGCAGATCAGCGGGCCCAAGGCGGCGCCAAGGTTGATGCCCATGTAGAACAGGGTGAAGCCGGCGTCCCGTCGGGCGCCGCCCTCGGGGTAGAGTTCGCCCACCAGCGTGCTGACGTTGGGCTTCAGGAGGCCGGTGCCCGTCACGACGAGCACGAGACCGAGAAAGAAGAAGGTGGTCCCGGGCAGCGCCAGGGCGAAGTGGCCCACGGCGATGACGATGCCCCCAATCCACACCGCGCGCTGGGCTCCGAAGACCCGGTCGGCAAGCCATCCGCCCGGGAGCGCGGCCAAATAGATTCCCGCCGTGTAAAGGCCGTAGATCGCGGTCGCGACCTCGTCCGTCAGGCCGAGGCCGCCGGTTCGGACTTGGTCCACCATGAAGAGCACCAGGAGCGCCCGCATGCCGTAGTAGCTGAGACGCTCCCACATCTCGGTGAAGAAGAGCGTGTACAGACCGCGGGGGTGGCCGGTGGTGGGCGGCGTCGAATGCATGCGTGGTGCGTTTGGGCGGGCGGTGATTCGGGCGGATTTTGGGCTGATCGGGCCGGGAGAAAAAGCGAAGACTTCGCGGTCCCGGGGTTGCGGCCCGTCCTTCCGACCGAAATGCTCGGGGGATGCGGACCATGATCGGTTGGTGGGGAGTCGGCCTTCTGGCGGTCGTCGGTTGGTGCGGATCCGGGCGCGCCCGGAGTGCGGAGCCGACGGAGTTGCGCGAGGCCCTCGTCCTGGAGTCGGTGGGCCGGGCGGGACGCAACACGCTTTTCACGGATGCCATCGAGGCTGCCCTGGTGGCGGGCCTCCCGGTGTCGCCCCGCGTCGGTGATGAAGTCGTTTCGGCGCGCGGCGGGGCTCGGAGGATCTGGACGAAGGCGATTGCTGGAGAAGACGGATGGTTCTCCGGGCGCGCCTTGCGGGGAGGCTGGGCCCATTTCTCACATACGGTCGCGGAGGAGACCGTGGTCTTGTTCCAGGCGACGGGCCATTCGATGGCCTATATCGAGGGCGAACCTCGTGCCGGCGACATCTATGCCTACGGCTACGTCTCAGTGCCGGCCATGCTGAAACCGGGGACGAACGAATTCCTGGTCGCGACCGGGCGGGGGCGGTTGCGGGTGCGGTTGGCGACGCCTCCCGCTCCCGTGTTTCTCCAGGCGGCCGACTCCACGCTCCCCGATCTCGTGACGGGCGAGGCCACCGACACCTGGGGTGCCGCCGTGCTGGTGAATGCCACGAAACTGTGGGTTCGGGGGGCGACGGTTCGCGCGACATTGGGTGGGCGAATGGCGGAGACGCTGGCGGGTGACGTGCCTCCCCTGGGTGTGCGGAAGGTGGGGTTCCGCGTCGTCGGGGATACGCCGGAATCGGAGGGCAAGGCTTCGCTCAGGGTGGCGGTGACCCTGCGGGACGGAACGATCGGGGTGGGCGAACCTCTGGAGGTCGACCTGCGGGTCCGCCGGTCGGACCAGACCCACAAGCGGACTTTTGTCAGCGCGATCGACGGCAGCGTCCAGTACTTCGCCGTGAATCCGGGTTCGTCGGACGTGGACGGCGCCGCTTCGGCGCTGTTCTTGAGCCTTCACGGGGCGAGCGTGGAGGCGATGGGCCAGGCGGAGGCCTACGGTCCGAAGCGCTGGGGAACCCTGGTGGCCCCGACCAATCGGCGCCCGTACGGGTTCGACTGGGAGGAATGGGGCCGGATGGATGCGCTGGAGGTCTTGGAACTGGCGAAGGCCCGTTTCAGACCGGACCCGTCCAAGATCTACCTGACCGGCCACTCGATGGGAGGGCACGGGACCTGGAACTTCGGGGTGACCTTTCCGGACCGATTCGCGGCGATCGCGCCCAGCGCGGGATGGATCAGCTTCTTTTCCTACGCGGGGACGGATTCGTTTTCGAATGCGACACCCGTGGAGGCCGTGCTCCGTCGTTCGGCGGCGTCGAGCGACACGCTCGCCATGGCGACGAACCACCTGCACCACGGCGTGTACATCCTGCATGGCGATGCGGACGACAATGTTCCAGTGAGGGAAGCGCGCCGAATGCGGGAGGTCTTGGGGACGTTTCACAGTGACTTCGCGTGGCATGAGCAACCGGGAGCCGGCCACTGGTGGGGCAACTCGGACGAACCCGGGTCGGAGTGCGTGGACTGGCCGCCGATGTTTGATTTCTTCGCCCGCCACCGGGTGCCCGGCGGCACCGAATTGCGAAGGATCCACTTCGTGACGGTCAATCCCGGGGTCAACGCCCGGTCGCACTGGGTGGGGATCGAGAGGCAGGTCCGGGCTTTGGAGCCGAGCGAGGTGAACGCCCTGTGGGACCCCGGACTGCAACGGGTCACCGCCACCACCCGGAACGTCGAGCGCCTCGTCGTGGACGTCGCGGAGTGGGGCCCCGCGCCGGCGGGTTTCCAGGTGGATCTGGACGGAACGGGTTTTGAGAAGCTGGTTCCCTCCCGCGGCCCCGCGTCGACGACGGGAACGGCGGGAGCCGGGGAGGGGCTTTTCCTTCGGTTCGAGAAGGGAAGCGACGGCTGGGAGGTGGTGGGTCCGGCGGATTCGCGGGCGAAAGGTCCACACCGGGCGGGACCCTTCAAGGATGCGTTTCGACACCGGATGGTGTTCGTCCATGGAACGAAGGGGACGCCGGAGGAAACCGCCTGGGCGCTGGCCAAGGCGCGCTTCGATGCGGAGAGCTTCTGGTACCGTGGCAACGGATCGGTCGATGTGATCGCGGACACCGAGTTTACGAAGGAGCGGTATGCGGATCGCGGCGTGATTCTCTACGGGCATGCCGACATGAACGCCGCCTGGACGGTTTTGCTGGCGGGCAGTCCGGTGGAAGTGCGGCGGGGCGTGGTTCGGGTGGGGGATCGGTCCGTGAAACGGGATGATCTCGCCTGCCTGTTTCTTCAGCCGCGCCCGGATTCGGACCGGGCGAGCGTCGGTGTGGTGGCGGGCAGCGGGATGCCCGGCCTCCGGTTGACCCATCGGCTGCCGTATTTCATGGCGGGGACCGGGTATCCGGATTGCCTCGTGGTGGGAGCCGACGCATTGGAGCGGGGCACCGAGGGTATCGTGACGGCCGGATTCTTCGGGAACGACTGGTCGGTGGACCGCGGCGACTTCGCCTGGGGAAAGCACTCCGTCCCTGACTGAGTTCGGTTCGATTCCGAAAGAGAAAAGGGCGGGCTAGTGAGTTCTCGGAATCCCGGTAGTCGGCGGTCGGACGACAGCGGACTGGCGGTCCCCACGTCGTCACGCGCTTCCTCCACCTGCGCCAACCCACAGCCGGGAAAGCACAAAACTATCGTGCCGACCCCATGTGGTTTTCAAAATCAAGGGTCTTTTCCACCTTCCGGACGACGACTACATCGACATCACCGACCTCGGTCTTCTCACGGCCGATAGACCAAGCAATCTGGACTCGCTGCGATTGAGGCACCAGCCATTGCAGGAGGCGATCGGCACAGGGTTGGGCGAACTCAAGTTCATGTCGTTGATTCGACGTCGTTAAGATGGCAGCTCCAGAGGCCATGAACCTTAAGAAGGCTATCCACGAGCTCTCGCGGCTTCGAACAGATGAGCCGAACAATCTAGCTCAAGTACGCGATCGTCCACGCCCTGATCGAAGGGTTCCGAGAAGAAAACACTGATACCGGAGGCGGGATGATCGACGCGTACGTTGAAGAGAAGATCCAGGAAGTCGAAACATGGTTCCAGATCCTATGCGGAATTGGCGAGGAGGGATGGACCGAGGAAAAATTGATTGAGAACTTGGTCGGGGCACTGAATGGACTGACGAGGCTCATCACACAGGATGAATCTTCCCTCCAGGGGCCCCGAGCGAATATGGAGGGTTAGTCCGTTGCGGTCCCCGTCGCCATCCACAAGGTATGGTCCGCTGGTAGAGATCCCAGGCCGCTCCTTCGGATGGAAAGCCATTGATGAGGGTATCACACCCCGTGCTTGCACACGTGCCCAGGACCAATCTGCCCCAGGTCGGAGTCCTCTGATGGGCAATGGGGTTGTGGACAGAGGACTGCGAAAAACTTGGAGGCACGGATGATCGAATGGGATTGGGAAGCGTTCTTCACGTGGAGCGGATGGCTATTTGGATTTGCCGCCTTGCTGTTCGCATGGGTGCAATATAGGAACAGCACTCATGATCGGAAGGAGTTGCGCCAGATCAGAAGGAGGGCATCCGCCCCGCTCCTCGTTCCTTCGGATTTGAGATTTCAGAACCTCTTCGAAGATTGTGGACAGAGGGGGTCGATTACTCTTTTGGAGCGCCGGAAATGGGAACGTGTTGAGCGTGATGAGGACTGAAGTCAGCGACGATTTGACGGACGGTGATCTTGTGATTCTCCCGATCGATAACCGGGGCGAAATGCTCCGCGAGTCATCGTAAAGCTCGACGGGAAAGCCGTCGAATTGATCGCAGAACCCGAAATCGATGGCGCACACGGGCTGCATTTTATCCGGTATCCATTCCATCCCGACCTTCGAGGTGCCGAGCAGCGGGTGGAGCTGTGGTTCGAATGTGCCGGGGTGCAAGACACCCACGTTTACAAGACTCGGCATGGCCATCGTGTTTTGGTGCGGATTGATCCCGCCTAGCACCCAGGTGGCACTAGTTCGACTAACGCGAGTTCCACGTTCAGGCATCCCTCGCTTCCGGGCCTCGGTTGGGCGCGATGGGGACTCCGTGGTGATTGGACATGGAGGGGTCAGTGGAGGGTCAGTCCAAAGTTTTGTGCTTTTTGTGCGTCGGGTTGGTGCGGGTGCAGGAGATGAGCCAGCGGGGACGGCCATCCCGTCCTCAATCGTTCCGAAGCCTGACTCCTTTCAACACCGGCCTTGGCGATCGCATGCAGGTGTGGCGCCCCTTTTCACGCCTTTTTTAGCCGGATGCCGCGCGGCGTGGCGGATCACCTGATGGAGTCCCTCCCGCACCCCGTCCGCCCTTCGCCCATCACCCGTAGATCTCGAAGGCTACCTGCGATGGTCCTTGGCCATGTCGTCGAAAAAGGGGGGTGATTGTCGATTATGAGAACTGACCCCTATGCGGGAACGGCGCCGGCGGGTTTCCAGGTGGACCTTGGACGGAAAGGGCTTCGAGAAGCTGGTTCCCTCCCGGGCGCCCTGCGTTGACGACGGGAACGGCGGGAGCCGGGGAGGGGCTTTTCCTTCGGTTCGAGAAGGGAAGCGACGGCTGGGAGGTGGTGGGTCCGGCGGATTCGCGGGCGAAAGGCCCACACCGGGCGGGACCCTTCAAGGATGCGTTTCGACACCGGATGGTGTTCGTCCACGGAACGAAGGGGACGCCGGAGGAAACCGCCTGGGCGCTGGCCAAGGCGCGCTTCGATGCCGAGAGCTTCTGGTACCGTGGCAACGGATCGGTCGATGTGATCGCGGACACCGAGCTTCGAAGGAGCGGTTATGCGGATCGCGGCGTGATTCTCAGTACGGGGCATGCCGACATGAACGCCGCCTGGACGGTTCTGCTGGCGGGCAGTCCGGTGGAAGTGCGGGCGGGGGTGGTTCGGGTGGGGGATCGGTCCGTGAAACGCGGATGATCTCGTCCTGCCTGTTTCTTCATCCGCGCCTGGATACCTGGACCGGTTGGCGAGCGTCGTGGTGGGGGGCAGCGGGATGCCCGGGCTTCGGTTGACCCACGGCTGCCGTATTTCATGGCGGGGACCGCATATCCGGATTGCCTCGTCGGTGGAGCCGACGCGAGTGGAGCGGGGCACCCGAGGGTATCGTGACGGCCGGATTCTTCGGGAACGCCACTGGTCGGTGGACCGCGTTGACTTCGCCCGCGACAGCACGGCCGGGTACGCCTGAACTGAGTTGCGGTTCGACTTCCTAAAGAGAAAAGGCCGGGATCCACCATTCGTGAGCTTGGCCGCTTACGGCTCCCGGCGATCGATGCCGGCCGTCGGCCACCTAAAGGGGTCGGTCCATAGTTTTGTGCTTTTTGCGCGATGGGTTGGCGCGGGTGCGGGATGTGCGCCAGCGGGACGGCCATCCAGTCTTCAATCATTCCGAAGCCTGGCTCCTTTCGCGCCGCAAGGGGGTGATTGTTGATTGCGAGAACCGCCCCCTTTGCCCCCGATTCGCTGGCGCGGCTTCTCGCTTCGGCTCTCCTGGAAAAGTTGTGGCCGAGTGTGGCCGGAATTTGAATTCTCGGACACAATCCCGGCGGGAGGATCAACGGATGGGACCGGGGACCGGATAAGCCGCTGGAACTTGAGCAATAGCCAGCGGAGTGGGATCGGGCGGGCATCGATGGATGCACTTTGCCTTGGGTCCATCCGGATCAGTCGTAGCGCCTCGTGCGTGGAAAACCGCGAACCAAGTCTGATAAGATCATGATGAAATCCACCCGACTCCTCGTCGCCTCGATCCTATTCGCCATCACAGGTTGGTGCGCCCAACCGCCAGGGTTCCTTAGCCACCAGGGGTTCGTTCGGAGTGATGGAATACCGCTCCACGGGACCGGTTCCTTCAAGTTCGCGCTGGTCGATGGCGCGGGGACGACAACCTACTGGTCCAACGACGGAACGAGCACTGGGGGTGGCGAGCCCACAACGGCGGTGGACCTGACGGTGACTCGTGGGATTTACTCCGTCGCGCTTGGGGACACCAATATCGCCAACATCACGCAGTCCGTGCCGGCGGGTGTTTTCGGTCAGCAGGCGGACGTTCGATTGCGCGTGTGGTTTGACGATGGGATCCGTGGCTCGCAGTTGCTCGTTCCGGATCAGCGGATCGCCTCGGTGGGGTACGCGCTAAGTGCAGCCCTGGCGCAGGGAGTGGTCGACGGGGCCATCTCGTCGGCGAACCTGGTCGACGGAGCGGCCCTTGGGGAGATCCTGGATGACGACGGGGCGGGGAGCGGTCTGGACGCGGATTTGTTGGACGGCAGGCAAGCGGACGAACTCTGGCAGTTGGGCGGTAACGCGGGCACGACACCGGGTGCGCACTTTCTTGGAACAACCGACAACACTTCATTGGAGCTGCGAGTCAATGGCCTGCGGGCGCTGCGGATCGAGCCGAGGGAGTCGGGGCTATGGGGTTTCGCGCCCAATGTCATTGGCGGCACGCCGGCCAACAGCGTGGGAGCGAATAACAGTGGCGCGACCATCGCTGGGGGAGGGGCGCCCGCATTCTCGAACGAAGTGACCGGCGACTTCGGTGTGATCGGCGGGGGATTCGGCAACGTGGCCGGTTATTTCTCGACCGTCGCCGGGGGAGCCGAGAACGCGGCCGATAGCGTTTCCACGGTCGGTGGTGGCGATAACAACACAGCCACGGCGTATGGCGCCGTAGGTGGAGGGGCGCGAAACGAAGCCACCTCGGAGGGGTTTTCCACCGTCGCGGGGGGCTTCGGCAACACGGCCGATCGCTATGCATCCACCGTCGCCGGGGGCCAAAACAACACAGCCACGGGCAATTATGCCGCCGTGGGTGGAGGGGATGGCAACACAGCCTCGGGTGTTTCTTCCACCGTGGGTGGAGGGGATGAAAACACAGCCTCGGGCGATTATTCCACCGTCGCCGGGGGGCGCTCCAACAGCGCCATTGGGATTGATGCCACCGTATCCGGGGGCTTTACCAACACAGCCGTAGGCCCTTATTCCACCGTGGTCGGAGGGTATGAAAACACGGCCACGGGCTCGTTAGCCACGGTATGTGGAGGGTATGCCAACACAGCCGCTGGCGATAGGAGCCTTGCCGCCGGCAGTAAAGCCAAGGCCAACCATTCGGGGACCTTCGTGTGGGCGGATAACTCCGATGCGGAGGAATTCGCGTCCACGGGGATCAACCAATTCCTCATCCGCGCGGTGTTCGGCGTGGGCATCAACACCAGTCTTCCCAACTTCGACCTTCATGTGAATGGCACGGCCGGAAAGCCCGGCGGCGGCTCGTGGACCACCGCCTCGGATGCTCGTTTGAAGGACGTCGGGGAACCCTTCAAGCGCGGCCTGGAAGCCATTGAGCAACTTCAGCCAAAACACTACCGATACCTGCCGAACAACGCCCTCGATCTTCCCATCGACCGTGAGTATGTCGGTCTCATCGCGCAGGAGGTCGAGGCCGCCGTTCCCGAGGCGGTCGAGCGGAACGACTCGGGCTATCTTCACGTCAACAACGACCCGATCCTCTGGACCATGCTCAACGCCCTTGGGGAACTCAAAGCGGAGAACGACGCGAAGACCGCCGAGGTGAACGACCTGAAGGCCCGGCTGGCCGCCTTGGAGGCGCTGGTGGAGCCTGGGGCGACCTTCCTCCATTCGGGCGAGCCACGCTGAGTGAGGCGGAAGTCGCGGCGTGGTCGGCCACGGCCCCACGGCTCCTTCGCCAAGAACTCGAGGACCTTCTGCGATGCTTCCGCCCGCGTCCCGCGAGGGCGGGGATTGTCGATTATGAGAACTGACCCCTATGCGGGCCGGCTGGCCGCCTTGGAAGCGCTGGTGGAGCCTGGGGGCGACCTTCCTCGGGCGAGTGAGGCGGAAGTCGCGGCGTGGTCGGCCACGGCCCCACGGCTCCTTCGCCAAGAACTCGAGGACCTTCTGCGATGCTTCCGCCCGCGTCCCGCGAGGGCGGGGATTGTCGATTATGAGAACTGACCCCTATGCGGGCGGGTGGCGATGCCGTCGTGGATGACCTTCAACACCTGGCGGCGTTCCGCGCCCGCCAGGGGGAGCCTCGGGGCGCGGGTCCACTCCGTTCCGAGTCCGCATTCCTGGACGGCGAGTTTGATGTACTGGACGAACTTGGGATGGACGTCGAGGTGGAGCAGCGGGGCGAACCACCGGTAGAGCGCCCGCGCCCCGTCCCAGTCGCCGCGCCGGGTGAGATCCCAGAAATGCTGATTCTCCGCGGGGAATGCGATGCCGGAACCGGCGACCCAGCCGTCGATGCCGAGAATGGCGCTTTCGAGGGCGAGGTCATCGACGCCGGTGAAGAGGGCGTACCGTCCGCCGACGGTGTTGTGGAGGTCGGTGATGCGTCGGGTGTTGCCGGAACTTTCCTTGAGCGCGACGAAATTGGGCTGGTCGGCGAGGTCCGCGAAGAGTTCCGGGGTGATGTCGTGGCCGTAGCTGATCGGGTTGTTGTAGATCATGATCGGCAGGCCGGTGGCGCGGGCGACGGTCCTGAAATGGTGGAGCGATTCGCGCGGGTCCGGTGACTTGTAGATCATCGGAGGCATGAGCATGAAGCCGTCGGCGCCGAGTCGTTCGAGGTCCCGGACATAGCGGACGGCCTCGGCGACGCTGCTTTCGGCGACTCCGCTGAGGACGGGGACCCTCTCCTGGACGGCCTCGATCATGGCGGCGATGACGTCGCGCTTCTCCTGGGAACCGAGGGATTGGTTTTCGCCGAGGGACCCGAGGAAGATGAGGCCGGAGATGCCGGATTGGAGGAGGACTTCGACGTGGCGCGCGGTGGCCTCCAGATCAAGGGAACCGTCGCGGTGCATCTGAGTGGTGATGGCTGGGAAGACGCCGTGCCAGTGGGGAGTCATGGGGAAGGTTCCGTGGGGGGAGTGGTGTTGGTGGAGAGGGTCGGCGGCGGCGGGGCCTGGGGAAGTGGTTTTGCCGGTTCCTGGCGCCCCGCCGGGCTGAGGAGCAATTTGAACGCGGCGGCGACGGCGAAGGCGAGGACAAGGATGTCGAACCAGCGCTGGGGGAGGCGGGCGACGACGCTTCGGCCGAGGAAGAGCCCCGCGAAGATCAGGGGGACGAGCAGCGCGTTGATGCTGAGGGAATCGAAATCGATCAGGCCGAGTTGGGCGCTGAAGGGCACTTTCAGGAGATTGATGAGGAGGAAGAACCAGGCGCTGGTTCCGACGAACGCATCCTTGGGGAGCGCGACGGCGAGGAGATACAAGCCCATGACCGGTCCCGCGGCATTGGCGAGCATCGTGGTGACGCCCGCGATGAAGCCCATGGTCCAGGCGAATCCCCTGGAGCGAGGCGCATCGCGGAAGAGGCCGGGGCGGAGGTCCCGGGCGAGTTGAACGCAGGCCAGGACAAGGACGATTCCGCCGATCACCGGTCCGAACCCGGCGGCGGGAAGCCGGCCCATCACCCACCACCCGGCGACCACTCCGGCGAGGGCGGGAGGGAGCGTGCGCCAGACGTGGGGCCATTGGGCGTGCCGACGAAAGAGCCAGACGGCGCCCAGATCGCCGGCGATGAGCATGGGAAGCACGACGCCCGTCGACCGGATCCCGGGGAAGAGTTGGGCGAAGAGCACCACGTGCAGGAGGCTGATTCCCGGAAGCCCGCTCTTGGAAATCCCTATGCCGACGGCGGCGATCGCCGCGAGGGCCCATTGGGCGGGGGTGAAATCGGGGAGCATGCGGTCAGGAGGCGCGGAGTGATGGCCGTTGGCGGCCCGGCCGGCCTGGAATCCGGGTCATGGAGCCGATTTTGGGCGATCGAAATCCGCGAGGAATGCTTGAAACTCCTTGGATTCGCGGAGGAGCCGCCCGCCGACTTCCCGAAGCCGATCCACGGCGGCGTCGGACAGGAATAGCGAGGTGGGCTGGTTGTAGAAGTACTTGCGCTCGGTGGCGTCCTCGATGGCGGAGAAGGAGATCTCGATCGGGAAGAACTCCAGTTGCTGGGCGGTCCTTCCGCGGCCGTCGCGTTGATTGCTTTGCCATCGGGTCAGTTGTTCGCGAAGGAGTTCCTGGGTCTCGATGGAATAGCGATCCATGGGAATCGCGGCGCCGGAAACGGCGAGTTCCAAGGCGCCCGGAGGTTGTTCGTGAAGGTCCCAGTCTTTTTCCGGGGACGAGTAGGCGTTGACCACCACGATTCCCACCCGCTGGACCGCGCCCAGATCGAACAGGTTGCGGACGTCGTCGTTCGATTCGATGGCGAGGAGTCCGTCGAGCACCGCGCGAATACCCAGATTGTCCGAGAGGCCGCCGTCGACGAGGTGCAGGTAGGGGCGGTTGGTGGCATCCAGGTAGGAGGAGGCCTCCCTGAGGTTGAACCGGCCGCGGCTGGTGAGTTGGTCACCGGTGAGGTGGTTTCGCGCGGCTTCGAGGCTGGGGATCCAGGCGTCGCAAGTTCCGGCGTAGTTGTTGAGCGTGATCGGGGAGAGGAGCCCGGGAACGGCGGACGAGGCGGCCACGGCCCGGGACACCGGAAAACCGGAGAGATCCGAGCAGATCAAGTCGAACTGGTACTGGGTGAAACTGAATCGGGCGCCGGTGGAGATATCGGTCGAGTTGATCACAACGAACGCGCCTGGGCGACGGGCGAGATCCCCGAAGGTGGCGCCGTGAAACAGCACCTCATCATAGAGTTCGGAGGCCAGATCGGAGCGGCCGTAGGTCTTGGACCACAATTTGTTCCAGTGAAACGGGTTGAAGATCCGGGTGACGAGGGTTCGCTGGATGTTGCGTTTGAGGAAGGCGGGTTCGAACCGGGAAAACAGCTCGTCGCCATAGAGGGAATAGGCGGCCGCGGTGAAGCTTCCGCCGGAGACGGACGAGATCGCGTCCACCTCGTCGAGCAGTCGGCTTGAACCCGGTTCGAGGGGGACGTTCGTGCGGCGGAGTTCCTCCAGAACTCCGTAGGCGAGCGCGGCGGCTCGGGTCCCGCCGCCGGAGAAACAGAGGATGAAGAGCGTGTCGGCGGAATTCCTGGGGCGATGGTGGGTGTGGAAGTAGTACCCTTGCGATGTGTCGGCCCGTTCCAGGGGCGCGGTCGGGGTCCGGTGAACACAACTCGCGGAGGCAAGGCCCAGAAGGGCGCCGATGGCGGCTCGCGCCCAGGTTCGGGCGGTTGGGACGATTCGGCGGCGGGTGGTTGGTGAAACCATGGATGGGAGTGACGTTTGGCAGGCCCGATGAGGGGTCCCGAGGCCGGGGCAGCATGGCGGGGCCGGGGAATCTCGGCGAGAACTCGCTTTACACCTGAAGTCCGGTGGTTAGCCTGTCCGCGTCTCAACCATCACGATCATGTTCAAGTCGATGCGAATCCTCCCTGTGCTTGTGGTGCCGGCCCTTGTGGTTGGCTGTGCCGGACCCGAAAAGAAGCTTGGGCGCGGGATCAGCAATATGACGGAATTCGCGCGGGGCGGGGAAATCTCGCGGTCGGTTGAACAGACGACCTTGTGGGAGGGCACGCAGAAGGGGAGCACCGTGGGTCTCATCCGCGGTTTCAATCGCAGCGTGGCCCGAACAGCGATCGGCGTGGCGGAGGTGGCCACCTTCTTCGCGCCGTGGCCGAAGAATGGCGATTGGACCTACGACGCCGTCTACACGCCCGACGGCCCGATGTACCCCGATTATTCGATGTCGAACTACACGGAGCCCTTCGGCGGCATGCGGCTGACCGAGTACGGTGCGACTCCCGATTCGTACAATCATTCCTACCATGCGACGGGCGCGTTGGACACCGACGGCGAGATGGGCATCACGGGCGGCTCGATTCTCCCGTTCTACCCGTTCGGCAAGTTCCAGCTGGACGAACAATAAGCGTCCGACTCCTTTTTTAGGCGCCACCTTCGGGTTGGCGCCTTTTTCATTTTTGATTTCATTCCCGCGACCCGCCGGCCGGCTGTTGTGACGCTTGAGCGCCAATCACCCTGCAAGGTCAACCTGATCCTCAACATCCTGGGTCGGAGATCCGACGGTTTCCATGAGTTGGAGACCGTTATGATGCCGGTGCCTTTGACGGATCGCCTTGAATTCACCCGGCGCGCATCCTCGGGAGTCGGATTGACCTGCAATCACCGGGAACTTCCGGTCGATCGCGGCAACCTGGTCTTCCAGGCGGCCGAACAATTCCTGGCCGCCGCGCGAATCCCGGACGGAGTGGAGGTTCATCTGGAGAAGCGGTTGCCACTGGCGGCGGGTTTGGGGGGCGGAAGCGCGAACGCCGCGGCGACGCTTCGGGCATTGAACGAGTTGTTCGGAGGACCACTGGGAGCCGGGGAGTTGACCGCCCTGGCGGCGGGTTTGGGTTCGGACGTTCCCTTCTTCCTCCAAGACGGGCCCGCCCTGGCGACCGGACGAGGAGAACAGGTCCGTTCCCTGGAGCCGTTTCACGCGTGGCGGGGTCGGGGTCTGATCCTGGTGCATCCCGGATTCGGTGTGCCGACCGCCTGGGCGTACCGGACCCTGGCGGGGTATCCCGGGGCGCTGGGTGGGACGCCGGGGCGCGCGGCGGCGTGGGTGGCCGCCATGGAGGCGGGGCAAGGCGATGCCGCCTGCCGCGGTCTTTACAACTCCCTGGAAGCGCCCGTTCTCCCGAAGTACCCGCTGCTTCAGCTCTTCCAGGATTTCTTCCGGGAACAGGGAGCCCTCGGCGCGCTCATGTCGGGAAGCGGTTCCTCGACCTTCGCGATCACCTCCGATGGCGGGTCGGCGGAGGCGATCCGGGAACGGTTCCTCGCGCGGTTCGGGACCTCGTGTTGGACGGCGACCGCCGTGTTGTGAGCGCGAGTACGACGGTCAGTCCCTGCCGGCGGCGGCGATGAACGGGCGGAGGTCCCGCATCAGCTTTCGGAAGCCGTCGAGCGTCACCTGCTGGGCGCCGTCGCTCCAGGCTTCGGCGGGATTCGGGTGAACCTCGATGATGAGCGCGTCGGCTCCCATGGCGACGGCGCCCTTGCACATGGAGGCCACCAGAGTGGCCTTGCCGGTGCCCTGACTGGGATCGATGACGACCGGCAGGTGGGTTTCGGACTTGAGGATCGGGATGACCGACAAGTCGAGGAGGTTGCGCGTGTAATTCTCGAACGTTCGCACGCCCCGTTCGCAGAAAAGCAGGCCGGGATTGTCGTTCGCCAGGATGTACTCGCCGGCGAGGAGCCATTCCTCGATGCGCATGCTCATCCCGCGCTTGAGGAGGACGGGTTTTCCCGTCTTCGCGGCGGCGATGAGCAGTTGGAAGTTTTGGGCGTTGCGGGTGCCGATCTGAAGGATGTCGGCGTATTCGGCGACGAGGTCGGCCTGGTTTTCCGAAAGCAGCTCGGTGACGACGGGCAGGCCGGTTTCGCGACGCGCCTTGGCGAGGAGTTTGAGTCCCTTTTCCCCAAGCCCCTGGAATTCGTAGGGGGATGTCCTGGGCTTGAAAGCGCCTCCGCGAAGGATGGTCGCCCCGGCTTCCTTGACAGCCACCGCGGTGCGG
Organism: uncultured Verrucomicrobiota bacterium; assembly: GCA_942490575.1. Classification (GTDB taxonomy): domain Bacteria; phylum Verrucomicrobiota; class Verrucomicrobiia; order Limisphaerales; family CAIMTB01; genus CAIMTB01. Next base: position 19,059 of record CALNYA010000015.1, read on the forward strand.
AGGAGCTGGTCCTCGCTTTCCACCGAGCACGGACCGGCCATGACCTGAAATTTCTTCCCGCCGATCACGACTTTGCGGGTCGTGACCGTCGAATCCGTCGGGTGCGCCTCCCGGCTGACGAGCTTGTAGCGCTTCTGGATGGGGGTCACGGACTCGACCTGGGGCCAGGTGCCGAGCGATTCGAGGTTGGCGTGGGTGCGTTCGTCGCCGATGGCGCCGACGACGGTTCGGGCGACTCCCCGCATGACGTGGGTCGAGTAGCCGAGTTTTCGGATTTCGCGGAGGACGGCGGTCTCCTCCTTCTTCGAGATGCCGGGTTTGAGGACGATGATCATGATGATTGGCGGGGTTCCGCCCGGGCGAAGGAATCGGCCGCGGGTGGGAGACCGGCGGCTAGGTGGAGCACTTCACGACGAACGAATGCGGGTGAATTCGCCCGCGACCCCGATCGCGTTGGGTTGCTGCTGATGGACGCTGACGGGATCGACGCTCCACTGGGCGGCGAGAAGGGGGACCTTGTCCAAATTGGCGAGGAAGTTCTCCTGGGCCCGGAGGGTTGTTGGCGGGGGATCCTGGTAGCCGGGGCAACGCATGCGGAAGGAGACTTCGGCGGGGGTGATTTCGCCCTCGTTCCAGACGGTCTGGCCCGACCAGGCGAAGGCGCGGACGATGCCGCCGCCTCGGGCCCAAGCCCACGCGTGGTGCCCGAAGGCCCGGTTGAAGCTGAAGAACTGCGCCGCGCCGAGCTTGATGCTGAGGGCGCGGAGGAGGTGGTAGACCTCGTCCACGTCCTCGGTGGGATCCGGGACGCCGGGGCCGGTGATCAGAACCCAGCCGTTAATCGGCGGGGCGAGGAACAGGGCCTGCTGGTGATTGCCGGCGAGCCCGTCCTCGATCCGGCAGGGGGTGGCATTGGAAAGCTCGAGGGCATTCCGGACTTCGCGGACCGATGTGGCCCGGACGGCCATCCAGCGCGCCGGCACGAGGAGCAATCCGCCGCTTGGCAGGAAAAGCGCGCCGTCGCCCGACGCCGCTTCCTGGGGGTCGGACGCATGCTCCCGGCGCCGTTGTCCGACGAAGTGAATGACGAGAAGAAAACAAACCGCGCCCAGGACGACCACCGCGGCCAGGAGCAGCAGGAGCAGGCAGACCACCATGTCGTCCGAGGCTCCCGGCATGGCCGCAGGACCGGCTCCCAATGTGGAGTTCGCCTGGGCCAGAAGGTTGCTCATGCCGGGCTGGAATCTAGGAGATGGGCGACGTCGTTCAATGGCAAATCTGGCCGCGCATGGCCTTCGCCGTGGAGGATCCAAGCCCGATCACCGCGCCCGGAATTCCATCGGCTGGGTCGCGCCTCGGCTTCCGTTCCCGGATTCCAGGAGGGTCTATCCATCCGAAAGAGGTTCGCGGACGGCGCGCCGGTAGATCGCCTGGAGTCCGGAGACCCGCGGGTCGCGGGCCAGGGGATTCCCGTCCAGGTGGCTGGCTTCCACGAGACCCAGGGTGCTGACCGTCAGGAACACACCGGTCGCCCCCCGGAGGGAGTCGGGAGTCGCCAGCACCTCCTGAAGCTCCCAACCGGCCGCCCGCATCAGACCCATCATGAACCCGCGGGTCACGCCCGCCAGCCCGCCCGCGTCCGGGTGCGGGGTGAAAGCGCCTCGCTCGCCGAGCCAGAAAAGATTGGCCGCCGAAGCCTCCGCCACGTGCCCGTCGGTGCTGAGGAGCAACGCCTCGTCGGCGCCGGCCTCCTCGGCCTCCGCGCGCGCCAGGATATGGACGAGCTTGCTCGAGGTCTTGAACGCGGCGATGGGGTCGCGGGCCGGCAGGCGCGCACGGGCCGTGTGGAGGCGCCACGGTGCCGGCGGCGCCTCCGGGAATGGCGCCGCGGGATGGACGGCGATGACGACCGTGGGTTGGTCGCACCCGCGAATGGAATACCCGCGGGGACCGATTCCTCTGGAGACCGAGATCCGGGCGATGGCGTCGCTGAGCTGGTTCAATCGGAGCAGTTCGACGAGGGCGGCCCGAAGCTGGCCCGGATCCGTTGGAAGGGCGATGCGAAGGGCGGTCGCGCCCTCCGTGAGACGTCGGGCGTGGGCTTCCCAGAGCCAGGGACGGCCGGCGTCGACGCGGATTGTCTCGAACAACCCGTCGCCGTAGAGGAAGCCCCGGTCGAAGACCGACACCGAGGCCTCCCCGGAAGGGAGGAACCGGCCGTTGAGGTAGACGATCATGGCGGCGGCGGGGTGGCGCGTCGGGGCGCGGACGGAGGGAGGACCATGGATCGGGCCCTTCTTTCCGGGGAAAGGCTGGGGGACGTGGCGTTCAGGAAGGCCTGGGCCTTCGAGACGGTTTCCCGGTACTCGGCGTCCGGATCCGAGTCCGCGACGATGCCGGCGCCGGCGTGGTACCAGGCGCGGCCCGCCCGGACGACGGCGGTGCGGATGAGGATGTTGAACTGGCTCTCCCGGTTGAATCCCAGGTATCCGGCGCAGCCGGTGTAGGGTCCGCGGGCGACCGGTTCGAGTTCGTCGATGATCTCCATGGCCCGGATCTTGGGGGCGCCGGTGATGCTGCCGCCCGGGAACGCGGCTTCGAGGGCCGCCAGGTGGGTGACACCGGGACGGAGGCGACCTTCCACGGTGGACACGAGATGTTGAACGTGGGCGTACCTCTCCAGGCGGAGGAACTCCGGGACCTGGACCGAGCCGTATTCGCAGACCCGGCCGAGGTCGTTGCGGAGCAGGTCGGTGATCATCAGCAGCTCGGCGAGTTCCTTGGGGCTCGTCTGGAGTTCGTACGCGAGTTGGGCGTCGCAAGTGGGATCCGGGGAGCGTGGGCGGGTGCCCTTGATGGGGCGGGTGAGGATGTGCCCGCCGGAGAAACGGAGAAAAAGTTCCGGGGAAATGGAGGCGAGCTGGAAGTCCCCGAAATCGAGGAACGCGCCGAACGGGGAGGGGGAGGCGGAGAACAGCTGTTGGAACAACACCCACGCATCCTCGCGGATCGCGGCCTCGAATCGTTGCGCGAGGTTGACCTGGTAGATGTGGCCGACGCGGATGTAGTCGAGGGCCCGCTCGACCGCGGCGCGGTATCCGGCCGGACCAAGGGACGATTGGAGGACCAGCCCGGGCGCGATCGGGCCGCGGTTGGCGGGTGACGCTTCGGCGACCGGGCCCGGGGCGGTGGAGAGCCGTCGGCGCCAGCGGTCGGCGGCTTGGCGGGCGTGATGCTCGTCGCGGGAACCGTCGGGTTGGATGCCGGTGGACACCACCCAGGTCTGGCCCGTGTGATGATCGAAGACCACGAGGCTGTCGTGGAACCCCACGATGGTGTCGGGGATTTCGAGGTCGTCCACGGGCCCCGCGCCCAGGCGTGGTTCGACGAACCGCCTGAGGCCGTAGCCCCAGTAACCCAGGGCGCCGCCCAGGGGGAAGGGGAGGTCCACTTCGTCGAGGAGTTCGTACCGGGCGAGGAGCGCTTCGAGGAGGCGCCACGGGTTTCCGAAATGGACGGTGTCGGGGAGGGTCGGGCCGGACAGTTCGCAGCACGATCCCCGGGCGCGAAGGGTCTGGAACGGGTCGGTGGCGACGAACGAATACCGGGCCTCGGGAATCTCGAAACACGCGCTGCGAAGCAGGACGAGTCCTTTGGCGCGTCCTTTTCGCAGCAGGGCGACGAGCGACTCGGGGGAGTGGGCCGTCGGAACCAGCTCGACGAGCGTGGGCATCGCGTTGGGCGATCAGGTGTTGAGGACCTTGCGGAGGACCGAGTCCGAGCGAATGGGGCTGACGACGGCCAGGGCGCAGCCTTCCGGGCGGAAAAAATCGCGGGCGGCGTCCCGGATGGCCTTCGCATCAACCCGGGTGACCTGGCTTCTGGCCTCCTCGATCGTCATGAGCCGTCCGGAGCCGATGAGCTGTTCGCCCAGCCACATCATGTGATGCTCGGTGTTCTCGAGGGCGAGGTCGATCTGGCCAAGCGCGTAGTCCCGCGCGCGCCGGAGTTCGGCCTTCGAGATCGGTTCGGCCTTGAGCCGTTCGAGTTCCCCCAGGATGAGGCGCAGGACCGGTTCGAGCTTGGCGGCGTCGAGCCCGGCCGAGACGACGATGTCCCCGACGTCCTCCCAAAGGCTGGGCGTGCTGTAGATCGAGTACGCGAGGCCCCGGTCCTCGCGCACGATCTGGAAGAGCCGCGAGCTCATGTTCTCGCCCAGGACGATGTTGAGGAGGCGGAGGGCGAAGCGGCGCGGATCGCTTCGGGAACACGTGCGGAACCCCAGCGCGATCTGGGACTGCTCGGTCTTCTTGCGGATCAGCCGGATGGCGGGCGCCGATCTCGAACCGGTGAAGGTGGCGGACGGCGATCGTGATTTGCCGTGGAGGCGACGGGCGCGCCGCCGCACGGCGTCGACGACCTCGTCGTGGGTCACCGCGCCGGCGGCGGCGATGACGAGCGAGGGCGCGGTGTAATTGGACCTGAGGAATCCGAGGAGCTGACTGCGGCCGATCCTTTCGAGCGTGTCGAACGTTCCGGTGAGGGGGCGGCCGAGCGGATGGTCCGGCCACATGATCTCGTTGAACAGCTCCTGGACGTGGTGCTGGGGCTGGTCGAGGTACATGGACACCTCCTCGCGGATCACCTCGCGTTCCCGGCGGATGTCGGGGCCCGAGAAACGCGAGTTGAGGAGCATGTCGAAGAGGACGTCGACAAGATCCTCCAGCCGGTCGCGAAGGGCCTTGGAGTAGAAGCAGGTGTGTTCCTCGCTGGTGAAGGCGTTGAGATAGCCGCCGATGCCCTCCACGTCCTGGGAAATCTGCTGGGCGGAGCGCCGGCGGGTTCCCTTGAAGAGCATGTGTTCGATGAAGTGGGCGACGCCGTTGATCCGGGCGGGTTCGTGGCGTCCGCCCACGCCGACCCATGCGCCGACGCTCACGCTGGCCATGTGCGGCATCTCGGCGGTGGCGATGGTGAGGCCGTGATCGAGGCGGGTCAGGTGATGCACGTGGCGGAGGGATGCGGGTCGATGCGATGCGTCGTGGCCATCGGGACGTGGCCGCCGGGCCGGCCGGCCGGCCTAGCGGAAGGCGGGAGGCGCCTGGTGCGGAGTGCCCGCCTTCCGGCGGAATTCGAGGAACAAGGAGACCGCCTCTTCAACGCTGTCCGTGACGTGGAAAAGATCGAGGTCCTCGGGTGAAATCATGCCCGTGGGAGCGAGGACATCCCGGAACCAGCGGACGAGTCCCTCCCAGTGTTTCGTGCCGAAGAAGATCAGCGGGAACCGGGGAATGCGCTGGGTCTGGACGAGGGTCGCGAGTTCGGCGAATTCATCGAGCGTTCCGAAGCCGCCGGGGAAGTAGGCGAAGCCGGAGCTGTACTTGGCGAGGCAGACCTTGCGGGCGAAGAAGTAGCGGAAGTCCACCTTGACCCCGGCGTGGGGGTTGGGGGCTTGTTCGTGGGGCAGCTTGATGTTCAACCCCACGGAGAGCGCGCGTTCGACCTCCGCGGCGCCTTTGTTCGCGGCCTCCATGATGCCGGGCCCTCCACCCGTGATGACGGAGAACCCTTGCGTGGCCAGCGAACGGCCCATGTCGACGGCCAGGCCATAGTAGGGATCCGTCGGCTGGGTCCTGGCCGAACCGAAGATGGTGATGCCCGCCGGGACGCGGGACATGGTGTCGAAGGAGTCGACGAACTCCGCCATGATGCGAAGGACGCGCCAGGGATCCTCCTGCCAAAACCGGGGAGCGGCTTGGAAATCGACGGGTGTGTCCATGGAGGGATGGGATGGGGTCATGAGTTGTCGCCGTCCAGCATGCGTCCGATTCCGCCCAGGAGGGAACCTTCGCCGCGTCCGCCCGATCCGCCGGCCTTCGCGGACGCCGAGTAGATCCTGTCGGCGAGACGGCTGAAGGGAAGGGACTGAAGCCAGACGCGCCCGGGCCCGCGCAGCGTGGCGAAGAAGAGGCCCTCGCCGCCGAACAGGGCGGTCTTGATCTTCCCGACGAACTGAATGTCGAAATCGACGAAGGACTGGTAAGCCACCACGCAGCCGGTGTCGACGCGGATGACCTCGCCCGGGGCGAGGTCGCGCTGGACCATGGTTCCGCCCGCGTGGATGAAGGCCCAGCCGTCCCCCTGGAGGCGCTGCATGATGAAGCCTTCGCCTCCGAAGAGGCCGGCGCCGAGGCGCTTCTGGAAGCCGATGCCGACGCTGACCCCCTTGGCGGCGCACAGGAAGGCGTCCTTCTGGCAGAGGATTTCACCGCCGATCTCCTGGAGGTGGATCGGAATGATCTTGCCGGGGTAGGGGGCGCCGAAGGCGACGCGCTGCTTTCCGGGACCGCGATTGTGGAACACGGTCATGAACAGGGATTCGCCGGTGAGCAGGCGCTTGCCCGCGCCGAGCAACGACCCGAAAAAGCCCGAATTCTGCTGGGAACCGTCGCCGAAGATGGTCTCCATCTCGATTCCGGTTTCCATGTACATCATGCCGCCGGCTTCGGCCACGACGGCTTCCTGGGGGTCCAGTTCCACGGACACGAACTGCATTTCGTTGCCGTGGATCTCGTAGTCGATTTCGTGCATCGATCCCATGATCAGGTCCTTTTCATCCAAGTGGCTGCCGACTGAACTGTGGCCGCCGAGCTTCCCCACCGGGCTTCAGATGTCAAACGGTGTGTTCGGCGCGCCGGTCGGTTCGATGGGTGCAACGGTCCGACCCAACACCCTGGGAACGAGGCGCCGTTCAGGAGCGCAAGGTGAGTAGAAGGTCCTTGGTGGCCACCGTTTCGCCGACGGCCACGTGCAGGGTTTGGACGATGCCGTCCACCGGGGCGGTGACGGTGGTCTGCATTTTCATGGCTTCCATCATGAGCAGCTTGTCGCCCTTGGCGACCTTCTGTCCGACGGTCGCGGCGATGCTCGCCACCAAGCCGGGGATGGGGGCCGGGATCTGGCGGGGATCCGTCAGATCGGCCTTGGCGCGGCTCTTGGTCTGGGGCGTGACCTTCTTGTCGACGATGCTCGCCTCCCGGGTGATTCCGTTGAGTTCGTAGGTGATCGTCCGGCGCCCGTCCTTGTCGGGGTCGCCGATATTGATCAGGCGGATGACGAGCGTCTTGCCCTCCTGGATGCTGACGCTGATCTCCTCGCCCCGCCGCAAACCGTAGAAGAAGGCCGGGGTCGGAAGGACCGAGACATCGCTGAACTCGCGCAGGTGCCGGATGTAGTCCAGGAACACCTGCGGATACATCAGATGACTGTAGACGTCGTCGTCGGTGGGCTCGCGTTTCAGTTTTTCGGCCAGCTCGCGCCGGACCTTGTCGAAGTTCGCGGGGGTGGCGACGGCGCCCGGAACGATCCCCTTGTCATGGAGCTTGCGGGCTTCCGCCGCCCGCTTCTCGCCAAGGACGACGCGCTGGAGATCCGCGGGCCAGCCTCCAGGGGGCCAGCCGAGGCCGCCGGACAGCATGTCGACGACGCTTTCGGGGAACGGCGTGGAGCCGGGTTCCAGGTTCAGGACGTCGGCGGGTCGGATTCCGCGTGTGACGAGGAACATGGTCATGTCGCCGACGACCTTGCTGGACGGGGTGACTTTGACGATGTCGCCGAAGAGTTGGTTGACGGCCGCGTAGGTGTTGGCGATCTCCGGCCAGTGATGGGCGAGCCCCATGCTGGCCGCCTGCTCCTTGAGGTTGGTGTATTGCCCTCCCGGCATCTCGTGGAGGTACACCTCGGCCGTGCCCGTGCGGGGCGCGGTGTCGAAGGGGGCGTAGTATTCCCGAATCTGCTCCCAGTAATCGGAATACTCGCCAAGAGCGGTGGGATCGAGCTGGGTGTCGCGCGGGTGGTGTTGGAGCGCCGCGACGATGGAGTTGAGGTTGGGCTGGGACGTGCTGCCGCTCATGGACGCGATCGCGGCGTCGGCCACATGCACTCCGGCGTCGGCGGCCCGGAGGATGGAACTGGCGTTGACCCCGCTGCTGTCGTGGGTGTGCAGGTGGATGGGCAGCCCGACCTCCTCCCGGAGCGCCTTGACGAGGCGGTGGGCCGCGTACGGACGAAGCAGTCCGGCCATGTCCTTGATGGCGAGGAAATGCGCGCCCATGCGGGCGACCTCTTTGGCCAGTTTGACGTAATACTGGAGGGGGTACTTGTCGCGCTTCGGGTCGAGGATGTCGCCCGTGTAGCAGATGGCCGCCTCGGCGATGGCGTGGGTTCCCTGGACGGCCTCGAGGGCGACGCGGACGTTGGGGAGGTAGTTGAGCGAATCGAACACCCTGAAGATGTCGATGCCCGACGCGGCGGCGTGCCGGACGAAGCCGGTCACGACGTTGTCGGGGTAGTTTGAATAACCGACCGCGTTGGAGCCCCGGAGGAGCATCTGAAAACAGACGTTGGGAATCCGGGCGCGAAGCAGGCGCAGGCGCTCCCAGGGGTCCTCGTTCAGGAACCGCATCGAGGTGTCGAAGGTGGCTCCGCCCCACATCTCGATCGAGAACAGGCCCGACATTCGGCGCGCGACCATCTCGGCGGCCGCCAGCATGTCGTAGGTCCGGACCCGGGTCGCGAGCAGCGACTGGTGCGCGTCCCTCAGGGTGGTGTCGGTGATGAGCAACCGCTTCTGTTTGAGGGTCCACTCGGCGAATCCCTTGGCGCCGAGCTCGAGGAGGAGATTCCGGGTGCCCCGGGGCGGTTCCTCGCACGGATCCCACTGGGGCAGCCTCGCCGGCGCCAGCGCCCGGGGCGGAGTGTATCCCTTGGCGTGCGGGTTGCCGTTGACGACGACGTTCCCGATGAAATTCAGGACCTTGGTGGCCCGGTCGCGGCGGGGGGTGAACTTGACGAGTTCGGGAGTCGTGTCGATGAGCGTGGTCGTGGCGAGGCCCGCCCGAAACTCGTCGTGGCCGATCACATTCTCGAGGAAGGGGATGTTGGTTTTGACTCCCCGGATCCGGAATTCGCGGAGCGCCCTGTCGGCGCGCTGGCAGGCGAGATCAAAGGTCCTGCCGCTGGAGATGACCTTGACCAGGAGGGAGTCGTAAAACGGCGTGATGACGGCCCCGGAATGTCCCATGCCGCCGTCCAGGCGAAGGCCGAAGCCACCCGAGGACCGGTACGCCAGGATCTTGCCATAGTCCGGCGTGAACTTGTTGCCGGGGTCCTCCGTCGTGACGCGGCATTGGATGGCGTAACCGTTGCGGGGCACCTGGCCGGATTCCGGGAGGCCCAGTTCCGGGGAGGTGAGGCTGTGCCCCTGGGCGATGAGAATCTGGGAGCGGACCAGGTCGACGCCCGTGATCTCCTCGGTGACGGTGTGCTCCACCTGAATCCGAGGATTCATCTCGATGAAGAACCACTCGTGGCGATCGAGGTCGTAGAGGAACTCGATGGTTCCCGCGTTGTCGTACTTGATATCGCCGGCCAGACGGGCGGCGGCGTCGCAGAGTTCACGGACGACGCCTTCCGGCAGGCCGTAGCTCGGCGCGACCTCGATGACCTTCTGGTGCCGTCGTTGAACCGAGCAGTCCCGCTCGTGCAGGTGCATCACATTGCCGTGTTGATCCCCCAGGATCTGAACTTCGAGGTGTTTGGCCCGGGGAATGTATTTTTCGAGGAACACGGCCGGATTGCCGAAGGCGCGACCCGCCTCGGTCTGTGCTTCGTCGAGCAGTTGCGCGAGATCCGAAGGTTTGGCGACCACGCGCATGCCTCGGCCACCACCGCCAAAGGCCGCCTTGATGATGAGCGGGAATCCAATCCCCCGCGCGGCCTTCAGCGCGTCGTCGCGTCCGGTCAGGGGTTCGCGCGTTCCCGGCAGGGTGGGGACGCCGACGCGTTCGGCGACGGCCCGGGCGGCCGTCTTGTCGCCCATGCGGTCCAGGAGTTCGGGGCGCGGGCCCACGAACGCGATGCCGGCCTCGGCGCACGCCCGGGCGAACGCGGCGTTTTCGCTCAGGAATCCGTACCCCGGATGGATGGCGTCGACGCCTTTCTCCCGGGCGATCGCGACAATTCCCTCGATGTCGAGGTAGGCGGCGACCGGTCCCTTGCCCTTGCCGACAAGGTAGGATTCGTCGGCCTTGAACCGGTGCATGCAGAATCGGTCCTCCTGGGCGTAGACGGCGACGGTCGGAATGCCGAGTTCGTTGGCGGCCCGGAAGATCCGGATGGCGATTTCGGAACGGTTGGCCGCCATCAGCTTGCGGAACGGTGATCGCGGCGCGACGGCGGGAATGGCAGGGGAGGCGGGAGGTGTCGGGCGACGTGGCATAGGGCGGGCCGAAGCTAGCGGGAAGCGCCACCGGGGCCACGATTTTTGCGCGTCCTCCCTCGGGATCCGCCCTCCGGAAGCTCGGGAAACGGGACCGGAAGAAACCCTGGAGGTCCGATCGGACGGCCTGTTCGGCGGTCGGAGGGGGCCACTTGGATTTCGTTCCCGGTTCGCGCCGTTTTCGAAAAATGGAAAACCCGTTGACGCGAGGGCCTTGGTCGATACTCTTCCCGGCCCCGGTTTCGGGATCCAGAGTAGCTCAATGGTAGAGCACGCGGCTGTTAACCGTGGGGTTGCAGGTTCGAGTCCTGCCTCTGGAGCCAATTTTCATTATTCGAGGCTTTCGATCACGGCGAGATGGCGTTGCCTCGCTCCCGATTGTCCGGTCCGCCGCCGCCGGCGGGACCCGGGTCGGAGGGTGGCCGGATTCGACGGGATGAAGAGAACGATTTTCGTGGACGGATCAGGCCCGGTGCCTGGGCGTGCGAAGTCTTTGGCAGCAAACAACACGACGAACGAAGCATGAATCAGACGACCAAACAGGTTCTTGGCGCGACTCTCGCCCTCGCGGGCGCCGCCACCGTGGTGGCGCAGGAAGCGAACGTGCCGACGCCGCAACCCGCCATTGAAGCCGGCGCCGCGGCGGCGGCGGCGGTCCCGCCCCCGAAACCCAAGTGGGCGACCTCGGCGGGGGTGGGCCTCAGCGTCACCGACGGCAACGCCGACACGCTGCTCTTCACCTTGAACGCCGGCACCCTTCGAAAATGGGACCAGGGGGAATTCGCGGCGGGAGCCGACGCCGGTTACGGCCAGAACGACGGTGAGCAGAACGTCGGTTACGTCAAGGGATTCGGCCAGTACAACTACCTCCTGACCGAACGTTGGTACCTCTTCGGACGCGCGGAAGCGCTCCATGACTCGATCGCCGACATCCAATACCGCGTTCCCATCTCGATGGGTGCCGGCTATTACCTGATCAAGAGCGACACGATGACCCTCAGCGCGGAAACCGGTCCCGGTTACGTCTGGGAGAAAATCGGCGACGATTCCCGCAGTTTCGCGACCATCCGCTTCGGGGAGAAATTCACCTGGAAGATCAACGACCGGGCCCGCCTCTGGCAGTCTTTCGAATACCAGCCGAAGCTCGACGAGTGGACCGAGTACTTCCTCACCGGTGAGTTGGGTGTCGAAGCCGACATCACCACGAAGATGGCGCTCCGCGTTGTCGTCCAGGACTGGTACGTCAGCAATCCGGCGCCGAACCGCGAAAGCAACGATCTCAAGCTGGTCGCCGGCGTGAACTACAAGTTCTAGCGCGCGGCCGACATTCCTTCCTCTCTTCGAGGGGGAGAGCCTTTTGATTTGGGTCCCGGTCGCCTCCGCGCCGGGACCCTCTTTTTTTGGTTGGACTCCAGGTCGCGAGAAGGGAGTAGGTTGGCCCGCGGCGCGGTTCCCCGATTCCATTCCTTGAACCACGACACGACATGAAATCGATCCCTCCGACCCTCCGCGTGCTGGCGGCGGGCGTCATGCTCCTGATCGCTGGATGCAGCACCGCCTATTACGCGGCCTGGGAAAAGCTGGGCTACGAAAAACGGGACATCCTCAAGGAACGGGTCGTCGAGGCGCGCGACGAGCAGCAAGCCGCCAGCGAGCAGTTCAAGGACGCCCTGACCAAGCTGAAGGAGGTGTACGCGTTCGATGGCGGCAATCTTGAGAAGGCCTATCGGCAGCTCCAGGGCGAATTCGACGCCTCCCAGGAACAGGCCGACGCCGTCAAGAAGCGCATCCGATCGATGGAGACGGTCGCCGACGACCTGTTCGAGGAGTGGGAATCCGAGATCGGGCAGATCTCCAACGCCGGCATGGCCGCTTCGAGCCGCGAGAAACTCCGGGACACGCGCCGGCGGTACGACGAAATGCACGCCGCGCTGCTGAAGGCGGAGTCGAGCATGGATCCCGTTCTGGTTCAGTTCCGGGATTACGCGCTCTCCCTCAAGCACAGCCTGAATGCGCAGGCGATCGCGTCGCTCAAGGGGGAGGCCGTCAACATCCAGAACGACATCGGCCGGTTGATCGCCGAAATGAACGCTTCCGTCGCGCGCGCCGACGCCTTCGTCAAGACGCTGCAATAGGTGGGTGGGGATGCGATGCGGTCGGCCCATGCGCCCACGGAGTGCCGGCGGGAGGGTTGCCGTCGAAATGCTCGATGAGGGATGACGGATGACGGATGAGGCGACCGGTCCGCGAACTTTCCGCTAGTGGCAGAGCAACCGGAACAGGGATTGGCCGCGAGCCGTCAGGATCCAGGTCTGGCCCTTCTTGAAGATCAGCTTCCGGCATCGGTGCTTGGCGAATTCCGCCTCGTCGACGTCCAGAACCCGGGTCGCCACCGTCCCCTTGATTTCGTTGCGGGATCGCGGAACGAGCCGGAAAGGAACGCCGTTGTAGTTGAGGGAGACCTCGTAGGCGGCGATGCCGTCCCGCGCGGCGATGGAATTGCGACGGATCAGGGTGGGGTACCGCTTGAGCCAAGGAAACGAGGTGTCGGCGACCAGCACGCGGCACATCTCGCGCTGACCCCGGAGATGCTCCAGCAGGCTGAACCCAGCGCCCTGCTTCTCTTGGAGTCGGAAGATTTCCGCGGGATCGAGTCCCAGAAGATTCCGGCCGTTCCAGGCACCGTGATAGTCCCGGGTGCCGGGTTCGTGCTTCTTGAGCCAGGCGGAGAACTCGTCGTTGACGAGGAGGCCGATCTCGAAATGGAGATGGGCCCTGTACTGCCCGATCGACGTTCGGGTGTTCGTGGTCCGTCCGACCACTCCGACGTTCTCACCCGCCCGCACGCTGGTTCCCGGCTTCAGGTCGCTCCGCGCCTCCCGCAGGTGGGCGTACAGGGAGAAGACTTCGATCCCTTCGACGCGGTGGCGCAGGACCAGGTAGATGCCGTAATTGGACAGGCCCGCCCTGCGGTTGACATAGGCGACACTTCCGGAAGCCGCCGCCCGGACCTCGTCGATCGGTTCGCCGCGGGAGTCCTTCCGGAGGGACAAAATGTCGACCCCCTCGTGCATTTGGTCGCCCCCGGAACGAACGCAACCAAACTGGCCCGCGGTCCAGGTTCGTCCGGGTGTGGGCGCGAAAAACCAGGAATCCCGGCCGGACTGGAGGACATTCCGATTGTCGGTCGGCAGACGGAACGGCGGAGCCGCCGACGTGGTCCAGGACCCGGCCAGAAGCACCGCGATCCCGAGGGCCAGCAGCTGTTCGAATCGCCGTCCGCGGACGGCCACAGGGGTTGGTTCAGCCTCGGCCGGATGCAGCCGGGGCGACTTGGGGGACACTAATATTTCCACTGCTTCCGGTTCTTTTCGACCAAGTGATTGAGCCCGCGAACCAGCAGATCCATGTGTTCGCGGGAGGCGTCCGGGGTGAAGACCAGTTGGCCGTCTCCCAGTCGGCGACGAATGAGGGGGGCGGCGATCCAACGGCCTTCGTTTTCGATCTCGGTCATGATCAGGAGATGGCGTCCGGCAGCCGCCGCCGTGTAGCTCTCCAGGATCCGTGAACCGAGCGAGTTGAACTTGATCTGGACCTGAAAACTGCCGAATTGGTCGAGCAGCCTCGCGCTCTCGACATGGACCTCGTTGAGGATCGGCAGCTTCTCGACCATGAACCTCATCGGCGAAGAACGCCCAACCACCGCGGAAAGGCTGCGTTCCTCGATGTCATGTTTCGTTTCCACGTAAACGCGGATGCTCTCGATGAGCTTGGGCTTCTTCTCCTTCTTACTCTTCTTTGTCGTCTCAGGTTTCGACTCGGTTTCGGTCGCGCCCGATGCCGACGGGGGCGCCAGAAGCCACGCCAGAACGAGAAGGAGATTGAACCATGGGACGGCACCTTGCATAATTCGAAACCAGCCAAACGGAGGCTGGCGCGTTTTGTAAAGACTGATATGGGAAAACAGCACAACAAAGTCCAGAAGCGTCACCGACGTGAACGTTATAACCGCCGAAAAACCGATGCCCGCAACAAAGCGGCATCCAAGGCGGCCAAGCCCACCGCCGCGGCGTGACAGGGTCGATGGGGCCCGGCTGAAGGCATTGGTGCCGGTCAAGCCGGGTCACTTCCGTTCCCTCGAGGCCCGCCGAAGTCCGACCCACGGCCGAGGAGGGGCACCCGCGGGGCGGGGAAGCACGGAGGGAGGACGCAGAGAGGGCGCCGGGTTCCGATTCCGATTCCGATTCCGGCCTTGGCCGCGCACATCGTTGGCACGCGTTCTTCGCGAGAGCTCCGACATGTCGGAGATGCTCCCCCTTCACCGGGTTTCCGCCCACTGACCTTGACTTCATGGGCCGGTGGCCCAGATTTTCGCGAACCCATTCCTTCCAAATCTTGGCGATGAAACCCCAGTCCCCCCGGAATTCCTCTGATTTGTCCGACTTCAACCGCCGCGACTTCCTCAAGGGATCGTCCGTGGCAACCCTGGCTGCCTTGATGGGAGGCGTCCCGTTGATCATGCCGACCGCTCAGGGAGCGGACTCCGGACGTCTCCTGACCCAATCGGGCAAGAAAGTGAAGATCGCGGTCGTCGGATGCGGGATGTGGGGGCGGGAGATTCTCAACACCCTGGCCAGAATGCCCTCGGTGGAAGTGGTCGCCTTTGCCGACCCTTACCGTCCCATGCACCGAAGGGCCAAGGAGGCGGCTCCCGGGGCGGAGGCCTTGACCGATTACACCCAGATCCTGAAAAAAGCGGACGTCCAGGGCGTTGTGGTCGCGACGGCCTCCCATCAGCACAAGGATGTGGTCGTCGCGGCACTTCAGGCGGGCAAACATGTGTTCTGCGAGGCTCCCATCGCGCACACGATCGCCGACGCGCGTGCCATCGCCGAGGCCGCCAAGGCGGCCCCCTTCCAGAACTTTCAGGCCAGTCTCGGGCTGCGGTCCGATCCGCAGCGGCGGTTCCTCCTCGATTTCATCCGCGCGGGAGCCGCGGGACGGTCCATCAAGGCTCGCGCCCAGTCGCACAAGAAGCAGAGCTGGCGTCAGGCCTCGCCCAACGCGGAACGGGAGAAGGCGCTGAACTGGCGGCTCGCCTCCGAGACGTCTCCGGGACTTCTCGGGGAAATCTCGATTCACGCGCTGGACAATATCGCGTGGTACCTCGGATCCCGGCCGACGGCGGTCACGGGATTCGGCAGCACGATCCTCTGGAATGACGGGCGCGACGTGCCGGACTCGGTCGAGGCGATTTTCGAGTTCCCGAAAGGCGCCCGGGTGAACTGCGAAGTGACCCTCGCCAACTCCTTCGACGCGGAATACGAGATGATCTACGGGTCCGATGCCGCGGTGATGCTGCGCGGGAACAAGGCCTGGATGTTCAAGGAAGTGGACGCGCCGCTCCTGGGCTGGGAGGTGTACGCCCGCAAGGACACGTTCTACAAGGAGACGGGCATCGCCCTGGTGGCCAACGCCACCAAGCTGGTGGCCCAAGGCGACAAACCGGTCGAAGACGCCCCGTTCACCAACACGCCGCTCTTCTACGCGCTGGAGGCTTTCGCCTACAACACCGACGTGATCTCGACGACGGTCCGGGATTTCGTCGAGAGCTTCGGTGACGACGACAAGGACGCGTTGGCGGAGGCCGTGACCGCGGCGTCGATCAACAACAAGCCCGCCGCTGGTTGGCGCGACGGATACGACGCGACCGTGATGGCGCTCAAGGGCAACGAGGCCGTCATGAAAAAGTCACGGGTCGAGATCCCGGAAGCGCTCTTCGATATCTAAGGTCCTCCGCCCCTGGGCGGAACCCAGTCCCCCGTTCACTTGAACCCAATCTCCAGCGTAGGCCGCGGCCCCCGGGTCGACCTGCGCTTTTTGTTTGAAGAAGGGACCGCCCCCTGGCGGTCCAAGAGGCAGTCCAATATCTCGCCGACGGCTTCCTCGAGGCCGGGTCGGCGGGCGACGCGAGGGCGGCGGCTCTCGCTCGCACTCTGAATCGCGCATGAATTCGAATTCCATGACCATGAAGCACACCACCCGACTCGCCCTACTCGCCGGTCTCCTGGCCGTATCGTTGAATGCCATGGGCGCCGACATGCTCAAGTACCGGGGAAAGCCCGGAAGCAAGATGCGGATTGAAGGCACGTCCACCATCCACGACTGGTGGTCCGAGAGTGTCCTGGTGAGCGGGCGTCTCGAATTGGATCCGTCTTTTCCGACGGACCCCGCCAAGACGGATATGAAGCCCGGCCCGGTGCCCGCGGAGGCGACCATCATCATCTTCGCGAGGACCTTCCAGTGCCAGTGGGGCGCGCCGATGAACGCCGTGATGCTGGAGAGCCTGGACGCCGACACGCACCCCAAGATGGAATTCAAACTCAAGGAATTCACCTTCAAGGAGGCCAGCGGCGGCGACCTCGTGTTCGATTCCAAGGGTGATCTCACCGTGCGTGGCAAAACCAAGGAGATCACGATGCCCGTGCGGATCGAACGCGTGGACCCCAAGAAGCTGAAGGTCAAGGGAGCCGTCGAGGTGAAGATGTCGGACTTCGACATTCCGCCGCCCGCGCCCAAGGTGGCTCTCGGCGCCATCAAGACCGCCGACGAAGTGAAGCTGATCTTCGAGTGGAACGCGGAGATGCAGGCGCCCGCCGCGACGCCGTGATGGTCGGCAGCCTCCAGCCCGGGCGGACATTGTCACCCGGGCTGAACGGCGAACGGTACGGACATCTGTCCGACGTCGCGCTGGTGGGTTCGGCGCCAGTCCATTTCGCCCAAGTTGAGGCTTCGTCCGCGACGGTGTTCTTGGCATAAGCCAGCGATGCGTTATCGGCGTTTCGGCCGGACCGAACTTCAGATCCCGGTGTTCTCGTGCGGTGGCATGCGCTACCAGCACAAGTGGCAGGATGTCCCCTGGTCGGAAGTCCCCCCCGAAGGTCAGGCGAACCTCGAGGCCACCATCCATCGCGCGGTCGAACTCGGGATCCATCACATCGAGACCGCGCGCGGCTACGGGTCGAGCGAGATGCAGTTGGGACCGGTCCTGCGCCAGTTTCCACGCGAGAAACTGATCGTGCAGACGAAGGTCGCCCCCATGGCGACCGAGAAGGAATTCCTCGACACCTTCGACAAGTCCATGAAGCACCTCGGCTTGGACCACGTCGATCTGCTGTCGCTCCACGGCATCAACAATCGGACCTTGCTCGATTGGTCGCTGCGCCAAGGCGGCAGTCTCGAGGTGGCGCGGCGTCTCCAGAAGGAAGGGCGCTGCCGGTTCGTCGGTTTTTCGACCCACGCCACCCCGGACATCATTCTGGAAGCGATCCGCAGCGACGGCTTCGATTACGTCAATCTGCACTGGTACTTCGTGAACGAGCTGAACGCCGCGGCCATCCCCGAGGCGCGGAAGCGGGACATGGGTGTCTTCATCATCAGCCCGAACGACAAGGGCGGAAAACTGTACGATCCGCCCCCGAAGCTGGTGGAATTGTGCCGGCCGTTGTCCCCGATGCAGTTCAACGGTCTGTGGTGCCTCGCGAATCCCCAGGTCCACACCCTGAGCTTGGGCGCGGCCAGACCTTCGGACTTCGACGCCCACGTCGCGGCCCTCGAGTCCTACGATCGCATGCACGAAGTTCTGCCTCCCATCGAAAGGCGGCTTCGGGAGGAGATGCAGCGCGCCCTTGGACGCGATTGGTGCCTCCATTGGACCGAGGGTCTGCCCGAGTACGTGGCCGTTCCGGGCGAAATCAACGTGCTGGAGATTCTTCGGCTCTGGACCTACGCCAAGTCGCTCGACCTCGTGGGCTGGGGCAAGATGCGGTACAACCTGCTCGGCACGGCCGACCACTGGTTCCCCGGGGAACACTGGGGAAGGAAGGGTGACGCGGGTTTCGTCGAAGCCTTCCGCGCCAGCCCGTTCGGCACCCGCATTCCCGGCATTCTCGACGAGGCCCACGCCATGCTTTTCGAGGGTCCCGCCAAGCGGTTGAGCCAGAGTTGAGGCGTCGCCCGGGCCGCACGTTTGTCTTTCGCGGAACCCCGGAAAAGGGCAGGGTCCGCCCGTGGATTCCGCGCCCGTTGCCCGCGCCGGGGATGGAGGCGTCGTCGCTGAAAAGACGATCCTCATCCCCCGCACCGACATCACCCATGCCATCACGATGTTCCGGTTCATGCACATGAGCCGGGAGGTGGATCGCGTGGAAATGGAACTGGTCAATCGAGGCGAGGGATTCTTCCACGTTGGAGGCGCGGGCCATGAAGCGACCGTCGCCCTGATCGGGCACCTCGATTCCGACGACTGGCTTCACCCCCACTACCGCGACAAAGCCCTGATGCTGGCCCGCGGTATTCCCCCGGATGAGTTCTTCCACGCCCTGCTGGCCACCGACGGTTCCGCTTCCAAGGGGCGTCAGATGTGCGCCCACCTGACCTCCGCGGCCTTGAACATCCTGACCATGGCCGGCCCCGTCGGGAACAGTTCCCTCCAATCGGTCGGCGTCGCCCATGAACTCGTCGCGCGCCGGAACCGCCTCGCAACCGCCCGTAACGGTGCCGGCCTCGGGAAATCCCCGCGCTATCCGATCGTCGTCTGCGCCCTCGGCGACAGCGCCTCGCAGCAGGGGGAATTCCTGGAGGGCGTCGCCGAAGCCGTGCGGGCCCATCTCCCGGTCCTCTTCCTCATCGAGGACAACGGCTACGGGATTTCCACGCGGACCGCGGGCAACACCTTCTACCACCTCCCGTCCGGTCCCCGATCCGAGTTCTACGGACTTCCCATTCACCGGATGGACGGTCGGGACGTGCTGGCGTCGTCCGAAGCGCTGGGACCGGTGATCGCCGAAGTTCGGACCGGCCGGCCGGCGATCGTCGTCATGGAGATGGAACGGCTGACCCACCACACCAATGCCGACGACGAACGGGTGTACCGGGATTCCAACGAATTGCAGCGCGTTCGGCGCGAAGCCGATCCCATCGCGCGACTTCGTGACGCGCTGGTGGCGGCGGGAGTTCCCGAGTCGGACCTGGCCCGGATCGAGACCGAAGTCGAACACCGCGTCCGCGAAGGGGCCGATCGCGCTCTCGCCACGCCGAATCCCGAGACGGACCGCGAGGGCCGCCCTCCCGCGGCGGTCGGAGCCCGCGCCCCTGGGCCCGCGCCTGGATCCGAAGTCGCCGAAGGTTCGGCCTTGACGATGCTCGAAGCCATGAGGGAGGTCCTGAGGCGCCAGTTGGCCAGCGACCCCGCCGTGAGCCTGTTCGGGGAGGACATCGAGGACCCCAAGGGCGACGTCTTTGGTCTGACCCGCGGTTTGACCCGGGCGTTCCCGTCGCAGGTGAAGAATTCGGCGCTCACGGAATCGACGATCCTGGGCGTGGGCGTCGGGCGCGCGATGGCGGGAGGCCGTCCGGTGGCCTTTATTCAGTTCGCGGATTTTCTGCCGCTGGCGTTCAACCAGATCGCCGCGGAGCTTTCCACCGTCTACTGGCGAAGCCTTGGGGAATACCGTTCCCCCGTCATCGTCCTGGCCCCCTGCGGTGGTTACCGGCCGGGCCTCGGACCGTTCCACTCCCAGACGTTCGACAGCACCCTCGCCCACCTCCCCGGAATCGACGTCGTGGTGCCAAGCACGGCGGCGGACGCGGCCGGGCTCCTGAACGCGGCGTTCGCCAATCAGTCGACCGGCCGCCCCACGGTCTTCCTCTACCCCAAGGTTTGCCTGAACGATCCGGGCGTCTCCGCTCCGGTTGCCGCCTTGAACCAGGTGATCCAGCCTGGCAAGGCCAGGATCGCCCGGCCCGGCCAGCACCTGACCCTGGTCGCCTGGGGGAGCACGGTCCCTGTCTGCCTGGAGGCGGCTCAGGAGTTGCAGGATCAGGTGGGTGTCAGCGCCGAGGTCATTGATCTTCTGTCCCTGAGTCCCTGGGATCAGGACACCGTGCGCGCCAGCGCCGAGCGGACGGGATGCCTCATTGTTGTGCACGAGGACAATCTCACCGGCGGCTTCGGCGGCGAAGTGGTGGCGGCGGTGGTCGAGGCCGCGAAGGTTCCCGTGCGATGCCGCCGGGTGGCCCGGGCGGATACCCATGTTCCGTTCAACTACCTCAACCAGCTCGATCTCCTTCCCGGCGTACCCCAGATCCTCGAGGCGGCGGCGGCGCTGTGTGACCTCGAACTCGCCTGGGAAAACGAAGTAGCCGGAACCGACGGCCTTCATGTCCTCGAGGCGGTAGGTTCCAGCCCCGCCGACCAGACCGTTTCCGTCGTCGAATGGAGGATCAAGGAGGGCGACACCATCCGCGCCGGCGACCTGATCGCGGATTGCGAAGCCGACAAGGCGACGTTCGAGCTTCGCGCCCCGGTGGGCGGTGTGATTGGGAGTCTCCTCGCCCTCGACGAAAAGGTGCCGGTTGGTAGTCCGCTCGCGCGGATCCAGACCGTGAAAACCGACGGGCCGGCCAAAGTGCGACGGGTTCCGGTCGACCGGAAGCCGCGTCTCACCCGCCGGACCGGATCGCCGGGCGGCGCGGTTTCGTCAGGCACCGCGGCGACGGCCAGGCCTTCGCAGGTATTCGTTCCGGCTCCGGCCCTTGGACGCGACGTCGTCGTGGGCCTCTCGTCGATCGTGGCCGTTCCGGCCGGTCGGGTGGTGACCAATGAGGAGATGATCCAGCGATTCCCCGGCCGCATCGCCGACGACATCCTGCAGCGGACCGGGATCCAGTCCCGGCGCCTCCTGGCTCCCGGCGAGTCCGCGCTGACGCTGGCTGTCGAGGCTTCGCGGGGTGCTCTGAAGGGCGTGGGCATGAAGTTGGACGAGCTCGACGCCATCTTCGTCAGCACCAGCACCCCGATGTCGATCAGCCCGAGCATGGCCTGTCTCGTGCATCATGCGCTGAGCCAGGACGGGGCGTCGCGCGACATCGCGGCGAGCGACATCCTCGCCGCCTGCACCGGGTATCTCTACGCGCTTCAGACCGCGTTCGATTTCTGCCGATCCAAGCCCGACGCCAACATCCTCGTCGTGACCGCCGAGGCGATGAGCGAGTACACGGACCCGAACGATTTCGACACCGCGATCGTCTTCGCCGACGCGGCGACGGCCACGCTCATCCATGGGCCTTCGGCGGCGCGATTCGAGGCGGCGCGAGCCCACCTGCACCGGCCGGTCCTGAGCGCCCGCGGCGAGGACGGAACAATCCTCCACCACGGCCGGCGGGGAAATCCCAACGTCAACATGGACGGACTGAAGGTGTTTCCGATGGCTGTCCGGCAATTGATCGCGCTCCTGAAGCAGGCCTGCGAGGAGGGCGAGATCGCCGTGGAGGACTTGGACTACATCGTCCCTCACCAGGCGAACGGCCGGATTCTGGACGCGGTGGACCAGCGGTTGAAGTTGCCGAAGGGCCGGTTGGTCAACCGGGTTGCCCACAGCGGCAATACGAGCAGCAGCACCATCCCGATGGTGCTGGCCGAACTCCTTCGGGAAAATCCCCGAGGCAAGGCCGGGCTCTGCGCGTTCGGCGGCGGATTCACCTTCGGCGCCGCCGTCATGGAGTGGGTTTAGTCACCAACATCAAGAACCCAGGCCATGGCGGCGCTCGTCCTCCTCGGCTTCGATACGCGAAAGATCCTTCGCGGTCAGCTTCATCGTTCCTGGCGCCGTCGAGTCGAAGACGGGAAAACTTGCCCTTCGCGATCGGGTCCGCTCGCCGGAGTTGAGACCCAATTCCCGGGTCAAGGCCTGACCGACGAGATCACGGAGGGTGGTCCCGCGCTCAACGGCCGCGATTTTGGCGCGTCGAAGCAGGTCGTCGGGAAGATCCAGCGTGGTCCGCATAAAAGCGTATTCCTGCATCCGTTTCGGCGAGTCAAACCTCCTCTCCTTTCCTTCGCCCGGACCGGGCTTGGACCGGTCGTTTGCTGGGCTGGGACTGAGATTCAGCCTGTGACGCGTATCTTCACCGTCTCGATCGCGGCGTGGCCGGATTTTTGGAAGGGGCGCGGCATCGGTTGGGCCTGGCCTTTCGCGTCGATGGTCCGACTGCGCAGGGTGTGGGTGCCGGCGGGTTGCCCGGGCAGCAGGGCAGCCCAAAGGATTTTCGTCAGGCGCATGGGCCAGGTGGTCGGGCGTCCAGTCGTTGGGTCGAAGCCAAGTGTCTCGGCCGGCACGCGCCCGCCAGGAACTGCGCCCCAGTTGTCCGGGGGTGGCAGCAGGTAGGCATCCCGCCAGGGCGCCGAGGCGAAGTAGGGATCGCCTGGGGGGTGTTCC
Organism: uncultured Verrucomicrobiota bacterium; assembly: GCA_942490575.1. GTDB lineage: Bacteria > Verrucomicrobiota > Verrucomicrobiia > Limisphaerales > CAIMTB01 > CAIMTB01. The sequence continues at coordinate 41,616 of CALNYA010000015.1, forward strand.
GCGGCTTCGGGCTCGATCCAGACTTGCACCCGGGAGAGTCCGGAAGTGCCGACCTGGGCGTAGCCGGTGACGGCGATCGGCCTGCCAGGTTCCACCTCGTTAGGCACGCCCGTGGCGGAGGCGAAAGTCTTGAGGGTGCTGTCCACGTCGTTGTTGCCGTTGGCGTAGGTGTCGTTGGCGTGAAAGAGGTTGCTGAGGAAGATCCGGTTCACCCACTTGATCGACTTGAACCCGTACGACTCGGGCACCACCACCCGGACGGGGCCGCCGCGTTCGCTGTCCAGCCATTCCCCGTTCAGCTTGTAGCAGAGGATGACGGGGGGCAGGTCGAACGGGTCCTCGAGCACCCGATCGACCGGGAGGGAACTCTGGAAGACCTGTTTCGGATCCTCGTTGTGATAGCCATGGTAGAAGACCCGACGAACGTCGGCGCGCGGCCGGGCCCGCCAGAGAATTTCGCGCAACGGAACGCCCTCCCAGATTCCTGTGCCCAGAGGACACCCGATGTTCAGGCACGTCATCGTCTTGGCGAACCGGACCGCGTGCCGCTCCGCCAGTTTCATCAGCCCCTCGAAATCGAGGGCGGTGCCTTTCTCGGCCGAAAGCGGATGGAGCAGTTTCGAAGGGTGCTCCGGATCCGAGATGATTTCGAGTTGCCAGGTCTCCCGAGTCATTCCGGCGGCCCTCTTCTTTTCATCGCTCAGCGAGTGGGGAAGGGGAGTCCCCCGGGATACATCGCGGAACTTTTCCGGAGCGTTGAAGAAGGGCTCGAGGTGGTCCACTTCCGCGGCCAACTCCGGCGGCAATTGCTCGGGCGGGGTGAAAACGGCATCCGCGCCGGCCGCCTTCGGCTCGATCAGTCGAGTGGCGGCGGTTCCCGCGATCGCGGCTCCGAGGAATCCTCGTCGCGTCAGTGAGCCGTCGGATGGTGGCATGGTCTTTGGATGGTTCGGAGGCGTGCCGCCGCTACCGGTCAAGGCCGGAACCCGGCCCCGCCTCAAGTCGAGGGCCCAACGGGGTCGTGGTTCCAGGATGGTGTCCAGTTGATGGTCTGGAATGGGAGCCTGGATCCTGGGCAGCATGCGCTCATGAACCCGGTTCTCCAGGCTCCAAGGAATGCGGCTGCTCCGGACCGGCACGTCCCACCATGCGAACGCTCCTGCTCGCGCCGCGCGTTTCTGACCTCGACCGTTCTCGCGGCGGCGGTTGCCGGCGTCGGAGGCCGCGGTCACGCCGCCGAATCCCCTGGCCCGGGCGAGTGGATGACGGTGACCGGCCCCGCCCGGACGCTGCCGGCGCCTGGGATTCTGCCGCACGAGCACGTCACCACCGATTTTCTCGGCGCGGAGAAACTCCCCGCGCCTCGCTATGATCGTGCCCAGGCTTTCGATCGCATCGCCCCGCACCTGGAAAAACTTCGCCTGCGTGGCGTCGGAATGCTGGCCGAGTGCACCCCGGCCCACATCGGACGCGACGTGGTTCTTCTCCAGCGCCTGAGCGAAGCGACCGGAGTCCGAATCCTGACCAACACCGGCTATTACGGGGCGGTGGAGAACAAATTCCTGCCGCGCCACGCGTGGACGGAGACCGCGGATCAGTTGGCGGAGCGTTGGAGGCGCGAGTGGACCGATGGGATCGACGGCACCGGGATCCGGCCGGGCTTCATCAAGCTGGGGACCGGGAAGGGGCCGCTCTCCGAACTCCATGTGAAGTTACTGAAGGCCGCCTGCCGGACGCATCGTGAGACCGGACTGACGATCGCCATGCACACGGGTGATGGCGAGGCGGCCAGGGATGAGGTGAGGCGACTTGTCGAGGAAGGGGTCGCCCCGTCCGCGCTCATCTGGGTGCATGCCCAGAACGATCCCGGACCCATCCAGATCGAACTCGCGAAGCGCGGCGTCTGGGTCAGCTTGGATGGCTACTCCCTGGCGACTCGGAACCCGGAGCGGTACCGGAATCTCCTGGTCTCCCACCGGGAGGCCGGGACGCTCGGTCGGGTGCTTCTGTCCCACGACGACGGTTGGGCCGTGCAGGGGGAGAATCCGAACGGGTCGGACTTGGAGCTGTTCGGAAACGGCAATCCAACTCCCTACGCCTCCCTCTTCGAACGGCTGCTGCCGGATCTTCGGCAGGCGGGTTTCCGCGAGGAGGAATTGACGCTTCTTACTCGGACCAACCCGGGCGAAGCCCTGCGCGTGAGGCGAAGGTTAGCGTGAATTCCCCAACGCCTCGGCCACGAACTCGAACAACGCCTGGGTTGGCGGATCGCCAGGCAGGCCGAGGTTCTCGTTGAGCTTGCCGTGGTTGGTATCCTTGGCGGCGAGACGTCGTGTCGGGATGCCGGCGCCCTTCAGCACGGTCTCGAGGCGCACCGCCTGCGCCGTCGTGTCGGGATGGTCCGCGACGTGGAGGATCAGGAACGGAGGGATTCCCTTGCCGGCGGCCACATGGCTGACGGCGGAGTAGTCGCGGTGCAACGCGGGATCGTCGCCGAACTTCAACCGGTGTCCAAACTTGGGCATCGGCATTCCGTGCACCCGCAGGCGCGTTTCGGCGGTCTCGATGATGGCCGGCAGGTCGAAGGTGTCGCCGTCGACGGGGACACAGCCCTTGATCATCCCGAGGGAGAGCCCCTCGGCCTTCAGGTAGCGGTCGTCCGTGCAGATCAGCGCGGCGAGTTGCGCGCCGGCCGAGTGACCCATGACGAGCATCCGCGTCGGGTCGCCGCCATACTCGCCGACATGGTCATGCACCCAGCGCACCGACTTGGCGATGTCGCGGAAGATCGTGACCATGTCCACGTCGGGCAGGAGTCGGTAGCCCGTCGATACGAAGACGAAGCCCTTGTCCACGAACGCCTGTGGCTTGAGTTGGATTTCCGACCTGTCGCCCGTCTGCCAACCTCCGCCGTGAATCCAAAACACAACCGGCAGGCTTTTCGCGCCAGTGGGAGCGTGGATATCCACCCTTTGCCGCGGATCGGCTGACGCGGCGTAGGGGATGTCCCGCGCGATGTGGGCGCTGTGGGAAACGGGCTGGGCTGATTCCGCGGCTCGGGGCAGGGCCAGCGCCAGGGTGATCGCGGCGACCAGGGTGAGTGGGGTGGACAAAGTGGCGCGGGCTTTCATAGCACGTCCGCGGCTTACTTCTGCCGCTTGAAGCGAAGGGTGAGGAGGGTGTCGTCCCCCACTTTCCCGTCCGACTTCAGTTCCCGCACGTCGACCTCCATGGTGTCGGCGTCGACCTTTTTGTGGACGAACCCCAGACGCTGCTCTTCGCCCGAGGCTGAGGTGCCTACGTATTTCAGCGTGGCGACGCCGGCCTCGGCGATCCATTCCCCTTTGCCGAGGCGGCCGCTCTGGCCGACGGCGAAGTGGCGCACCTTGCTGTCGCTCGGATCGATGTAAACCATCGCCATGCTCTCGTCGTCGTCGCTCTGGAACTTCGACACGACGAGCGTGGGGCGGACGCTCCACTCGTAGCTCAGCTTCATCGTGTTGCCGCTGTCGGTCTCAGCGCTCCACTTGCCGATGAGCCATTCGACTCCGCCTTCCCGCATCCGGCCGGCTAGGTCGGCGGCTGCGACCGAGGCGGTGAAGGCCAGGGCGGAGGCGAGCGACAGAATGGAGAGAAGGAGTCGTGGGTATTTCGAGGAGTGCATGCGGAAGAGTACACGTCGGACCGATCGGAGAATCAAGCCGCCAAGCTGAGCCTCCTTTGCCGGTCAGGATCGCCATCATCCAACGAGTTCCAAACCGCGCATGGTCCCGGTGGAGGAAGCGAAACGGTCGGCTTCGAGTCCGAAGCGCTGGAGCATCGAGACGAAGAGATTCGGCAGGGGATAGTTGTGCCGCCGGTCGAAGGCCAGGTGCTGGCCATGCCGGAATCCGCCCCCCGCGAGGAGCACGGGGAGATTGGTGGTCACGTGGGTGTTGGCGTTCCCGAGGTTCGATCCGTAAACGATCATGGTGCGATCGAGGAGGGGTTCGCCATCCTCCTGGGCGGCCTTCAAGTCGCGGAACAAATCGGCCAGCAGCTTCATGTGCCAGCGGTCGATATCCTTCAGCTGCCGAAGTTTCTCCGCCGATTTCCCGTGGTGCGACAGGTTGTGATAGCCGTCGCTGGTCTTGATCTCCCCGAACTCGATGGCGGGGGAATTGACGCCGTCGAGCAGAAGGGAAATGGACCGGGTGGAATCGGTCACGAAGGCAAGCTTCGCCATGTCGTACATGAGTTTGACCTTGTCCATGTAGTCCTTGGGGTTCTCCGGATCGAGGGGAATGGAGGAGGCGACCTTGGGCTTGGGGCGGTCCTCCCACTCGCGGGACATCTGGAGGCGATGTTCCAGTTCGCGGACGCTGGTGAAGTATTGGTCGAGACGTTCGCGGTCCCGCGAACCCACCGAGCGCTCGAGCGACTTGAGTTGGCCGCCCACGGCCTCGAGAATGCTCCGGCCGTTCTCGAGTTTCCGCACCTGCGCCTCGGTTTCGGCGCGGGTGCCCTGAAGGAACATCCGGGCGAAGACGTCGGCGGCCTTCTCCTCGCACGGGATCATCACCCCGGAGCCCGTCCACGAGAGGGAGCGGATGCCCTGCTGGACATTGACTCCGAGGGTGAGCGACGGGAAGCGGGTGAGATGGCCCAGGCGTTCCGCGAGGTATTGGTCGAGCGAAATGGTGTTCTTGAAGCCCGCGCTGCCGGGATGGGGCGCGGCGGTGAGGAAGCAGTTGTCGGCCGGGTGTCCGCCGTCGACCTCGGGATGCCAAACGCCGCTGAAGACGGTGAAGTCGTTCCGGTGCTCCTGGAGTCCCTGGAGGTAGGGGGAAAGCGGGTAATCGCGGCCGGGGGCGGCGGGAAAGAATTCCTCGGGCAGGAGGCCGAGGTTGTTGCAGATCCCGAGGAACCGGCGCGGCTTGGCTCCGGGAGTCTCGTCCGCGGCCTTCCTGACGGCGAAGGCGGGGGTCATGGCGTCCAGCAGCGGCAGGGTGACGAGGACGCCGGCGCCACGGAGGAAACTGCGGCGCGAAAGGGCGGACCGGGTCGAGATACGTGGGGCGTTCATGGGGCTGGGAGGTCGGTGGCTGGCGGTGTGGTGTTCGTGATCACTTCCTTTGGAACAGATCGCTGCGCACGAGTTCGTGAATCAGACTGCGCGCTCCGTAATGGCTTGAGGCCGCGCGGTCGAGCAGGAACTCGATCTCGGGGCGATCGGCGAAGCCCACCGGCGCGCCGGTGGCGTGGACCGTCAGTTGTCGGGCCAGGTTCCGGGCGATCATCCGGTCATCGGCCAGGAGCAACCGCTTGAACTCGCGGATATCGGCGAAGGCGCGGCCGTCCGGCAGGGAGCCCGTGGCATCGACGGGCAGGGCCAGGTGGAATTCGAATTTTTGGCCGCTCTTGGCGAAACCCCTGGCTGGTTCGCCGCCGGCCTCGGAGCGGTAGCGATCACGCCATCCGCCCATGACGTCGAAGTTTTCGAGCGCGAATCCAGGAGGGTCGATCTTCACGTGGCACGCCGCGCAGCTTTCAAGGGTTCGGTGCTTTTCCAGTTGTTGGCGGATGGTCGTCGCGCCGCGGATGTCGGGCTCGACGGCGGGGACGCTCGGCGGCGGGGGCGGGGGTTTCCGGCCGAGTAGGCGCTCCATGACCCAGGCGCCGCGCACGACGGGCGAGGTGGTCGTTCCGTTGGCGGTCACCTTCAGCACCGCGGCCTGGGTGAGGAACCCGCCGCGAACGGAATCCGGGGGCAGCGCGGTCTTCTTGAGCGCGACACCGGAGACGGGTGGAAGCCCGTAATGCGCGGCCAGGCGTTCATTGAGCATGGCGAAGTCCGAGGCGACGAGGTGGCGCGCCGGAAGGTCGGCTCGGATCAACTCGGTGAAGAACGCGCGAGGTTCCTCGGTGGCGGACTCGGTCAGCAGATCATCGAGGTAGTAGTCCGAATAGAGCGAGGCATCCGGGGCGTTCGCCTGCATGCGGCGCAGGTCCAGCCAATAGTCGAGGAACGCCTCGATGAAGCGACGCGCCCTTGGGTCATCGAGCAAGCGCTCCACTTGCGCGTGCAACGTGTCGGGAGGATGCAGCGCCCCTCGGTCGGCGAGTTGGCGGAGGACCGCGTCGGGGGGCGAATTCCAGAGGAACAGGGAAAGCCGCGTGGCGAGGGCGTGATCGTCGAGGCGTCCGGGTTCTTCCGGGAGACAAAGGAATTCGGGCGAGCAAAGGACCGCTGTGTAGGCCGCGATCAGGGCGTCGGTGAAATCGTTTCCTCGGGCGATGGCGTCGCGGAAGACCGGGAGGAAGCGCCGCACTTCGGCCTCGTCGTTCACGGGCCGGCGGTAGGCGCGGTGGATGAAGTTCGCCAGGAGTCGCCGGGCATCGGCCTCCGGCGCCTTGGAAATCACGTCCACGCCAGGCGGGGCGCGGAACCTCCCGCGCCTTGGCGCCTCCTCGTTCCCGGGGCGGAGCGCCTCGTCGCCGGGGCCGCCGCGCCGGACCATCGGCAAATCGCCGAACAGAAGTCGGTGGCCCGGGGGTGGCCAGGCATCGAGCAACGGCCCTTCCACTTCCATCCAGCGGAAGACGACGCCAGGTTGTCCGTCCTTCTCGGCGAGTGGATTGTGCCAGCGCGCGGCGCCGGGTCGCGATCGGAAGAGGCGGCCCGCGTCGGGGCGGATCATCTCGCCGGCGAGCAGATCCACTTCGAGTTCGTGGACGGCGGGTTCGGGGGTGAGATCGAAGTCGCCGAGGTGCCGCAACAGGCGGGGTGGGGTTTCGGCGGTGATCGTGATCGGTTCATCGCGCCGGCCCTTGGAGAGGTCGTCGAGATTGGGGATGTACCACTTGTTGCTTTCCCCGGGACCGACCCAGATCGAGTGCCCCATGAAACGCAGGCGATAGCGGCCGGAGATGGGGGCCTTGAACTGGTTCCACTTGGGCTCGATGGGCTCGTAGGCGCCGGCCACCACGCCGACCCCTTCGAGTTCGCGGAGGGCGGGGTCCGAGGCGCCGATCGTGATGGGCGCGTCGCCACGTCGGACGGCGGGTTGGCCGGCGAAGCCGAGGACGGGGAAAGTCGCCCGCTCGGGCGCGGTGTTGAACACGCTGAACTTCATGGGCCCGGTCCAACTCCGTTGGTCGCGGGTGTGATAGCGCTGGATCGTCGTGGGGGGGCGTTCCGGGAAGGGCGCCATCGCCTGGCGCAGGGCGAAGTCCGCGGCGCCTAGGTACCGCGCCATTTGAACGTGCGAGATGTCGAGCGCGTCGCCGACCTTGTTGAAACGGTGCGCCTCGCCGTCCTCGGGAAGCGAATCACGCAGCGGCAGCCAGGGGACGTCGAGCAGGTCGCGCAGCGCGTTTTCATACTCGTAGCGGTTCAGCCGGCGCTGCGTGGCGCGGCCTTCCCTTGTGATCCTTTCCTGGCCGGCGCGGATCAGGGACGTCGACAACGAGGCGAGGAAGGCCGCCTGGTCCGACGCGTCGGGGCGGGCCTTCTTCCCGGGCGGCATTTCCCCGGAATCGACGCGGTCGTGAAGTTTCACCCAGGCGGCGAAGTTCGTCGGATCCTCCGGCGTCAGGGTGAAGTCGGTGAGGTCGAGATCGCCCTTCCTGACCTCGGTGTCGTGACACTCGAGGCAGTAGGTCGCGAGGAAGCCCGCCACCTCGCCATGCCGGTTGGGAGGCGCTTCCCCGGCGTCGAGGCGGGCGAGGCCCAGGCCCAGTCCCAAGATCAGCCATGATGCGTGCCGCTTCATCGTGGGTATTTGATGGAATGTATTCGGTCCCAAAGATGGTGCGAAGGCAACCGCCAAAGGGGGAACTCCTGGCTGGCTGGTTGGAGTTGGGGAGTTCTGAGGACGTCGTTCCGGCCGACGTGGCCTGGGGCGGAGCCCCTGGAGATTGGCCATTTTTTGGGACCAAGAAATCCGGAGCCATACGGTTCGACGTCATCTCGGGGTGAAAAACGCCGTTCCGTTGGCCGATCCGCGTCCCCGAACCAAGGTCCGTAGGACCGGCCTGTCTATAGAACGTGTCCAGGAATGGATCTCAAGCCCCAGAGGGGCGGCCCAACGGATGACCCTTCCGACCCCAATCCCGGGCGATGGAAGCCCGTGACCACCGCTCCGAGGGCCGCTCCTACGGAGCTTGAATACATTTGTGACCGATCGCTGCTATAGACCGGCCACCCCTACGGGGTTGTGCGGGGATTTCTCGGCACCGAATCGAGAGTGACGCCTTCGATGACCGGCCCCATCTCCCTCCCGGGGTTGGTGAAAAAGTGGTTCTCCGCACGAGGGAAGGCCGAACGCGATCGGTGGGCTCAGGAAAAATGGCCAATCTTCAGGGTCGGAGCCCATGAGGAAGGCCGGGACAGCCGGGCCTGCCTGGCATAATCTTGGGTGGTCGTTCGGGCCGGGAGGTCGCGCGCCTTCCCTCCGAACCCACGCGATGAGCCAGGAATGCCTGTTTGTGTACGGCACGTTGCGGCGCGGCACGAGGAGCGCCGCGGCTCTGGATTTGCGGGCTGACTTGGCGGTCCACGCCACGTGGCGGGGCGCCGCTGCTTTCCAGGGGCGCCTGTACTCCCTGGGCTGGTACCCAGGGGTCGTGCCTTCCCCGTGTCGGGAGGACCGGGTGGTGGGGGATGTGTACTCCCTGCCCGACCCCGGACTGATCCTCGCGCGCCTGGACGCCTACGAAGGATGTGATCCGGGGAGCCCCCAGCCGACCGAGTACGTTCGAAGGCGCCAAACGGTTCACCTCGAGGGCGGCGAGATCATTGAGGCGTGGGTGTACCTCTACAACCTCCCGACGCTCGGCCTGCCGCGAATCGCTTCGGGTGATTTTCTCCGGGCATCCTCCTCCTGATCCAGGAACCTCCAGGTGGGCCGAGTCCCGGCTGTCCGATTTCACCATTTTGCAATGGAGGCGACCCCGGGTCTTATGGCATCGAATGACCCGTCTTCCGGGGTAGTGCCGCCGATTCAGGGCGGGATGCGGTGCTCGGTGACCTCAGGTTGCCGTCCTCCGCGCCCGGATCGGATACCTGAACCATGCATTGGATCGCTCCGTCGGAAAAAGACGTCGCCACCGATACCCTGGAGAAGCGTCTCTGGGCGGCCGCCGACCAGTTTCGCGCCAACAGCGGGCTCAGCGCCGCGCAATACTCCCAGCCCGTTCTCGGCCTCATCTTTCTGCGCTTCGCCGAAGTTCGATTCGCCAAGCAGCGTACCAAATTAGATCCCCCAATGCCCCCCTCGCCCTCTGGGAGAGGGGCCGGGGGTGAGGGAGCGCAGCATCAGGGCGCTCGCGAAATCGCCTTCCGCGATGTCGCCGGCTTTTGCAAAGCCGCCACGCTCAAGGAAATCGAAGCGCAAGGATGGTCGCTCAACCCCGGCCGCTACGTGGGCGTTGCGCCGGGCGAAACCGTGAGCGACGAGGATTTCAAGGAACAACTCGAAACGCTGAACGAGGAACTCGAAACCCTCAACGCCGCGGCCCGGAAGCTGGAGGCCACGATTGCCAGCAACGTCGCCGAGATTCTGGAGGCATGAAATCGAACTCGTCCAAACCCCCTGCGCAACTGTGCGTGAGCCATGTCAGTCCGAGTCAGGCTGTGGGCAACGATTCAGGAATCCTGAAGAGTTGCCTTGGTGGCCTCAGCCAGATCTCAGCGCCACCGGCGCGGCTCCATCGCAGCCTGGGGCAACGCCCCAGGATCCGGCCAACCGATGGCATCAAGGGCCAACGGCCCGGGCCATCCCCGGTGGATTGGGTGCGTCGCATGATGGCGTGCCGCGTGGATGGGACGGGCTTTCAGCCCTCGGATCTGTTGGGTTCACCGTTCCTGGGGCGTCGCCCCAGGCTGGGATGGGGGCGCACCTTTGGTGCTGGGGATGGGGCGTGACGTGCCGCCACATCCTCACCCACGCCGGCAAAATCTCGCACCTGATGGCGAAGGAACTGGCCGAGGCGGAATACGAAAAGTTCAGCCACCAACGCATCCGGCAGGCCGACGCGGCGGGCGGGGACTTTGAAAAGGCCATCCAACAACTGCCGCCCCCGCCCAAGCCGAAGAGAAAGGGGAGGGAAGAAGTGAAGCGGGGCGGAGAGACCGGGGCGTGACGATGGCGACGTGGCGCGAATGCAAACTTGGCGACCTGATCGAGGTGAAGCACGGTTTCGCCTTTCTCGGTGAACACTTTGGAAACACCGGCACGCATGTCGTCGTGACTCCCGGCAATTTCCTCGAAGAAGGCGGCTTCAAAGACCGAGGCGACAAAGCGAAATGGTATAGAGGGCCGATTCCTGAGGACTACGTTTTGAACGAAGGCGACATCCTCGTCGCGATGACCGAGCAGGCGGAAGGATTGCTTGGCAGCAGTGCGCTGATTCCTCGAAGCGGTTTTTACCTGCACAACCAGCGACTCGGCTCGTGCTCAACTAGCGGCAGAAATCCAGTGCCCGGTCCCAGCTCAAGCTCGCCATTGAGGACCTGTTGGACACCCGTCTCCCCCGGGCTTATTCCCCGGAGCTCTACCAGGACAAGTGCACCGCCATTTTCCAGCACGTCTACGAGAGCTATCCCGAACGGGACGCCGGGGTGTACGCGGAATCCAGCTGAACGAGCAACCCGGCCCGTCATGAACCAGTCGGACAACTTGCTTTTGTCGGGAGGGTGAATGGGGAAGGGCCAACCAGGACGCAGCAGCCGGGAAGCCTGGTACTGCCGGGGTCGAATACGCGGCTGGGTCGAAGGCGACGATTGAGCCGACCCTCACCGAGGGCTTTGGGTGGGAGAGCAGCGGGCTACTACAGCGACAGATCGAAGCCGGGCGTGCGGGCGGAGGGGTGGGGCGGACGAAACGGCACCGAACTGACCGGAAGGCCATTCGACCCGATGCGATCGCCGAATGGGTTGTGGACCGAGGTGCCCGCAGGGACAAGAGCGCTGGCAGTTGGGCCGCCGACATCGGCGTTCCATTCTTACTGCCATTCTTACAAAACAGCATTTCCACCGTGGTGATTCGGTGGAAGTAGCTGTTGCCGAGGCTGCTGCGGAAGATGGCGACCCCACGGGGATTCGAACCCCGGTTACTGCCGTGAAAGGGCGGTGTCCTAGGCCTCTAGACGATGGGGTCGTCCTGAGACGGGAGAAAGTATCGAAGTCGACCCGGCCATGGCCAGTTTTTCTTTGGCGTCAAAAACTGGAAAACTGGACTGGAAAACGAGTGATCGGGGCGGGACTCGGTCATGCCAAATCGACCTCGACTGTTGGGTGGCTTGTTTCTTCGGAGCGGCGGCTTACGAGCCGCCGGGTGCGCGCGAGCGGTGGCGAAGGCGGTTGGTCAGCCGTCCCATGAACCCGACCCCCTCGCGTAGCGCCGCGGACGTCAGTCCGCGCCATCTCCGGACGGAAGGTCAGCGCCGACTGACGTCGGCGGCTACGGTGCATGGCTCCAATTCGCGATTCCGAAATCTGTTCCCCCTTCCATCGATCCTCAATTTCGCGGAATCACCTGGAACCGCAGGCTGGTGGCGTGGTCGCGATCCCGGTGGACACGATGCGTCGCTTTGCGGAAGTCCTCCGGCTT
>CALNYA010000016.1:0-100592 GCA_942490575.1 uncultured Verrucomicrobiota bacterium
GAAGCCCGACGCGGTAGCCGGTGCGCAGGACGGGGGTGAGGTTCAGTATGACGACGATTGGGTCGGAGCCGTCGGCGCGGGCCCGGAGGAAACTGAGGACGCTCTGGCGTTGATCGGAGCAATCGACCCATCGGAAGCCGCCGGGTTCGTAGTCCGATTCCCAGAGCGAGGGGTGTTCGCGGTAGAGCGAGTTGAGGTCCTCGACCATGCGCTGGGTGCCGAGGTGGAAGGGTCCCTCGTGAAGGAGATGCCAATCGAGTTCGGCGTTGTGATTCCACTCGCGGGATTGCCCGAATTCGCCGCCCATGAAGAGAAGCTTCTTGCCGGGGAAAAACCACTGGTAGGCGAGGAGGCACCTGAGGTTGGCGAAGCGCTGCCAGTCATCGCCGGGCATGCGACTGAGGAGCGTGCCCTTGCCGTGGACGACTTCGTCGTGGGAGAGGGGAAGGACGAAGTTCTCCGTCGAATGGTACAGCATGGCGAACGTGAGTTCGTTCTGGTGGAACTGACGGTGGATCGGCTCGCGCTTGAAGAAGCCGAGCGTGTCGTGCATCCAGCCCATGTTCCATTTGAGGGAGAAGCCGAGGCCTCCGAGATACGGCGGACGCGAGACCATGCCCCAGGACGTCGACTCCTCCGCGATGGTGGCGACGCCGGGGTATTCGGTGTGGACGAGGTGATTGAACTCGCGGAGGAACTCGATGGCTTCGAGGTTTTCCTTGCCGCCGTGCTTGTTGGGAAGCCACTCGCCGGCCTTCTTGGAGTAGTCGAGGTACAACATCGACGCGACCGCATCGACGCGGAGTCCATCGATGTGAAAGCGCTCGCACCAGAAGAGGGCGTTGGCGGTGAGAAAATTCCGGACCTCGTGACGGCCGTAGTTGAAGATCAGGGTGCCCCAGTCCATGTGGGCGCCTCGGCGCGGATCCTCGTGTTCGTAGAGGCAGGTGCCGTCGAACTGGGCGAGCGCCCATTCGTCCCGCGGGAAATGGGCGGGGACCCAGTCGATGATGACGCCGATGCCCGCGTCGTGCAGGGCGTTGACCAGGTGTTGGAAATCGTCGGGAGTGCCGTAGCGGCACGTCGGCGAATAGAAGCCGGTGACTTGGTATCCCCAGCTCGGGTAGAAGGCATGCTCGCCCACGGGCAGGAACTCGACGTGGGTGAACCCGAGCTTCTGGACGTAGTCGATCAGCGGGCCGGCGAGTTCGCGGTAGCTGAAGGATTCGGCCACCGACTTCTTGCGCCACGATCCCATGTGGACCTCGTACACCGACATCGGCGCTGTCAGCGGGTTGCCGTGGCGGCGGGCTTCGAGCCAGGGGCCGTCGGTCCAGGCGAACTTGCTGGTGTTCCAGACGATCGAAGCATTCTTCGGAGCGGACTCAAAAAAGGCCCCGTACGGGTCCGTTTTCAGAACCACGGCGCCGTTGGCGTCGCGAATTTCATACTTGTAGAGGGCGCCCTCACCGACTCCTGGAATGAACACCTCCCAGACGCCCGAGGATCCGAGTCGGCGCATGAGGTGGCGCCGGCCGTCCCAACCGTTGAAGTCGCCGACGACACTGACGCGCTGGGCGCTGGGCGCCCACACGGCGAAGCTGGCGCCTTTGACCCGGTCCGGACTCCTCAGGTGCGCGCCGAGTTTTTCGTAGATGCGGCGCTCCTTGCCTTCGCCGAAGAGGTAGAGGTCCGCCTCCCCGACGCTGGGGAGGAACGAATACGCGTCGCGCGTCCGGGTCTGGGAACCGTTGGACCACGTGATGACGAGGTCGTAGGCGTAGACGTCGGACGCGCGGTCGGTGGAACCTTCGAAGACGCCGGTGTCCCCGATGGGTTGCAGGCGGATGGTGGGCTTCTTGCGCTCGTGGACGGGAACCGCGTCGACGCGGGAGGCGCCGGGCAGGAAAGCACGGACAACCAGGCCCTTGCCGTTGCCGAGAGGATGCATGCCCAGGAGTTCGTGGGGCGTGCTATGGCGCACGGCGACAAGGGCTTCGAGTTCGGCGGCACTCACAATCATGCCCGGATCATGAACCCGGCGGCGGGGCTCCGCGAGCCTCAAGGGGCTGTGAACGGCAACTTTTGAGGGCTGCGTGGGAAGCCGAGTGGCGAGCCCAGGGACCGCGCGTCAGGGTGGGACCGCGGATGTCCACCCGGGTCGGGCATTCTGGGCGCGCAATGAAACTGAACGAGAAGGCGACTGAAGTTGAAGTTGGCGAACCGGTGGCGGGAACCGTCGAAGGCGCGGCGTCGCCGGCCGGGACGTCGATCGGGGCGGGGTCGTGGCAGGGTGAGATGCCACTGGAGCCGCGTGGTGCGCCGGCGGGGCATCGGCGGCGGGTGGTGAGGACGCGTCGTTCGGCGGTGGCGCGATGGTGGTTCGCGCGAATGCGGGAGACGGTGCGCGGCACGCGCGAGTGGGATGGCGGCGCCGCGCGTTCCGAAGGCGTGGAACAGGGGACGCTGGCGCTCGTCCAGCCGCCGACCCGGTTCGAAGGGTACCGGGCGTCGGATGGTTCTGGTTCCCGGACGGTTCAGAGCGCGTTCGTCCGCGACATGGAGCCGCGCTGATTGATCCAGGGGACGTCGCGGGGACCTTTTCGGGCGCCGGCGCTTCCGGGCTTGAGGGTGTCCGGGTCGAGCCATCGTTTGACTTCGGCGTGGCCGTCGGCGAACGAGAGGCCGCTGGCGCCGTTGTGGTAGATCGCGGGCATGTTGCCCCAGTCGATCTGGCGGTTGACGAAGACGAGGAAATAACCGTCGTCGATGCTGTCCTCGCGTTCGTCGATGAAGACGAACTGACTCGACGGCCGGCTGATCTCGGTGCTCTTCCGGTAGGTCCACCATCCCTTGTCGATCTCGGCGGTGTGCCAGGAATTCCCGTTCATGCAGCCGTTCATCGAGATGCTGCGCGTCCGCGGGTATTTCCGGCCGCCGATCCGGACCAGGAACTGGTCGGCGGGGCATTTGTAGATTTCGACGGCGGGATTGTACGGGTACAGGAGCCCGTGCGGGGGTTTCAGGAGGTTGACGTTGGTGCAGTCGGAGAGATTGACCGGGCCGGCCGTGGTGTGGATCCAGCCTCCCACCCAGCCGCCGCGGGCGGTGCCGTCGACGTTGGGCGGGATCCTATCCTCGTTGTCGTCGGCGTACATGATCCAGGCGAGGGCGAGTTGCTTCTCGTTGCTGACGCATTTGATCCCCTGGGCCTTGGTCTTGGACTTGGCGAGAGCCGGCAGGAGCATGCTGGCGAGAATCGCGATGATGGCGATGACGACGAGCAGTTCGATGAGGGTGAAGGCCCGTCGACGCAGGGTCTGTGTGTTCATGGCGATGCCGGGTGGGTGTTGGGGTTTCCCGTGGAGCTCAAGGCGTCTTGCGGGCCGGTCGGTCCTCCCCGCCGATTCGGAAGACGAGGGAGTCGGCGGCGCCGGCGGCATTGGTTTTGAAGGTGAACAGACCGTCGAAGGTGCGGGTGTAGAACACGGTGGGTGATTCCGCGTGGAGATCGAACCGCGCGCCTCGCGCGGCGTCGCCGATGGTGGCGACCAGGAGCGCGGCCGGGCGGGTGATCGTGATCGAGAGTCCCTCGTCGACCCGGTAGGTCCCGAGGAGCTTGTCGAGGGCCGCGTTGGAGTGGACGAATTCGGGTCGGCGCGCGTCGGCGCCGAGTTCGCGGACCCAGACGTTGCGGTAGCGGACGGGGTTGCCGTGGTCCTGGAGGGAGATGGGGAGCTTGTCGGGGTGGGCCTGGTACGGTTGGCGCCGGAGCCAGCCGGTGGGTCCGACGAGTTCGGAGTTGTGCTGAACCAGGACGCCGTTGTGAAGGACGGTGACACGCGCGGGCGACGTGACTTCGCCCTGGTCATTGAAGCGGGGGCGGGTGAAGAGGATGTCGTAGGTCTGCCATTGGCCCGGGGGCAGGGCGGCGTTGACCAGCGGGGGGTGCTGACCGTAGGCGGCGGCGGCCTGACCGTCGGCGTAGGTGATGTTGCCGTGGGAGTCGAGAACCTGCACTTCGTAGAGACCCATCAGAAAGACCCCGCTGTTGCCCCGGCCCTGGCTGGTGCCTTCGGGTGGCGTGGGGGCGGCCCACTCGACGTGCAGTTGGCAATCACCAAACGCCTGGAGCGTCCGGATGTAACCGCTTCCGCGAACGCATTCCAGGGATCCCTCCTTCACCACCCATTTCGGGGTGGAGCCGTTCATGCTGACCCAGGGGGCGAGGGACGAGCCATCGAAGAGCACGACCGCGTCGGAGGGCGGCTTGCCGGGACGCTCCTGGGTGCTGGGCGTGGCCGGTTGAATGATGGGCGGGCGTGGGCGGCTCCAGTCGTGCTGGGCCCAGTCGAAGACGGGGGAAGTCGCGCCGGGGGCGGTGGAAATCAGGCCGGTGATCCAGGGGAACACGAGCAACGGGAGGAGGCGACGTGCGGGCTTCATGGGGTCGAGGGAACGGAGGCGATGCTACGCATCGGACGCGGCCGAGGCGAGCGCGGAGACGTCCTATTGCATGGTCGGCGTCCGGGCGCTTGGATGGGGCATGCGGAAGGTCCTGAAAGTCGTTGGATGGCTGGCTGGCGCCGGGATGGTGGTGCTGCTTCTGGGCGTCGCCGCCTCCGTGGCGCCGGTGAATCGCGAGTCGTTCGCGGGAACGGCCTACTCGGTCGCGACCCAGGCTCGCTTGGACGCGATCAAGACTTCCCGCCCCGGATTCCCGGTTGGTGAGCTGCGGGCGGGCTTTGGCCGGGTGGTGCTGACTCCGACGCTCGGGGGCGTGCTCGACGATCCCGTGGTCGGGCGATTTCGGGCGCTGCCCCTGGCCGGATACGGGTCACGGGAGGGACGACCGGCGACCGGTGTCCTGGACGACCTCTGGGTCAAGGCGGTGGCCTGGGAAATGGACGGGAGGACGGGGGTGGTTGTGTCGGCCGACGCCTTGATCATTCCGAGGGAAGTGGCGGACATGGCGTTGGAACGTCTGGAACGGGAATGGGGTCTGGGGCGGGGGCGGGTGTACCTGGGGGCGACGCACACGCACAGTGGCGTCGGGGGTTGGGGCGAAGGCGTGGTGGCTGAATTGTTCGCGGGCGGTTTCGTTCCGGGATCCCGGATCTGGATCGCCGGCCAGCTGGTGAAGGCGGCGGAAACCGCGCTCGCGGATCTGGGACCCGCGGCGGCGGGGAGTGGAGGATTCGAGGCTCCGGAATTCACCCGGAACCGGCTGGTGGGGGACCGGGGTCGGATCGACCCACGCTTCAGTCTCCTGGTGGTTCGGAAGGCCGACGGATACGGGGCGATCCTCGGGGCCTATTCGGCCCATGCGACGGTGCTTTCCGGAAACGTCATGGAATTCAGCGGGGACTATCCCGGGGCCTGGCAGCGGGCCGTGGAGGCGGCCTCGGGAGGGATGGCGATGTTCCTGGCGGGAGCGATGGGAAGTCATGCCCCGAAGGCCCCCGAAGGCGGGATGGCGGGCGTGCGGGCGATGGGGGGCGGCTTGGCGGAATCGACCTTGAAGGCGGTCGCCGGCATCACGCTCACCAACCGATTGGCCTGGGACATGCAATCCCTGGACGTGGACCTTCCGCCGCTCCAGTTGCGGTTGACGGATGGCTGGCGTCTGCGGGAATGGGCGGCCCGCCGCCTGCTCCCGGTCCGGCCGGCCACGTGGATTCAATACTTGCGGCTTGGCGACGCGGTGTGGCTGTCGACGCCCTGCGACTACAGCGGCGAACTGGCGATGGACCTGGCGGACGCGACCCGCGATCTCGGCGTGTCGGCCGTGGTGACGAGTTTCAACGGCGACTACGTGGGCTACGTCGTGCCGTCGCGGTACTACGGCATGAACACCTACGAGACCCGCACGATGTCGTTCTATGGACCGCAATTGCCGGACTATTTCGACACCCTCCTGAAGGGGTTGGTCCAGGTGGCCGTGGCGGCGGGCGAACGACCGCGGGAGCAACCGGAACCGACGGCGAACCCGAGTCTCAGTCGATGACGAAGTGGGCGTCGGGTCCACCCGGCACGAGCCGGGGGTTCATGTGCGTATCGAGCGTCGCGAACCTGGCTTTGTGATGCACGGCGAGGCCGAGCAAATAGAGATCTGTGACGGCTCGCGACGGGACGCCCCTCCAGTCCGACAGCGACTTCGGGTCAAGCAGAGAGATTTCGTCCGGAAAAAACCGATGACCCGGTAGTGCGGATATCAGGTGGCGGAGGGCGGCGGCCGCTTTTTCGGGCTTGCCTGGCCATCCGGGGTAACTGCTGTGGCCGAGGATTCGGATGAATCCATTTTCCGTGATGGGACAGGTGGCCCAAGAGGCGCCCCGCTGGCCAGTCAGCCATCCGGCCACGCGGGAGTGATGCTCGTGCGAGGCGTCTTGGCGGGCGATGAGAACGTTGATGTCGAGGAGCCAAGTCGTCATCAAATCCCCTGCTCCTCACGAAGGGCCTCAATCATCCGATCGGTCACCACGACATCTCGGCGCTTCAGGACCCGAACACCGTGAGCGTCGGTTTCGAAGGCAGCATCGTCAGGATCCGTGGGCGGCTGGCGGGAGGAGAATCCTGGGGTCAAAACGGCTTCAAGGCCTTCCACAACAAGGCTTTTTAGAGTGGTTCTTCGTCGGGCCGCCGCGACACGCGCCCGGTAGACCAACTCCTCCGGCAGATCGATGCTGGTTTTCAAAGCAAGCGGTATTTACCGTTCTACAACTTATGCGTCAAGGAGGCGCTTTGGGGTCTCGGGCAGTTGTGGGTCTGTCATCCGGTATTCGACCAGCGCCTTGGTCCTCATCGGCATGGAATCTTTACCCACCTGCGTGCGCCTTTCGGGCCGGCGGCGCCTTCGCGAAGGTGGTCAATCGGAGGTAGACCGGCTCCAACGCCTCGGCCGCCACGAAGTCCGTGCGATCCCGCGCCAGCGCCGCGAGGGCCGAAGCATCCGGAAAGACCGGATCGGCGGGGATCCCCAAGAGTGCGAGGTCGGGGCCGACGAGTCGGACACCCGCGGAAGGGAGGGCGTCGACTTCGGGTCGGGTCGCGATACGGAGCGGCGACAGCGGGGACGCGCCGTCTTGGCCGAGGTCGTATTCGGCGACGTAGAATTCCCCCCGATGGGCATCGGTGACGATCGCCGCGCGGCCCAGGTGTCCCAGGATTTGGGCGCGGTAGGCGGTGGCTTCGACCGAGGGGATGCCGAGCAGTCGGACGGGGTGGGCCAGTTCCCAGCCTTGCACGGCGGCGATGGCGATGCGGACGCCCGTGTACGAGCCCGGACCCAGGCCGACGACGACACCCCCGACATCGGCGGGCCGAAGGTCGGCGCGGGCGAGGACGTCCGCGATCAGTCCGAAGAGCGGCGTGTCGCGCCCGGCGGAATGGGTGGCTTCGGCGAGCGTGACGCCGTCGCGAGCGACGGCCACGGAACGCCGGGACGTGGAGCATTCAAGGGCGAGGCAGATCATACTGGATCCGTCGGCGATCTCCGCCTTCGTGTTGCAGGGTGATGGGGCAGAACAAGTCGGGCCGCGGGCCGTCCCAGCGTTCGAACCATTCAATGACTGAAACGCCGTCGATGGGGGCGAAGTAGCCTTCGAGTCCGGCGCCGACGATGTCGCGGGTGTCGCGGAGGCGATAGAGATCGAGATGGTAAAGGGGCAGCCGGCCGTCGAGGTGTTCCTGAACGAGGGCGAAGGTGGGCGACTGGATGCGGCCGGGGATTCCGAGGCCGCGGGCGATGCCTTTGACGAGTTGGGTTTTGCCGGCGCCCAGGTCGCCGGAGAGGGCGAAGACCCATCCCGGTTGGGCGGCAAGCCCGAGTCGTTCGCCGAGGGCGACCGTCTCAAGCGCGCTTTGGGAAGTGAACGAATCCATGGGGGGGCATGGGCCTGGGGCCCTGGCGGTCGCGGAGGCGGATTCCCGGTTCAACCGTGATCCGGCCGACGCAGGCGAGGGGGACGCTCGGGAACCGCGTCTTCCAGCCGTCGAGGATGGCGACCGCATCGCCTTTGGCGGCGGCGAAGAGCAGTTCGTAATCCTCGCCGTCGGTCAGGGCGGCGAGGACAGGTGACTTGGCGTCCCCGGCGCCGGAGCGGGCGCGGAGCCTGGCGGCGCGCCGGATGGGGAGGCTTTCCTCCAGGAGTTCCGCCCCGACGTTGCTGGCAACGGCGAGGTGCCGAAGGTCCCCGGCGAGGCCGTCGCTGAGATCGATCATGGCGTGCACCTGGAAATGATCCGCCAGCCAGCGGGCCTCGGTGAGACGGGGTTCGAAGTCGAGGTGATGACCCTCGATCGAACCACCGAGTTCCCCGGAGACGAACAAGGCGTCGCCGGGTTGGGCTCCGGACCGGCGGATTGAGCGGACTTTTTCGACGGTTCCCAGCGCGGCGATGGAGACGAGGATCCGGTCGGGGTTGGTGGTGGTTTCGCCGCCGACGATGGCGACGTTCCAGCGGCGGGCGACGTCGCACAGGCCCTTGTAGAGGGCCTCGATGCGGTCGGGGTCGTGCGTGGGTGGAAGCCCGAGGGTGACAACGGCCGCGGAGGGGACGGCGGCGGCGGCGGCGAAGTCGCTCAGCACCCGTGACATGGCTTTGCGGCCCACCTTTTCCGGGGGTGTTTCCGAAGTGAAATGGATCCCTTCGACGACGGCGTCGGTCTTGAAGACGACCCAGTGAAGCGGCAGCCCAAGATCCAGCAGGGCGCAATCGTCACCCGGTCCGGCGACGACGCCCGGGTGGGTCGGCAGGTTTCGGGTCAGTCGGGTGATGAGGTCGAACTCGTGCATATCGGGTCCGGTCAGGGCGGCGCGGGGGAATCCGGAGCCAGGGCGAGGATCCAGATGAAATTCGTGGCGTTGAAGAGGCCGTGGCTGAGCATCGGGGCCACGAGATCGCCGGTCTTTTCGTAGAGCCACGTCCAGAAGATCCCCAGGAGCCAGAGGGGAACAAACGCCGCCAGGTTGAAATGAATCAGGGCGAACAGGAACGAGGCGACGAGGCATCCGGCGACTCGGAATCCGCGATCCCGGAGCATCGGCCAGAGGATGCCGCGAAACACGATCTCCTCGAACACCGGGGCTGTGCCGACCGCGAAGACAAAGAGGAGACCGCGTTCCCAGACGCGCGACGCGGTGCGGACGGCATCCACGGCGACCTGGGAATCGGGGGGATGCCCCAGGGCGTCGAGGAGGACCGAAATCCCCTGATGAACTCCCCAGGCGGCCGCGAGGGACGGCACCGTGAGACCCAGGGCGATGAAACCCGTGCGCGGCCAGCTCGCGGTTCCCAGCCCGAACCCATCTCGCCATCCGGATCCGTGGGTCCGCAGGAGGGGAATGAGGGCCAGGATTCCGGCCAGATGGAGGATTCCCGTGGCGGAGGCGAGTTGCCAGGCGGGCGGGTGGGCCGGGTCGGCGCCGGAAACGCGGGCGAGGGCATGCACCGCGAACCCGGAGGCCGCCAACGCGAAGAACAACGTGGCGAAGTAACGCAACGTTGGCTCCAGGCGCCAAGGTTGGGCGGGCCGCATGGCGGCGACGCTACCGAGGACAGCCCGGGTCGTGCGAGGCTTTGGGCGGGGATACCCCGCGTTTCTGTGTTCCATACCTTGGCCGCTGCTTGACGGCGGAGAGCCGGCCCCGTGATCGTCGCTTCACCGCCATGATCGAGGTCGACGGACTTACCAAGGCCTACGGCCAATTCCTGGCGGTGAACCGCCTCTCGTTCGGAGTTCGACCCGGCGAGGTTCTCGGCCTGGTGGGGCCCAACGGCGCGGGCAAGACGACGACACTCCGGTGTCTCTGCGGGATCGTTCCAGCCACCCGGGGGACGATCCGGTTGGGCGGGCATGACCTGTCCGCCGACCCCGTTTCGGCGAAGCGCACGCTGGCCTGGCTGCCCGACGAACCGAGGCTGTTCGAGTACCTGACGGTGTGGGAGCACCTCGTGTTCTCCGCGAGAATCCATCAGGTGCGCGGATTCGAGGGCCGCGCCACGGAACTTTTGGCCGAGCTGGAGTTGGGGGAAAAACGGGATGCCCTGCCGGGGGAACTTTCCCGTGGGATGTGCCAGAAGCTCTCGATCGCCTGCGGATTCCTCCACGCGCCGCGCGTTCTCGTCTTCGACGAACCGTTGACCGGCCTGGACCCACTGGGGATCCGCCGGATGAAGGACTCCATCCTGCGCCGAGCGCGGGATGGGGCGTCGGTGATCATCAGTTCCCACCTCCTGCACCTGCTCGAGGAGGTCTGCTCGCATGTGCTGATTCTGCGTCGCGGAGAACGCGTGATCTCCGGGGAGATGGGCGAGGTCCTGTCCCGCTTTCAGATGGATCACCCGGGCGCGAGTCTGGAGGAGATTTTCCTACGGGTCACCCGATCGGAGGAGGAGGGCGATCCGTGTCCGTGATCCAGGCGCTCGCCTACCTCTGGGCGATGTCGGCGAAGAACCGGATACGGACCCGATTGAGGCGGTTGCGCCAGCCGAAGTACCTGGTCGGCGGCATCGTGGGTCTGGTTTACCTTTGGGCCGTTTTCCTGAGGAATATCGTGGGTGGGCGTTTCGGCTCCGGAGGGGCCGGCGCTGGGTTCGGGATGGCACCCGAGTGGATCGCGGGCATGGAGGTGGCGGGCGCGTGGGTGTTGCTGCTCCTTTTCGTCGGGTTCTGGATCATTCCGTCACGCCGGGCCGCCCTGGATTTTTCGCAGGCGGAGGTTCAGTTCCTGTTCGCGGCGCCGGTGAGCCGTCGAGGCTTGCTGCACTACAAGCTGGCGAGTTGGCAGGCGGGCCTCCTGTTCACCTCCGTGCTGGTCAGCCTTTTCTCAGGCCGCCTGGTCCGCGCCGACGGCGCCTGGATGTCCATCCTGGGGTGGTGGATGGCCTTGCTGCTACTGCAACTGCATTCGCTGGGGGCGTCGTTCGTGCGGACCTGGCTTCTCGATCGGGGCGTGGCCCACGCTCGACGGAGGCTAGTCGTGGCTGGATGCCTGGGAGGGATAGCGGCGGCCGCGCTTGCCTGGGCCTGGCGCGCGATTCCCGAAAGACCCGGTTCCATGGAGGACGTGGAAGCCTGGTTCGCTTGGTGGGTGGACTTGTCCGGAACCCGGCCGATCCGCGAACTCCTGACGCCGCTGCGCTGGATCGCGAGGTTGGCGATCACCCGGGACCCGGTCGAATTCGCCGGCCTCGCCGGCGTCGTTCTTCTCCTGGTGGCGCTCCACTATTTCTGGATCGTGCGCGCGACCGTGGCCTTCGAGGAGGCGTCGGTGGAGGCCTCGCGGCTGGCGGCCGCGGCCGCGGCGCGGGTGGGATCGCGAGGTGGGCGGATCGCCGGGGCGCGAGGTGGGAATCGGGCGCCTCTGGCGTTTTCCTTGAAGCCCGTGGGGCCGGTCTGGGTGGGGCTTGCCTGGAAGAACCTCGCCGCGGCGGGCGACTGGTTTCGGGGCCGAACCCCCGCGGTTGTGGCGGGGGTGGTGGGACTGCTGGCGGGGGCGGGGTTGCTCGTCGGGTTGGGGGAAGTCGTGGCGGCGACGGTGGGTGCGGTGGCGTTGATTCTTTGGATCGTCTCGATCGTGCTCGGGCCCTCCGGCCCGCGGGGGGATCTTCGCCAGGAATTGAGTGGGCCTGGGTGGGAAGTGTTGAAGTCCATGCCGCTGACGGGATCGCAGATCGTCGCGGGGGAACTGCTCGCGTCCTGGGGCGTCCTGGGGGCGATTCAGTTGGGACTGAGTTTTTGTGTGGTGGGGTACCTTCCGGCGCCTCCCAGCCTCGGCGAAGTCGGTGTCTTCGAGCGGGGGAGCGTCTTCGCCGCCATGGCTGTGATTGGGCCGGCGGTCACCTTGCTGGGACTGTGCCTTCAGAACGGGGCGGCCCTGCTTTTCCCGGCCTGGGTTTTGAGCGCCCCGGGCCAGGCGCGAGGCGGGTTCGAGGTTCTCGGGCAACGGATGATCGTCTATCTCGCGCAGATGTTGGGACTGATTCTGGCGCTGATCCCGGCCGTCGTGGCGGGGGCGTTGGTGTACGTCGGGGCGGGTTGGCTCCTGGGACGATGGATGGGGTTCGGCCTCGCGGCCGGGGCGGCCGCGGGCGTGCTCTTGGCGGAGTCGGCGTGCCTGGTGGTTGCCCTGGGTTGGATCTGGGATCGGACGGACCTCGCGCGGGAGCGGACGGGCTGACGCGGAGGTTCGGGATGGGAGGAAGCGGTGGCGGTTTCAGGGAGCTTGGCGGGAACCGGGCGCCAGTCCCAGGATCGCGCATGAGTTCGACCAAGCCTCCTCTCGGGGGGGCAAGCCCCTCCGACGAGGCGTCCCGGTGGACGGGCCGTTTTTGGGTCCTTTTGTGCGCCGTGGTGGCGATCCGCCTCGTGTACGCGGCGGTCTTCCCGCTCGATCTCGCGCCGGACGAGTCCTACTACTGGGATTGGGGTCGGCGGCTGGATTACGGCTATTTCAGCAAGCCTCCGATGATTGGCTGGCTGATGGGTTTGGCAGGCTGGCTGGGGGGGGATTCCCAGTTGGGCATCAAGGTGTTTCCGGTGCTGCTTTCGAGCGGGGGATTGGTCTTCGTGTTCCTGCTGGGACGCGACCTCTACGGGGCGATGGCCGGGTTTTGGGCCGTGGTCGTCTTGCTGGCGGCGCCGGCCAACGCGGCTCTGAACGTGTTCTTCACCATCGACGCGCCGCTGTTCCTGTTCTGGAGCGCGAGCCTTTGGGGAGCCTGGCGTTTCATGGCGTCCGGCGGGAACCGGCGATTGGCGTGGCCCTGGCTGCTGACGCTGAGCCTTGGTCTCGGGTACCTGACCAAGCAGATCCAGCTTGTGTTCCCGCTGTTGTGGTTGGGGTTCGCGGGCGTGGCCCGGAAGGGTGGCGAACCGAATCGTTGGGGGCGGATTCTGGCGGTCATCGGGTTGTCGATGGTCTTCTTGATCCCGCCTCTGGTGTGGAACTGGCAACACGACTGGATCACCTTCCGGCACACGGCCGACGAGTTGGAGACCGCGCCGTTCCAATGGCGGCGCAGCGCGAAGTTCGTTGGCGAATTCCTTGGCGGCCAGGCCGGCCTGGGCGGTGGAATCCTGTGGATTCTGATGATTTCGGCCGTGCTGAAATCGCTGGCGGGATGGCGGAACCTGGGGGATCGGGAGCGGTACTTGGTCGTGTTCTCGGTTCCCGGGTTGGTGGCTTTTGGAGCCCTCTCGTTTCATCAGCGCGTGGAACAGAACTGGCCGCTGGTTTTCTATCCGGCGGTTGCGATCCTTCTCGCGGGTTGGGTGTGGGGTGGGGCGGGAGGGGAAAGGTGGCGGGGATGGTTTCGGGGCGGCGTGGCCCTGGGCGTGGTCCTGGGGATTCTCCTGATGCTGGTGCCCTTTGTTTTCCCTGGAAGCCGGTGGGCGGGACTGAAGGCGGATCCGACGGCCCGTGTCCGCGGTTGGCGCGATCTGGCGGAACAGGCGGCGACCGTGAGAGAGGCGGCGCCCAGGCCGGATCAGACGTTTTTCCTAGCGCCCCGGGACCGGTACACGGCGAGCGCCCTGGCCTTTTACCTGCCGGACCATCCGCGGACCTATTGCTGGGAGGATCCGGGCCGTCCGGAGTCGCAGTATGGAATCTGGGGAAGGCCCCTCGAGCGGGCGGGATGGGATGCGATCGTCCTGGAAGAAGACCCTGGATCGCCTCGGGTGAAGGAAATCGCGGCGCTGTTCGGCAGTTGGGAACCCCGGGGTGAAATCGTGGTCCGATTGGGGGCGGAGACGGCCAGGGACAGGCGTTATGCGGTTTTTTTGGGGCGGGAATTCCAGCCCGGGAAAGCCTCCGCCCAGGGCGGGGGCGAATGAAGGAGCGGGGTATCCAGTTGAAATCCAAGTAAGAACAAACAATCGCATTGACAGAAGCAGGTGGGTTTTTAGATTGGGCGCGCCGGTTCACGAATTGCACATTGAGGACCATTGCTATGAATTCTTTTCGCACGGTGAGTGGGATGATGACGCGGCTGGGTGTCGGGGCTGTCGTGGTTGCGCTGGCTTCGGTCGCGCAAGCCGCGGTGGAAAAGGGCACCGCGAAAGTACTTGCTGTCCAGGGATCTGCTGAGATCTCGACGGACGGCAATGCTTGGAAGGCCCTTCGCCGCGGTGAGGCCCTTCATGAAGGAACATGGATCCGCACGTCGAGTTCCTCGGCGGCCGATCTGGATCTGGGGCGCAACGGTTCGCAACTGCGAATCATGCCCAACTCGACGGTGGCATTTTCCGCGCTGACCTTCGAGGACACGGGGGTCGAAACGGTGATCAACACGCAGATCGATCTTCAGGCCGGTCGGGTGCTCGGAAACGTGCACAAACTGTCCGCCGCTTCGAAGTACGAAGTGAAGAGCCCGAAGGCGGTCGCCACGATTCGTGGGACGCGATATGACTTCCAAGCCGACGGCCGCCTGTTGGTTGCCGAAGGTTCCGTGGTCGTGGTCGCGTTTCGGGATGACGGATCGACGATCACCCGCGTGGTGAATGCCAACGAGATGTTTTCTCCGGTCTCCGGAGCCGTGACTTCAACGACTGATGCCGATCTGGGGGATGTCGGTGGTTCGGCGTCCTCGGTGCCCGGCATCGTTGCGCTGCCGCCGCTCCAAAGCAAAATGATCGAGGAGCGAACCGCTTTCGACCGGATCGTCCTCCCGACGTCGCCGTTTGTTTCGAACACCCAGCCGAAAGACCAGCCAGTTGACGAATAGTTCGGCCGGGGAATGAGGTTTGGCCGGGGTAAATCACAAGAAAACCGGACGTCCCTTTTCACCCAATCCCGGGGCCTCTGGCTCCGGGATTTTTTTTGAGTCCGTGGGGTGAAGGCGCACTTCCGGCGAAAGACCCGCCATGCGGATCGCGATCTGTCCGGGGAGCTTCGACCCCATCACGAACGGTCACTTGGACGTGATCCAGCGGGCGGCGCGCCTCTTTGACAAAGTCATCGTGGCGGTCTCGGTCAATCAGCCCAAGGGACCTCTGTTCAGCGTGGCGGAGCGATTGGAGATGGCGCGATTGGCGGCGGTCCATCTTCCGAATGTCGAGGCCGACACTTTTTCGGGTCTGTTGGTGGACTACGTCGGCCGAAGGGGGGCTCACGCGGTGGTGCGAGGGCTTCGGGCCGTCTCGGACTTCGAGTTCGAATTCCAACTGGCGCTCATGAATCGAAAGCTCAACGAACAGGTGGAGACGATTTTCATGATGCCCCGGGAAAGCTACACCTTCCTCAGCAGCCGGCTGGTGAAGGAAATCGCGTCTCTGGGCGGGGACGTCGGGGAATTTGTTCCGCCGCCTGTCCTGGCGGCGCTTCGAAAACGACTGGCATCCAGTCCCATCTAAGGAGCACCCATGCCGATTCGAATCTCGGTCGCCGCACTGCACCACGGAGACGTTCATCTGGTGGGAGAGGAACCCCCGGAATCGATGCATTGGGAGATCCACGACACCTGCATCGAGGCGCGACAGTCGCTTGACTACGATTTGCGGGCGGAATTGATGGAGAAGGAAGTGTTCGTGGAGGGTTGGATCGAGACGGTTCTGGACTGCGTCTGCGTGAGGTGTCTGGAGCCGTTCGAGTATTCCCTGCGGTTGGAGGCTTGGTCCTGTTTGCTCGCCTTGGAGGGGGAGGACGCGGTGACCTTGGTGGACGAGTCGGTGGACTTGACGCCCCATATCCGGGAAGATAGTTTGCTCGCGCTTCCGCAGCACCCATTGTGCAGGCCGGAATGTCCCGGAATAGCCGCCGGGCAGCCGAAGGAACCGGGATTAAAGCGCCCGGCGTCGGATGAAGCTCCTGGAGTTTCTTCTGCGTGGAGCGTTCTCGATAAACTGAAGTTGGACTGATTGATTTTATGGGAGTTCCCAAGCGCAAACCGTCCCGAAGCCGTCAGCGGATGCGGCGGGCCTACAACAGCGTCCTTAAGCTGCCCCAATTGAATACCTGCCCCCAGTGCAGCGCCCCGTTCGTTCCCCACCGGGTCTGTCCCCGCCTGTGGACACTACAAGGGCCGCCAAGTGGTTGTGGTCCAGTCCTTCGCCTGAACCCCTGTCTTTCATGGGGCGCGGTACCTGAAGGCAGGTCCGCGCCCTTTGTCTATTAGCCATGCGCCTAGCGGTGGACGTGATGGGCGGGGATCACGGTCCGTCTGTGGTCGTTCGCGGTGCCTTGCAGGCTCTCGAATCGGCGGAAACCATCCGGGAACTCATCCTGGTTGGCCGAGAGGATGCCATCCGACCGCACCTGGGGTCGAAATCCGGCGTCGACCGGATCCGGGTCGTCCATGCCGCCGACGTGGTGACGATGGAGGACGGTCCGATGGATGTCCTCCGGAGAAAGAAGGACTCGTCGATGGCGCGCGCCATCGGATTGGTCGCCAACCAGGAGGCGGACGCGATCTTGTCGTGTGGCAACACGGGCGGACTCTTGGCGGCATCAACCATCAAGCTTCGGCGGTTGCGGGGAATCGATCGACCCGCGATAGCGACCGTCATCCCGACTCCCGAGAACGAATTTGTGCTCCTTGACGCGGGGGCCAACGTGGAATCCAAGCCGATTCATCTCGTTCACTACGCCATCATGGGGTCGATTTACTCCTCCGAAGTCCTCGGCTACTCCCGGCCCCGGGTTGGACTCCTGTGCAACGGCACGGAGGAATCCAAAGGCAACGAGTTGACCCAGGAGGCCCACCGGCAGTGCAAGCTTCTCGACCTCAATTTCGTGGGCAACGTGGAGGGTCACGACCTCTTCGCGGGGCGTGTCGATGTGGTGGTTTGCGATGGGTTTGTCGGAAACATCACCCTCAAGACGGCGGAGAGCCTCGCCAAAGGGATGTTCCGACTCCTGAAACGCGAATTGACGGCGTCGCCCGTCCGCAAGCTCGGCGCTTGGTTGGCGCGAGGCGCCTTCCAGGGCATCCGGAGCCGAATGGATCCCGACATGTACGGAAGCGCTCCTCTGCTGGGTCTGAACGGACTGGTCTTCAAGTCCCATGCCTCCGCGACCGACCGCGCCATCCGAAACGGCATTCGACTCGCCACCGAAGCGTACAAGCACCACATCAACGACCGGATCGCTGACACGGTTGAGGCGGCGCACCTCCGTTTGGGCCTGACCGGTGCGCAGCCTTCTCCCACCCCGGCATGACCGACCTTCCCCCAGTTCCATTCCGGAATCCGCGCGCACGGCACGGCTTCAAATCCCGCACGTGTTCGGTCACGGGAGTCGGTTCCTACGTTCCAGACCGGGTTCTGACCAATGTGGAGCTTTCCCGGATGGTGGACACGACGGACGAATGGATCACTTCGCGGACCGGCATCCGCGAGCGCCGAATCGCCGCGGATGACGAGGCCACCTCCGATTTGGCTGCGAAGGCCGCCTTGCGCGCGATGGAGTCCGCCAACGTGACGGCGGACCAAGTGGACCTGATCATCGTCGCCACCATCACCCCCGATATGCTTTTTCCGTCGGTGGCCTGTTTGGTTCAGGAAAGGATCGGCGCCCGGAGGGCGGCGGCA
Source organism: uncultured Verrucomicrobiota bacterium (assembly GCA_942490575.1). Classification (GTDB taxonomy): domain Bacteria; phylum Verrucomicrobiota; class Verrucomicrobiia; order Limisphaerales; family CAIMTB01; genus CAIMTB01. Next base: position 17,536 of record CALNYA010000016.1, read on the forward strand.
TTCGATCTCGAAGCCGCCTGTTCCGGATTCATCTACGCCCTGGAGGTGGGCCAGCAGTTCATCATGTCGCATACCTACGACACGGTGCTGGTGATCGGGGCCGAAAAGCTGTCGTCGATCATTGACTGGACGGACCGGAACACCTGCGTCCTCTTCGGGGACGGTGCTGGCGCCGTGGTCCTTCAGAGTCGCGCGAAATCCCACGGGTTGCTGACGGCGTGCATGGGGGCGGACGGAAGCAAGGCGGGTCTGCTTTCCATGCCGGGTGGCGGGAGTCGGATCCCGGCCAGCCAGGATTCAGTCGCGTCCAGGCTTCATTTCCTCCGAATGGATGGTCGGGAGACCTTCAAAAACGCGGTGCTCGCGATGTGCACGGCCGCGAATGAGGCCCTCAGCCGTTGCGAACTCCGGATCGACCAGATCCGGTGCATCATTCCGCACCAGGCGAATCGCCGGATCATCGAAGCGGTGGCGGAACGACTGGACGCGCCGGCGGATCGTGTGTTCGTGAATCTGGATCGCTATGGAAACACTTCGGCGGCGTCGGTGGCCATCGCGCTCGACGAGGTCGTCCGGGGCGGCGTGGTGAAGAAGGGGGATCTGCTGCTGCTCCTGGTGTTTGGCGCCGGGTTGACCTGGGGAGCCGCCGTCATTGAGTGGTAGGGCGTGGGGCGCCGGTTCTGGGTATCGGGCGGAAGGGCCCGGGCGGAGCCATTCGTTGACGGTCGGTCGCTCCGTGATACTGTGTGGCCGCGATATGAGCGCAGGCCGCCTTGATCGAAAATCCTCCCCCTCCGGATCCACCTCGGGTTCCGACCAGGCACTGACCACGCTGAGCTTGCCGGCCGGTGCCGTCACGATCCGCAAGAATGGGATCGAGTTCCTCACGGCCCGCCCGCTGGCTCCGTGGACGGAAGTCAATCTGTCCATCGAATCCCCTTCGGAAAAGCGGCGGGTGACGTGCAGCGGGGTGGTCGTGGCGTGTGACGGCAATCGGCACGCTGGTTATCAGGTCTCCCTGCTCTTCCTCGGGCTCACGCCGCAAACCCAGCAGCGGCTCGAGTCGATGGCGCTCTCGCACCTCGGCTGATTGATCCTGGCAACGACGCTTTCGAAGGTCGGGATCCCTGCAGGCTGCGCGCTTTTTCATGGAACTGTTCCACAAGATCCTCAAGACCGCCGTGGACGGCGGCGCGTCGGACGTCCACATCAAGAGCGGTACTCCGGTGATCTTCCGGATCAACCGCCAACTGGTCTCGATCGAGTGCCCCCTTCCGTCGGAGGAATGGGTCAACAAGGTGGTGGACGAGATCGTACCCCGGCATGGAAAGGCGCAGTTCGACGAGAACCGCGAAGTCGATTTTTCCTACCACGTTTCCGGGGTGGGACGGTTTCGAACGAACGTCTTCCAGCAGCGTGGCGCCTACTGCCTCGCGATGCGGTACGTCAAAAGCCAGATCCCCGAATTCGAGCAGTTGGGATTGCTGCCCATCGTGAGGAAGATCGCCGAGTCCCCCCGCGGCATCGTGCTCGTGGCGGGCGCCACGGGAAGCGGCAAGTCGACGACTCTCGCCGCGATGATGCAGCACATCAACCGAACTTCGCGGAAGCATGTCATCACCCTCGAGGATCCGATCGAATACGTCTTCGATGATGACCAATCGGTCATCGAACAGCGCGAGATCGGATTGGACACGCCGTCCTATCCCCATGGCTTGAAGTACGTGCTCCGCCAGGACCCGGACATCATCATGATCGGTGAGATGCGGGATTCCACCAGCTTTCAGGCTGCGATCGGCGCGGCGGACACCGGTCATTTGGTGCTTTCGACGCTGCACACCACGACCGCGGCGCAGTCCGTGACCCGGATCCTGGATTTTTTCAAGGCCGAGGAACGCGAGCAGGTGCGTCGGCAGTTGGTGGGGACGCTGCAAGCCGTGCTTTGCCAGCGGATGGTGCAGACCGTGGAAGGCGGAATGACGATCGCGCTGGAGATCCTGATCAGCAACAGCACGGTCCGGAAACTCATCGAGGAAAACCGGTTGGACAAGCTGGCCGCGGCCGTCGAAATGGGTACCGACGACGGGATGCAGACGTTCAACCAGGCGTTGTTCGAGTTGGTCAAGGCCCGACGCATCACCGAGAAGGAAGCGCTCCAGAAGGCGTCCAACGCCCAGGCCCTCGAAATGAACTTCAAGGGCATCTTCCTGGACGAAGGGCGCCGCATTCTTGGCTAGGCGACCCACCGGCCGGCCGGGTACCTGGGGATTCCTCCTTGTGCCCGCGCGGGAACCGCACCCTCCGAAATCCGCCGACGCGCGCCGGGTCCGCTCGCCGGGTTGGGTGGGCGCGTTCGCGCGGGGAGGGCGATGATCATGGGAGCGAAAGATCCGATGACCCTGGACACCACCGCCGGGCGATTTCCGGCCAACGGGGGATTGCCTCCGTTCGACATCACGCCGCGAACCCGAATCGTCTTCGGGAACGGTGCCGTGAACCAGTTGGGCGCCCTCCTGGAATCGATGTCCTGTCGGCGGATACTCCTGGTGACCGACCCAGGAATCGAGGCGGCGGGTCATGCCGGCCGTGTGCATCGGATTCTCCGCCAGGATGGTCGGGAAGCCGCGGTTTTTGCGGGAGTTCGAGAAAACCCCGACACGGAATGCGTCGATGATTGCCTTGCGGTGGCCCGGGACTTCGCTCCGGATGTGATCGTCGGGCTTGGCGGAGGCAGTTCCATGGACACGGCGAAGGGCTGCAATTTCCTCCTCACCAACGGGGGCCGGATGCGGGACTACTGGGGCGTTGGCAAGGCTTCGAAACCGATGCTCCGGTTTCTCGCGATCCCCACCACCGCGGGAACGGGAAGCGAGTGCCAGTCGGCCGCCCTGATCGCGGACGCCGACACCCATCAAAAGATGGCCTGTCTGGATCCGAAAGCCGCCGCGACCGTGGCGATTCTCGATCCCGAATTGACGGTGTCCCAGCCGGCGGGGGTGACGGCGTGCACGGGGATTGATGCCGTCGCTCATGCCGTGGAGACGGCGGTGACGTCGAAGCGCAACCCGATCTCCTTGATGTATTCGCGGGAGGCGTTTCGCCTGCTCGTACCGAGCCTGCCGGAAGTCCTGGCGAATCCGGCGGATTTGGAGGCTCGAGGACGGATGCTGCTGGGGGCGGCGTTCGCGGGGACGGCCATTGAACACAGCATGCTGGGAGCGGCGCATTCCGCGGCCAATCCGTTGACCGCGCATCACGGCGTGATTCACGGCGTGGCCGTTGGGCTGATGCTGCCTCACGTCGTGCGGTTCAACGCCGCCGATCCCGAGGCGCGAGCCGTGTATGCGGAACTTGGAACCGGACCGCGGCCGGGAGAACAGGATGACTCGCCGGAGGGCCGGGTTGAGTCGCTGATACTTCGTCTTCAACGCCTTCTCGACGCGGCCGGAATCCCGCGGTCGCTGTCGAATCTTGGCGTGGCGCCCGCGCAGGTGCCGGGTCTGGCGCGGGAGGCCGGCCAGCAATGGACCGCGCAGTTCAATCCGGTGCCGGTCGGAGCACCGGACTTCGAGCGACTTTACCTGGCGGCTCTCCGGGAGGGTTGATTCCCCACATTCCCCAGGTGCCTCGGTTCGCGGTGGGACTTGCTGAGGGGGGATGGGAATCGGGGTAGGTCAATCCGACCGGGTGATTCATCTGGATGGTTCCCCGCCCATCCGGTTCACGGGCACCGAGATTCTCGCCGATTTCCTGTAAGGACAGACCTGGATTCGCCGTTTACCGGGCAGGATGGAGTGGCTGAAGCGGGCCGGGGTCATGAAACGAATCTCCCCATGGAGGTGGGGAAGCCGGGGCGCCGGGGGCGGGGGTCGGTCGACGATCTCCGCCCCCGGAAGCGCGCCGGAAACGGGGGTGGAGGAGCGGCCATGCGCGTGACCGTCGCGGTTCCGGTGTTGGGCGCCGACACGACTTCGAAGTCGCGGTGCGAGCACTGGCTCGAGGGCTTCGAGGAAGCGTCGGACTGGGAGTGGGATCTGGTGCTGGTGGAGGACGCGTGGCGCGAGGAGCGGCGGGGGATCCTCGCGACGTCGGTCCCGCGGGCGGAGGGAGTTCGTGTGGTCCAGGCGGCGCGACCCGGCCGAGGTCGGGCGCTGAAGGACATCTGGATGGCGAGCGGTTCGGATGCGATGGCATGCGTGGATGCGGGATTGCGAACGAACGCGGCCCGGCTCCGGGCCCTTCTGAAGCCGCTGCGGGCCGGGGAGGCGGATTTGGTGGTGGGCGCCCGGGTGGCTGTGCCGGCCGCCGGACTCCGGGACTGGCTGCTGCAGGGCCGGGGTTGGCTGGCGGAGGCGCTGACTCGTCGAGCGACCGGTTCGCGCCTGCATGATCATCGCTCCGGAGTGGTCGCCCTGACGTCGAAGGCCGTTCGGGGGCTGGTTCCCCATGTCCGCAGCACCCGGGATTTGTTCGAGATGGAGCTCCTCCTCCTCGCGCAGCGTTTGGGCTGGCGGATCCTCGAACTTCCGCTGGTGCCGCTCACGTTTTCCGCGGTGCGCCCGGGGTGGGTTCGGGAGTTCGCCCGGTTGCTCCGGGATCCCGGTCTTCATCGAAGCCGGCGCATGCGGGGCGGGGCTCCGTGATCTCGCGAGATTCCATGGCGGGTTGTCTGTCGATGGGACACAGGGGACTGATGGGACCTATGGGACGAATCGAAGCGGACGCGAGGTGGAGCGAGGCGGGTTCGGATTTTGGCTTGTGGGGTATCCGGGGCCACTTCTAGGTTGGGCCCACCCAGAGCGCCCGAGGAACCCGTGAGACGACGAAGGCAGTCGGACCGGACGGATCCAGGGATTTGGCCATGATCCGCCTCTACCAATTCGCTTGGAGCCCGTATTGCCTGGTCTTGCGCGGGATTCTCGATGCCTGCGGGCGGCCGTATGAAGCGGTCGACGTCTCGCAGGCCGATCGCTCGGTGATTTGGCGCCTGACGAAGGAGAGATACTACCAGGTGCCGGTTCTCAAGGACGGGCGGAATGTCCTATTTGAGACCGGTCCCGACACCCAGGTCCTGGCGAAGTACCTGGATGAACGCCTGGGGTTGGGTTTGTTCCCTCCCGAATGGGAGGGCGTTCAATCGCTGGTGTGGCGGTATTTCGAGAACGATGTGGAGGACGTCGCTTTTCGGTTGAACGACATCCATTGGCGGGAGGTGGTGCCGAAGAAGGAGCATTGCGGGTTCGTCCGTCACAAGGAGCGTCGTTACGGACGCGGATGTCTCGATCTGTGGCGGACCCAGGAGGCGGCGCTGTTCGACAGTCTGACGCGGGTCCTTGGGATCCCGGAGGGGATGCTCGCCACGCGCGAGTACCTACTCGCCGACCGCCCCCTCTTCGCGGATTTCTGCCTTCGCGGCATCATCTCCAATTTTCTGTATTCCGGCCATTATTCGATGCCAGCGGCCCTTCCGTCGTTGAGCGGATGGATGGATCGCATGAACCGAGTGCGGTTGCCTCATCGCGCGTGAAAAAAAACTACCTTCTGGACACCAACGTCCTCCTCCACGATCCCGACTGTCTCGTCAGCTTCCAGGATAACAATGTTCTGATTCCCATTGAGGTCATCGAGGAGATCGATCGCTTCAAGCGGGAGTCCACGGAGTTGGGGAGGAATGCCCGGACAGTCTCCCGGATGTTGGACGGTTGGCGCGCGCGGGGACCGTTGAGCGATGGAGTCCAACTGCCCGGCGGCGGGCTGTTCCGAATCATCTTCGAAAAGCCGGCCGCCGCTCCGGCCACGGCTGGGGTGAACGGTGCCGCGCGAACGGTCGACAATCGGATCCTCGCGCACGCCATCGGCCTTCGCGACTCGGAACCGGACCTGCCGCTGGTGGTGGTCACGAAGGACATCAATCTGCGCCTGAAAGCGGACGCGGTCGGGCTTTCCGCGGAAGACTACGAAACCGACCGTGTGCAGCTCTCCGAGCTGTACAGTGGGATCCTTGAACGGTCGGTGGCACCGGCGATCCTCGCGAAGTTCAAGTCGGACCAGGAATTGGCGCTGCCGGAAGGCACCGGATACCGGCCCAATGAATATTGCGCGCTCGTCGACGAGACCAATCCCAAGCGGAGCCTGCTGACCAAGGTCGACGCCTCGGGATCGCGCCTGGTTCCGATCCTGGATTCCAGGGATGGCGTCTGGGGAATCAAGCCGCGCAATCGCGAACAGCATTTCGCTTTCGACGCCCTGCTCGACGACCGCGTCAAGCTGGTGACCCTCATGGGAAAGGCCGGCACCGGGAAGACGTTGATTGCTCTGGCGGCCGGTCTTCGCAAGACCGTGGTGGACCGGGAATTTCGGCGGGTTCTGGTGGCCCGTCCGACGGTGTCGATGGGCAAGGAGATCGGGTTTCTTCCCGGCACGCTGGAGGAGAAGCTCGGTCCGTGGATGCAGCCCATTCATGACGCGCTGGAACTTCTGAGCGACTTGAACATGGGCCAGGACAGCCGGCGATCGACGGACCTGATGAGAAACGGAAACATCGTGGTCGAGGCGCTCAGCTACATCCGGGGCCGCAGCATCCCGCACCAGTTCATGATCATCGACGAGGCGCAGAATCTGACTCCCCTGGAGGTCAAAACGATCGTCACAAGGGTGGGGCAGGGCACCAAGATCGTCTTCACCGGGGACCCCTGGCAGATCGACAATCCCTACGTCGATTCAAGTTCGAACGGTTTCGTCTACCTGATCGACCGGTTGCGGGGGCAGGCTCTGACCGCCCACGTTCAGTTGGAGAAGGGGGAACGTTCGGAACTCGCCGAACTCGCCGCCAATCTGCTTTGAGGGCCGCATCGGGGGGGGCGACGAAGTTCCGGAGGAGGAATGACGGCCGGAATCTCAGCCCAGGACGCGGAGATTCTTGGAGAACCGTTTTCCTGGGTGCTGAAGGACGAGGCGCTTCATTTCCAGGCCCAGCAGCGTCACGGAAACGGTTGATGCGGGGAGGTGGCTTTCGCGGATGATGTCGTCCATCGCCTTCTCGCCCGAGTTCAATACGGCCAGCACCGACTGTTCGCGGTCCGAGAGATGAAGTGCCGGAAGGGATCCCGTTTCCGCGGGAGAAGGGGGCCTGTTCCGGGCCGGGAACAGATACTCGAATTCGCTGAGGATGTCCTCGGCGCTTTCACAGAGCTTCGCGCCCTGCCGGATCAGTTCGTGACATCCCTTGCTGCGCGGCGAATCGATTCGACCCGGGACCGCGAAGACCTGCCGCCCGTAGTCGTTGGCGAATCGGGCGGTGATCAGCGCGCCGCTCGAAAGATTCGCCTCCACGACCACGGTTCCGAGGGTCATGCCGGCGACGATCCTGTTCCGGATTGGAAAGGTCTGCTTGTCGGCGGGACGGTTGAAGGCGAACTGCGTCACGATCGCCCCGTTGGATGCCGCTCGTTCGAACAGCGTCGCGTTCTCGGGCGGGAACACGAGGTTGATCCCCGTTCCCAGGACACAACACGTCCGGCCGTGGGCGGCCAGGGCGCCCTGATGCGCGGCGGTGTCGATGCCCCGGGCGCCTCCGCTCACCACGGTGACGCCAATGTGTCCGAGCTGAAACGCCAGGCGCCGCGCCACCTCGATGCCGTATGGAGTCGATTGCCGCGAGCCAACGATGGCGACGGCGTTGTGATCGTCCGGAATGAGCGAGCCGCGGACATACAAGACGATCGGCGGATCGTAGATCTCGCGCAGCGAGGCCGGGTATTCGGAATCCTCGGGGATCAGGACGCGGCACCCGGACTGCTTGATCCGCTGAAGTTCCGCCTCCAGATCGATTCCTCGCTCCCAGTCCGAAACCGCGTCGGCTGTCTCCTCTCCGATTCCGGGCACGCGCAACAAGGCTTCCCGGGACGCCGCCAGAACGGCCATCGGATCCGTGAAATGCCCGAGCAACTGCCTTAGCCGAACGGGCCCCCACGTGCTCGATCATGTTCAAGGCGATCAGGGCCTCTCGGTTGTCCATGAGAACCGACTACCGAACGAATGGGAGCACAGCAAACGCTAAGGTCCCCGTTTTTTGATTTTGCCGGCGGGGGCTTGACTCGGACCCGGCCGCCACTCCGTACCGCCGACTTTCCAGTCGGCCTGGGCGGGGGAAGTGGGAAGTGGGAAGGAGGAGATGGAAGGTCGGTTGGAGAACCCAGGGGCGCAGGTCGGATGGTACCCCGACTTTCCAGTCGGCCTGGGTGCGGGAAATGAGGGCCCACCTACCCCGCGGCACAGTGACACCTCAAAGCGTCCGAAGATGGAATCCTCCATCGACGTTGATCACTTCCCCGGTGGAAAAGGGAAGCAGGTCCTCGGCGATCGCCGCCACCGCCTTGCCGACGTCGGCCGCGGTGCCCCAGCGCCGGATCGGGGTCAGGCCGTCGCGAATCAGGGCGTCGTATTTCTCCTGGACCGCGTGGGTCATGTCGGTGGCGATGACCCCGGGGCGGATTTCAAAAACCCCGATCCCGTGGTCCGCCAGGCGTGCCGCGAAGAGTCGGGTGAGCATGCCGAGCCCCGCCTTGGAGACACAGTAGTCCCCGCGGTTCACCGAGGCCGCGTACGCGCTGACGGATGAAATGAACACGATCTTGCGTCCATGAGCCTCGTCGGTTTTCGAGGGAACGACGGAAGCCGTCTCGATCATCCGGCGGGCGACCCGTTGGGTGAGGAGGAAAGGCCCCTTCAAATTGGTCGCCAGAACCCGGTCGAAGCTCTCCTCGGTCGCCTCCAGAAGATCGGCCCTCACGGCCGGGGCGATACCGGCGTTGTTCACGAGGAGGTCGATCGGACCGAGGGATTGTTCCGTGAACTCGACCAGGCGGGCGCGGTCCGCTTCGGACGCCACGTCACCCTGGCAGGGCAGGGCGCGGATGGTTCGCTGAAGAGCGGCGGCGGCTGTGGCGCAAGCCTGGACCGTTTCATCGGCCGCCGCCGCGTTTCGGGCGTAGTTGATCACGAGGTCCCAACCGCGGCGGGCGAGTTCCAGGGCGATGCCACGCCCGATGCCGCGGGAAGCGCCGGTGATGAGGGCGACACGGTTCATGGCGGGAGGCTACCGGGATGGGCGCCGTCGACCCAGTCGAGACTCTGTGGCCCCACACCGGGCGGGACCGATCTCTGTGCTGGGACGGGAAACGCACAGGCGGAGGGGCGGAAAACCCCTTGCAACGGGACCTGCCGGCCGCAATATGCAAACGAATTGCAAGTGAACGTTCCATCGGATCCACGGAATTTCCTGCGCCGGCGCCTCACGGGAGGCCTGCTCCTGGGAGTCTTCCTGCTGCTGAACGCGGCGGTGGTCCTGCCTGCTTTTCACGCTCTTTGGCACGACGATCACTCTTGCGATGAGACGGAATGCGTGGTGCTGGCGGTGGCCCAGGGCAAGCTCGATCCTCCCGAGGTCGTTCTGCCGCCCCTGCGTCCCGTCGCACTGGGGCGGGTGATGGAATGGCCGGCCCTGATTTCCGCCGCCTTTCCCCAGGTGGGATCCCCTCCCTCCGAACGCGGCCCGCCCGTGTGAACCTGGGCCGGAGATTTCCGGCTAGCTAGTATCGTATCGAACCCGTGGTCCCGGACTTCCCTTGCGGAAAATCCAGCCGGGACTGGACGACCGGCCTCGACGGGCCGTGCTCCCCGATGCCTCCCGGATCGGAGGCGAACCTCAGGTTCACACCGGTATGTTCCCCAAGAATCCCGTCTCCCCATGCCGCTCGCGCGGCTTCACGCTCATCGAGTTGCTCGTCGTGATCGCCATCATCGCGATTCTCGCGAGCCTCCTGTTGCCGGCGCTCGCCTCGGCCAAGTCCAAGGCGCGCCAGTCGAAGTGCATGTCGAATCTCCGCCAGGTCGGGCTCGCCCTGACCCTGTACGCGGATGACTACGAGGGATGGCTTCCGCTCACGACCCATGCGACCTCGGACACCAATCGTTCCTGGATCTTCACCCTGGGACCCTATCTTGGGAACGTGCATGCCATCCGGATTTCGCCCGCGGATCCCAAGGGCCATGCGCGCCTGACCAACAACGCCTCCAGCTACATCCTCAACGAATACGTCGCCGTCGATCAGATCGATCCCTTCGGAGGCATCCTCGAGACCTACCGGAACCTGAATCGGCTGCGTTCCCCGTCCGCGACCCACACCGTCTTCACCTGTTCGGATGATCTGAGTCCCAGCGTCTATGCCGACCACACCCATTCGCGGAACTGGGTGAAGGGGGGCGCCGGAAACTGGCCCGGGGTCATTTCGGACATCGCTCCCGATCGGCACCGGGTGGGTGGAGCCGCCGCGGACCACACCAAGGGCGTGGCCAACTACCTCTTCGGCGACGCCCACGTCTCGGTGATCAAGGCCCAACCCTTCAAGCAACGGATCGATCGCGCGGAGAATCCCGCGAAACCTCCCGAGTAAGGGTGCCGATCGACTCGTTGCCGAACCGTCCAAGTGTTTTGTATTCCCAAATTGTTCCCTGTTTCCGCCATGACTATCAGCCTGCTCGCCATTGCCGCCACTGTCGTTTCCGCGCTCGGAGTTGTGAATGCCTCCGGCCAGACCATCCTGAGTTCGGGTCACATGGACATCGGCGTCCTCTATGAATCCGGGGCCTGGGATCTCCATGTCCACAAGGAGTCGCCGCCTCCGGATGAGGAGTTCGCGCCTTCGGATGCCGTCTTCCAGCTGGCGGCCAAATCCCAACTGGCGGGAGGTGTGCCCGACACACCCGACGCCACCGGATTCTTTGGGCCGGCGGGTTCGCCTCTTTGGGTCCTTCCCAGAACCGAGGATCCGGAGCTTCCCTTCCTTGGCCTCGGAGCCGAGGAAATGTCCTTCGAAGATTGGGTCGGGCCGATCACCCTGACCCTCGCCGGGGTTCGCGGACCGGGGAATTTCTTCGTCTGGGACGTCGGCGCCTTCGGCGAGTTGCTGCCGCGGATGAGCAGCAGGGACGGCATTTCGGCGGCGGACTCCATGACCGTGGAGGCCGGAGGACACGCGCACTATTTCTGGGCATTCGCAGCGCCGGGCGACTACGAGGTGGATCTGTCGGCGATGGGCAATCATCTGTCCGACGGTTTGGTTCAGAGCGACCCCTCTGTGTACCGCTTCCGGGTGGTGCCGGAGCCGCGGACCGGTTTCCTGCTGGCGACCGGACTGGCGTGTCTCCGTGGGATCCGGCGACGATCGCAGGCGCGTCGGACGCCGTCCGACGGTGGGCGGGCCGCCCGTGCGTGACGAATGAGGGGTGGCGCAGCCGAACTGGATCAGTCCATGAAGAAGAAGGCACGAACCACAGACGCGCGGGCGGAAGCCGGGATTTTTACCAGCGAATGGTTCCGGCGGATCTCGGTGCGAGGGTGCCTCGCCGGATTCGTGACCTGCGGATTGGCGCACGCGGCCGTGACGGCTTGGGTGCTTTCGGCCTGTCCGGTGTTGGGGGCAGGTCCCGCCGAAGCCGGGGAACTGGTGATCCTGACGGTTGAACATGTGGACCTGCGCATTCGCTACCAACCGGCGGCGGTCCCGGTCCTCGACTTCGTCGTGGCCAACGAAGATGCCGAGCCTCCGGTGGACATCGATCCCACCCAAGCCATTCTGCAGGCCGCCGAATCCGCGAAGTTGGAGCTTCCCGGGGATCTCCCGCCGTTGGGCTCGGCCGGCGAACCGATCTGGGTGCTTCCCGCCTCGCAGCGTGAAGGAATCCTGAATCTTGGGATCTCGGCTGAAGAGAATCCGTTCGGGGTCTTCGAGGGTCCCCTGGAGGTGCGTCTGTTGTCGGTGGACGGTCCCGGGCACTTCTTTCTCTGGCAGGCGGAAGTCGGCAGCCTCCGGTTCTGGATGAACTCGAAGGACGGGTTGGATTCCAACGATGCCTTTCCCCAACCGGTGGGCGGGCACAGTCACCTGGATTGGGGGTTCTCGACGTCCGGTGTGTACAGGCTGACTCTCCAGGCCGTCGCCCGACGGGTCGGTGAGACCACCAATCTCGTCAGCGATCCCACCGTGTTCACGTTTCACATCCTTCCCCTGCCACCCTCGATCGCGTCGCCCTTTGAGGAATGGCAAGCCAGGGAGTGGCCTGGTGAATCGGATCCGGAGGTTGTGGGGCCGGAGTCGGATCCGGACGGCGATGATCTCGTGAACCTCTGGGAATACGCCTTGGGCCTGTCGCCTCGAACGCCGGATCCGAAGCCGCTCCCCGGGCTTTCGATCACGCTCGAAGGGTCTCCAGGACAGGCCGCGCCGGTGATCCGCATCCCCCGGGCCGCGCAGGCGGTTGATGTGGAGTACCGCCTTTGGGTGGCGGAGCGACCCGGAGGACCTTGGCGGCCGCTATCTGTGGGCTCGGAATTCGACCCGGGATCGGGAGACATTGGGGCGGTGACGTTCCGCGATCCGGAACCGGTGGGGCGGCATGCCTCGAGATACTATCGGGCGGACGTGCAATTGATAAACCAACCATGAAGACCTTTCACCTGACCCCGCGGAATGCCGCGGCCTGGACGGGCGCCCTGGCGCTCCTCGGATTCGGCTGCGGACAACAACACGACCATCCGTCGCCGGCGCAAGGCGGGCACAGCCATGGGTCCGCCCACGGTGGAGTCGCGGTGGAATTGGGCGATCACCAGTACCATCTGGATTTCCTGGCGGATCCCGGAGTCGGCGCTTTAAAGGCCTGGGTGATGGATGCCCATGCCGACGAGTTTATTCGGATCACCAACAGTTCGGTGACGCTGAGGGTATCCGTTCAGGGATCGGAAAAGGACCTCGATTTGGCCGCGACAGCGAATTCGACGACCGGCGAGACCGTCGGGGACACGTCCCAGTTCGAGGCGCGGGCCGATTGGTTGAAGGGCGTCGACCGGTTCACGGCGGTGGTGCCTTCGGTCCGGATCCGGGGCCAGACCTTCACGAACGTCAGCTTCAGCTATCCGGCGCACTGAGGAGGTTTTCGGGGCGTTCAAGGCGATGGCGGACGGCTTGCTCCCGAGGAGGCGCGGAAGGCCCTGGGAGCCGTGGCGAAGGGGGCGGGCATCCCGTCTCCCATCCAAGGCAAGGAAGAGGATTCAATGACAAGACGGCGGCAGACTTTGGCAGGGGACCGATAGCCACTTGGGGAAGTGTCGGCGGAGGCTATGGGCACGGTTTCCGCCCGTTCGAGGCCCGCCAGGAAGGCGTCGGTTTCCACTGTCTCGGGCGGAATGCCGGGATAAACCGCCATGTCCTTGTCATCGACCCTGCCGAAACTGTACCGCCCGACCTTGTTGGCCTCCCTTTGCGGCGGCGTTCTGGGCGCCGCCGAGCCCGAACCCCACCTGATCGCCCGGACGGCGACCGAACTTCCGGCGATGGTTGTTCGGGGCGAGGCCGAGTATGAGGGGGTTCGGCAGAACCCGTTTCTCCCGCCCGTGCAGGCGACCCGGATCTACGGAGGCAAGAAGGCGACGCTGATCGATCTCGACTCGCTTCCGAAGGTTCAGGCGAACAACTACCGCCAGGCCCTGACGTCGACGCCCGGCCTCCTACTGAGCGAGGAATCGACTCCGTTGGTGAGTTTGGGAGTGCGCGGCATCGGCGAACCCCATCGGATGCAATTCCTTCAGGTGCTGAAGGACGGAATCCCGATTCACGCGGACCAGTACGGCTACCCGGAGGCCTACTACACGCCGCCACTGGACGTGGTGGACCGGTTGGAGTTTGTCCGCGGCGGAGCGTCGCTGATGTACGGTCCGCAGCCCGGCGGGGCGCTCAACTACGTGACGTACATGCCCCGGCGCGACCGGGTGCTCTCGGGTCGCACCCTTCAAACGTTCGGGACCGATGATCTCTACTCGAGCTACACGGCGGTCGACGGCACTTCGGGACCGATGGGCTACCTGGGTTACTACAACCATCGGCAGTCCGAAGGCTTTCGGGACTCGAACAGCGACTATCGGCTCGATGGAGGTCACTTCAAGGTCGTCTACGACTCCGGGCCGGCGACGGAGTGGGTCCTCGCGATGGATGCCTACGAGGAGGAACACGGGGAGCCGGGCGGTCTGACGATGGCGACGGGCCCCGGATTGGCGAACTACGACGAGAACCGCAACCAGACATCGCGGGAGTACGACCGCTTTCAGCTTCGCCGCTACGTGCCGACCCTGGCTGTCACCCATCATTTCAACGAGGAAACGGAAGCGGTTGTGAAGATGTGGGGCGGCTACTACGACCGGTTCAGCCGGCGTCAACGCGGCGGAGGCTTTGGGACGATTCCCACGGGCGCGGCGGCGGATTCGAACAGCATCGAGCGGCAGGAATTCTACACCTTCGGCACCGACGCTCGGGTGCGGCATGACTATTCGATGGGGGACGCGACCCAGACGCTCGCCGCGGGCGTCAATTTCTACCGCGGCCACTCGCCGCGGACGGACAAGCGCGGCGACGCTCCGGACGCCGAGGACGGCGCCCTGCTGAGCGAGTCCCAGCGGGACGTTCACGCCGGCGCGGTTTTCGCGGAGAACAGGTTCCAGTTCGGGAAGTTCTCGATCACGCCTGGACTTCGCCTGGAGACGGTGGCCCAGGACATCCGCGTTCGGATTCCCACGGCTTCCGGCGGGGCCCGATCGGAGCAGGGATCGACGGAGTTCAAACCGTTGGTGGGCGTTTCGGCCACCTACGTGCTTCCGGCCAGGACTGAATTGTATGCGAGTGTGGCCGAGAGCTATCGCCCGACGGTGTTCACGGAGGCGGTTGTGCCGGGTTCGGGCACGGTGATTCGAGGGGATGTCGAACCCTCGACCTCGTGGACCTATGAGGTCGGCTATCGGGGGCAGCCGGGCGATTGGTTGACCTGGGATACGAGTCTTTTCCTGGTGGACCTGGACAACAAGTACGGGGGCACGGTGACGACGGGTGGGCAAACCGAGCTTCGTTCGGTGGGCAGGTCGCTGAATTTCGGGTGGGACCTCGCGGTGGAAATCGACCTGGTGGGCGCGGCCCGGGCGTGGTCGGGCGGAGAGGCGGCCGAGAGCCGTGCGCACCGTGTCGCTCTTCATGGGAGCCTGACGCTGTTGGATGCGGAGATCCACGGGGGCGAGCAGGATGGAAAGACACCGCAGTACGCTCCGGACCATCTGATTCGGGCCGGCTTGGTGTACCGCTGGAAGGAGCGGGCGAAAGTGGCGTTTCTGGGCACGGTCCTGAGCGATCACTACGCAACCGACGACGAGAATCCGACCCGGAAAATTCCGGCGTACACCACGTGGGATCTGACCGGGGAATTCAAAGTGTATCGCGACAGGGTCTCGGTGGTGGGCGGCATCAACAACCTGTTCGACGAGGACTACTACGCGCGGATTCGCGGAGACGGCATTGATCCGGCTTACGGCAGGAATTTCTATGCCGGATTTCAGCTGAGCTTCTGAGCGGAGAAGATCCCAGCGGAATCGCCGCCGCGGGGATGTGGGTGCTGGTTGCCGCGTCCCAGTCATGGACCGAGCGTGGTTGAGGGACATGATGGCACCCGCCGGTTACCGCCAGGTGGCGGAGGTTCCCCGCGCGGCGCCGCGTGCGGGGCTTGATGGTTCCGGCGGGTTTCGAAAGGGTCCGGGCGTGATCCGTTCCGTCCCACCCGGACGCGCGCTTCCAAGGACCCGCTTCCCTGGAGGGATCCTGTTGGCGGTGGCGGGGGGGCTTTTGGTCGGTTCGGCCGGGATCATCCGAGGACTGCTTCGGGTCGACGATCCCCTGCAGTCGGCGGTGTTCGGCTTGTTCGAGGCTGGCGGTTTGGTGTTGTTGCTGGCGCTGCTCCCGGCGCTGGGAGTGCGACCGCGCTGGTTCGCGGGGCTAGGCCTGGGCCTGACGGTGACCTCGCTAGCCTTGATCACCGCGGAGGTTTTTTTCAGGAAGGCGGGGTGGGATTTCCGTCGACAGGAGGAGGCGTGGCGTCGGCTCCCGCCGTTCGGTCGGGAGGCGCGGACAGCCACCGGGACCGTTTTTTTCAGGCGGGACGGGCCGGAGTCATGGACCGGAGCGGTCATCCGGGCCAGCCTGGAGTTGCGGGGGCGCCACGTGCCTCTGGTCTACCGGGACGAACCGGTGATTGTGGCGAAGTACGACCGGTGGGGATTCCGGACGGACGTCGATTTGGAGGATTGGGAGATCGCGGTCGCGGGGGATTCCTTCACGGAACTGGGGTTCCTGCCACACGACCAGCTCTTCACGACGGTTTTGGCGAGGGAACTGCGGAGCCGGGTGCGAAACCTCGGGGTGAGCGGGACGGGTCCGTACACGCAACTGCACTACCTCAAGGAGTACGGCGATGCGCCGGGCCTGAAGCGGGTGTTGATCGTCTTTTTTGAAGGAAACGACCTGGAGGACATGAACCTGGAACTCGTGGCGATGAAGCGCTTCGAAGCCCTCGGGGTTCGACCCCGACGCGTGTTCGTGGCGCAGACCTCGGTCCTGGTGGCGGTGGTGGAGGGATGGCGTTCCTTGATCGCGGCGATTCGGGGGCATGGAACTGAGCGGGAGGAACCTCCGGCCCACGTGTTTCTCGGGGAGCACGGCGAAGTTCAGGTCCACTTGACCGAACTCCTGCCGCATCAAAGGCGCCTGCCTGCGAACGTGGCGGGCCGCCTCGATGGATTCTTCGCGGCTTACGGCGGATGGGCCCGGGAGCGGGGTGTGGAGGCCTGGCTGGCCTACATGCCGAACAAGGCCAGGGTTCTGCAGGCCCGCCTGCGACCTGACGGGCAACGCACGCAGGGGCGCGAACCCTGGTGGCCGGCCGAGCTTCCGCGACTTGTGGAAGCCTCCTGCGCGGCCCAGGGCATTCGATTCGTTGATCTGATTCCTGTCCTGACCGAGGCGTCCCGGGATCGGGGGGAACTTGTCTTCAATTCGCTCTATGAGATTCACCTGAATGGGAAGGGGTCCGAGTGTGTCGGCCTCGAACTGGCGCGGCGCATCAAGGAAGTCCAGGGGCGAGCGGTCGCGCCCTGAGACGGAGGAATAGAGAAGGAATCCACCGCCTTTCGCGCCCGCCCGAGGATCGGAGAAGCGCCCCATTTCCGGGGATTACCCTTGAGAGAAATTAGCCATTGACTCCATGGGGTTCTCCTTCATAGCTTCCATTCACACCCCTAATAGCGTTCGTCATACAATGCCGGCTTGGTCGTCGGCGGTTGGCTATTCGGAATACAACTCGTGTTGGTGCCGGCACTTCGCTTTGAAGTGTCCCCTTGGAGTATTGACCTGTGATGGTAGGTGCGCGGGTCGGCTATCAGGGTGGTCGCTTCCAATCGACGTACGCGGCTTCCTTCTCCAATCACATGAATCGTCGCAAACGAAGAATTGCCGGTCTGGCGGTATTCCTGCTGGTTCCCGGGGTCGTCCCGGTATTCGGGCAGACACTCACGGTCACCAGTGGACTTCAGCTGTGGCTCAAGGCGGACGCGGGCGTCACGGCCGGAGGCGGTGGAGTGGTCTCGGCATGGGCGGATCAGTCGGGCATGGCCAACCACGCAAACCAAGCCTCGGGGGATCAGGCTCCGGTTCTGGTCAGTGACGCGGGAAATGGGAAGCCGGCCCTCCGATTTGATGGCGTGGACGACTTCCTCGAGGTGGCGGACTCGGACAGTGTCTCGATCGCCGGGGATATCACGACATTTTACGCGGTTCGGTTCACGGATTTTGAGACCTACCGAGCCGTCTGGGCGAAGACGCAGGTCAACCAGCCGGCGCCGAACGATTGGTACGCCCTTCCCGGAACCGGAATCCCCCGAGCCTACCGGGGGGACGGGACTGGATTGAACGAGTATGCCGACGGTGGAAAGGCGTTGCCCGCCGGCAAGTTCCTCGTGGCGGGTTACGACGTTTCAGGGTCGAAGCTGACTCACTACCACGGCGCTTCGCCGACGGGCAGCGGGCACTTCTCGCCACACATTCCCGTCGACGCCGACACGTCGCTGGTCATTGGGTCACGGGATGACAAGGTCACCCTCATGAAGGGTGAAATCGCCGAAATCTTGATCTACAACCGGGCGCTGACACTCGAGGAGCGCATTTCGGTGGTTTCCTATCTTGGAATGAGATTCCTTTACGGCGGTCTCGATCCAGCGGCCGACACCGATCAGGACGGTCTCACCAATCAGCAGGAAGAGGCGCTTGGAACGGATCCAACCGTGGCGGATACGGATGATGACGGTCTGAGCGACGGGAGCGAAGTGAACACCCACAAGAGCAATCCAGTCCTGGCGGACTCGGATGGCGACTTGCTGGTCGACGGGTACGAAGTCAACGTCCTCGGAACGGATCCGGCCAAGGCCGACACCGACAGCGACGGTTTCAATGACCACTACGAGGTCCACTTCCTGACGAATCCCAAGGATCCGAACAGCAAGCCGAAGCGCACCTTGGTGAACCAGTTCACGGGACCGGACGCCGGCGAGGGCCTGGATTTGGACGGGACCTTCCTCTACGCCATCAATGTGGGAGGCACGGTCGATGAACCGGGGGGCCAGATCCGGGACGCCGTCTTCACAGCGGATGACGTGGCTGGATCGATCGTCGTGGCATCCCAGGCGCCGGCCGTGGGTTGGAACACCCGCATCAATTTCGGGGATTCCGCCGATGAGCAGACCCTCAATCTTGTCATAGGGAGCATCCGCTGGAGCGCCGCGCCGGCGACCTTGACGCAGACGTTTGAGAACCTCGAGATCGGAGCCAGTTACAAACTTCAACTTCTGTTCAGTGAATACCGCTGGCCGCGCGGCTACGATGTCAGCATCCAGGGGCGCCCGGTCGCCGACGAATTCGCGCCGTTCCAATTCCAGGGGGGCGGCGGTCCGGCGATGGTTTACAGCCCGGGCGCCGTCCCGGTGAACCCCGTTCCGCGCACCAATGGAGTCGTCATCACGCATTCGTTCATCGCGACCAAGAGTGAAATCACGGTCTCGTTCGCGGGCGCGCCCGTGATGGATCCCGTCATGACCGACCACAATCCGATCCTCAACGCGGCGACGCTGGAAGTGGTCGAGCCGAGGACGGACACCGACAATGACGGTCTGTCCGACCCATGGGAGAGGGAATACTTCGGGAACCTCGAGCAGAACGGTGATTCCGACGGGGATGTCGATGGTCTCAAGAATTCCGAGGAATTCACTTCGGATACCGACCCGACCAATCCCGACACCGACGGGGACGGGCTGAATGACGGCGCCGAGGTGGCGGCGGGGACCAGTCCGATAACCTCGGACACCGACGGCGATCTGCTCACGGATGGCGACGAGATCAACACCTACAAGACCAATCCGCTGAAGTCGGATACGGACGACGACGGACTTTCGGACGGGGCCGAAGTCAACATCCACGCGACCGATCCCAACAAGAAGGATACGGATTCGGATGGGACCGACGACGGGCGGGAAGTGGCGACCGGCACGGACCCGACCAAGAACGAGGTTCCCGCGAAGTTCACCGACATCGCGCCGGGAGTCTTTTTCGGGGGCGACCCTGGCGAAGGCTTGGATCTGCAGGGGAATTTCCTGTATGCGATCAACATCGGAACGGCGGGAGCCGCGGGTAAGGCGGGTGACGCGAACTTCACGGCGGAGACGGTGCCTGGCGTGAAGGTGACCGGGGTCAATCAGATTCCCGCGTGGGGTGGCCGACCCACGTTGGGAGACTCCGCGAACGACGATGTGATCGAACTCGTCACCCACTCCATTCGCTACGACGGCCGGGTGACCGTGGAGATGGGTGGCTTGGTGCCGGATAGCATCTACAAGCTCCAGCTTCTCTTCAAAGAACAAGGGACGGGAGCCAGCCGCGGGTTTGATGTCTATGCCGACGGAACACTCCTGGCCGACAACTTCCTTCCCTTTGACTGGGATGGCGGTGGTTCCACACCCGATGTGGGTTCGGTCATTTCAGCCCAATTCACCACGTACCGTAACAAGTTGGTCGTCATCCTCGACGGTCTAGCAGCGGCGAACGAGTTCCCGGACGATTCGCTGACCGATTCCAATGCCATCCTGGATGGTGTGACCTTGGAGATCATTCAGGGCGGTATTCCGACCACACCTCCGACTCTGAGCGTCGCACGGTCGCAATCCAATATCACGGTGACCTTCGAGGGCACCCTGCAATCCGCGGATTCCGTGAACGGGGCTTACACGGATTCGACCGCGTCGAGTCCGGCCGTCCTTCCGACAACCGGAACGATGAAGTACTATCGTGCGGTTCGAAAATAGCCGGATTCCATGATACAGTTGCGGAGGCCGGGTCTAACCCGGCCTCCTTTCTTTGTGCGCCCCTCCCTGAGATCCATCGTGCTACCCCTGGAACCGGAGAATCGGGCTGGCGTGCGGGTTGTGACACCCGGGCCGGTTGCTTCGTTGGCGATGCTTGTGGTGTTGCTTGGCTTCTTCGGGCCGGGGAATGCCAGAAGAGCGCTGGGGGCGGTCGGTTCGGCGCCAGCCCAGGGAACCCGGGGATCCGTGGGGATCGCCCGGACTACGGTGCTTCCGAAACCCGTGGGTCGAGGGGTGGGATTCTCCCTTCTGGGCTCCCAAGAGACGGGGATCCGATTCACCAATCACCTTTCCCTTGCCCAGGTGGGAGCCAACCGCCTCATCGAGGACGGATCGGGCGTGGCGGCGGGCGACGTGGACGGCGACGGCTGGGTGGATCTCTATTTTTGCGGGGTCAACGGGGACAATCGCCTGTACCGAAACCTAGGCGAGTTTCGCTTTGAAGACGCCAGCGCGACCGCCGGCGTTGGATGCCCGGGTCAGGTGTCGACCGGCGCGGTGCTCGCGGACCTCGACGGTGACGGGGATTTGGATCTTCTGGTGACGGGATTGGGCGTGGGAGCCCGTGAATTCCTCAATGACGGAAAGGGCGTGTTCGCCGAGCGCGTTGATGCCGGACTAGTTCGGGACTCGGGAGCCCGGTCCATGGCGCTCGCCGACATCGACGGGGATGGTGACCTTGATCTCTACGTGACCCACTACAGGAGCACGACCGCCCGTGATTCAAACCAGACCCTGCCGGTGACGCGGCGGGGTGATCGGTACGAGGTGTCTCCCGAGCTTCGGGACCGGTTCAGTGCCGAGGTTTTGGATGGAGGGGCGGTCAAGGTGTACGAGCACGGCGAGGTCGATGCCCTTTATCGAAACTTGGGCGACGGCCGATTCGTGGTCGTGTCGTGGGTGGGTGGCGATTTCGCGGATGAAGAGGGGCGCCCGTTGAGGGAGCCTCCGCGCGATTGGGGCTTGTCGGCCATGTTTCATGACATCAATGGCGATGGAGCCCCGGACCTCTACGTCTGCAATGATTTCCACTCGCCCGACCGCGTCTGGGTGAATGATGGATCGGGTCGATTTCGGGCGCCGCGATCCACGGCGGTCCGAAAGACGCCCTGGGCGTCGATGGCGGTGGACTTCGCGGACATCGACCGCGACGGGATCGAGGATTTTTTCGTGGCCGAAATGCTGGGCGTTCACCGCCTCCAGCGACACACCCAACGGGACAATCTCTCGGAACCTCCGCAACCCCGCCACGGGTGGGGATGGAACGTCGGGCAGATCACGAACGTCACCGCGGTGATGCGAAACACCCTGTTCCGGGGTGCGAGCGATGGCGACTTCCATGAGATCGCCTACTTGGCTGGGGTGCATTCCTCCGATTGGACATGGGGCGCCGCCTTCCTGGATGTGGACCTCGACGGTTTTGAGGACCTCCTGATCGCGAATGGGCATGTCCGGGATCACCTGAATTCGGATGTCCAGGCGCGACTGGCCCCGGAAGGACCGCCGAGGGACGCGGCTCATCGGCGGCGGTTGTTTGGTTCCATCCCTTCGCTTGCCGTTCCCAATCGGGTCTTTCGAAACCGAGGCGATCTGACCTTCGAGGATCGAAGCGAAGCGTGGGGATTCGACTGGAAGGGGGTCTCGAATGGCATGGCGATGGCGGACCTCGACAACGATGGGGATCTTGATGTGGTCCTGAACAACATGGACGACGCGGCCTGGGTCCTGCGGAACGACACGCGGGCGCGTCGCGTCGCCGTGCGCCTTCGAGGCGCGGCCCCCAATCGGGCCGGCATCGGCGCTCGGATCCGGGTGGTGGGCGGGCCCGTGGCCCAGGGTTCCGAAGTCACGTCAGGGGGGCGATACCTGTCCTCGGACGACACTCTGAAAGTCTTCGCCGCGGGGGAGGCGGAGGTCTTGGACGTTGAAGTGCTCTGGCGAACCGGGGCCCGGAGTCGGCATTCCGGACTGCGGGCGGACTGCTTGCACGAGATTGAGGAACCCCCGCGGCGGGTGGCGCGGGGATCGGACGTCGAAACCCGCGCCGGGACGGCGGGTCGAATCGCCGGCCCTCCCATGTTCGAGGATGCGAGCGCGCGGGTGGAGGGGGCGCATGAGAAGATGGAATTTGATGACTTGGGGAGGCAGCCCTTGCTCCCCAGAAGACTGAGTCAATCCGGCCCGGGCGTCGCCTGGATCGATCTGAACTCGGACGGACACGAAGACCTGGTCCTTCCGGGATCCCACGGCCGGCGCATGAGGACCTGGGTGTTCGATGGGACGGGCGCCAGCCGCGAGTCGCGATTCCCATCGCTTTCCGTCCCATCCCGGGGAGACCAGACAACGGTGCTTGGATGGAACCGGGCGCCGGGAGAAGGCGTCCTGGTCGCGGGGGTATCCGGGTACGAACTGGAAGGCGCGCCCGCGGCGAGCGTGATCGTCCATGCGACGGGACCGTCCGGTATCAGGGCTGTTGGCGGTGGGGCGGCGGGGGCTCATGTGGGACCCCTGGCGGCGGCTGACTTGGGTGACGGTGAACTTTCACTCTTCGTGGGCGGCCAGTCGGTACCGGGACGATATCCCGTGGCGACCCGCTCGGTCGTCCTGCGACTCGTGGGCGGTGGTTTGCGCGAGGATCCGGAGAACACGGCGCGGTTGGCCCGGGTGGGGTTGGTGAACGGGGCCGTGTGGAGCGACCTCGACGGCGATGGCGACAGTGATCTCGTGCTGGCGTGCGAATGGGGACCCATTCGTGTGTTCCGGAACACGGATCGTCTCCTGACGGAGGTCACCACCCACCTGGGATTCGCCGATTTCAGGGGATGGTGGACCGGAGTGGCCACCGGCGATTTCGATGGGGACGGGCGGATGGACCTCGTGGCGGGCAATTGGGGACGAAACTCGAAGTACCAGGAATTCGTGGCCGACGAATTGCGTCTCCACCATGGCGACCTGGATTCCGACGGACGCTGGACCGTGATCGAGGCCTATTGGGATCCGCTTCTGAAGAAGGAGGTTCCGTGGCGCGATTTCGCCACGATGCGGCGGGCGGTGCCTTCGGTCGCCGGAAGGTTTTCGACGTACGCCGACTATGCGGCCGCCAGCGTGGCGGAAATCCTGGGCGAAGCCCTGGTTCGGCTGGAGACCCTCCGGGTCAACACGCTCGACTCGGCGTTGTTTCTCAATCGCGGCGATCGCTTCGAGATGCGTCCTCTGCCCGTCGAGGCCCAATTCTCGACCGCCTACGGGTGTGTCGTCGCGGATTTCGACGGCGATGGCCACGAGGATGTCGTCCTAAGTCAGAACTCGTTCGCCACGGATCGTGAGACCGGCAGGTCCGATGCTGGTTCGGGCCTGCTGCTGCTGGGGGATGGAAGGGGATCCTTCGTGGCCGTTTCGGCCGGAGTGAGTGGATTGAAGGTCCATGGCGAGCAGCGGGGAGCTGCGGTGGGGGACTTCGACGAGGACGGAAGGCCGGACCTCGTGATCACCCAGCACGCGGGCCCTCTGAAGCTCTATCGGAACCGGTTCGCGCGCCCGGGACTTCGTGTCCGTATCGACGGTTCCGCGGGCAATCGGAGCGGCGTGGGGGCGCAGTTGCGCCTGAAACGGGACGACCACCTTGGGCCGGTTCGAGAAATCCAGGCGGGTTCCGGCTATTGGTCCCAGAATGCGTCGACCGCGATTCTGGCTTCGGCCTTCGAGGCGACCCATCTCTGGATTCGATGGCCTGGGGGACGGGTCACGGAGACGGCTCTGCCCGCGGGTGCTCGCGAGATCGGAGTCAATCCGACGGGTCGACCGCGGGTCGTGCGGTGAGGGGCGATCGCCGGGCGAAAGGTTGGCTCCGGAAGGGAGGCCGGCTTCACGGTTGTGACGGCTCGGCGGGGTTGGCGGGATGGGAGGGTTCGGAAGCACGGCGCAAATGCTTTCTTGGACCGAGGGCGCGATTCGGGCTTACTTGGGGAGTCATGTCTCCTCCAGGAATCGCCCGGCTGGTTGGAATTGCGATTCTAACCTTGATTGTGCTGATCGTGGGATCTTCAGCCACCTTTGTGGTGCCCCCGGGGCATCGTGGTGTGCTGGTCACGCTGGGCAGGGTGTCGCCCGCGTTCAGATCCGAGGGGTTGGGCTTCAAGACTCCGCTGATCGCCTCGGTCATTCCCATCAGCATCCGGCAGGCGACCGCGTCGATGCAGTCGGCGGTGATTTCGAAGGATCTCCAGGAAGTCCGAACGACGCTCAAGGTCCTCTACCGGATTCCGGAACAGTCGGTGGTGCAGATCTACCAGCAGTTCAAGGGGGACCCGTTTCTCAGCCTGATCCAGCCGCGTGTGGATGAGGCGATCAAGGAGATCACCAAGGAACACACGGCTCAGGAGATCGTCCAAAGCCGCGCATCCATCAAGCAGCGGACCCTCGACAACGCGCGGCGCAAAGTCGGGGAAATGCTGACCCTGGTGGATGTGGTGCTCGAGGACATCCAGCTATCTTCAAACCTGGAGGCGGCGATCGAGCGGAAGATGGTCCAGGAACAGGAGGCCAACAAAGCCGTGTTCGAACAGCAGAAGGCCCAGATCGACGCCCAGATCCAGGTGGTGCGGGCGAAGGGTGAAGCCGAATCGATCCGGATCCGCGGCGAGGCGCTTGCCCGGAATCCGGAACTGATCGACCTCGAGATTGTCCGAAAATGGAGCGGGCAGACTCCTCGGGTGGTGGGAGGCGACGCCGCGGGCGCGGCGATGCTGCTGCCCTTGGGGCCGGCTCCGACACTCGCCGTTCCCGCCGCATCCAAATCCTCGAAGCCATGACCCAGCCCTATCGTCCTCAATTCCGCCGACCCGGACAGCCCATGATCACCGTGTCGCCTAAGGCGATGGCGGCCCTGGTGGGTGGCGGGGTGTTGTTGTTCTTCCTTGTCCTCGCGGGCTCGCAGATGACCGCGGTCGTGGAGCCGGGGAATCGCGGGGTCCGGGTGACCCTGGGCCGCGTGTCCGAGGCGTTTGAGAAGGAGGGATTCCTGATCAAGCCGCCGTTCGTGACGCGGATCCACCAAGTGAGCATCCGCCAGCAGACGGTGGAGTTGAAGACGGAGTGCTATTCCGCCGACCTGCAGCAGGTCCAGGCGACGATGCGCATTCTCTTCCG
Source organism: uncultured Verrucomicrobiota bacterium (assembly GCA_942490575.1). GTDB lineage: Bacteria > Verrucomicrobiota > Verrucomicrobiia > Limisphaerales > CAIMTB01 > CAIMTB01. The sequence goes on from CALNYA010000016.1 coordinate 43,019, forward strand.
AATTCCCGAGGCGTCCGTCGTGTCAATATTTCGCGACTACAGCGGCGATCCCCTGCCGTCCCTCATCACGCCCAGGGTGGTGGAGGCGTTCAAGGACGTGGCGTCCACGCAAAGCGCCGAGCTGATCGTTCAGAATCGCGAAGTGATCAAACAGCAGACCCTGGAATCGACTCGAAAGAAGATCGGGGAAAACCCGGGGTCCGGCCCGGTGGTTTTCATCGAGGACATCACGCTGTCGGATCTGGCGCTCTCCGCCGAGTTGAACACCGCGATCGAACAGAAGATGACGCAGCGGGAGGAGGCCGAGCGCGCCAAATTCGTCCAGCGCCAGGCGGAGATCGAGGCGGAGACAATGATCATCAAGGGCCGGGGCGAGGCGGAGGCGATCGCGATTCGAGGCCAGGCCCTCAAGGAAAGTCCGGCCTTCATCCGGTTCCAGATCGTGGAGAAATGGGACGGCGTCGCTCCCCTGGTCGTGGGCGGAAACGATGGGGGAACCCCGGTGATGGTTCCGCTGGGAGATCTCGAGAAGCGCCGGTGATTGTGATGCCTCCGCGACTCCGATGGGTGGTTCAAGGTGCCGTGATGGTCGGCGTCGCGGGCGTGTTGCTCCTACTATTTCCTCACGCCTTCGCGTTCGCCGAGGCGGCGGCCATGAGCGCCATGCGCCTCTGGTGGCTGGTGCTGCTCGTGGTCCTGGCGGTGTGGCTGATCTGGGGGGTTGGTCGAGGACCGACCCTGACTACCGGATCGATTTCGAAGCCGATCCTCCCCCCCGCGCGTCCAGGAGCTGGGGGTCGGCGGTTCCTTGGTCTGTCCGATTCGCAGCAGGTTGCCGTCCGGGTCGACGACGGCGAACTCTCTCATCCCCCAAGGTTTGTCGCCGATAAGGGCATCGTGTGTCGCTCAGCGAACGACTGGGCAGCGTGGGGATCGCGATGTCGTCTCGTTGGGATGCGCTCATCGGTGGGGTGGTGGGCTGGCGTGCGCGTATTGAGGCGTGAACTTGCCGCGAATTCCATCCTTCGTTCATTCGAAATCGGGAGGAGGGATTTACGGGATTCCAATGGATGGATCCACCGTGGGTCCGTCCGTCCGTCGATTCACCCGTGCGACGCGGCATGCATGATCCGGGCGAGGGTGGCCCCGAGCGATTCAGGAGATCCGACAGCGGTGCCCAGGGGGCAGGCGATTCTCGCATTGGAACTATCGATACAACGGGTGCTCGGGGCTCGGGTTAAAGTCGGGTCGCACGAACACGAACAAAAGGTCATTCATTCATCGATGAAAACTTCGACTCCGACTCGACTGGCCCTCCATTGGGTGCCGCGCTGCCTGGCGATCGTCTTTGCCGTCTTCCTGAGTCTCTTCGCCATGGATTCGCTGCAAGGCACGGGCCCGATGGGGCCTCGGATCACCGGGTTCTTGATTCACCTTGCGCCGAGCGGGCTGATCCTCGGGGTGCTCGCCATCGCCTGGCGTTGGGAGTGGGTGGGAGGCGTGGTGTTCACGTTCCTGGGTGGACTCTATCTGGCGGCGGCCTGGGGGCGGCGTCGAACTCCTCCCCGAGGCTCGACAGCACGGCGCGGCGGTCTACGGTCCTTCGATGACCAAAGCCTTGAGCGCGCCCACCCATGGAGCGCCTTGGCTGAAAAATTGACGCATGGATGGATCCTGTGAAAAGGCTCGCTTCATTGCGAGGCTGCTTCGTCCGGCCGACCCGGGTGGCGATGGCGATTGGGCATTTCTAGTCCTACCCAAGGCCGCGAGTGACACACTTCCGAGACGTGGCAGGACGACCGTCGAAGGCACGATCAACGGGCATCCTTTTCAAGCCACGCTTCAGCCGGATGGCCGATTGAGCCACTGGCTGAAAGTAGGCAATGAGTTGTATGAAGTAGCTTGCGGCGCGCGGGTGGGCGATAGGGTGGAGGTGGAGATTGCTCCGGTGAAACAGGAGCCGGAACCCAAGGTTCCGGCTGACCTGCATGAAGCCCTCGCCGAATTCCCACGGGCCAGGGAGGTGTGGGATGACACCACGACGATCGCCCGTTTGGATTGGATACACTGGATAGAGTCCGCCAAACAGGCCAAGACGCGAAAGCGGAGGATCGTTGATGCATGCGACATGCTCGGCGCGGGAAAGCGGCGGGTCTGCTGCTTTGACCAGTCTGGATTCTATAGTAAGAGCCTCAGCGCGCCCCAGGCGGCTGAATAGACAAACCCGAGGCGAACATTGCTTCGGTATGCGTATGACAACAAAGCATCGGATCTTCACGACGAGCTTCGCGAGCGTCTATCCACTCTATGTCGCGAAGGCCGAAAAGAAGGGGCGCGAGAAGCAGGAGGTGGACGCCATTGTTTGCTGGCTGACGGGCTACGGTCCGCGGGAGTTGGAGCGGCAACTGGAGAGGCAAACAGACTTCGAAACCTTCTTCAGGGAAGCGCCTCTGTTGAATCCTTCCCGGACCTTGATAAGGGGAGTGGTTTGTGGCGTGCGCGTGGAGGATGTCCAGGAACCGACGATGCGGGAGATTCGGTATTTGGACAAATTGGTGGACGAATTGGCGAAGGGGAAGGCGATGGACAAAATTCTGAGGGCTTAGCGGATCGGTGCATTTCCCGGTTCCTCGACGTTTCGGTGGATGATCGCCCACGCGAATCGGCGTCGGCGTGGATCCCTGAGTGACCGGACGACGTAGCGCAGGCTGCCCAGCCTGCCGTGTCGCCGTTGCCAACCGGCGGGGACGGTGTCGCGGAGCCGTTAATTCCGCTGATCCCGGAGCGGTGTATCGGGTGCTCCGGAGCCTGACGGTCAGGGTGAACGAGGGCGTACCCGATCCGGAGCAAGCGTCAGGAGGACCGTGATGGCCGCGACCTGTTTTTGCCGGTTTCGGTGAGTGGGTTGAACCACTTCAATCCTTGGAACCTGGAGAAGTCAGCATCGGCCGTGTGGAGAACGGCGTCATGTTCCATGGCCAAGGCGGCCATTTGGGCGTCGCTGGTCAGGTTTCCCGCCGTTCCGAGGCTCTCGAGGAGACGGAGCGTTTGCCGGAGGTGGTTGGGGCCAGGCTCGACCACCTGGACCGGGGGCTGGTCCAGCCACGAACGCACAAGACGGGCGGCTTCCTCCGGCGTCATGGGGTGCAGGAAGGCTCGGTTGTTGGTTGCGACGCGCACGAACCCGAACACCACGACGTGAAGCAGGCCAACGGATTCGGTTCCGGAGAGACAGGACCGCCACCAGCCAGCCGACTTGGTATGAAACGGGGAACCGGCATCGTGGGCGTAGAGCAGAAGGTTGATATCGGGAATGATCACTTCTTCCCTCCGCTCCGGCTTTTCTCCAGGACGGCGTCCACTTCGAGTTCGTCGGCCAGTTTGTTGAAGCCGGCGGGATCGAGCCCCGCGCGGAGTTGGAGGGCGCGGGCCTTGAGGACAAAGGGGCGGGCCTTGGTAGGTGCCGGTTTCTGGCCCAACCCGGCCCGGATGGCGGCGTTGAGCGTCTGCTTGAAGCCGGTTCGCGTGCGGTGCATGGCGTCGCGAAGCAGCCGCTCCACGTCTTTGTCCAGTGTCACGGTGGTACGCATCAAGGCATCGTTTATGCGTTGAAATATGCTGTCAAGATGCAGATGGCGGCTTGTTCCACGTGGCCCGATTGGTCGGAGAGGGGATGCGCCGAAGTTCCGGCGTTGGGTGACAACTCGGGTGACAATTTTCTCCGGGAGTTGTTCACTCCGTGCGTCCGCTCTTTGACATTTCAGAAGAATCTCTCAAGCGGTTGTTCCACGACAGCGGTCAGATGGGGATGCCAAGCGCCCCCCTCGTTCCAATGACGGGGGGGGCGTGGCTGACGGGGATGAGTTCGATCGAGAATCGCTGCTTTGCCTTGGTTCCAATGACGGGGGGGGCGTGGCGCACGCTCGGCAGTCTGTTGGCTTCGGCCCGCTTTGCCTTGGTTCCAATGACGGGGGGGGCGTGGCCGGACCCATCAGGCGCCGGCGTTCATTGACTCGCTTTGCCTTGGTTCCAATGACGGGGGGGGCGTGGCAGTTGAAGGAGCGGGAGACCAACGTCGCGGGCTTTGCCTTGGTTCCAATGACGGGGGGGGCGTGGCCTTCATCTGGACAGCGATGCCGATGGCCGGGCTTTGCCTTGGTTCCAATGACGGGGGGGGCGTGGCATGGGAAGGAGACTCACCTCGAGCCCGTAGGCTTTGCCTTGGTTCCAATGACGGGGGGGGCGTGGCCCCGTGATGCGCCGAGCATGAAGATGACCACGCTTTGCCTTGGTTCCAATGACGGGGGGGCGTGGCGCATGCTGCGCGACTACGGAACCCTCCACCGCTTTGCCTTGGTTCCAATGACGGGGGGCGTGGCCACAGGATGGCGGATCCGAAGAGCGAGGCACGTAGCTTTGCCTTGGTTCCAATGACGGGGGGCGTGGCCTGGATGGCGGATCCGAAGAGCCGAGGAGTAGCTTTGCCTTGGTTCCAATGACGGGGGGGCGTGGCATCAATTGCACTACCCGTGTGGCATGATCGTGGATCCGGCTTTGCCTTGGTTCCAATGACGGGGGGGGCGTGGCCGAGGCGCGGGAATGGGGCACGATTCGTCCGGCTTTGCCTTGGTTCCAATGACGGGGGCGTGGCCGCCCGGGGCGAATCGGAGGCTAAGACAAGCTTTGCCTTGGTTCCAATGACGGGGGGGGCTTGGCCTTCGATCGACGCACCGGCAAGGACACCGCTTTGCCTTGGTTCCAATGACGGGGGGGGCGTGGCATCTTCGGCTCGCTTCAAGACGGTTGGGCGGCTTTGCCTTGGTTCCAATGACGGGGGGGGCGTGGCGGGCCACGAGACACCGGCCCGTGGGCTTTGCCTTGGTTCCAATGACGGGGGGGCGTGGCTCGATTCCCGGCTTTGCGTAGGTGATCCGTGCTTTGCCTTGGTTCCAATGACGGGGGGGGCGTGGCGCGACGTATCGCCTTCCCCCCACCCGTCGCTTTGCCTTGGTTCCAATGACGGGGGGGGGGCGTCCCAGGGCCCAACTCGCCGCTGCGGTCGGCCACCTCGCCTGGTGCTTTGCCTTGGTTCCAATGACGGGGGGGCGTGGCTAGCATGGGATACTCCGACCATGTTCTCGGGGCTTTGCCTTGGTTCCAATGACGGGGGGCGTGGCTGTCTACTCGCCCGGGAATACTCGGTCCTCCCGCTTTGCCTTGGTTCCAATGACGGGGGGGGCGTGGCGTAATCGCGCCCAGCGGCCTGCCGAGGCTCGCTTTGCCTTGGTTCCAATGACGGGGGGGGCGTGGCTGTTCCAGCCATCCCCCTGCCGTTAAACCCTTTGGCCAAAGTCGGTGGTGCCCTCGCTTCTCCCGTCATCCTCTACCAGAGTTGGATTTGTTCCGGCATCGGTTCGGGTTCGGCAGGTCCGGCAGGTGCGCCGTGGATGACGAAGCTCCTTTCCCACTGAGCCCGGGTGAGAAACCAAGCCCGGATGGACCCCTCGGGCGGGAGGTTCTTCTTGAGACGGTCCATATGGGTCTCCTGCCGGGCAAAGCTGACACAGGATCGGGCGTACACGCTCCATTGGACCATCAGGTAGCCGTCGTCGATCAGGAATTCGCGGAATCCCGCCGCGCGTTTCCGCTGTTCCTTTGTTCCGACCGGCAGGTCAAACGAGACGAGGAGCCAGCCCATTTTGAGGTTGTTTGGATCCATCGGTTGCCAGGGGTGGCCAGTCGCCATCGCCGGGTGACCAGGGACGATAGGGGCGCACCGCATTTTCGAGGACGGCACGGCGGAAGCTCCGGACCACACCCTCGATGACGCCTCGGATTTCGAGATGAAACCCCAGGTGCTCGACCTGTTCGAGCGCGAAGCCGGTGACCCATCCGCGGAATTCCTTCGAGACCCTCCACCTGTCTTCGGTTCGCTGGTGGTGGAACCACTGCCAGACCCGCCAATCCACGCACGGGCGAAAGGGCTCCATCAGGTCGTAAGCCAGGGGTGTCGATCGTTCCCTCGGCGCGTGTGAGATCCCCCAAGTTGGGTCGAGTCCCAAAGCAAAGAGCTTCTGAAGTACGGTGGAGAGGAGCACGGCGTAGCCGTAGTTCAGGAGGGAGTTCAGTCCGCCCTCGGGGGGTGACTGGCCGGGTATGCGACGGAACTCGGGTTGGCCGACCGCTGGTCCGAACACCTGCCAGAACCGCCGCGCGCAGATGGCCTCTTTCTGGGGATGCCGGCCGACCGCGCTCTTCCCGAGTTCAAGAGTGGCAGGGTCGTGCGGGGCGATGTGCCGTGCCAGGGCGTGTTGGTTGCGGCACTTGGAGTCGATGGTCCGGCGCCAGAGCGCATCGCGCACGCGGGGCTCCAAGTCCAACAAAGCACGGGAGAGCAGAGTGTCGGTGCTCCGGTTCGCGGGGAGGACCAAACTGACCGGCTTGAATGCCTCGCAGATGATGAGGGCCACCCCTTGTTTGGCGGCTTCGAGAAAGAGGTGGCTATGGATGGATGCGCTGAAGCTCGTGATGAGAATGGCGGCCACGTCCTCCAGCGGTATTTTGCGCTCGCCGTCCTCGGCCCTGCACATCAGCTGTCCGTCGCGGCAGGATATCGAGCAATTGGGTGCGTCGATATTGACGATGTGATAGGCCACGGCACTTGTCCTAAACCGAAACGACTGGCGGCTCAGGAGCCGCCACCATGCCGTTCTGGAGAATCTCAATACGCTCGGGACCTAGTGTATCCATCGCCACCTCGCGCCAAACACCCTCGCCGCTCTTCTCCATCGCCACTCGATCCGGATTACCTAAGTCCAGTTTTCGGCTTTGCTTCACACTGAAGACGCGCCACACGCCGTTCTTCCCCGCCGTTCTACCGTTCAATCCGGTCAACCGGATCACCATGCCGTTGCGGAGGACCCGCGGAGCCTGACCCGCGTTTTTCGCTCGCAACTCATGGAGTCGATGCCAGACCCGATGCCAAGGAATGATCACGAACCTGTCCATGGGATCAGCCGCGTGGTCGAGGATCGCCACGCCGAAGTTCTCCGGTGATGACCCGGACGCCTTTCTGTGGGTTCAGCTTCCCGGCCCCGGATGGCGGCGCGAGCCCAAGGAGCTTCTCCGGGCGTTCGTCGGTCTCCTCGGAGGCTGGGCGGATACCGGTCTTCCCGTCCCTGGGTTTGGCTTGCCGGAGATAAACCCGACCCTCTTCGGCGCGCACCATGCGGCGGGTGTTTTCCTCGATTCTCACCCCGCTCATGTCGGAAGGGATATGCTGGGCCACACGCTTCTCGGCGAGGCGCCGGCGGATCTGGTCTTTGAGTGCCTCCTCCAGTTTGGCAAGCCGAAGCCTACCCTCGGAATCGGTCAGATAGAGCCCCGTGCTCCGGAGGATGGCGGCTTCCTGAAGTGAGGGCCGGCGTTGGACCATGGCACGCCACAGCGTTCGGTCCGAGTCGGCCGATGAGTCACCGCTTCCGCGCCTAGTCATGGCGGACCACAGGGTCCCGTTGGCGGGAAAGTACCAGGAGGCCAGGCCCAATACGCAAGCGTCCAAGGCGTGGTGGAGGTGGGTGATGCTCCGGATTTCGGTCTTGGTCTTTCCAGACGTCTGCGGTGCGGCGGTGATAAGGCATCCCAGCAGGTCCCACGCCTTCCGCACCTCGCCGGTGACCGATCCCGGCAACGAGATGACTCTTGGACGATCGGGCTTTGGGAGGTCGAGGAAGCGACGTTCGAGGACCTGGGCTCCGAGCCGCGCTAAGTGGCTGGTGAGAGTCAGGTCCCGGGGGGTGAACTCCTTTTCCTCGACGACGGCGAGCAGCAGGCGCTGTTTCCTTCGCTTCTTCCGTGCTTTGTCGTCGTCGTGCCCCTTCTTCGTGTCCAACGAGTCGACGAACGCCCGGTAGGGTTCCAGGGACTGAATACTGAGGGAGGCGGTGGTGGCTCCCGACGAACCCCCGAGGGCGGTCACCGGCTTGCCGCCCTCGTCCATGATGAAGCGCATGGCCGTTCGACGGCCTTTCATCCGGTTCACTTCGCTGAAGGTGATGACCAACGAATCGAGTGAATCGCTTTGGCGGTCCGCGTGGGGAATGATGTGGTCCTTGTCCACTCGCCCTTCGATCAGGTCGTCCATGCAGTACTCGACGCGGGTGTAGGGACACTTCCAGTTCAGATCCTCGGCAACCCGGGCCTTGCGGATCAGGCTGGCCGTGACCGGCACACGCCGGCGATCGCAGGCCTCCTCGACTTTGGCCGCCACCCGTTTGAAATCACCGAGGCGCGAGCCCAGATCCTCAGCGATCTGCTTGACGGTCTTGCCGGAAAGGTCCCGGAGGTCCCGATTGACCTCGATGGTCAGGCTTGCGACCCGCTCTTTCATGCCGGCGCCGAACTCGGGCGACTCGATCAGCTCGTCCAGGAGGCGCTCGAGCATCATCAACCGGTGGCGGACAAGGTGGTTGTTGGTCTGCTCGACTAGGCGACGACGGAGCTGCGCCTCCCGCAAAGATTCGGTCATTTCCAGGCATCCACCTTTCTCGCGGGGGTGTCGCGGTGCGGCGGGATCGAGGGGGTTGAGGATCTCATCGACCGCTTGACAGAGAACGGGTCGAGCATAGGGGGCTCGGCCGGACGGGATATCCCTGGAATCGACACGAATCGGCTCGCTCAGGATCGCGTCCTTGTTGGTGGACTGCTTTCCCCTGGCTTTGCGCGTATTGGCGCCCGACACCTCATGTTCCAACCAGGCGTCAAACGGCGGGTTCGACCCGAGCCATTGGCTCACCACGGCGGGCGTCACCGCCCGGCCGTGGTGCAATTGACCGCGGATGCGTTTCTGGAGATTGGGCGGGATCCGCGGCCATAGTCCGCCCAGCCGGCTCTTCATAATTGTCTTTTGGACCGGGTCGAGGAGGAGGGCTTTGTCCGCATCCGGATGCAGGAGCGTTTCCTCCAGGTTGTCGCGTCCCCAGCCGGTAAGGCTCCGAACCGCTTTCTTGAACTCCGCCGAGGTGAAGCCACCCAGTTCCTCCGCTTGTCGGGTCAGCGTCTGCCGTTGCGACGCCGTTAGAGGGTGGGTTTCGGCATCTCCTGCCCTGGATCCGAAGATATTGGCCAGTTGCGTCGCCCACCGAAACCGAAGGAACTCCGGGGATTTCTTGAGCGGCAGCTTCGACTCGATCTCGGCTTTACGCTTCGCATCGGCCTCGGAGAAGCCGGCGCCCCGCAATTCCGCGCAACGGCGCGCGTACCAGATCGGGCACAGGCCGATGATCCGGTTGTCGAAACGTGGGACCAGCTGCCCAAAGAGCAATCCGCCTTCGTAGCGTTTCGGCACGGTGAGGCCCGGAATGGGAACCGCCCGCCAGGCATCGCGGTCGGCTGAGTTGTCTCCCAGGAGGGCCCGGATGAGTTCGGGGCCAAGGTGAGGCATCTTGCCAGCCAACGCCTGGAGCATCGCACGGACTTCCTCGACGATGGTTTCCCGTGGGAATGCGGCGCCGATGCCCTTGAAGTGGGGCGGCTTGTCCGCTCGCCGCTCGGTCTGCCAATCCGCGGCCTGGCGTTCGTAGCGTGCGGTGAACGCCGCCACGGTTTCCGCCATGGTGATCGTTCCGAGTTCACCCATGATGTGCCGGGCTTTTTCCACCTTTTCGGTATCTTCGGCCTGCTCGCCTTCGCTACGCGCCCAGCGGGCGTTTCCGTCGTATCCTCTGTTGTGCGCGTACCACCGTAGGATGTCCCAAAGTTCCGGCCATCCGAGGCTGGGCAGGGGAGTCGCATCCCTGATGGCGCTCAGGATCTGTGCCGCGCGTCGCCAGGCGAAGCTGTCCCCGCCGGCTTGCCTGTGCCGCGCTTTCAATTCGGCGGCCGACATGACGCCGAGGTGTTCGAGGATTCGCTCCATTCTCCGGCTCCGCTGCCTCGTGCTGCGGATGTGCCGCCGGCCCCGGCGGAGTTGGCGGCGTTTGCTCGCCAAGCAATCGTCGGCACCGAACGTGACGACTCCGGTCCCGAGGATGTCGGGGGCCGAAGGCCAGGGGTGGGCCGTCCTTAGAACGGCCCAACCGATGGAGCTGTGGCCGACGTCGAACGCGAGATGAAGGTCTGGAAACGGGAGCTTGGCTTCCATGCGCCCGGGGGTGTATCACAAACCCGGAACCAAGACAAAGTGAGTGATGCAAACCGGTTCCCTGTGCGCCAAGCGCACACACCGGTCGCCGGAAGGCAAACAGCATCCATTGATTCCGCCGGCCCGGGTCGCTCCTGGGCCGGCTTTTCCATTCCAACCGATCCACGGGGGCGGATGGATGGATGGATGGATGGAATGGATGGAATGGATGGAATGGATGGAATGGATGGAATGGAATGCAACGGTGTGCGACACCCGAACTCAGTTGTGCCGGCTAAGTCTCGAATGCGACGCGCTGGAACCGTATTCCGCGCGTCGTCGCGGCGGGGGTCGAAATCCGTCTCCTGACTCGCGAAAACCGCGTGAAAGGGCGTACAAACTCAGCAAATAGGCTTGACGTGGGCAGGCCCAAAAAAATTTTCGGCCCTATGCCTACTGCATCTGACTCCCTCACCGTCAACGACGCCTTCTTCGCCCCGATCGCCGGCCTCGCCGAGGCATCCCAACACGCCTACCCGTGTCCCGAGATCTCGGACGCAGCTTGGATTCGGATCGGGATTCAGCGCGTGCTCGAAGACGTTCCCAGCGGGCGCGGCTTCCTTCAAGAACACGGCCCTCGCTTTGACCTCTCGCTCAAGGCGTCGAACTACTTCACCAGCCTCCAGAGCGCCCGGCGCGCCGCCATGCTCCAGGAAGTCTGCGAGGCGGTCGTGCGGACAATGCAGGCCTCCGGCACTGATCGCCTGGGCCATCTGCCCGAACTGGCCAGGTACGTGTGCTTCGCCGTGGACATGCACTGGCACAAAGCCGGTGCCCATGACGAACGGCATGACGCCAAGAAGGTCTCGGTCGGGCACACCTTCAGTTTGAACATGCATGACCACAGCCTCCGCCATCTGGCGGCCGCAGAAGGCGAGCATGAACACGACATGAGCGTGATGGAGCGCCTCAAACCCAAGGGCCTGCGCCAGGCCGTACCGAAGGGGAAGCGGGTTCTGGTGGTGTATGACCGCGCCGGCATCGACCTCGCCTTCTGGAAGCGCTGCCGTCACGAGAACGCCGTCTATTTCCTGAGCCGAACGAAGACGAACATGGTGTTCGAGTGGGCCGACGAGCGACCTTGGGATCCTGCGGACCACCGGAATCGAGGCGTGCTCCATGATCAATGGGTGGTGAGCCGCCAGGGACATCGGATGCGCCTGATCGAGTACCGCGATCCCGAAAGCGGTAAGGAGTACCAGTACCTGACGAACGAGCCGGATCTACCGCCCGGGGTGATCGCGGAGTTGTACCGCCGGCGCTGGGAATTGGAGAAGGTGTTCGACCAGGTGAAGAACAAGCTCGGGGAGAAGAAGGCCTGGGCGAGCAGCCTGGAGGCGAGGACGGTCCAGGCCCGCTTCGTGGCGCTCACGAGCAACGTGCTGCTGCTGTATGAACGGCGACTGGAGCGGGAGCACGGGGTCGCGAACGAGGCCGAAGATCGCCGCCGAGAGCAGCGGATGGGTTGGGCGGAGCGAGCCGCTCGCAGGGCTGGACGGGCGATTTCGAGGGTTCTGCTACGCGCGAGGGAGGCCACCCAACGCAGCGTGAAGTTCATTCGCTGGCTTCGCGGTGCGCTCCAACGTCGACTCATGGAAGTGGCCGAAGTGCCGCGCCTGAAGGAGCTCTATGCCACCCAGTGACTTCAGGTGTCGCACACCGTTGATGGAATGGGAATGCAATGGAGCGGGATTGGAGCTTGGCCGCTCCTCTCGAATCCTAGGACCGTGAGCGGCGACGGAATTGGAATCACGGTCTCCGCCTGAGTTTCGTCGAGGTCATCCGCTTTGCTTCGAGAACGCTGTCGATCAGCGGCAGGTGGGCCAGATCCTTGGGCCGGCCGCCGCTTTGCTGGCCCGAATCCGATTCAGTGGCAAGACCTTGACCTTGCCATTGAGCCACGGAATCCAGGGGGCCGCCCGGTACTCGCTATCGAATGAGCGGAGTCCGTCGGGTGAGTCCACAAAATTGACGAGAGAACCATCCTCCAATTCGACGACCGTGTCGGAAACGTGGGTGGCTCCCAGATTCAACGCGAGCCGGATCAGCCGCATAGACTGTCGGGCTGGGCAATCGATCCAGAGATCGGTGTCCAGGGTCGTCGCGGGAACACCTTGCAGGATGGAACCCGCCATCCCGATCACTTGAAACCGTAGGCCTTCCTCGCCGAATGCGCGAACAAGCCGTGCGAGCGGAGGAAGGTCTCGTGAAGCTGCCACCGCTCGTCGGGTGTCGCGGCCAGGCTGCGAGCGATCAGGTATCGCTCGGCGTCGTCCACTCCCGGGAGTCGCTTGAGCTTTCGAAGCATTCGGGCGGTCCGGACGGTCAGCGGCGGCAACTTTTTTCTTCGTACGGCCTTCATCGGGCACCGCCCGAGGTTCGCGGGGAGCGTTGTTTCTTTCTAGAGTCGAGCCGGGGAACGGACGCGAAAACTTCGCTCCTCGATCAGGTGGCGGACTTCGAATCCGCCAACTCCTTACTTCAGGAAGACCTCTCGGGCGATGGAGCGGACCGGAGTTTCCCGGAAGCAGGCGGCGAGTTGGCGCACGCGGAGTTGGACGCGTTCGAAAGAACTGGGCTTGAGGTGGTGGCGGTGACGTTCCACCCAGGCGGTGGCGAAGGTCTGGAAGCCGGTCTTGGCGGCGTCGCGGTTTGAGTCAACCCTCCGACCTTGAGGCGGAGATCGGTGATGCGCCGATGGGCGAGTTTGCGGTCCTTGGTCTTGAGCGAACGACGAAACTGCTTGCCGCCGTTTTTGCCGGGCCCGTAAAAGGACCGGGTTGCTCCTATAGCTCAAATGGATAGAGCGGCGGTTTCCTAAACCGTTGATCCAGGTTCAATTCCTGGTGGGAGCACCATTCCGTCCTCCATGGCGAAGTATGCCGAAGATGAAGACCCTCCTCGCCCTGCTCGTTTTCGCCGCGATCGCGTCGGCGAATGCCGCGGACTTATCCCTCGACCCTGATGGCTTGGGCCGTCCCGACTTGGATTCGTCCCCGGACAAGCCGCGCGCCGCCCTGGCGCCCACCACGGCGTCGGCGTCGGCATCAGCATCGGCCGGCCCGAGCGAAATCACCTACAAAAGTGTCGAGGGCCGGGACCTGAAATTGACGATGGTGAAACCGGTGGCGTGGAAGGCGGGGGATCAGCGGCCGGCCATCGTGTTTTTCTTCGGGGGTGGCTGGGTCAGTGGTCGTCGGGGGCAGTTCGCGGCGCACAGCACGTATCTCGCGAGTCGAGGCATGGTCTGCTTCGAGGCGGACTACCGTTTGCTCGACAAGGCCGGCGACGAACCGCCGCTGCGTTGCGTGCGGGACGCCAAGTCCGCGGTGCGCTGGCTGCGAAGTCACGCGGCGGAACTGGGCATCGACCCGGGACGCATCGCCGCCGGGGGTGGTTCGGCAGGCGGGCATCTGGCGGCGTTCGCCGGACTGTGCGACGGAATCGACGACCCGAAGGATGATCCAAGCGTGTCCTCCAAACCGAACGCCCTGGTTTTGTTCAATCCCGTGCTCGACAACGGTCCCGACCAGGGCTGGGGCCATCAGCGGGTGAAGGATCGTTACCGGGAGTTCTCCCCCGCCCACAACATCACGCCGGACGATCCGCCAACGATCCTGTTTCTGGGCACGGCCGACAGATTGATCCCGGTCCCCGTCGCCGAGAGATTTCGAGACGGCATGAAAAGGGCCGGTGTGCGCTGTGAATTGCATTTGTACGAGGGGCAGCCGCACGGCTTTTTCAACCACGGCCGGGGAGGCGACAATCGGTACTACAACGAGACGACGATCGCCTCCGACCGGTTCCTGGGTTCGCTGGGTTGGTTGCAGGGCCCTCCGACCCTGGAGGTCGCCCCCTGATCCGCACCGGCTTTTTCACGCGCTTGCGCGGTGTCTGGAAACCCTGTAATTGCGTGGTTCGGGTTCCTAAATCGTTGATACAGGTTCAATTCCTGGTGGGAGGACAACTTTCCCATGGCGCCCCCGGCGGGCGGCCCGCAGATGAAAAGCAAGCTATGAAATGTGTTCGTCCTTTCCTCGGGAGGTTTCGGGTCGTCCTCGGACTGTGGATCCTGGGTTGGCTGGGTCCCCTGGGTTTTCAGCCGGTGGGAACAACTTTCGCCGCGGACGTCGTCGCCCCGCTGAAAGTCGGCGTGTCCCCGGTCTTTCCGCCGATGGTGTTCAAGCGGGGTCGTGAACTCGTTGGGGTGGAAGTGGATTTGGCCAAGGCGTTGGGCGCCCATCTGCACCGGGAAATTCAGATCGTCGAAGTCCCATGGAAGGACCAGATCGGAGCCCTCAACGAAGGGCGCACGGACATCATCATGTCCTCGATGTCGGTGACGGCGGCGCGCGGGTTCGTGGTGGCCTTCACGCAACCGTACCTCGTGGTTGGCCAGATGGCCCTGGTCCGGCGGACGGACAAGGCCTTGTACGCGCTCGGTTTTCCGCTTCCGCCACCGGGCAAGGTGGGCGTGCTGAAGGCGACCACGGGAGAGTTCCTGGCTCAGCGCGATTTCGCGGGGGCGCGAATTCAGTCGTACACGGATAGCGGCGATGCGGTCAAAGCGCTGGCGAAGGGTCGAATCGACTTGTTCATCAGCGATTCGACCCTGGCCTGGCATCTCGCGGGAGTGCACTCGGGGGACGGGGTCACGGTGGTGCCGATCGCCCTCAGCGAGGAGCGCCTTGCTTGGGCTGTCCGGAAGGAGGACGAATCGCTGCTGAACGGCGCGAACGAATATCTGACGAAGGCGACGCAGGATGGCAGCCTTCAGAAGGTTCTCCGCCGCTGGATGGCGGTCGGACCCTGACTTTCACTTGGGACGGTCCAGGGCCGGCGGTCCCGCCGACTCGAACGGCGAAGGATCGTTGAGTTCCGGCCGGTCGTCGTTGAACGTGCGCGGAATGAAATCCGCCCCGACACCCTCCGTGCGTCGAACCCGGCGCCACTTTCTCAGGGACCTGTTGAGCCCCGTCGTCCTGGCCGGGGCCGGCGGTCGGGCGGCGAGTTCGCCGACGGCGGCCTCCGCGGCTTCCCCCGCGTCGGCCCGGGAGGACGGTTATCGCGGGATTTGGTTCACCCTGGGGCAGCGCTCCGAACACGGGGACAAGTATTCGGGCGGGTTGGGAACCTACACAGCGAATCACGTGCCGATGGCGATTCATGCGCCGGAGGTTGGGAGGACCTATTTCGTCTATGGCGGGACCCGGTCCGGGCGGCGGCATCTGCTGGCGATGGTGTCGTATTACGATCATCAACGGCACCTAGTACCGCGTCCCACGGTGGTCCATGACAAACAGGGTGTCGACGACCCGCATGACAATCCCAGCCTCTGTCTGGATGGCGACGGTTACCTCTGGGTCTTCGTCAGCGGGCGCGCCCGGGCCCGGCCCGGTCTGATCTACCGGAGTCGGAAGCCGCACGAACTCGACGCGTTCGAGAAGATCGCGGAGCGGGAGTTCACCTATCCTCAACCCCGCTGGATCGAAGGGCGGGGCTTCGTTCTCCTGTTCACGAAGTACACCCGCGGACGGGAATTGTACTCGAGCACCAGTCGGGATGGGCGGACCTGGACACCCGACCGCAAGATGGTCGGGATCGGTGGGCACTATCAGACCAGCCATTTCTCCGGCGGCCGGATTCTCACGGCCTTCAACCGTCATCCCGGTGGTTCGGTGGATCGACGGACGGACCTGTACTTCCTGCAGTCGGGCGACGGAGGGGAAACGTGGGAGTCGGTGGATGGAACGCGGGTGGAGTTGCCGCTGGACGCCGCGGAGAATCCGGCCCGCGCGCATGACTTCGAGGCGGAGAAGCGTCTGATCTACATCCACGACCTGGATTACGACGAGCGGGGGCGGCCGGTGATCCTGTTCACCAGCGGCGCCGACCATCGGCCGGGTCCTCCGGGAGATCCGCGCTGGTGGATGGTGGCGTTTTGGAGGGACGGGCGTTGGTCGTTCACCCAGGTGACGCGGGCCAATCACAACTATTCGACGGGCTCGCTGTATCTCGGGCCCGGCGGGCGTTGGCGGATCGTGGGGCCGACCGAACCGGGGCCGCGGCCGGTGGGTTCCGGCGGCGAAGTCGCGATGTGGACGAGTTCCGATTCCGGGGTCACGTGGCGGAAGGAGCGGGATCTCACGAAAGGCAGTCCTCGCAACCACAACTACGTGCGGCGTCCGATGAACGCGCATCCGGACTTCGCCGCGTTTTGGGCGGACGGCGATCCGGACGCGTTTTCGAAGTCCCACCTCTATTTCGCGAACCGGGATGGCGACCGTGTCTGGCGGCTTCCCTACGACATGGCCGGGGAGTTCGAAGCTCCGGAACGGATCTGAAGCGGACGAGTGCCGGTGGTGTCGGGCTTCGTCGCTGGGATTGGGGATAGCGTCCTGGCGGGGGTGGTCCTTGGGCTGGGCAGGGCGAAGCGCCTGTGTCACGGTGCGCCGGAATCCATCGAGTTGACTGCCATGAAATCCACTCCGAAAGCACGGTCCGGTTCGGCACGCGAATCGTTCTCTTCATCCGCCCGTCCGGGATCCCGGCGGACCTTCTTGAAGCGCTCGGCGACGCTGACGGCGTCGGCGTTCGCTTTCACCATCGTGCCGCGCCATGTGCTGGGCGGCCCGAGGTTTGTGGCGCCGAGCGAGAAAGTGAACGTAGCCCTGGTCGGGGCGGGAGGGCAGGGCATCGAGAATCTCAAGGCGCTGTTTCGGTTGGCGGACGTGCAGGTGACCGCGGTGGCGGACCCGGCGGAATCCTTCAGTCTGGAGGACTTTTACTACCGGGGGCAGGGGGGGCGCGCGCCGACCAAGGCGTTGGTCGAGAAGCATTATTCGTCGAAGACCCCGAACCACACCTGCGCCAGCTACGAGGATTTCAGGACGCTACTGGAGAAGGAGAAGTCGGTGGACGCGATCCTCTGCGCGACGCCGGACCACCTGCATGCGTTCGTGTCGGTCCGGTCGATGTTCGCGGGGAAGCACGTCTACTGCGAGAAGCCGCTGACGCACAACATCTGGGAGGCGCGACGGGTGGCGGCGGTGGCGAAGGAGACGGGGGTGGCGACGCAGATGGGGAACATCGGGCATTCGCTGGAAGGTATGCGCCAGACGGTGGAATACCTGGCGGCCGGGGCGATCGGGACGGTGCGCGAGGCGCACGCGTGGGTCGGTGCGACGCGTTGGAACCGGGAGTTGACCGGGCGCCCGACGGAGACGCCGCCGGTGCCGGCGGGATTGAACTGGGACATGTGGCTCGGGCCGCGGGCGGCGCGACCGTATCACCCGGCCTACTTCCCGGTGCGCTGGCGGGATTTTTGGGATTTCGGGGCGGGAGCGATCGGCGATTTCGTGTGCCACGACCTCGACGCGGCCTGTTGGGCGTTGGACTTGCGCGATCCGCGGCATGTGAATGCGCGCCCCGGCAGCCAGATGAACGCGGAGATCTCCCCGCACAGCGAGATGGTCTACTGGGATTTCGCGGCGCGCGGCGAAGGGCCCGCGCGCGGGCCGGTTCGAGCGTTCTGGTACGATGGCGGGCTGCGACCCCCGGTTCCGGAAGGATGGCCGGTGGACCAGGAGATGCCGGGGCGCGGATCGCTCTTCGTGGGGGACAAGGGAAGCATGATCTGTCCCGGCCTGGGCGGGAGGCCGATGCTTCTGCCGGAGGACCGGAATGAAACCTATCGCGCGCCGGAGAAAACGATTGCCCGGTCGAAGGGGCATCACCGGGACTGGATCGACGCGTGCAAAGGCGGTCCTGCGGCGAGCAGCCATTTCGAGTATGGCGCGCGTCTGACGGAACTTCTGTTGCTCGGGGTGCTTTCGTTGCGGACGGGCAAGCCGATCGAATGGGATGGGCCGGCGATGAAGGCGACGAACGCCCGGGACGCGGAGGCGATCATCAAGGAATCGTACCGACCGGGCTGGGAGGTTGGATGAGGGCCTTCCAGAGCGCGCGGGGGATTGGGAAACCGTGTCGCGAGCCGGAGGTCCCCGGGGGTGGAATCCGTCCGGAAGTGGGATTGGCGCCATGCTGAACAAGATCGCCCAGGCGTATCGCGAAGGAGGTCTTCGCCGGGTGGTGGCCGCGGCATACCGGAGGCTTGCGTCGGGGCCGGCCCACCCGCATCCGGTTCACGTGGCGTTGGACGAGATCGTGAGGGAACCCGGGTTCAACGTCGTTCAGTTGGGCGCGTTCGTGGGCAACACGCCGAACGATCCGTTGTATTCGCGGCTGCGCGACCAACTCGACAGCCGGGGAGGCCGGTTGATCTGCGTGGAACCCGTCCGGGAACACTTCGACCGGCTGGTGGGGAACTACCGGGGCGCGAGAAACGTGTTCTGCGAAAACGTCGCGATCTCCGATCGGAACGGCGAGGCGACCTTCTACCGTCTGGGCGTGGATCCAGTCGCGCATGGGTATCCGGACTGGCTGGCCCAGTTGGGTTCGTTGAAGAGCGAGCGGATGGGTTCCTTGTGGGACCGGTTCGAGAAGGATCCGGGCCTGAAGGAGTTCTACCTGCGGCATCGGGTGGAGGAGACGGTGACCTGTCTGACGTTTCAGGAACTGCTCCGGCGTCACGGGGTGACGCGGGTGGATGTCCTTCAGATGGATGTCGAGGGATACGAATTCGAGATTCTGTCGACGATCGACTTCGCGCGGACGCCGATCCGCTTCGTCAACTACGAGAGCGTGCTGTTGCATGAGCGGAAGAGGGATGCCGAGGCCCTGATGACGGGAGCCGGGTACGCGTTCTTCGATCACGGCCAGGACACGTTCTGTTACCGGCGGGACGAGGACGACCGGCTGACCCGGCGACTCGTGCCAAGTGTGGGGTGACACGGCAGGAAGGGTGGGGGGCCGGGCCAAGTACCGCCGACTTTCAAGTCGGCGACACGGTAGGAGGGCAAGGGAGCCGGCTGAAAGCCGGCGCGACATGGGAGGGGAAGGGGGAGCCGGGCCAAGTACCGCCGACTTTCCAGTCGGCAACACGGTTGGAGGGAAGGGGGAGCCGGCTAAAAGCCGGCGCGACTTGGGAGGGAGGGCGTGCTGGGTACCGCCGACTTTCCAGTCGGCCGCGCCGCGCGTGGCGGGTAGTGGACGCGCCAGAGCACCAGGCCCTCCGGGGGAGCCGTCATGCCGGCGACGCGCCGGTCCTTGCGGTGGAGGATCGACGGGATCTCCTCGGCGACGATCCGGTGAAGGCCCACTTGGACCAGTGTGCCGGCGATGCCCCGGCACATCTTGTAAAGGAATCCCCCGCCCACGATCCGGACCGTGATGTCCGCCCCGCGACGGGCGACTCCGCAGGCCGTGATGGTCCGGACGGTATCCGCCCGCGCGTAGCCGGGATTCGAGGTGAAGGACGCGAAATCGTGGCGGCCGATGAAGTGACGGGCGGCCTCGCGCATGGCGGCGACGTCGAGGGGCTTTGGGACGTGCCAGGCGAGCCGGCGCAGGAGCGGGTTCATGGCGGGGGCGTTCCAGATCCGGTACCGGTATTCCTTTCCGGAAGCGTGGAAGCGGGCGTGGAAATCGGGGTGGGCGCGGGTCGCCTTGACCACCCGGATGTCCTCGGGCAAGTGGGCATTCAGCGCGAGCACGAGCTTGCGCGGGGTCATGCGCCATTCGGTGCTGGGGATGTCGACGTGGGCGACGAGACCGAGCGCGTGGACGCCGGTGTCGGTCCGGCTCGAGCCATGGAGTGGGCCCGCGCCGGGGAACAGGCGGCGCAGGGCGATTTCCACGAGCTCCTGGACTCCCTGGCCGCTCTTCTGGGTTTGCCAGCCCTGGTAGCGGGTGCCTTCGAACGCCAGCACGAGCCGGAGGCGGACCGGCCTCATGGCGCGAGCATCCCGACCCCTCCGGAGGCTTGGGCGTCGAGATAGCTCTGGAGCAGGACCGCGGCGGCGGACGAATCGACGCGTCCCCGTCGTTCCTTTTCGCGCTTGCCGGTTTCCGCGAGGAGACGATGCGCCTGAAGGGTGGTGAGACGCTCGTCCCAGGTGCGGATCGGGATCGCGATGGTCTCCCTCAGGAGATGGACGAAAGCCTCCACCTTCTGGACGGCGGGTCCGCTCGATCCGTCCATGTTGCGGGGCAATCCGACCAGGATCAGGGAGATCTCCCGCTGCTGAATGAGCGCCTTGATGGCGTCGAGCAGGGCCGGGAGCGGTTCGGCGGGATGCGGATCCATCGGGTGGGCCAGCATCCCGAGTTCATCACTGACGGCCAGTCCGATGCGGACGGTTCCGTGATCCAGGGCGAGAATGCGCATAAGCCGGGAATTCGAATCAGGGTTGGGGCGCGCGCCGGATTTCGTCCAGGCATTCCTCGGCGGCGCGCAGGGTGTCGGCGAGATCGGATTCGGCGTGGGCGGTGGACAGGAATCCCGCCTCGAACTGGGACGGCGCCAGGTAGACGCCGCGATCGAGCATCCCATGGAAGAAACGCGCGAACCGGGCCCGGTCGGCCTTCATGGCGTCGTCGAGGTTCCACACGGGATCCGGGGTGAAATAGGCGCAGAACATCGAGCCGACGCGTTGGACCTGGACCGGGATTTCCAGGCGCCGGGCCGTGTCGCGCAGCGAGGTTTCGAGGAACGCGCCCCGTTGTTCGAGTTGACGGTACGCCGCGCCATCCTCCAGGGCGCGGAGGCTTGCGATGCCGGCGGCCATGGCGAGGGGATTGCCGCTCAGGGTCCCCGCCTGGTACACGGGTCCCAGGGGAGCGAAGAGGTCCATCAAGTCCGCTTGGCCTCCCACGGCGCCCACCGGAAGGCCGCCGCCGATGATCTTCCCCAGGCAGGTCAGGTCGGGGCGGATTCCGAAAAGCCCCTGCGCTCCGTTCCAGGCGAGCCGGAATCCCGTCATGACTTCGTCGAAGATGAGGAGAGCGCCGTGCTGGAGGGTCAGTTCCCGGAGCTTTTCGAGGAAACCGGGCCGGGGGGGGAACAACCCGGCGTTGCCGGCGACGGGTTCGACGATGACGCAGGCGATTTCGCCGCCCCGTTGACGGAAGAGTTCCTGGAGCGCGTCGACGTCATTGAATGGGATCACCTGGGTGTGACGCGCGAAATCGGCGGGGACACCGGCGCTGTCGGGATGACCGAACGTGAGCGCGCCGGAACCGGCCTTGACGAGGAGACTGTCGGCGTGGCCGTGGTAGCAGCCCGCGAACTTGACGATCGCATCCCGGCGCGTGGCCCCCCGGGCCAACCGGATGGCGCTCATGCACGCCTCCGTGCCCGAACTCGTGAACCGGACCTTTTCGACGGAGGGCAGCGCGCCGCAAATGAGACGAGCGAGGTCGAGTTCGGCCGGGTTGGGAATCCCGAAACTGGTGCCGAGGGCCGCGGCGTCCTGGATGGCCCGAACGACGGGCGGGAAGGCGTGGCCGTGAATGGCGGGCCCCCACGTCCCCACGTAGTCGATGTAGCGGTTGTCGTCGGCGTCCCACACATGCGGTCCGCTGGCGCGCACCGCGAAAAACGGGGAACCACCCACGGCGCGAAAAGCGCGCACGGGTGAATGAACGCCGCCCGGGGTGAGTTGCAGGGCGGACTCGAAGAGTTGAAGGGAACGGGAGCGGTTCACGGATCGCGGGGTCGTTGTTGGAAGAAGGTCTCGCGGAGCGAACCGCGTTCGGTCCGGACCGACGTGCCGGGTCCGACACCGTGGCGCTTGAACCAGCCTTCGGCGGTTTCGAGGGCGAACTGGACGCGGTCGGACCCGGCGCTGACGGGATTGGTGTTGAACCGTTCCAGTCGGTGGATTTCCAGGATGACGCCCTCCGAGTCGAGGTAGGCGACATCGATGTCCATCGGAACGTTCTTCATCCAGAAGGCGGTCTGATGGGGGCGTCCGAAAACGAAGAGCATGGCCTCCGACTCCGGGACGTTGGTGCGCCACATCATGCCCTTCTGGATGGCCTCGGTGGTGAGCGCGAGTTCGGTGTCGAGGATCTCGGGCCCCACGTAGAGCTTCGTCCGCGGCAGGCCGGCCTGAGGCCGTTCGTTGTCGAGGAAACTCCTGGGCTTCTCCTGGACGACGGGAGCGGGAGCCGGCTTGCAGCCCGCCAGGACGAGGGCGAGGGCGAAGCCCAGGGAGGGACCCAGGACGTGGACGTTCACCGCGGGACTGTCGGCGATGCCGCCGCCGGAGGCAATCCGGCGGATGAGGCCTATTCCCAAAGTCGGGCCCGCCGCCGTAGGGTGGAGGCGTGACGTTGCCCGCCGACTATCACATGCACACCCATCTCTGCCACCACGCGCAGGGGCTTCCGATCGATCTGGCCCGCCGCGCGGTGGAACTGGGTCTCTCGGAAATCGGTGTGTCCGAACACAACCCCATGCCGAACGACGACTTCGACGCGTGGCGCATGTATCTGTCGAAGCTGCCCGAGTACCTGGCGGCGCTGGATGAAGCGCGCGAGGCCTTTCCCGGCCTGAGGATCCGGTCGGCGCTGGAAGTGGATTATCTGCCGGGTCACGAGCCGTGGATCCGGGAGTTGGCGGGTCGGCACCCCTGGGACTACTTCATCGGATCGGTGCATTACATCGAAGGGGGCTGGGACATCGACAATCCGGAGAAACTCGACCAATGGCGGGCGAGGGATCCGGACGCGGTTTGGGGCGCCTATTTCGAGCGGTTGACGGCGGCGGCGGCGAGCGGGCTGTTCCAGATCATCGGGCATCCGGATCTGCCCAAGAAATTCCGGTTCATGCCGACGCGGGATTGCGGACCTCTGTTCGAGCGTTTCCTGGATGCGGCGGCGGCCGGGGGTGTCGCGATCGAGATCAACACGGCGGGCCTGAGGAAGGACTGTCGGGAGATGTATCCGAGTCCGGCTTTCCTGAAACTCGCGGCGGCGCGGGGCGTGGGACTGACGTTCGGATCGGACGCGCATCGACCGGGGGAGGTCGCGATGGATTTCGCGGCGGCGGTGGACCTGGCGCGGGAGGCGGGTTTCCGGGATTGCCTCCGGTTCGAAGGGCGCCAGGCGCGACGGGTGCCGCTGGGTTAGTGGGGTTCGGTGGGCGCCCTTGCGCGGAGGGCGCGGCCCACTCTAGGGTTTCGGCGTGGCAGAGACGGTGGAACCCGTGGTGATCCCGGAACCGACGATCGCCGAGAAGACCCGGGAAGGGGAGGCCCTCGATCCGGGCTTCGTGGTGATTGTCTGGAACGACCCCGTGAACCTGATGGAATACGTCACGCACGTGTTCATGAAGGTGTTCGGGTGGACCAAGCAACGGGCGGAGAAACACATGCTGGAGGTGCATCGACAAGGGAAGAGCGTCGTGGCGCGGGAGGGATTCGAGAAGGCGGAGTTTTATGTGCACCGACTTCAGGCCTACCACCTTCAGGCGACGATGGAGAAGCCGGCATGAAGCTGTTGGAACGGGATGGCGACCGGCTTGTTTTTCGGATGAGCCCCCGGGAGAAGCGGTTGCTTGAGCGCATGCTGAGTTTCTACCCGCTTCAATCCGAAACCCCGTACCCGCTTTCCAAGGGCGCGGAGCCCGGTTTGGACGAGGCCAACCAGTGGCTGGCCGAGGCTCGGAAGGAGCAGCGCGCGGAACTCAGCGGGTGGATGGCCCGCCGCCTGTGCCAGGGAGCGGCGTTTGTGGAGGCCGGTTCGGGTTGGAAACTGGTCCTCGACGGCGCCGATGCCGAACGGTTGCTCCAGGTCCTGAACGAGCTTCGGATCGGTTCCTGGCTCAAGCTCGGGCGGCCCGAGGACCTTGATCTCGTGGAACCGGACGATGAATCGGGCGCCCTCGCGCCGCTGCACGGCCTGATGCTGTTGACAGGGCAGTTCGAGATGGTGCTCGTCCGGGCGATGTTGGACGACCCGGAGTCGCCGCCGTCCGCGGGCGGGGTCTGAGACCAACCAGGACTGAGACGAGACCAGACCGCGACAGGCTTCGCCCCATGCCCCGCAGGCCGGTTCGATTGGACGAGACGAGCAGCGGTTTTCCCGACCCGCGCGGGGCGATCGTGGGCGGCGCCTACGACGGCTTGGTCGCGGTCGGAGGCGACCTGGCGACCGGCCGCCTGTTGCGGGCCTACCGGACGGGGATTTTTCCGTGGACGGTGGACCCGATCAGTTGGTGGTCGCCCGATCCGAGGGGAATCTTCGAACTGGGAGGGCTTCACATCGGGCGAAGTCTTCGTCGCGGCCTTCGCCAGTCGAAGTTCCGGGTCACGCGCGACCAGGACTTCGCGGGCGTGATCCAGGCGTGCGCGACGATTCGGAGGCCGGGTGGATGGATCCGGCCGGCGTTTGTGGCGGCGTACACGGCCCTGCACCGGGCGGGGCACGCGCACAGCGTGGAGTGTTGGCTGGGGGAGAAACTCGTGGGGGGCGTGTACGGCGTTTCGGTCGGGGGCCTGTTCGCTGGCGAATCGATGTTCCATCGCGCCACCGACGCTTCGAAGGTGGCGGTGGTGCACCTCCACGACCACTTGGTGTCGCGCGGCTATGGGCTGTTCGACATCCAGATGCTCACGGACGCGACCCGGGCGTTGGGCGCGCGTGAGATCAGCAGGGACGAGTACCTGGGACGCCTCAAGGACGTTGTGGACCTGCCGGTTTGTTTCGGTTAGGCCGGTCGACCGCGCGGAAAGCGCGACGGGCGGCGGCGGCGGAAGAGTTGGTTTTTCCAAGATGGAACGGTTCGGAATCAGCAACTGGGGCTGGAATTGGGAGCCGTGGACGGTGCTCACGATGCTCGGGGCCATGCTGTATCTTTTCGCGTCGGAACGGTTCCGCGTGGACGTGATCGCGCTCCTGGGAGTGACGCTGCTCATGCTGACCGGGATCCTGGCTCCCGAGGAGGCGTTCGCCGGGCTGGGGAGCCCGACGATCGTCATGCTCGGGGCGGTGTTCATCGTTGGCGGCGCCATGCAGGAATCGGGCGTTCTCGACCTGGTGGGCGGACGACTGGTTCGGCTGCTCCCCCGGGGTGAATTCTGGATGGTGACCGGATTGATGCTGGTGGCGGCGATCCTGTCGGCCTTCATGAACAACACCAGCGTGTCGGCGATGCTGGTTCCGCTGGTTCTGGGCGTGGCCCGGCAGGCCCGGTTGAGTCCGTCGCGTCTGCTCATTCCGGTCGCCTTCGCTTCCATCCTGGGAGGGACCTGCACGCTGATCGGGACATCGACGAATCTGGCGGTGAACGCCTTCATGGTGAAGCAGGCCCACATGGAGCCGATGGGTTTGTTCGAAACCACGGCGCCGGCGCTGGTGCTTGTCGTCGCCGGGATCGTGTTCATGGCGGCGCTGGGGCGCCTGCTCCTCCCGAAGACCGGCGTCGAGGATCCGACCGACGAATTCGGGATTCGCGGTTACCTGAGCGAGATCGTGGTGCAGTCCAAGTCGCCGCTGCTGGGGCAGAGGGTCCAGCAATCCGACCTCACCCGCATGGAGTTCCGGGTGTTGAAGATCGTGAGGGACGGTCGGGGTTTCGCGCCGGACGAGGCGACCGTCCTGGAGGAAAACGACGTGCTTCTCGTGACCGGCAATGTCCTGAACCTGATGAAGGTGAAACAGATGCAGGGCATTGAAATCCGCCCCGACCTGAAGCTTGGGGAGACGGAATTGAAGAAAGTGGCGGTCGACCTCGCCGAAGTGGTGGTCAGTCCGCGCTCCAGCCTGATCGGGCGAACGTTGCGCGAGGCGCGGTTCCAACAGGAGTTCGGCCTGACCGTTCTGGCGATCTACCGGGAGGGGCTCACCCTCTGGGATCGGATCAGCCGGATCCCTCTGGAAGTGGGCGACCTGCTCCTGGTGCAGGGGCGGCCTGGTTCGCTGGAGAACGTGCGGCGACGGCGCGATATGGCGGTCCTGGCGGATCGCGGCACGCTGATTCCCCACGGGCAGAAGCCCGGGTTGACCCTGGGCATCTTCGCGGTCGCGGTCGTGTTCGGCGGATTGAACTGGGTGCCCCTGTCGACGGCGTTTTTGCTGGCCGCCCTGGCCATGGTGCTGACGGGTTGCGTGCGCCCGGTCCGGATCTACGACCATGTCGAGTGGCGTCTTCTCATCCTGATCGGCTCGATGATGGCTTTCGGGCTCGCGATGAAAAAGACGGGGGCGGCGCAGTTGCTGGCGGATGCCGTCGTCACGGGGATCGGTCCCTGGGGTCCCGAGGCGGTCCTGGCTGGGTTTTGCCTGCTCACGATCCTGTTGACCCAGCCCATGTCGAATGCGGCGGCGGCCCTGGTCATCCTACCGGTCGCCTTGGAAACCGCCACAGGCCTGGGGGTGAATCCCCGTTCCTTCGCCGTGGCCATCATGCTGTCCGCGTCCTTCTCGGTGGCGACGCCCCTGGAACCGGCCTGCGTGCTGGTGTATGGGCCGGGAAAATATCGGTTCGCGGATTTCGTCAAACCCGGTCTCCCGCTGACGCTCCTGTTGCTGATGCTTCTTCTCTACCTGCTGCCCGATTGGTGGCCGTTGCACGGTTGACCGGTTGCTTTCTGCCGGCTTTTCTCGCGGACCTGACTCGGGTAGGGTCCGCGACGTCCTTTTCGGAACAAGGATACCCGCCATGCCGATCTACGAGTTTGCCTGCCCGAAATGCCGGCGCATCTACAGCTTCCTCTCGAAGCGGGTGCATCAGGACCGGAATCCCCTGTGCCCCAAGTGCGGCTGCAAGGACCTGGTCAAGCAGATGAGCGGGTTCGCGATGTTGAAAGGGGTCGCCGAGCCCGCGGCTTCGTCGGACGTCGGACCTGACGGCGAACCCATGCCCGATATCGACGAGGGGAAGATGGAGCGGGTGATGTCCGAACTGGAGCGGGACATGGGCCACTTGGACGAGAACAACCCCCGGCATGTCGCCCACCTGATGAAGAAGATGAAGGAAGCCCTGCCGGCGGGGACCGTTCCCAAGGAACTCGACATCGCGATCCGGAGGCTCGAGAAGGGCGAGGATCCCGAGAAGGTGGAGGAGGATATGGGGGATGTGCTCGGCGGCCTGATGGGAGGCGACCCGGGAGACGAGGAGGCGGGGGGCGGTTTTGGCGGGATGGGGGGCGGCGGGTACAGCCGCGACGCCGGACTCTACGACTATTGACGCCGCGCCGGGCTAGTCCGAGCCGGACGAGTCGCCCTCCAGGGCGGCGGCCGCCTTTTCGTCGCGCCGCCACCAGAGCCAGGCGATGAAGACGCTGATCTCGTAGAGGAACTGAACCGGGATGGCGAGGAAGAGCAGGGTGATGGGGTCGCCCGACGGCGTGATGAACGCGCAGGCGATGAGGTTGATCACCACGAAGTACGAGCGGGAGTTGGAGAGCGCCTTATGGCTGAGGATGCCGACCTTCACGAGGGTCAGGAGCACGACCGGCAGTTGGAAACTGAGCCCCACGGCGAGCATCATCTTGACCACGAAATCGATGTAATCCTCGGCCCGCCATTCGTCCGCGCTGAACCCCAGCCACTGGGAGAACTGGGCGGCCGCCAGCAGCGTCACCTGCATGATGGCGAAGTAACAGAACACGACGCCGATCAGAAAGAGTCCGACGCCGACGGCGAGGGCCCGGTAGAGGAACTTTTTTTCGCGGGTCTTGAGGGCGGGGATGATGAACTGCCCGATGAAGAACATCACGAACGGCGACGCGAGGGAGAAACCGCCATACAGAGCCATCTCCAGGGCCACGGCGAAGCCCCCGATCGGGCTGTAGTTCTTGAGGAGCACCATCGCTCCGCCGTTGTCACCCGCGACGGCATTGGTGTCGGGCCGAAGGACCATGAGGAGGCGCTCGCCCTCGGGCTGAACGGTGACTTCGTAGGCGTTCGGAGGGTTTTCGCCCCAGAGGTTGGTGTCGAGGCTGCTGAGCGGGAACTTGCCGATCATGGACGATCCGAGACGGACGGTCGCGAAACGGTTGGCGGAGTCGCTGAGTCGCTGGGCCTTGACCAGGGGGTACGTGAGGAGGGTGACCAGTTTGTTGCCCGCGACCAGGCAGACGATCATGGCGATCACCACCGAGCTGAGCACCTTGAGCAGTGTCCAGCGGAGGTCCTCGAGATGCTCGAGGAACGGTTTGACTGGGCCTCCCCCTTCTTCTTCCTCCGGAAGATCAGGGGACGGCAGAGGCTCGTCGGCCATGCGGCGGCGATGGCGGGTTCAGCCGATCAGGCGGACGTGGACGGACCGCTGGGAGCCGACTCCGGGGCGGGTTTGGTTTCGGCGACCCGACGCGGCGGATCCCGAGGCGGTTCGTCTTCGATCGCCCTCTGGAGGTCTTCCTGGACGTCGCGGGTGGCCTTTTTGAATTCCTTGATGCCCTGACCCAGGCCCTTGGCGAGTTCCGGGAGTTTTTTGGCGCCGAACAGAAGCAGGACCACCACCAGAATGAGGACGATCTCGCCCCAGCCGAGTGAAAAGGCCAGGAGTGTGTGATTCATAACGTGCAAACCTTTCTGCCGGCGAAAACTTCGCCGAGGGCGGGCCGATGTAAAGGCCCAATGTCCCTCGGCAACGCGGTGCCGGTTCTCCGCGGTGCGGGTTCAGCGAGGCAGGAGCAGAATGAATTCGCCCCGGCGATTGCGGGCCCAGGCGCCCTCGTTGTGCCCATCGACGGCCGGGCGGTCCTCGCCATAACTGATGGTGTGGACCCGCTTCGGATCGATCCCGAGGGAAGCCAGTTCCTCGCGGACGGCGAGCGCGCGGCGCTCACCCAGCGAACGGTTGTATTCCTCGGTACCTCGCTCGTCACAATGACCTTCGACCTCCACGGCCGTGTTTGGGTTCGAAACAAGATGCGCCGCCACCGAGGCCACCAGAGCTTTCTCCGACGTCTTGATGACCGCGCTGTCGTAGTCGAAAAGCACCGTG
Source organism: uncultured Verrucomicrobiota bacterium (assembly GCA_942490575.1). Lineage (GTDB taxonomy): Bacteria > Verrucomicrobiota > Verrucomicrobiia > Limisphaerales > CAIMTB01 > CAIMTB01. The sequence goes on from CALNYA010000016.1 coordinate 72,058, forward strand.
TTCGCCGCGAACTGCGACCGGTCCTCGTTGTATTCCCAACGATTCACCGGGCCGCCGGTTTGGGCGATGTTGGCGTCGAGAGGGACCGCCGAGCCCCCGCCCAGGTCGGAGCCCGTGGTGCCGGACCGGTCGTTCAGGCCACCCGAGGAGTCGCCGAGGCGTCCCGGTTGGGGGTTCTGGATCGCTCCGGAGCCGGTCCGTCCGCTCCCCAGGGGTGTGATGGGTTCCTTCGGCTTCCGTCGGCAGCCGGGGGTGAGGGTGATCGCCAGGGCGGTGACGAGGATGAGCACCTTGGCGAACATTGATCTATTCATGTTGTGTTGCGTCGGGGTCGGGTGGGGGGGATTACCGCGCCCAGGTTGGCTGTGAACAGCTTCCCGAAAGACGGGGCAAATCCTTCGTTTGGCGGGTGGGTACGTCAAGCAGAGACAGGGCCCGCACTCCATTCCCCACCCGGCGCGCATAAACGACGGTCCGGGAATTGGGCGCCCAAACCGGGTCCTCGCCTTCCACCAGGCGGATCACATCGCCGCCGCCCGCGGGAACCACGCAGATCTCGAAGGCTCTGCCGCTTTGGGTCGTGAAGACGATGCTTTGTCCGTCGGGAGACCAATCGGGCTCGGTGGCGTTGGTCACCCCGGCGAGGCGCAGACGACGGGGCGCGCCCCCCGAAGCTTCCACCAGATAGAGGGTCGAAGGTCCTCCGGTTCTCGATGAATAACAGAGCGTCCGGCCGTCAGGCGACCAGCAGGGGGACGAATCCCCCTGGCGATTGTCGGTGATCCGCGTCGTTCCCGAGCCGTCGATCCGGCCGACGTACAGGTTCGGGCTGCCGTCCTTGGACAGGATCATGGCCACGCGGTTCCCATCCGGCGCGGCGGCGGCCGAGGTGTTCAGGCCGGCCTGACGCGACACGGGTTTGCGGCTCCCCGTGGTGAGGTCGTGGACGAAAATGTCCGGGTTGCCCAGCCGGTAGGACGTGTACAGGAGCGTTCGCGTTCCCGGCAGCCAGGTCGGCGCCGCCACGATCGAACCGTCCGAGGTCACCTTCTGGGCTCCGTACCCGTCGTAGTCCGACACGAAGATCTCCGACTTCCCGCGCGAGACCTCGCTTTTGAACGCGATTCGCGTCTGGGCGATCCCCTGGCCGCCGAGCGCCTTGATCACCTCGTCCGACAGCGCGTGGGCCTGCTGGCGCGGGCTGCCCCCGGTGTAGGACTTCGCCAGGAGGGAGGCCTTGTTGCGATCAAGCAAGCGGCCTTCGACGTTCGGGGTGTTCGACCCCACCACGGATACCTGAGCCTCGGTCTCCGGAGTGATGCGGCAACCGGCCACTTCCAGATCGAACCGGAGGGTTGACGCGACTTCGCCGGAAAACCCGGAAAGAAAGACCGGCGTCGGACTCCCGCCGCTGGTCCGATCCAGGACGATCCGGTTGCCGCCGGCGGCGGCGGCGGTCTGAGCCCGGTTTGAGAGGGCGGGGAGTACGGCCAGGGCCGAGGCGATCCATGCGCGCCGGGAAAAACCCGGGGTCACGGGGCTGGGGGAATTCTCAGTCATCACGATCAGAAAGTGCGTTTGGAACGGAGATTGAATCCGATGGTGTAGGTCCGTTGGTCTTCGGTGGCTTCCGCCTCGAAAGGAACGATTTCCCGGACCCGGTCCAGGGTTTCCTGGACCGACCGATCCAGCGAGGCGACCCCGGAACGCTTCACGATGCGGGCCCGGGTGACGCGGCCATCCTTGCGGATGACCACCTCGACGTCGGCGGTCGCGAAATCGTCCTTGAGATTCTGGGGTGGGATCCAGGCGTTGTTGAACGCGTTGCGGACGTGCCACGCGTAGGCGGAGCCTCCTCCGGATCCGGTGCCTCCGCCCCCTCCCCCGCCGCCGCCGGCGGGTCCGATCTGGACTTGGACCGCACCCTGCGACACGGCTCCGGCGATCCGACCGCTGGCGCCCTCCAAGGACCGGGCGAGATCCTGCCGGCGCTGTCGGGCCAGTTCCTCGGCGCTGGGTCCCGTGGGTTCAGTCGGAGCCGGTTTGGGCGGTGTGGACTTGGGTTTCAGGGTCTTGATCTTCGTGAGGTCGAGCTTCACGGATTCCCGTTCGCGGGGCTTGGGCTCCTCCACCTTCGGCTTCTTCTTTTCCTCCAAGCGGGCGCTGGGAAGCGTGAAGCCGGGTTCCTTGGCCTTGGGAACGTTGAAATCGAGATTCCGCTGGGGCGTCCGGGGAGGCGCCTTCGGGGCGGGTTCCGGTTCCGGTTCGGGTTCCGGTTCCCGGGGTCGCTGGACCGCCGGTGGGGAGGCCTCCGGGGCGCTCGCCTGGGGAATGAAGCCGGGTGCCAGCGCCGCATCGACCAATTCCCCGGGGATCATTTCCAAGGGCGGGCCGCCGTCGGACAATCTCGAATCCGGATCCCGGAACGCGGGTGCGAGCACCAACAGGAGCGCCAACCCGGCGTGGGCCAGGAACGATGTGATCAGGCAACGCTTTTGGAGCCGCGAACTCATGGGTTCGATGTCATCTCATTCGCTCAGTTGTCGGGGAACATCTTCGGCCGAATCCGGGTGATGCCACGGCGCTGGCACCGGTCCAGGATCCCCGAGACCGCCATCCAGGAAGTCCGCCCGTCGGCCCGGATGTCGACCACCATCCTGGGATTCCTCTGGAATTCGGCCACCAAGGCCTCCTCCAACTGGTCGAGAGTGATCGGTTTCGACTCCAATTTGAGTTCCCCGGCCGCGGTGACTTCGACCGTCTGGATGTCCTTCCGTTCGAGACGGAAATCATCGGGTTTCCCACCGCGCGGCAGTTCGAGTTGGACGCTTTGCTCCAGAAGCGGCGTGGTGATGGCGAAAATGATGAGCAGGACGAACGCCAGATCAAGGAGGGGGGTGACGTTGAGATCCGACAGCGTGACGAGCGCGTTCTTTTGGGAGAATCGTCGCATGGGGAGTCGGTTCAGGGCTGGATCCGGGCGCCATCGTGATCCTCGAGGAACTCGACTTCCATTCTGGCCGCGAGTTCCTGGGCGAAATTGTCCATTTCGACGGTTAGGACCCGGAGGGTATGAACCAGCCAGTTGTAACCGAACATGGAGGGGATAGCGACCATCAGGCCGGCCAGAGTCGTGATCAGGGCACCCGCCACGCCGGGCGCCATCATTTGGAGGGTGGCCGTCCCCACGTTCCCCGCCGCGACGCCGCCGAAGGCATCCATGACCCCCCAAACCGTTCCAAGCAAACCGAGGAAGGGAGCGCCGCTCACGGCGATGGCTAGGAGAATGAGGCCGGCTTCCAGACGGAGGGCCTCGCGCGCCACGCTGCGCTCAAGCACGCCCTTGACCAATTCCATCGCCTTGAGGCTCAAAGCCCTGGGCTGGCCTGGCGACCGCGCGGGCCGCAGGTGTTGCGCCAATTCCTGGCAACCCTCTTCGTAAACGATAAAGAGAGGGCAACCTTCCACTTTGACCCGGCGTTCGTGGATCTCGATCACGTTTTTCTGGCGCCGATACTCCTCCCGAAAAAGCGTGTTCAGGTTCCGTGCGCGACGCATCTGGACGGCCTTGGACGCCATCACGGACCACGCGAACATCGAAAAGACCACAAGGATCCCGATGACGAGTTTCCCCTCCAGCGTGGCTCGATGATAGTTATCGAGCAAGCTGCTCTGGGCGAGAAGGGCTACAGGGTGCCACAACATGGGCGATCAGGGACGGTTGGCCACGACCAATGGCCGCGGTCGGGTGTAAGCGTACAAGCCCTAGAGGTCAAAGCCTTTTCAGCCCCTCCGCGCACACGATTCTAACTTTAACGAAATAATACGCCAAAGCGGGCTCTTTTGGCGTGGGCCGGGTCACGGAGAAGACGAGTTCGGATGCCGGAAGGCCGAGTCCGAGCCCACTGGAAGCTGTGTGCCAAGAGGGCGCTCAAGCTGAGTCATTGTGGCGCTAACCAAGCTGGCGAAGCGAGTGCGGCTCAAAGTGCTTTCGATTCAAGTGACTTATTGTCAATAGGTTAATAATCCCAACGTGGAGTGGCACAGTATTCGCTTAGAGATTCAACACGGCGTATGGGTAAAGTACTAGGCATAGATCTTGGCACGACGAATTCGTGTATGGCGGCGATGGAGGGTGGCGAGCCGACGGTCTTGGAAAATTCCGAGGGACGCCGGACCACGCCCTCGGTGGTGGCGTTCTCGAAGACCGGCGAGCGCATCATCGGGGAGGCGGCGAAACGCCAGGCCATCACGAACGCGCGGAATACCGTCTATTCGATCAAGCGGTTCATGGGCCGCAAGTTCTCGGAGGTCCAGGAGGAGATCAAGCGGGTGCCGTACAAGGTGGTCGAGGCGCCCAACGGCGATGCCCACGTCGAGGTGGAGGTCAATGGACAGACCCAGCGGTACAGTCCGCCCGAAATTTCGGCGATGGTGCTGGCCAAGCTCAAGGCCGATGCCGAGATGCGGCTCGGGGAGACCATCACCCAGGCGGTGGTGACGGTTCCCGCCTATTTCAACGATTCCCAGCGCCAGGCCACCAAGGACGCCGGCAAGATCGCCGGCCTCGAAGTTCTGCGGATCATCAACGAGCCCACCGCGGCCTCCCTCGCTTACGGCCTCGACAAGAAGAAGGACGAAATGATCGCCGTCTACGACTTGGGCGGCGGCACGTTCGATATTTCGGTGCTGGAGATCGGGGACGGCGTTTTCGAGGTCAAGGCGACCAACGGCGACACCCACCTGGGTGGTGACGACTGGGACAATCGCCTGATCGATTGGATTCTCGACGAATTCAAGAAGGACTCCGGCATGGATCTCCGGCGGCAACCGGATGCCCTTCAGCGGATCAAGGAAGAGGCTGAGAAGGCCAAGATCGCGCTCAGTTCGTCGCAGCAGTACGAAATCAATCTGCCGTTCATCACCGCCGATGCGAGCGGACCGAAACACATTCAGAAGTCGCTGACCCGCGCCAAGATGGAGCAGCTTTGCGACTCCCTTTTCGAGCGCACGGTGATCCCGGTCCGCAACTGCCTGAAGGACTCCGGTGTGACCGCCGACAAGATCAGTGAACTGGTTTTGGTGGGCGGCATGACCCGCATGCCGCGGGTGGTGGAGACGGCCCACTCCCTCGTCAACAAGCCGCCGCATCAGGGTGTGAACCCCGACGAAGTCGTGGCGGTGGGCGCGGCGATCCAGGGCGGGGTGCTCAAGGGCGAGGTCAAGGACGTGCTCCTCCTCGACGTCACGCCGTTGTCCTTGGGAATCGAGACCCTTGGGGGCGTGTTCACCCGGCTGATCGAGCGCAACACGACCATCCCGACCAAGAAGTCGGAAATTTTCTCCACGGCCAGCGACAACCAGCCCGGGGTCGAGATCCACGTGTTGCAGGGCGAACGCCAGTTCTCCCGGGACAACAAGACCATCGGGAAGTTCCAACTCACCGACATTCCGCCGGCTCCGCGGGGCATGCCGCAGATCGAGGTGACCTTCGACATCGACGCGAACGGAATTCTGCACGTGGGCGCGAAGGATCTCGGGACCGGCAAGGAACAGAAGATCACCATCACGGCCTCGAGCGGGTTGGCGAAGGAGGAGGTCGAGCGGATGCGCCGGGATGCCGAGACGCACGCCGAGGAGGACCGGAAACACCGGGAGGAGGTCGAACTCAAGAACGAGGCCGACAACGCGGTGTATCGGACGGAGAAGATGCTCCGCGAAACCGGGGACAAGCTTCCCGCCGACAACAAGACCGCGATCGAGGACGCCGTGAAGGTCCTCAAGGACGCGCTCGCTTCGGGCGATGCCGCGGCCATCCGGACCGCCAATGAGAAGCTGACCGAGGTCTGGCAGGCCGCGTCCGAACACATCTACAAAGCCGCGGCGGCCGCGCAAGGCGCCGAGGGCGCCGGATCATCGCCGGGAGGCGGCGCTCCGGGCCAGGAGGGGCCCTCCGCCGGAACCGGGGAAGGCGCGGGTGGTGGTCCCCAGGGCGGCAAGCCCGGGGAAACGGTCATCGACGCGGAGATCGTCGACGAAAAGAAGAAATAACCAACCTGAAGTGAATCAATGGTCCTCGGACGGAAGGGCACCGGTTCACGGGCGCCGGTTCGCGGATGACACTCTTCCTCCCGCGGGTGCGGGGGGGCATGATTGAGACCTCAATCTCAGTAACCCAAAGCAAACAACCAAAAGCACTATGGCACTTAATGTGAAACCTCTCGGGGACCGGGTTCTCGTGGAACCCGTCGAAGAGAAGGAAACGAAAAAGGGCGGCATCATCATTCCGGACAGCGCCAAGGAAAAGCCGATGGAAGGCATGGTTCGCGCGCTCGGCACCGGGAAGACCGATGACAACGGCAAGAAGGTTCCGTTCGAGGTCAAGGTCAATGACCGAGTGTTGATCAGCAAGTACGGCGGCACGGAGATCAAGGTCGACGGCAAGGAATACAAAATCCTGGGCGCCGACGACATCCTCGCCATTCTCGACTAACCAGTATTTTCGAATTAACCCGGTAATCACAAATCCCAGAGGAATCTATGGCAGCCAAGCAATTGTTGTTTGATGAAGCAGCGCGGCAGGCGTTGCTGCGCGGAGTCTCCCTTCTCGCGAAGGCCGTCAGCGCCACGCTCGGACCCAAGGGTCGGAACGTGGTTCTCGACAAGAAATTCGGTTCTCCGACCGTGACCAAGGACGGCGTCACCGTCGCGAAGGAGATCGAGCTCGAAAACCCGTACGAAAACATGGGCGCGCAGATGGTCCGCGAGGTCGCGAGCAAGACCAGCGACGCGGCCGGTGACGGCACCACCACGGCGACGGTTCTCGCCGAGGCCATCTACCGCGAGGGTCTGAAGTATGTGACCTCCGGCGCCAACCCGATCGGCATCCAGCGCGGCATCCAGAAGGCCGTCGAGGCCGCTGTCGAGCAGCTCGCTAAGATCTCCAAGAAGGTCAAGGACAAGGAAGAGATCAAGCAGGTCGCCACCGTCTCAGCCAACTGGGACACCACCATCGGCAACATCATTGCCGAGGCCATGGACAAGGTGGGCAAGGACGGCACGATCACCGTCGAGGAAGCCAAGTCGATCGACACCACTCTCGACGTCGTCGAGGGCATGCAGTTCGACAAGGGGTATCTCTCGCCCTATTTCGTGACGAATGCGGACTCGATGGAGACCAAACTCGAGGATCCCTACATCCTGATCTACGAGAAGAAGGTCAGCTCCCTCAAGGACTTGCTCCCGATCCTCGAGAAGATCGCAAAGATCGGCAAGCCGCTCCTGGTGATCGCCGAAGAAGTCGAAGGCGAAGCCCTTGCGACTCTCGTCGTGAACAAACTCCGCGGCGTGCTCAATGTCTGCGCCGTCAAGGCCCCCGGCTTCGGCGACCGCCGCAAGGCCATGCTCGAGGACATCGCCATCCTCACCGGTGGCCGTTGCATCACCGAGGACCTCGGCATCAAGCTCGAAAACCTCCAGATTGAGGATCTCGGGCGCGCCAAGAACGTCGTCGTCGACAAGGAAAACACCACCATCGTCGAAGGTGGCGGCAAGAGCTCCGAGATCCAGGGCCGGGTCAACCAGATCCGCCGCCAGATCGAGGAGACCACGAGCGATTACGATCGCGAGAAGCTCCAGGAACGCCTCGCGAAGCTCGCGGGCGGCGTGGCCGTCATCAATGTCGGCGCCGCGACCGAGACCGAGATGAAGGAGAAGAAGGCTCGCGTCGAGGACGCGCTGCACGCCACCCGCGCGGCCGTCGAGGAAGGCATCGTCGCCGGCGGTGGCGTGGCCCTCATCCGCACCGTGACCGCCATCGAGACCGTGAAGGGCGACACCGAAGACGAACAGATCGGTGTCGACATCGTTCGCAAGGCGGTTGAGTTCCCGCTGCGCGCCCTCGCATCCAACGCCGGCGTTGATGGCTCGCTGGTCGTCCAGGAAGTCAGGCGCCGCAAGGGCAACGACGGCTACAACGTCGCCACGGGCGACTACGAGGACCTGGTGAAGGCCGGTGTCGTCGACCCGAAGAAGGTCACCCGCACCGCGCTGCAAAACGCGGCGTCGATCGCGGCCCTCATGCTCACCACCGAGGCGCTCATCACCGAGATCCCCGAGAAGGATAAGAAACCCGCCGGCGGGGACCCGCATCACGGCGGCGGCGGCGGCGGCATGGACTACTGATTCCGGCCGGGCCGGGAGGAGTACAACAGACAATGCACGCGGGGTCGGCATGGGCCGGCCCCGCTTTTTTTTATGTGCTCAGCGATCGCGCGCCCTCCGGGGGATCCGTCGCGGGGAACACCCGGGAGCCGGCGTCCCACCGTTTTGGGATAGGGGGGATGGGGGGATGGGCTCCTGAAATGGGACGCCGGACCGTGCGAAGTAGGCGGGTTCGCGAAGATTCGGCGTCGTTTGGCACGAGCCGGGGGTTTCCCGCTGGCGTTCGGCCCGATTCGGCGCATGCTCGCGCCGGATGAAGTTCGTACTTTCGACGCACAACATCACACTCACCAAAGCGATCGAGGATCATATCCTCACGCGAATTGAAAAACTGGAGCACTTGGACCGCAAGGCCCTGGAGGCGCGGGTGATCATCGAACATGACCACACGCGCGGTCCGGACAAGGCGTTCAAGTGTTCGATGCGCATCGCGGTCCGGGGACCGGACCTTTACGCCGAGGATGTGGAAGCGGACCTCTACGCGGCGATCGACGTCGTGTCCAAGAAAGTCCAGCAACAGATCCGCAAGCGTCAGAGCAAGACGAAGGCGCGCAAACACACCGTGGCGTCTCGGCTCAAATCGAAGCGGCAGCAGGCGGATGCCTGATGCTCCTGCGCTCCCGAATCGTCCTTCCCATGACCGCGCCGCCCATCGAGGACGGCGCGGTTCTGGTTTCCGGGGACCGAATCCAGCGGGTGGGCCCTTGGAGGGACCTTCGGGACGTCGGAGCGTCGGCTGGACGGGTCGTCGACCTCGGCGAGACGATCCTGATGCCGGGGTTGGTCAACGCCCATTGCCACCTGGACTACACCCACTTCGCGGGATACCTCTCCCCGCCGAGGCGTTTCACCGACTGGTTGCAGGGGGTGCTTGGGTTGAAGGCGGAATGGAGTTTCAGCGAGTTCGCCGATTCCTGGCTCGCTGGCGCCGGGGAGTTGTTGCGGTCGGGCTGCACGACGGTGATGGATTTCGAGGCGGTCCCCGAGCTGTTGCCCGAAGTGTGGCAGGGAACGCCCCTGCGGGTGCAGTCGGCCATGGAGATCACCGGCGTTCGCTCGGGCCGATCCCCGGAATCGATCGTGGAGGACGTGATCGGGTGTTTCGAACGGCTGCAGCCGTTGCCTCCGGGAAAATCCCTCGCCCTGGCGCCGCATGCCCCGTATTCGACGCGGCCCGAACTGCTCCGTTGGTCCGCGGTCGCCGCCCGGGAACGTGGCCTGGGGATCGCCTGTCATGTGGCGGAGTCGGTGGACGAATTCGAGATGTTCACCGGGGCCGGCGGGCCGATGTTTCAATGGCTGAAGGCCCAGCGGGACATGTCCGATTGTGGAAAGGGAACCCCGGTGGCGCACGTGGCCAACCTGGGCCTTCTTGGGCGCCGGACTCTTCTGGTGCATGCCAATCATCTTGCGGGAGACGACGTGGATTTGATCTCCCGGTCGGGTGCCGGCGTGGTCCATTGCCCGCGAAGCCACGACTATTTTGGACACACTCCGTTCCAATACCGCCGTCTGGTGGAAGCGGGTGTGCCGGTGGCGCTGGGCACCGACAGCTTGTTGAGCGTCCGGAAACTGGGCGCTGGAATGCCCAAGTTGAGTCTGTTCGATGAAATGCGGGCGTTCATGCTGGCCAACCCGAATGTGCCGCCCATGGAGGTGCTGAGGATGGTGACCGACGTGGGGGCCGGGCTCATCGGGTGGGGCGGCGAACTGGGCGAGTTGCGGGTCGGGTGCCTGGCGGACTTGGTGGCGTTGCCCTACGGCGGGGCGTTGGGCGGGGCGGCGACGGCCGTCGCGAACCACCTGGGGGACGTCGCCGGGGTCTTGATTGGCGGCAAGTGGGCTGTTTCACCGCCCGGAATTCCGGCCAGGTCGTGACCTCCGAGCCCGCCACATCGCCGGAGGGTCGCGTCGTCCTGATCACTGGGGCCGGAGGGGGGTTGGGCGGAGCTTTGGTTCGAAGCTTTTCGAACGCCGGCTGGCGGGTGGTTGCGGCGGGTCATCGGGCTCCACCCGTGAGCTTTCCCGGTCCGGCGAAGGGCGAGGTCCTGCCCTGCGTGCTGGATGTCACCCGGCGCGGTCAGTGCGGGGCGGTCGTCGCCAGCGTGGCCGAACGGTGGGGGAGGCTCGATGTCCTGGTGAACAATGCCGGGAACGTCTCCGATCGATCCATCACGGCGATGCGGGAAGAGGCGTGGGACGCGGTTTTGGACGTTCACCTCAAAGGGGCGTTCCTGTGCAGCCAGGCGGTGCTGCCACTGATGATCCGGCGGGGCGGGGGACAAATCATCCATGTCAGCTCCGTTTCCGGCCGTTGGGGCGCGGCGGGCCAGGCGAACTATTCGGCGGCCAAGGCGGGACTTCTGGGATTGACCGTCTCGTTGGCCCGGGAGGTCGCCGAGCAGGGTGTTCGGGTGAATGCCGTCCTGCCGGGTCTGCTCCCCACGAGAATGACCGCGGGCCTGACGGAGTCGGCGCGCCGGGCGTTGGTGGAGGCCAACCTGCTCCGCCGGATGAACTCGCCGGACGAGGTGGCGTCCCTGGTGCTCGGCCTGGCTCGGACGGAGGATGTTTCCGGGCAAATCCTCCAATGGGACAGCCGAATCGGGCGGTGGATTTGAGCGACGGACGCAAGGGCGAGGGTGGCATGGTCGCCGGTACCACCAGGGATTGGGCTCGCTCCAAGTGGGGGGGTGGCCCTACGCTCACGCGACCTTCAGGATGGAACCGAGCGGTGAACTCATGCTGATTGACCAGTGCCGGGCCGGCGTGGCCGCGGCGTGGGAGCGTTTTTTTGAAATCCATTACGCGCCGACTTCGCGGTTCCTCCGCCAATTGATCCCTGACGGGACGCCGGAGGAGATTCTCGGGGTGTGCCAGGACACGTTTCTGGCGGCGATCCGGAATCTGGGTTCGTTTTCGGGGCGGAGCCGGGCGCGGACTTGGCTGTTTCGAATCGCGGCGAACAAGGCGCGGGACTTCCGCGACCGTCGTCTGGCGACGAACCGGGGCGGGGGACGGGCTCAGGGCGTTTTGGGGGAGGACATTCCGCCGTCCTCGGACGATCTCGAGCCGGTTCCGAGCCAGATTTCGCCCTCGTCCTCGGATTGGCCGACCTCGGAGGAAACCATGCTGGAGGTCCGACGTTCCCTGGATCTGCTGGGGGGCTCTTGCCGGGAAATCCTCGAGCTTCGGTATTTCGCCGATTTCGACGATGAGACCCTTGGAACGGCGCTCGGCTTGAACCCGCGCACCGTGAGTTCGCGGCTCAGTAGGTGTCTTGGGAAACTTGGCGAATTGCTGAGGCAGGGCCAACCGGCGGCGGAAACGACGGCGGAGTCCGTCTGATTCCCGGACCCAGCGCGTATGATGCTAGGTCCCCGCCAGACAGCCCACGAACGCCTCAACGCCTGGGCGCGCAGGCGGCGGCGGGACCAGGACGAGGATGCGTTCGAGGCCATGCCCGCGGCGATGCGCGACCGACTGCGTCAGGAAGTCGCGCGGAATTTGGAGGGCCGGCAAGGCATGCCTGAACTGCTGCCCGCGAGGGCCGCGGAGGGGTGGTGGCAGCGGTGTCGCGCGCTGGCGGCTCGAATTGGGGCGGGACTGGGAGCCTTGGTGGCGGTGGTCGCCCTGGTGCGTTCGCAGCCCGACGATCCTGGAGGATCGGAGGTGGACCTTCGACCCAACGACGCCGGGGTCCAGTCCGCGGAAGGTCCGCGCGGGATCGTCGTGGCGGCATCGACGGACGTTGGCGCGGATGGGCCGGAGTCCAGGACACCCGAACCCTCTCCCGCGCGGTCGGACGCGGCCTTGGTTCGGGCGCCGGCGCCTCGGGTTGTGATTCCGGTGGGTCGATTGGATCTGTCCGCGGCGAGGGAGCTGAAGAACCCGCTGGAGGGCGTGATTCGATTGCGCCGGCGCTACGTGGCCTCCAGTGAATCCAACGCTCCAGCGGAGCCGGGTCCGATGCTCCGCCGATTCGAAGTGGCGCGGGCGCCGGGCCGGGTGGAGTTCCGGGACGAGGACGGTTCGGTGTACGCTGGGCGCGTCGAAGTCCTGCCGGGGACTCTCAACGGCCGGGAGGATGAATGGGTCTTCGAGGGACGTGGAACCCACGCCCTGGCGGGTGGGGAAGTTCTGCTCACGGGGCGTTTCGGGCCCGCTCTGGAGACGCCGGACCCGCGGGCGGACCGTTTCATGGATGCCCCGTTCGCGGGGACCGCGGTGATGGGCGACGGGCGGGTGGTGGAGATTCGAGCCGTGCCGGAGCCCTGACGATGCGCTTGCGACGCACGAAACCGACTGCAACTTCCCCGGGATCCTGGTGTCTTTCCGAGGTCGGCAAAACCTGAACAGAATCGCCTCATGACCATGAACACCCGCTCGCCCCTGGCTCTTCGCTCTCCCTTGAGTTTCCGAGAAGTGTTGGTGCGGTTCCTGCTTTTAACCTTGATCGTCTCCGCCGCTGTGACGATGACCGGGTGTTCGTTCACCGTGCACGAGCCGAAGGAGATGGGAATGCGCCGGAACACGGTGGGCCAGGAACTGATCGACTTGAAGCGCGCCTATGAGACGGGCGCGATCAACGAGAACGAATACGAAAACAAACGGCAGGAACTTCTCGAGAACCGGCGATGACGCGCCCCCGGGCCTCGGAAAGCCGCCGAACCACAAGGCGTCACGCGATGAATCGGAAAGTCATGAACAGCGTGGCCGGGGAATTCGGTTCTTCCGGGGGGCGTTCGGTTGGACGGCGGGGTTTTCTTCGGACGATCGCGGCCGGGGCTGGAGCCGGGATGCTGGGGGTGGGCGGGGGTGCGGGAATGGCTCGGGCCCAGGCCAACGAACCGGACCCGGGCGCGGCCTTGCCGGAGGCGACGGGACCCCGGGTGGTTCTGATCCGGTTCGGCGGCGGAGTTCGTCGACGGGAGGCGATCGAGCCGGAGCACACCTTCGCGCCCTATCTGTGTCGGAGTCTTGGGCCGCGGGGCACGCTGTTTCCGCGGATGATCATCGACCAGCAGGAGGGTCTGAACACCAGTCACGGGGAGGGGACGCTCAACCTTCTGACGGGCCGGTACGACCGGTACACCGATGTCCTGGATGGATTCCTCAAGGCGCGCTTCGAGCCGAAGGTGCCGACCCTGTTCGAGTATTTGAGGAAGGAATTCCGGGTGGCGCCCCACGAGACCCTGATCGTCAACGGGGAGGATCGGCCGGACGAGGAGTTCTACACGTTCAGCAACCATGCCGGCTACGGGATCGATTTCCGATCGAGTGTCTTGAGCCTGTACCGATTCAAGCGCTGGCTGTACGAGCGCCAGTTGGCGGAGGGCAAGCTGACCGAGAAACAGCGGGAGAAGCGGCGGGAGCAACTCAAGAAATGGGAGGAGGCGGATCCGCGGTCGCGCGGGTTGGCGGACCCGGGGCGGGCGCTCGAAGGTTTTTGGGCCCGGTGGCTCGAGCACTACGGGGAATCCGGATTGGTGAATCCGCGCGGGGACCGGCTTCTGACCACGTTGACCTTGCGGGCGCTGAAAGAGCTGAAGCCCCGCCTCGTGATGGTGAACTACAACGATTGCGACTACGTGCACTGGGGATACCTGAGCCATTACACGACGGGAATCGCGATCATGGACGAGGGTATCCGCCAATTGGTGGAGGCGGTGGAGGCGGATCCCGAGACCCGGGACGACACGGTGTTCGTCATCGTCCCGGATTGCGGTCGCGATTCGAACCCGATGTCGGCCGTGCCCTGCCAGCACCATTTCAATTCCAAGTCGTCGCACGAGATCTTCGCGCTGCTGATGGGGGCCGGGATCGCCCGTGGCAAGGTCGTCGACAAGGACGTGCGGCAGGTGGATATCGCCCCGACCGTGGGCGGTTTGATGGGGTTCAAAGCGGAGCATGCCGAGGGGCGGGTCCTGGAAGAGGCCTGGGCTTGAAGGGGCGGCGGGGGAAGGGCGCGCGCGCATGACGAATGATTTCCGGGATGAACCCATCACCGCGGACGGGGAGCGGGACCCGGTCCCGATCACGCTGCCCGTGATGTTGCCGCCGGTACCGTGGTGGCAGCGGTGGTTCTGGTTTCCGGTGAAGCTGGCGGTCGGGGCGATCCTTATGCAGACCCCGGCCGGCGCGATCGCGGTGGCGGGCTGGCTCCAGCGATACCTCCAGCGAGCGGTTTTTCGGTCGTGGTGGCGCCGCGGAAGGGGGCGGCTCGGGACTTTCGAGGAGTTCGTGGCCGAGGAACCCCTGTTCTTGGATTTTCGTCGGATGCCCAATTGGCTGGTCGACCAGGAACAGCGGTTGAAGGCGAGCGGGGCCGGCATCGGGACCGATCAGGGGTTCCTGGGGAGGTATTTCGGATCGCTCGGAAACAATGTTGGGAAGGGGATTCAAACCCTGGCGAACGTGGCGATCCTGACGATGCCGGGAGCGATGCTCTGGTGGTTGGGCTGGTGGGGCGGTTGGCAGAACTCATTCCACAAGGGGTACGAACAGGCGCTGGTGGGACCGCTGGTCTTTTGGCTCGGCATTCTCTTCTTCATCGCCGCGATGTTCTACGTGCCCATGGCGACGGCGCGGCAGGCGGCGACGGGACGGTGGAAGTCGTTCTGGGATGGCGGGACTGTCTGGACCCTCGTTCGGGTCTCCTGGTGGCCGAGCGCGTGGGTGGCGATCCTCCATGCCCTGGCCAACGCGTTCGTCATGGGACTGAAAAGCTGGCCCCAGTTCATGCCCCAGGCGCGAGTGGCGGGACTGGCGAAACGAGGTCTGGATCCGACCGAGGCCTATCACCAGGGGATCGAGGCGGTGGACTGGTCCAACTTGACCGAAGCCCAGGCGGTGGACGTTCTGAACATCCACTATCTTGGGTCGGCATTCGTGGTGCTCGTGATGCTTCTCGGATTGAAGAGACTCATGGCATGGATGTATTCGGGAGCGGTGTTGCGGGCTGTTCGGCGCGGCGCCCTCGGGGAGGAGCATCTGGCGGACACGGAGTGGCGGGTTCTGAACACGCTCGGATTGCTCCAGGTGACCGAGCCGCCGGTTCGCCCGTTCCTGGTCCGAGCCGTGGCGTGGGCTGGAACGAAGGCGGGCCGAACGGTGTGTCGCGTGGTGGTCTTCCTGGCCTGGTTCGCCTTCGTGGCTTCCATCCTTGTTTCGGAGTTCTTCAGCCACCACCCCGGGGTGGGATGGCTGAATCAGCCGCTCGTCCAACTTCCCTGGTTCCGGTATCTGCCGGCGACCCTCGAGAATCCCGCTCCGGCGCTGCTGGGTGCCCTGGCGCTCGTGGGGGTCGCGTGCCTGGTCGCGGGTTTCCGCCGCCGCCGGGCGGCGCGGCGCGGCGCGGGCTGAGTCCGGACGATTGAGGCGCGGAGTCGACACCGAGGAATCCCGGTTTCGTACCTCTCCGTGTCGCCGAGTCTCCGTGAGAGCCGGCTTCCCTCGTCGGAAGCCACGTCACCGGCGTCGTTCCGCCAACGGTCCCGGCATGGGCCCCCGGGTCAGGGTCCGAATCCGGCCGAGGTAGGAGTCGGCGGTCAGGTACAGGACGGAGCCGTCGTCGCCCCACGCGCAATTCGCGGTGGCCACTCCCGTGGCGAGCGTGCCGAGGTGCCGGCCTTCCGGCGAAATAACAAGGACCCCACCCGGTCCCGTGGCCCAGAGATTGCCTCGTTGGTCGACCTTGAGGCCGTCGGGGAGTCCTTTTCGGCCGGGAACGAGCGGAGTGGCGTCGAAAAGCACCCGGCCGGGGCCGAGGTCGCCGTCGCGCTCGACGTCGTAGACCATGTACTGGGCGCGGTTGGGATCGGAGACGGCGACGTAGAGCTTGCGTTCATCGGGCGAGAACGCGATGCCGTTCGGTCGGGTGAGGTCCCGAACCAGGAGGTTGACCTTCCCGCGCTTGGAGATGCGGTAGACCCCCTGGTACGGCAGTTCCTTGCGCGGGTCGTCGACGCCCCGGGCAAGGCCATACGGCGGATCGGTGAAATACAACTCGCCGGTGGACCGGATGGCGATGTCGTTGGGGCTGTTGAACCGGTTGCCTTCGAAGTGGGTGGCGAGCGGTTCGAAACGACCGCGGCCCTTGAGGCGCGCGACCTGCCGGTCGCCGTGCTGGCAGAGGATGAGGCGGCCTTCATTGTCGAGGGTGAGCCCGTTGGAGCCGGATTCCCCGGGGGACGCGTCCGGACCGGTGGAACCGCTCGGCCGGAGGTGTTCGAGCAGGCCATCGCTCTCCCGCCAGCGCCAGACGATGTTCCGCGGAACATCCGAGAATAGGAGATACCCGCCCGGAGCGAACCAGACCGGACCTTCGGCCCAGTCGAAGCCGTCGGCGAGGATCTCCACCGCGGCACCCGGAGCGAGGAGTTGGTCCAGCGCGGGGTCGAGCCGTTCGATGACGCCCAGCGTGCCGGAACGGGCGTGGGGCGCGTACGCCGGTTCCGCGGCTGGAAGGTGGAGGGCGAGGAGGCAGACGGCGACGAAAGGCGGGAGCGCTTTCATTTCAATTCAATTCATGGAGTGGATCCCAAGTTGGACCCCAGGGTGCGTCGCGGGGAAAGGTGTCGCAAGGGAAAGGTCGGGAGGTTGGGCGCCGCCAAGGCGCGCCAAGCACCATCCATCGATCGACGGCCTCCCTCGGATGCGAGGCGAGGCGAGGCGAGGCGAGGCGAGGGAACCGCGACCGTTGATCATCAAGCCGGAGTGGGCCGGTGGTCCGAAAAACTGACGGGCGTCAGTCGGGGGGCCAGCGCATGGATCACGACCAGGGCCGCGAGGTAGGCGGAACCGGCGAGGAGGAAGATGGGCACGTAGCTGCCGGTGGCCTGCAACACGGCGCCGACCAGCAGCGCGATGAACATGCCGCCCACCGCCCCCGCCATTCCTCCGATGCCCACGACCGAGCCGACGGTGCGACGGGGAAACAGGTCGCTGGTGAGCGTGAAAAGATTGGCCGACCAGCCCTGGTGGGCCGCCGCCGCCAGGCTGATGAGCAGAACGGCGGTCCATTGGCCGACGCCGCTGGCCGCGAACACGATCGGCACCACGCACAACGCGCAGATCAGCATGGCGAGCTTGCGCGCGGCGTTGGTCGTCCAGCCGCGATGGATGAGGTGCGATGAGATCCAACCGCCGCCGATGCTCCCGACATCCGCGATCAGGTAGATCATGAGCAACGGCGGCCCCATCTTCGAAACCGTGACTTCGACCTGGTAGGTCTTGTTCAGGAAATCCGGCACCCAGAACAGGTAGAGCCACCAGATCGGGTCGGTCATGAACTTGCCGGCCGCGAACGCCCAGGTTTGACGGTGGCCCAGGAGTTGGCGCCACGAGACTTTCGCCTCGGGTTCGGCGGGATCACCCCGGATGTGGGCCAGTTCGGCGGCGCTGATCCGCGGGTGGTCCCCGGGAGTCCGATAGACGACCAGCCACACGGCGAGCCAGACGAATCCAAGGGCTCCGGTCAGAAGGAAGGCCCACTGCCAGCCCCAGTGGGAGGCGATCCAGGGGACGACGAGCGGCGTGACCAACGCGCCGACGTTGGTGCCTGAATTGAAGATGCCCGTTGCCAGGGCGCGTTCCCTGCGCGGGAACCATTCGGCCACGGCCTTGATCGAGGCCGGGAAACTGCCCGCCTCGCCGAGTCCCAGCGCGAAGCGGGCCAACGCCAGACCCGCCGCCGCGCCGCCGAGCGTCACGAAGGCGAAGCCCGTGCCCGCGTCGAGGTTCAGGACCGGAATCCGAAGCCCCCCCAGGAGGTCCGCGCCCGCGTGGGCCATCGCCGCCAGGCTCCACAGCGTGATGGCGAGCGCGAATCCGCGGCGCACCCCCAGGGAATCCACCACACGCCCGGCGGCCATGAAGCCGAGGGCGTAGGCGAACTGAAAGCTGAACACGATCGATGCGTAGATGCGCTCGTCGTTCCAGCCGAACGTCTCGACCAGCGTCGGCTTGAGGATCCCGATGACCTGCCGGTCGATGTAGTTGATGGTGGCGGCGAAAAACAGGAGGGCGCAGACGATCCAGCGGCGGGATCCGCGAGTGACGGGCGAGGTGGAGGTCCGGGAATGGATCATGGGTTCGAGACCTGCCCGGGAGGACCGGGGAGCCGGTTGCGCCGCGGGGTCGGGGTGGTCGTTACCCCATGTGGTTTGGCGATGTCCAGCCCGCCATTGGGCTCGCCTGGGAGGTTTCGAGCCTCCCGAGCGGCCCAGGCGCTGGGCGCCGGACAAGGAACGGCTTGGGGTGCCGGGTTGAAATGTCGATAATTTAGACGCGACCCCAAGGCTGGGGCGCCGGTGAGGGCTGGCTATCCCGCCCGAAGGCCGCTGGAATCGCGCGGTGATTCGCGTGCGCGAAATCGAGTCCCTGGACCTGCCGGTCCTGGCGCCGTACCGAACCCTGCGCCAGCAGGCGGACCATTACCGGGACCGCCTGTTCGTGGCGGAGGGCGACAAGGTGGTTCGCCGCCTGATCGAGAGCGATCTGACGATCCTTTCGGTCCTGCTGCCCCGCGAATTCCTTGGTCCGCTGCTCCCGAGGCTGGAACAGCGCGACGAGGACATCGACGTGTTCGTCGTCGACCGGAGCATCCTGGAGACCCTGACCGGTTTCGTGCTGTACCAGGGGCTGCTCGCCTGCGCCCGGATGCCGGCCCCGGCCGAACTGGACGTCGTGATCGCGCGGGCGGGCCGGCCCCGATTCCTGGTCGCGGCGGACACGATCGCGAACGCGGAGAACATGGGGGCGATGGTGCGCAACGCCGCGGCGTTCGGGGCCCACGCGATGCTGGTGGGTGAGGAGTGTGTGCATCCGTACATGCGCCGGTCGGTTCGAACGTCGATGGGGGCCCTTTTTCAGCTTCCGATCGTGGAGGTGGTTTCACTGCCGGAGGCTCTCCTGGAATTGCGGCGGCGAGGCATTCGCTGCGTGGCGGCGCATCCCCATGCCGAGAGGCGGTTGCTTCCGGAGGCCGCGTTCGACGGGGACTGCTGCGTGGTGCTGGGGAGCGAGGGCAAAGGGCTGACGCCGGCCGTCCTCGAAGCGTGCGACGACTGGGTTTCCGTGCCGATGCGGACCGGGGTGGATTCCCTGAACGTGGGCGCGGCGGGCGCGGTGTTCTTCTACGAAGTGTGGCGGCAGCGTCGTGGCAGCGGGATCTGAGGAATCCCCGGGTTCCCGGCGGTTCGAGGCCCTCCGACCCGCTAGGGACTTGGCAAACAAGTGTTTGTCCAGTAAGCCCACGCCCATGATTCATGTCGGCGTCATCGGGCTTGGGTTCATGGGGGTCACCCACATCAAGGCTTATCGCAAAATCCCCGGCGCCCGCGTCGCGGCGATCTGCGACGCCTTCAAACTTCCCGCGGACGGCGTCCTGAGCAGCGTGACGGGAAACGTCGCCGACCCCGACCCGGTCCGCCTCGACCTCGCGGAGGTCCAGGCGACCAAGGAGTTTCGCGAAGTCCTCTCGAATCCGGCCATTCAGGTGGTCGACATCTGCCTTCCGACCTCCCAGCACGTCGAGATGGCGACCGCCGCCCTCGCGGCTGGAAAACACGTGATCTGCGAGAAGCCGCTCGCCCGCACGTCGGCCCAATCCCGCGAGATCGTCGCGGCGGCGAAGGCGGCGAAGGGCTTCTTCATGCCGGCCATGTGCATGCGGTTCTGGCCGGGATGGGCCTGGCTGAAGGAGGCGATCGCGGACGGTCGCTATGGCCGGGTGCTGGCGGCGCGCTTCCGTCGGGTCAGCGGGCCTCCGGGATGGAGCAAGGGCACCTACTTCAAGGGGGCGGAATCGGGCGGGGCCCTGCTGGACCTGCACATTCACGACACCGACTTCATCCAGTTCCTGTTTGGCAGGCCCAAGCGTGTCTTCTCGCGCGGTCTGAGCCGGTTCAGCGGCGCCATCGACCACGTGGTGACGCAGTACGACGTCGGGGAAGGCGTCGCCGTTTCGGCGGAGGGATCGTGGCTGATGAACGAAGGCTACGGATTCAGCATGGCTTACACCGTGAACTTCGAAAACGCCTCGGCGGACTACGACTCCAGCCGGACGGGCGAGGTGCTCAGGATGTTCGAGGACGGCAAGGGGGCCCGGGTCGAGACGCCCGCGGGCGACGATGGTTACGTGGGGGAATTGAGCCACTTCCTTGAGGGCGTCGCCGCCGGACGGCCGCCCACCGTGGTGACGCCCGAGGACGGCGCCTCCGCGGTCGAGATCTGCGAGGCCGAGGAGAAATCGGTCCTCACGGGCGCCGTGGTCGACCTCTGACCCCGTGGACTCCGATCCCACCGAGGCGGGTCAACCCGGACCCGGCGCGATCGTCGTTCAGGGCGCGCGCGAGCACAACCTGCGGAACCTCTCGGTCTCCATTCCGCGCGGGCAATTGGTGGTGGTGACCGGGGTGAGCGGATCAGGCAAGAGCACGCTGGCCTTCGACCTGATCTTTGGCGAGGGGCAGCGGCGGTTTCTGGACTGCATGAGCGCGTACGCGCGGCAGTTCGTGGAACAACTCCGTCGTCCGGACGTCGACCTGATCGAGGGGCTTCCGCCGACGGTGAGCATCGAGCAGCGCAATTCCCGCGGCGGCGGCAAGAGCACCGTGGCGACGGTGACGGAGATGCATCATTTCCTCCGCCTCCTCTTCGCCCGCCTGGGCACCACCCACTGTCCGGATTGCGCCCTGCCGGTCGAGGGTCAGACGCGCGACCAGGTTGGGCGGCGTCTCGAAGGCGAGGTCGCCAAACGAGGCGACCTGCTCCTCCTCGCACCCGTGGTCCGGAATCGGAAGGGCTTCCACACCGAGGTGGGTGAATGGGCGTCGAAACACGGGTACGCCGAGGTGCGAGCCGACGGGAAGATGCACCCGACGGACAAGCGCCTGCGGCTCGACCGGTTCAAGGAGCACGACGTGGAGGTGGTCGTGGGGGTCCTCGAACAGCCGTCGTCGCGCCGCCGGGGAACCTCGGGAAAAGCCGACGGACCCACGCTCCAGCAGTTGGTGGACGAGGCGTTGTCGGTGGGCAAGGGAACGGTCCTCGCGCTGGACAACCACGGTCGCGTCACGGTGCATTCGACCGAACGGGCCTGTCCCGGATGCGGGCGGTCTTTCCAAGCGCTCGACCCGAAGCAGTTCAGCTACAACTCGTCCCAAGGCTGGTGCCCGCGGTGCCGCGGCTTCGGCGAACTTTTCTATCTCCCGGATACGGACCGCGGGGCGCGCGCGGATGCGATCGAGGAATCGTGGTGGCGCTGGCAGGAGGGGAAACGGGAGATCTGTCCCGAGTGCCGGGGCGCTCGTCTGAACCCGATCTCGCGGGCGGTTCGCCTGCTCGCCGGAAACGCCGCCCGAAGCGACGCCGAATCGGGATCGGAATCGGGATCGGGATCGGGAACCGGACGGGGCCGGCAACGATCGAAGCGAGGCAAGGCCGGGACCGCCGCTGCCGCCGTGACGATCGATGGGGTCGGGGCGATGTCGGTGGCGTCGGCCCGGGCCTGGGTGGAGGCGTTGAAATTCGACGGGCGCGACGAGTTGATCGCGCGGGATATCGTGCCCGAGATCGCGTCGAGGCTGCGCGTGTTGGGGGAGATCGGGCTGGGTTATCTGCAGTTGAGCCGGTCGGTGACGACGCTCTCGGGCGGGGAGGCCCAGCGCATCCGGTTGGCGGCGCAGATGGGATCGAATCTGAGCGGGGTCCTGTACGTGCTGGACGAGCCGACGATCGGACTGCACGCGCGGGACAACGAGCAACTCCTCGCCGCCCTGGCGCACCTGAAGCGGCGGGGCAACTCGCTGCTGGTGGTGGAACATGACGAGGAAACCATGCGCCGCGCGGACCACGTCATCGACCTGGGACCCGGCGCGGGCGTGGAGGGCGGCCGGGTCGTGGCCGAGGGAACCCTCGCCGAGCTGATGCGGCATCCGGACTCCGTGACCGGGCGGTGCCTCCGGGAGCCCCGCCGATTCCCGGCTCGGGGTGAGCGGCGACCCGTCGGAAAGCCGGGGGCGAAACGGGCGAAGGACGGGGAGGGTGCCGGGTCCGTGGACTGGCTCCGACTGGAGGGCGCGGCGGCCCACAACCTGAAGGACCTGACCGTGGCGTTTCCGCTGGGTCGATTCGTCGCGGTGACGGGCGTGAGTGGATCGGGCAAGAGCACCTTGGTCCGGGAATGCCTGCCTCTGCGGATCTGGAGGTGATGGTCAAGGAAGCGGGCGTCGAAAGCGGCGGAGCGGGAAGCCGCGCGCATGGCCACGTGTCACCGGACATGGGAGTCCCTGAAGGCCGTTTACGAGGTGGATCAATCGCCCATCGGACGCACGCCCCGTTCGATGCCCGCGACCTACGTCGGGTTCTTCGATGACATCCGGAAGCTCTTCTCGCAGGTGCCGGAGGCGCGGATGCGCGGGTATGGCCCGGGCCGGTTCTCGTTCAACAGCCCGCAGGGACGCTGCCCCGAATGCCAGGGCGCGGGCGTGATCAAGCTGGAGATGAACTTCCTGCCGCCGGCCTTCGTGCGCTGCGAAACCTGCCGGGGCACGCGGTTCAATCCCGAGACCCTGGACGTGGAATACGCGGGTCGGAACATCGCCCAGGTCCTGGACCTGAGTGTTGAGGAGGCCCTGGAGTTCTTCGCCGCGCAACGACGCATCCTGCGCCCGCTGCAGGCGCTGCGCGACACCGGTCTGGACTACCTCAAGCTCGGCCAGACCAGCCCCACGCTGAGCGGGGGCGAGGCCCAGCGGGTCAAACTGGTGACGCATTTGCTGACCGGGCTGAAGGAAGGGGCGGAGACGCGCGAACGCTGGTCGAAGCGCGCGCTCTTCGTGCTGGAGGAACCGACCATCGGCCTGCACATGGCGGACATCCGGCGTCTGGTCGAGGTCGTGCAGCGGTTGGTCGACCACGGCCACACGGTGATTGTGATCGAGCACAACCTGGACCTGATCGCCGAAGCGGACTGGGTGATCGATCTGGGTCCCGAGGCGGGCGAGGCGGGAGGGCGCGTCGTGGCGGAAGGAACCCCGGAGACCATCGCGCGAAAGGCGGGGTCGCACACCGGCCGGTTTCTGAAGGCGACGCTCGGGTGATAGGATACTTGCCGCTGGCGCGGAATCGGAGTCGCGGTAAACTCCGGCCCCTGACGCGCATGAAGCCAAGCAAACAGCGAATCTTTGGGAGTTGTATGGGGCGGGCCCGGGCCCTGGTGGCGGTGATCGTGGCGGCGGTGGTCGCGCCGGTCATGGCGACTGCCCAGGCGCCTGGAATCCCGGGTGGCGAACTCGGCTACAACGCCGCGATGGCGAAGTTGTTCGCGGACATCGCCTATTTTTCGGCCGACGTGGAAACCACGCTGACCAATCTGAACGACCAGACCCGGCTCTCGATTCCCATGCGCATGCACAAGCGCAAGGACCAGCTCCGAATCGAGGTCGACTTTGTGAAGGTCAAGGGCACCGGCCTGGCCATGCAAGGGCTCGGGGCCATGCAGAGCATCGGGATGGCCCGCATGGTCAGCCTCGTGGACCCCAAGGAGAAGGGGATGACCGTGCTGTTCCCCGATCTCAGCGCGTACTCGAAGGTCTCCATGGCCGAGGCGGATCTGCCGGACGACGGATTCAAGGTGTCGAAGCGGCCGGCGGGGAAGGATACCGTGAACGCCCAGGCCTGCGTGCGACGGGGTGACGCTCGCGGGCAGCGCGGGTCAGGAAGGTGGAAGCCACGACCTGGGGCCCGCCACAGGAAATTTCCCGGTCACATGCTGTTCCAGCAAAAGGGGTCCATGTTGATGGACTTCCGCAACGTGAAGCTCGCGGCGCCGGCGGATGATCTCTTCAAGGTGCCGGCCGGCTACAAGTCCTTCGCCAGCATGTCGACGTTGATGCAGGAGGCGATGACCCGGGCCCTGACGCCGCCAGGGAGGTGACGGACGTCAGTGGACGGCTGTGTCGAGCGCTTCGAGGACGATCCCCGGGGTCAGCACTTCGGGCAGGATCAACGGGGGCTTCGACGAGTCTTTCGGATAGACCAGAACCAGCGGGACGCCCGCTTTTCCGTGCCGCTGAAGCTCCTCGGTGATGGCCGGCGGCAGGAGCGTGTGATCCCCCTTGAGGGAGACGGCGTGGATGGCCCTAAGGCGTTCGCGCACGGCGGGAATGTTGATCGAGGATCGTTCGTTCAGCTTGCAGGTGAGGCACCACTCCGCTGGTGAAATCGACGAAGACGGGCTTGCCCGACTTGCGACCGGCTTCGACCGCCTCCCTGGACCAGGGTTGCCAGGGGATTTCGTCCTTGGATGCGTGGGACGCCGAGTAGGCGGGGGAGGTCGGTTGGCGCGTTTCGCGCCATCGCAATTCGTTCTCAAGCGTTCCCCCATAGGCCGCGCCGGCGATCACGACGGCCACCACGGCGGCGGCGGTCTGGTGGCGGGTTCCGCGCTGGGCGAACTCACCCCAAACCCAGGTGGCCAGGGCGATCCCGACGAGAAATAGCCCCAGCCAGAAGGGGCCGGCGTCGCCAAAATGGCCTGAGGCGAGGGTGTAGAGCCAGAGGGCCGTGGCCAGCATCGGGAAGCCCATTCCGATCTTGAACCGGACCATCCATTGGCCCGGTTTGGGCAGGAAGCGGAGCCATTCCGGTTTCCAGGTCAGGAGGATGTACGGTGCCGCGAGACCCAGGGCGACGGCGGAAAAGACTTCGACGATGGTCAGGTTGTCCGCGGTGAACGCATAGCCGAGCGCCGTGCCGAGAAAGGGAGCCGTGCAGGGGGTGGCGAGGGCGACCGCCAGCATCCCGTTGAAGAACGCGCCGGCCGGGCCTTCCTTGCCCGCCAGGTCCCCGGCCGTGTCCATCGCGCCACCCCCGAGGTTGATCTCGAAGACCCCGAAGAGACTGAGCGCCACGAGAAGGATGAGGGTCGTGAGGATGACGAGGAAAACGGGATTCCCGAACTGCATGCCCCAGCCGGCGATTCCCGCGGCCTTCTTGACCCCGATCACCACCCCGGCCAGGACCAGGAAAGAGAACCAGACCCCCAACCCGTAGATCAGACCCAGCTTGCGCGTTTCGGCGGCGTGACTGCCGCTCTGCCGGACGAACCCGAGGATCTTCAGGGCGATGACCGGGAGGACGCACGGCATGATGTTCAGGATGAGCCCGCCCAGGAAGGCGTAGACGAGCGCGCTGGCGAGCGTCAGGGGCACGAAGGTCGAGGTCGCCGCCGCCACCGGGGCGGATCCGGCGCCCGAGCCTGAGCGGCAGGGCCCGGGCCGGGGAGTCGGCGGGGCGCGGCGGAACTGATGTCCAGGGCGGCACCGAACGCCGCCGTGGGTCGCTTGCCGCCTTCGATCTTCACCAGAAGGCCCGCCACCTGGCTGGGCCATTCCCCGTCGTACTTCAGGACCTTTTTCCGGAGAACGACGGCTGATCCGTTGGAGTTGAGGCGTTCGGTGGCGGTTCCGATTTGAAAATCCTCGTACGACAGCGGGTAGAAGTCCGGCGTGCCCGACTCCGCTCCGACTCCCGGAGTCCAGGTGATCAGAAGGGTTCTCTCGTCGCCCGCGGCCGGGCCGTCCCACGCGGCGGTGGCCGAACCCGCGGACAACGGAGACGGAATCTTGTCCCGGGCCTCCCGGATCCGGGCGGCCGCCGGGGAGGGTTGGGTGGTGTCGCCGACGGTGAACGTCGCCCGGATTTCGGCCTTTCTCGGAATGCAACTCTCCTTGCACTCGAGCCAGTTGACCGTGGCGGTCGCTTCGACCGGACCCGGCGCGGTGCCTGGGGCGACGGTGAAGGGAACCGGGAGGAGCGTGGTGTCGTGGTAGACGAACGTGACGAGGTCGGCGTCGGCGAATCGTTCCGGAGCCGGCCACTGAAGGTCTCCGGCGGTGATCCCGGCGGGCAGGCGCCAGTCGACGGTCGTGGGCGCCCCGGAATCACCGCCGTTGCGCCAGTAAGTGTGCCATCCCTCCGTGGAAACCAGTTCAAGCGCCGCGACGAACGATTCGCCCGCCCGAGCGGATTGCACCGGAAGGAGCAATTTCACGGTGGTGGCGGCCGGCGCCAGCGCCGCGGAAGCGGTCAGGCCCGTGAAGAGAAGAACGGCCAACCCACAGGTCCAACGCATGCACGGCATCATGGTGTAGGAGGTTTGGATTTGCCAAACATTCCACGCCGCCGACGATGGCCTGAATGGTTGAAGGACCTCCGATCCAGTGGCTCCGCAGCGGTCGCGAGGGCTTGGCCGCCATGTTGGAGGCGATCGCGGGGGCCCGGCAGTCGGTGGCGCTCGAGATCTATACCCTGGAGGACAGCGAGATCGGAGCGCGCTTTCGCTCCGCGCTCGCGGAAGCCGCGCGGCGCGGTGTCCGGGTCCGGGTGTTGGTGGACACGTTCGGTTCGCTGGAATTGAGGGCGGACTATCTCGCGCCGGTGAATGCGGCGGGCGGGGATTGCCGCTGGTTCAATCCTTCCGAACTGGGCCGGTTCACCTACCGGGATCATCGCAAGCTCCTCATCGTGGATGAGACCGTGGCCTTTGTGACGGGGTTCAATATCGGTTCCGCCTACGACGGCGATGGGGTGACCGAGGGATGGCGGGATCTGGGAGTCATTGTTCGCGGTGGATTTGTCGGCCACCTGTCGCACGCCTTTCACGGGATGTTCGGCGCGGCCAGCTTCAAGCACCGACGACTCGCCCGGTTCCGGCGCCAGATGCTTCCGCAGCGCATCGCGATCGACGACGGGGATCTCTTCCTGCTGTCCCCTGGGCGCGGTCGGAACCCCGCGTTGGACTCGTTGGTCAGGGATGTCGAAACGGCCGCGAGCGTCCAGCTCACTTCGGCCTATTTCCTGCCGCCGCGCCGTCTTCGGGACGCGCTGTGCAAGGCCGCCCGCCGGGGAACCCGCATCCAACTTCTCCTTCCGGGGAAGTGCGACGTGAAGTTGGCCCAGATGGCGGCTCGCGGGCAGTACATGCGACTGCTGCGCGCGGGAGCGGAGATCTACGAGTACCAGGCGGCGATCCTCCACGCGAAGCGGTACATCCTGGACGACGTCGTGTACGTGGGCTCGGCCAACCTCGATCTGCGCAGCCTGAACATCAATTACGAGATCCTGCTCCGCATGGTCGACCGCGACCTGGCCGGCGAAGGTCGAGCTGTTCCTGGAAGGACTGGCCGAAGCACGAGATCCTTCCCGGAAATCTGGCAGCAACAGGCCTTGTGGAGCCGGATCAGGACCGCAAGCACCTCCGTGCGGATCGACGCGCGGTTCGCCATCCGCCAGCTCTCGCGCCTCCGCGATCCCCAATCCGGGCTCCCGGGATTCCAGGTGTTGCGGCGCCGGACGGGCCGGCGCGGTTGAGCCGGCGATTTGGTTGAACGGTCGGGAATCCGCTGAGAATCGACTTTCCCCACGGGGCACACCGTGGTCCGCAGCAATGGATTCCATGCAGTTGGCCCTGCTTTGTCGGGAGCTCGCGGACAACAAAAAGGCGGAAAACTTGATGATCCTGGACCTGCGCCAGCTCCATGGAGTCGCGGACTTCATGGTGTTGTGCACCGGCACCAGCGACCCTCACCTCCGGGCGGTCGAGGAGGAGATCTCGCGGAAGCTCCGCGACGAACATCAAGTGCGACCTCGCGCCATCGACGGGACCCGCCACAGCGGCTGGATCGTTCTCGATTACGTGGACGTCCTGGTCCACGTGATGAAAGAGCTGCCCGAACGCTACGACCTGAAGGCCGAGACGACATGCCGCAGGTTGGCGGCGCCGAGGAAGAAGCCGCGAAAGAAGGCGACCGCGAAGAAAACGGCGAAGAAGGTGGCCGCCAAAGGCGGCGAAGGCCGCGAGGCGCGACGCAGCAAGGCGAAGTCCGCGACAGCCAGCAAGGCGGCGACCCGGGCCCGAGCAGGATCCAAAGCAAGACCAAGCCCGCGACCGACGCCAGGGCGTGGCCTTCCGCAGGGGAGGTCCGGCGCGCTTTCCGGGCGGGTTCGAAATCAGCGGAGCCGGTTGTGGATCGCCCGGCTACCTCGCTGATCCAGGGCAGGGTCCCTGGCGGTCTCAGAACGGCCGAATCTGGAACGAACGGTCGGGGATTCCCCAGGGCGACGAGGGTCGTCGCGCGGCCATCGCCGATTCCCACGCGGCGCGGTCGGTCCCCGGCGGAGGCTGGACCGATCCCTGGATCAGCAGGCCGGACCCGTTCCGCCACTGGGCGGCTCCCGCGATTTTTCGTCCTCCTGGAGCACGTCGAATTGCTCGTACCCCTCGAAGCAGGCGGCAATGGCGA
>CALNYA010000017.1:0-73762 GCA_942490575.1 uncultured Verrucomicrobiota bacterium
CGCACTTGCCGGTTCCCTCCCGAACCCGCACCAAACTGCCGAAGAGTGTCCGGCTAGCCGGCCGGAGCCGACTCCCGAAAGATCTGGTAAGCCAGGATGAGCCCCTGCCGGTTCTCCCCGCAGAGCACCGTGTTGCCGAACTCCACCTCCGCCCCCGCCTTGCCGCGCACGATCACCCGCGCATCCACATCATAGAGACTCAAGATCTTCTCGGCGTTGGCCACCGGGCGCCCCCCGATGATCCGCTCATGCGCCTGCTTCTGCGCCCGGGGCAGCAGTTCGAGAATCCCGTCCAGGCGGCGCAGGATCTGTTGGGCCTGCGGGCGCGTCCACGCCGTTTGCTCCCAGCGCGCGTCCAGCAACTCCCGGTGCCGCCGCGCATGCGCCCGCACCACCCCCACCAGCTTCTTCATCCGGCGCAACACCCGCTTGCGCCCCTTCCTGCTGCCCGCGCGACGGGCTTGCCCGCTCATCTCGATGCTCAGACGATTGATCCGCCGCAGGAACACCTCCGGCGCTTCCATGCGCCCACGCAGCCCGGCCTTGCGAATGAGCAGGGTCGCTTTCATCAGCGTGCGCACCCCGTCGCGCAACAACACCCAATCGGTCGGAAAGTGGATGTTGGCCTTCAGGCAGGTGCTATCCAGGAAATACTCCTCCACATTCAGGGCCTCCTTCAAACCCAGCTTGCCGGGATGAACCATCGCCTCCTGCAACAGCCCGTCGAGGATCTGGCGCATCTGCGGAGCGGGCAGCCAATGGGCAAAGCGCTGCACTTCGCTCTTGGAGGGCACTTGGATTTGGTCCAGCGCATCGACCAGACAGAACCACTGATAGAGTGGATTGCCGGCCAGCTGACAACTGAACCGGCGATAACCCTCCTGCAAGAGCGTGCGCAGGATCGTGCAGCGCAGTGCCCGGCGTGAGCGTTGTTGATACTTGATCTGCTCAAATGCCGAGGGCTTGGCCCCACCGGATTTGGACCATTGCTCCACCGAGCGTTCGACGAACGCCCACTCCACGCCGCTTGCGGCAAAAGAGCGTCGATTTGTTCGAGACGCTGGCAGAGGGTCAGGTAATCGACGTTGCCGACAATGGTGGGCAACGTCGGGCGAAGTTCCTCCGGGAACGGAATGATCTGGCAGGCCATGGCGCTAGGCTATAGACTAGTGCCCATGAGACCAAGCCCCAAAGTCTTCACCGAACCAAAAAGTAGCCATGACCATGACCTACCCGTTGCGCGTTCAAGCGATCCGCTCCAAAGGACAAACACCCCGACTCTACGTGAGCTTTCCGATGGCACTTGCGGCAGCCATAGGCCTGGAACCAGGCGACCAAGTTCAGTGGGAACTTCTTGATCGCGAAGAGCTGCACCTCGTGCGGCTCGAACCCTCGCCGCCCACCGTCAAGAGGCGGGCCTCGAAATCCCCGGCGACCTGCTCATAACGACCTGATTTGGGGCTTTCGCCGGAAATCGGGGTCTTCAAAGCGGCGTCAGGCGCTCAAGCCGTCCTGAATCCACGCGGGCGCCCGCATATCGGGACAGGCTCTAGAATAAGTCCAAGCTCCTTGAGCTCCGCATCGAGCTTCTGCAAAAGTCGGTCGTGCTCATCTCTCTTCGCTTTGACCATGTCGTATAGCCGTTTCCTCTCCTCTGGAGTCCAAGCTAGCGGGTCTCCGTTATTGTCGGCGTAGCGCTTCATCATCTCTCCGAACTGAGGCTTGCCGAAGATATTCCAAGCCTCATCGAGCAAATCGTTTTGATGTCGCTGAATTGACGGCGTGATCAACTGAATGAGGGGGCGCACAGCTCGCTTCCGGGAGTGGTAGTCAAAATAGACATTCACAAGCGCAATACCTGCTGCTAACGCGACCACTCCAGTTCCAAGGTTCGCTGCAACGGACTGGTAGTAACTGGATGACAGACGCTCACCGTAATACACGATGACCACTCCGACTACTGTCAATAGTAGTGCTGCTAGGTTCTCTCTGCCTCGAAGAATTCGTCTCATAAAGTTGCGCTCGCGGTGATGCCTAACATTGTGTCGTCGGCCTAAACGCCGCCGAATCCGGAGATGGCAGCGGAAACGCAGCCTTTGGCGGGATGGGGTTTGAAGGTGCGGATCGCTCCAGGGCACGACCAAGGGGTGTTGCTGGCGCATTGGTTCTCGCCAGAAGAAGCATGCCGGGGATTTAGCATTCTTGGAGGGCGAGGGAAAGGCATTCCATTGGGTGTCGCATTGGCTTTCGAACGGGGAACGAGGCGGGTGACGGGGGGAGACAACTTCGGTCCTTCAGGTGTTGGGTGGCCGCAAGCCCGATTGGGCCGGGCATTCGGACCAGAAGTTGGTCGAGATGCGATGGCGGCATCGACGACGGTTCCGGTTCGGCATTACTGTTTTACCCATGCCGACGCTGACCTTCAAAGTCACAGATGAAGAGGCCCGGCGGATCAGGTTGCTCGCGCGGAAGCAGGGACTGTCTGTGTCCGAATTCCTGCGCCGGCAGGCCCTTCCCCTGAGGGAGGAACCCAGGGATGGCATCACTCGCGTGGTGTGCGTTCACACTGGAGCCACGATCTTCGGGCCGGCATCCGGGCTTCTCCCGTTCAATACGGAATCGGTTCGTGATGTGCTGACCGATTTCCCATGAGATACCTCCCCGTCGACTGAGGGGGGCGATCATGCTGAGCATTCGCGTGCCGCGGCCCGGATCACTGGGACATGGTTCGAACCGCGGGCGTTCTCACCTGGGCTCGGCCTTGCGAAACCAAACGACCGATCCACCCGGGTTCGGGCGGATCGGTCGTGGTCGGGGTTGTGTTCCGGAATGGATGTGGGCCTGGGTCGGTGCCGGATTACTTCGAGAACTTCTCGAAGTCGGCTTGGTCGCCCTTGAAGGCCTTCGCCTTCTCGCCGACGCGGACGATCTTCAGCTTGTTGATCTTGTCGCCCTGGGCGATGGCGTCGACGACGCTCTGGCCTTCGACGACGCTGCCGAAGACGGCGTGTTTGCCGTCGAGATGGGGCGTGGGGACGTGGGTGATGAAGAACTGGCTGCCATTGGTGGCGGGGCCGGCGTTGGCCATGGACAGGATGCCGGGCTTGTTGTGCTTGAGGCTCGGGTCGATCTCGTCCTTGAAGCGGTACCCGGGGCCGCCGCGGCCGGTTCCGGTGGGATCACCGCACTGGACCATGAAACCCTTGATGACACGGTGGAACACGATGCCGTCGTAGAACGGGGCGCCGTTCTGGGCTTTCGGGGCGGACCCGTCTTTCGAGTAATTCTTGGTGCCTTCGGCGAGGCCGACGAAGTTCGCGACGGTCAGCGGGGTCTTCTCGAACTCCAGTTGGACGACGATCTTGCCCTTCGTGGTGTCGAATTCGGCGTAAAGACCGTCTTTCAATTCAGCAGCGTGCGACATGGGCGCAACGCTAAGGAGCGCGGACGCGCCCAGCAAAGGCAAAAGGTTCAGTGGACGACGGAGAATGGACAGGATGTTGTGCATGGGCGGCGAAGATGCCCAAAAACGCCCGGTTGAAAAGTCCGTTCTGAGGTGGCGAGGCGGCGTGTCGATCCGGCGATCAGGCGAGGATCTCGCGGATGACCTCGCCGTGGACGTCGGTCAGGCGGCGTTGGATGCCGTTGTGGTAGAAGGTCAGCTTTTCGTGGTCGACGCCGAGCAGGTGCAGAATGGTCGCGTGAAAGTCGGGGACGGTGACCTTGTTCTCGGCGACGAAGTAGCCGATTTCATCGGACGCGCCGTGGTGGAACCCCTTGCGGATCCCGGCGCCGGCCATGAAGCAGGTGAACGCCGTTGGGTGATGGTCGCGCCCCGGTGAATCGATCCCCTGGGTGGCGGGGCCGCGGCCGAATTCGGTGGACCACACGAAGAGGGTGTCCTCGAGCATCCCCCGCTGTTTGAGGTCCTGGAGGAGGGCCGCGACGGGTCGGTCCATGGTGGCCGCCTGGGTGTCGTGGTTTTCCTTCAGATTCTCGTGTCCGTCCCAGTTGATGCGCGGGCTGCCGAAGGACCCGCCATTGAAGACCTGCACGAACCGGACCCCACGTTCCAGGAGCCGCCGGGCCATGAGGCAGTTCCGGGCGAAGCCTTTGTTGGATGGGTCGTCGATCCCGTACAAGCGCTGGGTCGCCTCGGATTCGTCGTCGAACCGGGTCGCCTCCGGGATGCTGGACTGCATGCGGGCCGCGAGTTCGTAGGACCGCAGCCGCGCCGCGAAGGCGTTGTCGCCGGGGTGGGCTTCGGCGAACGCGCGATTCGCATCGGCGAGCAGGCGCATCTCGGCGGTCCGCGTCGCGGCGGGGATCGAATCGGGCGGGCGTAGGTCGGCGATGACTTCGGGGGAATGGGTGCGGAACGGGACGCCCTGGTGGTTGGCTGGGAGAAAGCCGGACGTCCAGTTGATCGAACCGCCGGCGGGGAGTCCGCGCGGATCGGGGAGGACGACGAAGGCCGGCAGGTTTTCGTTTTCGGTACCCAGCCCGTAACTCAACCAGGCGCCCATGGAGGGAAAGCCGTTCAGGGTGAACCCGCTGTTCATCTGAAACGTCGCCGGGGTGTGGTTGTTGCTCTTGGCGAACATCGAATGGATGAAGCAGACGTCGTCCGTGCACTGGGCGAGGTGAGGGAAGAGGCTGCTCACCCAGCTGCCGCTCTGGCCGTGACGCCGGAACGGGTAGACGCTGCGCATGAGCTTTCCGGGCTGCCCGAAGAACCCGAGGTTCTCGCCCTTCCCTTCCATCGACCTGCCGTGGAGCCGGTCAAGTTCCGGCTTGTGATCGAACGTGTCGATGTGACTGACGCCGCCGCAGCAGAAGATCTGGACGACGCGTTTGGCCTTGGGCGTGAACGGCGGTGCGATCGATGAACCCGCTGAACCCGCGGCCACGGCGCCGGTCTGGGAACGGGCCAGGTCGGTCCGAAGCAGCCATGCGAGCGCGACCGCGCCAAGGCCTCCGGACGTGCCGGAAAGAAAATGGCGCCGCGAAAGGATGGGAGGGAGGAGGAGCTTACCGGACATACAGGAATTCGGTGGAGTTGAGGAGGACCCAGCACACGCTGGACAAGCCGAGTTCGCGGGCGACGGCCACGGCGCTTTCGGACTCCTGAGAGGTCGGCGGACGGCCGAGCGCGAGGCGGTAGGCGTTCCGCACGGCGGCGGTCGGATCGTGGTGGGACCCGGTGTCGGTCGTGGTCGTGGTCGTGGTGGGAGCGGCGGCGCGCTCCGCGAGGAGATTCGCCTGGCGCCGGGTGAAGGTGCCGTTCATCAGGCCCAGCGCCTGCAGCGGGGTCGTGGTGGTCGCGCGCCGGGGCGTCTTGATCGAGGGATCCGGGCAGTCGAACGCGTCCAGGAGCGGGTCCTTCCCCGAATTGACGTTCATCCGGTAGACCGTGCGCCGGTTGTACTCGGGTTCGTTCTTGTCAAATGGATGGTAAAACGTCGCGTTGAAATCCGTCGTGGTGAACGGGCGGAAGCTCGGCCCACCGACCTGCGGGTTGAGACGTCCGCTGACCGCCAGCATGGAGTCCCGCAAAATCTCCGCCTCGAGGCGCCGGG
This sequence comes from uncultured Verrucomicrobiota bacterium, assembly GCA_942490575.1. GTDB lineage: Bacteria > Verrucomicrobiota > Verrucomicrobiia > Limisphaerales > CAIMTB01 > CAIMTB01. Next base: position 5,580 of record CALNYA010000017.1, read on the forward strand.
GAGGATAGCGCCAGAGCCATTGGTTGTCGGCGTCGAGCGCGGCCGCGTCGGGCCGGATCGCGGACGATTGCCGGAAGGTGGCGGAGGTGACGACGAGGCGGTGCAGGGACTTGACGCTCCACCCTTTGGCGAGGAAGCGGTTGGCGAGCCAGTCGAGGAGTTCGGGATGGGTGGGCGGTGTTCCGCTCGCCCCGAAGTCGCTCGGTGTGGTGACCAATCCCTGGCCGAAGTGGTGGTACCAGACGCGATTGACGAGGACGCGAGCGGGCAGTGGATGGCGGGGATCGCTCAGCCAGCGGGCGAAGCGGATGCGCCGCTCCGATTCCGGCGCGTCGGCGGGAAGGTCCAGGTCGCCCAGGACGTCCGTGAGGGCGAGCATGGCGCCCGGGGTGACGATGCCGTCGGGGGATTTCACGTCGCCGCGTTTCAGGCGTTGCGTGGGCGCCGGTTGGGTTCTTTTCCCCGCGTAGGCGATGGACTCCGGCTGGCTTGCCGCGGCCAGCGCCTTCCGGGCGTCGGTTGAACGCGCTCGGGCCGTGTCGTAGGCGGCGCGCTGATCCGGGGCGAGCGCGGCGAGGACTTCCGCGTCGGGGATGGCGAGATCGGCGGCGTGGAACGACGCGGCGATTTCCTCGGGTGTCAGCGCGCGATCGTGGAGGGCGGCCTGGTGGATCGAGCCCGTGAGCCAGGGGGTGCCACCGCCGTGATGTCGGAGGCCGAGGACGATCCGGGAATCGCCCGCCTTGAACGGGATGAGGCCCCGCGCCGGGGTGTACGGCTTGCCGTAGGGCTTCCCATTTCGGAAGACCGAGACGCTGTTGTCCGACGAGTAGACGATCGCCAGGTGAATCCGGCCGCCGGGAAGCGTGTCCTCCGCGGGCGCATCCAGGTTCTTCGTCCGGGCGAGTCCCGCGCTGCCGGCGGTCCATTTCCCGGGTTGTTGTTCGCCGAACACGATGGCGTCGAATTCCTTGCCGTCGACGCTTTCGAGGGAAATCGCCGCGCCGCCGCGCTGGGCGGGATCCGAGAGCGACACCCAGGCTTCGAGAGTCTTTTCGCGGATGTCGCGGGCGAGGGGTGGGGATTGGAAGTAGGCCCCGGGCGACGGGAGTTCGAGGCGTCCCTCGCGGATCAGGGCGCCGCCTTCGAGGGTGCCTTCGAGCGCGCTGAACGTGGAGGATTCGAAGGTCCAATGAACCAGGGGCTTGGGCCCGGTCGGCGCCGTTGTGGGGCCGCGGCGCGCCTGGGCGACCTGCCAACCCGCCTGGTGCAGGCGGCCGGCTTGGGCGTCGGCCTCGGCGATGTCCCGTCGGAGGTCGGTCATCCGGGATTCGCGGGCGCGGGTTTCAGCGGGAGTTTCGACCGGGCGTTCGCCGTGTTGGACGCCGTCGAAGACGGACTTGATGCGGTAGTAATCGGTGAGAAGGACGGGATCGAACTTGTGATCGTGGCAGCGGGCGCAGTTCAGGGTCAGTCCGAGGAAGGTCTGGCCGACGACGCTGACGAGGTCCTCGAGTTCCTCTTCGCGAGTGATGGCGCGCTGGGTGAGGTTGGCCTGGTTGTTGCCCGCCTGATCGTACGCGCCGCAGACCAGGAGGCTCGCGCCGAGGATCCCGTCGCGGGTGACCGGTTCCAGGACGTCGCCGGCGATCTGTTCGCGCATGAAGCGGTCGTACGGCTTGTCCTCGTTCAAACTGCGGATGACGTAGTCGCGGTAGGGCCAGGCGCGGTCCCGGAGCCGGTCGTATTCGAACCCAGTGCTCTCGGTGTAGCGCGCGAGATCGAGCCAGTGCCGAGCCCAGCGTTCCCCGTATTGAGGGCGGGCGAGGAGTTGATCGATGATCCGCGCGTAGTGTTCGTCCGTTGGATCCCGTTCAAAGGCTTCGACCGCCTCGGGCGCCGGAGGCAGTCCGATGAGGGCGAAGTAAAGGCGTCGGATCTGGTCGCGCGGTGGCGCGGGAGGGGCGGGTTCGAGGCCCTTCGCCTTCAACGTGGCTCGGATGAAGGCGTCGATCGGGTGGATGGGCGTTGGCGAAAGGGCGTCGCCTTCGGGGGAGGGCGGGGTGATCGAGCGGTCGATGGGTTGGAACGCCCAATGGGTCCGGGCCCGATCGAGGATTTTACGTTCGACCGGTGATGCAGCGTCCGGGGTTGTGTCGGTGTCGGCCAGCGAGCGCGGGTCGTATGCGACCGATACGACCGATGCGACCACCAGCAGGCGGGTTAGGCGGGAGAGGATGCGATTCATGGTTTCCGCGAAGTCCGCGATCGGGGTGGGCCGAAAGGGGACGATGGAGAATCCCCGATCCTCGGATGAGGAAAAGCTTTTTGCTTGGCGCGCCTCGGTGCCGGTGCCCGCGGGGGATGTTGGATCCACGGCTCGCGTAAGACGTCTCTTCGGGGGGCATTCGAGTTCAGCGCCAACTCGGTACGGACTCGGGACCGCTTCCGCCCACCGAAGACATCGAGGAACCCATCAAACCCAGTTGCGTGCTCGGGCCAGACGGTTCGTGATCGCGCGGGAAATGGAATAAGGAGCGACCACCAGCACGGGACCGACGATCACCGCGGGGATGGGGTAGGAGATGCCAAGGATGAGCCATTGACAGACGGAATCGGCCAGGATGCCCATCAACAACACGTTCATGATGGTTGTGAGACCGTGCTTCATCAATCGCCCCCTTGTCGCACGATGGAAGACCAGCCCGTAAAGATATGGCGGCAGCCCGGCCCGCGCGTCGGCCAAGCCACCGCGGACACCCAACACAATCGCAATCAGCGGTTGGAGGGCGAACCGGAACCGGCCGGGTCCCGTGAGACGTTTTGGAAAATCTTCGATAAAAGCCTTCGAAACCAGGTAGAACCCGCCCTCTTGCCGGGCGTATTCGAGTGAGCCCGGCACCGACAGCGCCAAAACCAATACCGTCAGCGCCGCCAAAAAGAGCGTCGCCCTCCGTCCGCCACGTGATGACCGATTCATTGGCACAGGATGAGGACCAGGGTTCGCGCGGCCAGGACGCGCAGAGAAGGGGTCGGTCCCAAGTATTTTGCCAACAGGCTTGGACACAGGCTTCGTGTTGCCGGCGAGAAAATCCGTGCGCGGTTCATTGTCGATTATTAGAACTGACCCCTTTTTGCCGTGTTCGGGAGCCATCGGGGGTGGTCGGCGCCCTTGGCGTCGAGGCCACGACTCAGCAGTCGTTCGGCCCCTGTCGCGGAATCCCTGACCCAGAGGGCCGGAACCTCGCCGGTCGCGGCCCGGCAGAAGGCGATCCAACGGCCGTCCGGGGATTCGACACCTCGGAAATCCCAAACCGGTGGCTCGGATTGGGTGAGACGGCGGACGGCGCCATCGCGGGGATCGATCCGGCGGATCTCGGTACCGCCTTTCGCGTTCCCGGGTTTCCAGTCCCGGTTGAAGTGGTCGGTGTCGGGGCGTTGGGTCTGGTACTCCCAGGCCACTTGGGAACCTGGGAGGCGGTGCGAGACGAGGACCCCGCCGTCGGAGGTCCACGAAGGGACATTGGAACCGCCGCCGCGCTGGGACGGGTTGCCGTAGGTTGCTCCAAACCAGAGCGCCTGGCCCTCGGTCAACTGCCGGGCTTCCGTTCCGTCGGGCCGGGCCACCCACAGATCGGACCAGTCGTGGCCCGGATCGTGCCGGTATCTGCAATCCTGGAAGGCGAGCCATTGGCCGTCCGGCGACCAACTGGGACCGAAATAGAGGCGGTCGGGATGTTCGGCGACAAGCGTGCGCCCGGTGCCGTCGGGGGCCGCGACCCAGATGCCGTACCCCCGCGGTCCGGCGAGGTGGAAGGCGATCCGACGCCCATCGGGGCTGAGGCTGAAACCATAGGGCAATCCTTCGCCGGGTTGGGTGAAGGGGATGGCGTCGCTCCCGTCGAGGCGCATGTTGAACACCTGTCCGACCTTGTTCCGGACCACCTGGACGAGCAGGCGATCGTCGTTGAGGAGCAATTGCGGTGTGTAGAAGACCGCGAGGCGATCGCGGGTGGCGACTTCCTCGAGGGCGCCGGAGTCGAGGTCGTGGACCCACAGGTGGGTGGGGGTCTGGGTGTAGTATTCGTCGAAGGGCCGTCCGGGGCCGTCGCGTCGCGGTTCCATGCTGAGAAAGAGGACCCGACGGCCGTCCGCGAAGAAGCCCGCCGGTTGCCATGTGTCCTGGTTGGGGACATCGAATTGAAGGACGCGGAAACTGAAGCCATCCGCATGGACCAGGCAGGTCTTGCCCGCCGACGTGAAGAAGAGTCGGGGGGTATTGGGGGCGACCCAACGGTTCCGTTGGCGGGCGCAACCGGAGGCGAGGGCGAGGGCGAGCGAGCCTGGGCCCATCGCGGATGCGAGGAGGAAGTTTCGGCGGTTCATTTCGATGGCTTGAGGATACGCCGAAACTCCAAACAAAGGGACAGGTCCGAATGGCGGGTCCGAATGGCGCTTGGCTCAGGCCGTGACCGGACGTTGTAGCGCAGGCTGCCCAGCCTGCTGTATCGCCGGTTGCCAACCGGCGGGGACCGGGTGCGGAGCAACGCCGCAACGCAACTGGTTGATTCTGGTAGGGACTCGGGTCGTCGCACTGGCCGACTGGCAGTCGGCGATACAGCAGACAAGGCTGTCTGCGCCACGAGATCCGACAAGAGCCCCGCCCCTTTGTCTGAGGCCGTCCCTTGATCCGCCACCGGTTCGGTTCAGAACGGTTGTCGCTCCCCTGCCGGGGGGCCTAGGGTTCGTCATGCGAATTTCAGCCGGTGACCCGCATCTCCCGCTCCCGAGTCTCCGAACCCAAGGCCCAGTCAGCGTGCCGGGTTCCGGACCCCTTCGCCGGGCTCTCCTCGCGATCGGGTGGGCTTCTCTGGCCGCCCTTCAGGCCGCGGGCGCGCCCCGGCCGATGACTTTCGCGGATTTGCTCGCCTGCGAACGACTCTCCGAGCCCGCTCCGTCCCCGGACGGGAAATGGATCGCGTACGTCGTCGGTGTTCCCGATCGCGAAGCCAACTCGGTCAACTCGGACATCTGGATCGTTCCCTCGGCCGGGGGCGAACCCCGCCAGCTCACGGGATCGGCGAAACACGACCGACACCCGACGTGGTCGCCGGATTCCCGGTGGCTGGCCTTCGAATCGAATCGGGGCGGGAGCTTTCAGATTTACACGATGCGCGTCGATGGCGGCGAGGCGCGGGCGGTCACGACTCTATCGACTGAAGCAAACCAGCCGGTGTGGTCGCCGGACGGCCGGCACATCGCGTTTGTGTCGGCGGTGTTTCCGGAGTTCTCGGACAAGCCGTTCGCCGAGGCGGAGAAGCTGAACCAGGCGCGCCTGGACGAACGCGAGAAGAGCAAGGTCAAGGCGCGAGTCATCACGCAACTGCTCTACCGGCATTGGGACTCGTGGGTGGACGGCGAACGCCAGCACCTGTTCGTCGTGCCGGTGGAGAACGGGATGGCGGCCGGCGATCCTCGAAACCTGACTCCCGGCGACCGCGATGCGATCCCGACCTCCAGCACCTTCTCGGCGGGGGACGAATTCGTGTTCTCGCCCGACGGTGCCGAACTGGTCCACACGGCGACGCCGACTCCGGCGCGCGAGGAGGCGTGGAAGACGGATCACGACCTGTGGTCGGTTCGGGTGGCGGACGGTCGACGTCGGCAGCTCACCACCAACCCGGCGGCCGACAGTTGTCCGCAATTTTCGCCGGATGGCAAATGGCTGGCGTACAGGGCGCAGACCCGGGCGGGATTCGAATCGGACCGCTGGCAATTGATGCTGTTGAACCGGGAGACGGGGGCGAGTCGGTCGCTGACACCGGACTGGGATCGATCGGTTGACGGGCTCAGTTGGTCGCCGGACGGGCGGACGCTGCTGTTGGAAGCGGAGAACCGCGGCGTGAAGGCGCTATGGCGGCTGCCCGTGGAAGGCGGGACCCCGGCGCTGTTGGTGGGAGGAGGCGCGTGCGGCGGGTCGGGCATCCTGGCGGATGGGCGGACAGTCGTTTTTTCGCGGTCGACCATGCGGCATCCGGCGGAGCTGTACCGGATGTCCCTGGAGGCTGGCGGCGGTGAACCGGTGGCGCTGACCCGGCTGAACGAGGCCCTGTTGGAACCCTTGGCGCTAAGGGCGCCGGAGTCCGTGGAAGTGCCGGGAGCGGACGGAACGCCGGTACAGATGTGGATTCTGAAGCCGCCCGGCGACGACGGAACCCGGAAGCTCCCGCTGGTTTTTTGGGTCCACGGCGGGCCCCAGGGCGCGTTCATGGACTCGTGGTCGCCCCGGTGGAATGCGCAGCTCTGGGCGGCCCAGGGCTACGTGCTCGCCATGCCGAATCCCCGGGGATCGACCGGGTTCGGGCAGAAGTTCACCGACGAAATCTCTCGGGACTGGGGCGGCAAAGTGTTCGTGGACCTGATGCAGTGTCTTTCCTGGTTGGAGAAACAGCCCTACGTCGATACGACACGGATGGCGGCGGCCGGCGCGTCGTTTGGCGGGTACATGATGAACTGGTTCCAGGGCAACACGGACAAGTTCAGGACGCTGGTGACCCACTGCGGGGTGTACAACTTCGACACCATGTACGGCACGACGGAGGAACTCTGGTTCGACGAATGGGACCACGGGATTCCGTGGGAGAAGTCGGACTTTGGGCGGCATTCGCCGCACCGGTTGGCGGCGAAGTTCAAGACGCCCAATCTGGTGATCCACAACGAACTCGATTTCCGCGTGCCGGTGGCCCAGGGGATGGACCTCTTCACGGTGCTCCAGCGGAAGGGGATTCCCTCCAAGTTCCTGTACTTCCCCGACGAGGGGCACTGGGTCCTGAAGCCCCAGAACAGCGAACTCTGGCACGCGACGGTCTTTGAGTGGCTGGCCGAGTACCTGAAGCGGTGAGGGGACGGGGGTGGGTGATGGGACGAATGGCCGCCCTCTGTACCGCAGACTTTCAAGTCGGCCCGTGCATGGACTCGGAGGCCGGAATGCCGGTTTGAAAACCGGCGGAACAGCCGAAAGACGAAGAACTTCGGTTGCCTCCCCGATCTCGTGCACATGACCGGCACATAAAACAACCTGCAAGTTGGGGTCCGCACGCCACCTGTCCCAAGATGTTGTGGTTCGGGAGGTCGCCATCCCTTGAACCTGCACATGACCGGCACATAAGATTCAGGCCCAAAAGGGCACGTACTTCGCGTGCTTCCTTGATTTGCTGGTGGGGTCCTCCAACTTGACCAACCTCGCTATCAGGGTGTCCCGAATGATGCGGGAGGCGAGTGGATAGTCGTTCTCGGCGATCTTGAACCGCTCCCGAAGCGTCGTGTTCGTCATCACCTTGTTGGAGACGCTCAGCAGACAGGAGTGCAGGTAGCACGCTCGGACCTTGTCCTTTTTGTCCATTTTGGCCAGATCCTGATGCGCAAATAGCACGACTCGGGTGTGCGTCGTGTCGGTCCGCACGTCAGGGGCGGGCAGTTGATAAAACTCGATATCGAACACCACCTTGTCGAAGCCGCTTCCGCGCTCTTCGCAGATGCCCAACCGCCGCATTAAATCCGCCAATATCTCGTTGCGGGACCGCGGTGAATGATCCAGGAACCGCAACGGGTCGATCAGGGGCAGGCCTGGATTACTCACCTCCAAGCGGTCATCAAAAATCTCCACCATTGGCCCTGTGCCGCTCATGCTGAAGTCTTGGTGAATCATGGCGTTCGCCACCAACTCCCGGATCGCGCGTTCAGGATACATGCGGGCTTCCTTCCGTAGCGCCTCCCCCAGAATCTCGTTTCGAGGAAGCAGGTCTTTGATGTAACTCACCATGCCCTCGAACTCCGCTGCATACCCCTTTACGCCGGGCTTTTCGTGCTCCGTATCGACCCGATTGATTCCCTTGTAGCGAATCACGCGGAATGCTTTCCGCCCCAGTCCCCCGAACCGCGCCAGTTGCTTGGCGAAAAGGATGGCTCCGAGATTCGTGATGTCGAAGCGGTCGTCACCTTTTGGAAGGATCAAACGATCCACCGCCAGGCGCTCCAGAATGCCAGAACGGTTGGCGGGCAGCTTCTTCTGCTCCGAAAGCTCAAAAAATTTTGGGTAGTCGAGGCTCGACAGCACGTCGTCGCCTGTGGCGTCTGTCGCCGCAATGCCCTTCTCGAAGCTCAAGCTCAACCGCGACAGCACCTGCCAGAGTTCCTTCTCCTTGCCCGGATGATCCCTGAGCCTCTTCTTGAGGCTGCCGACCCGGATCCATTCCGTGCCCTTGAACGCCACAGGTGCCGCCACCGCTGGCCGCACCATTAACAGGATCATCCGGCACCTCTGTTGTTACCACTCGTAAAACCGAAAATCCACCCTCGGCTCAAGCTGATGGGCTAGCCAGTTCTCCATTTCTTCGTTCCCAATTCTTTGCTGGCGCGGTCGGGCCGTGGTTCCGACGACGTCATGGGTCCCATCCTCGATGCCCCAGACGAGGTAACCGGCCTCGCGTCCGTGTAGCGCCGCCGAATTGGAGAGCGCCGAAATATACGCACCGATTTCGTCCGGCGTGTCGTTATTGTGCTTGAACTCCACCCATTCCGCCTCGGTGGGAAGTGCCAGCAGAGACTTCAGGATGTGCTCAAGGTTCATCTCCAGAGTTTCAATTCTGTCTTTCTAGCCTGCGCGCCGTCCACCCAGCATTTTTGCCAAGCGAGAGCAGCCAGGAAGCGCCGGGACCTGTCGGTCGCCTGCCGCGTTGACCGGGGGCGGGAAATCGCCAACGTCGGGGCCGTGCAACCAGGACGCAGCAGCCCAAACAGGGGGATGACGGGCGGTGATGGCGGAGGTGTGAAGCGCCGCGGACAATGCTTGGAAACGAACCCGCGGTGGTCCGGCGGGGTTTCCCGGGCCCGACCGATCCGCGCGTCGGGTCTCCTGCCGATCGCCCTCCTCGCGCTGGCGTGGGCGGCGGGACCCGCCGGAGCGCAGCAGGTGCCGGTGGTCGAGAAGACGCTGGCGAACGGGTTCAAGGTGCTGTTCGTGGAACGCCACGATGAACCGTCCATCTCGGCGGCGTTCGTGGTCCGGGTCGGAAGCGCCAACGAACGGCCCGGGATCACCGGAATCGCCCATCTCTTCGAGCACATGCTCTTCAAGGGGACGCCGACGATCGGCACGAAGGACGCGACCCGGGACCTCGCGATCATCGAGGAGCAGGAACGGGTGCGCGGAGCGATGCGGGCCGAGGAAAGCCTTGTGCGGGCCGCGTGGCGCCGGGGTGAGGTCGACGACCCGACCAAGCTGGAGAACCAGACGCCGCGCTACCGCGAGCTGGAAGTCGAGTTCAAGAAGCTCATCGACGAACAGCGGGCGTTGCTGGTGAAGAACGAATTCGATCGCATCTACACGGCGCAGGGCGGTTCCGGGATGAACGCCTTCACCAGCTACGATCTGACCGCCTATTTCATCACCGTCCCCGCGAACAAGCTGGAACTCTGGTGCTGGATGGAGAGCGAACGGCTCTTGCGGCCCGTCTTCCGGGAGTTCTACGCGGAACGCGACGTGGTGTTCGAGGAGCGCCGGATGCGCACCGAATCGACGCCGCTCGGCAAATTCGACGAGACCCTGCAGTCGATGTTCTGGGAGGCGCACCCGTATCAATGGCCGGTCATCGGTTGGGCTTCGGACATTCCGGCGATCTCGAAGGCCGACGCCGACGCCTTTTACGCGACCTACTACGCGCCGCGGAACATCACGTTGGTGCTGGTGGGGGACCTGAAGGCCGAGACGAGCCTGCCCATGATCGAACGGTATTTCGGGCGGATCCCGGCCGGGGATCAGCCGGTGCCGGAAGTGGTCACGACCGAGCCGATTCAAAAGGCGGAGAAACGGATGAACGCCGAGGCGGAGGCGAATCCGCAGGTCGACATCCTGTACCACACGGTGCCCGCCGGGCATCGCGACGCGTACGCCCTGGACGTGCTCGCCCAGTTGCTGGAGGAACGGACGGGCCGTCTCTACAAGGGGCTGGTGGTGGGCCGCGAAGTGGCGTCGGAGGTCTTCGCCCGCGCCGAGCACCGGCGTTGGGCGGGTCTGTTCAACCTGGGCGGCGAGGCGCGCGACGGAAAGGCGCCCGCGGATGTCGAGGCGGCGATCTACGAGGAACTGGAACGTCTGAAAACGGAGGACGTGCCCGCGGAGGAATTGCAGAAGGTGAAGAACGCTTTCGCCGCCGGTGAATACCGGAAGCTCGTCTCCAACATGCGCATCCTGTTTCAACTGATCATCGACGAGGGCGGAGGGGATTGGCGGGAGGTCAACGCGGCGGGTGCGAAGATCCAGTCGGTGACCGCCGCCGACATCCGCCGGGTGGCGTCCGAGTACTTCACCAAGGAGAACCGCGCCGTGGCGACCTACACGCGCAAGGCCTCCGGGACGTCGACCCCGGAGGATCCCGACCTGGTCGGGCTCGCTCCGGAACAATTGCCGGTCATCCGACAAGTGATGGGCATGCTCCGCCAGGAAACGGACGCCGACCGGTTGCGGGCGCTGCTGGCGCAGATGGAAAGCCAGGGCGCCGGCAACGACCCGAAACGCCAGCAATTCCAGCGCATCCTTCGCAAGAAGGTCGAGGCGCGTCTCGTGGAGCTGGAGGCCAAGTGATGCAACACCGAACCCGGTTCTTTCCCATGACCTCTCCTCGCGTAGCCGCGGACGTCAGTCCGCGCCATCTCCGGGCCGGAAGTCAGCGCCGACTGACGTCGGCGGCTACGGCCGATCGCCGCAATACTTGTCCCGAATTTGGAGAACTTTGCTTCCGATGAACCCCGAAACTCTCCCCGAAACTTCCGGACCCAAACCCCTTCGATCGCGGAAGCGGGTTGGACGTCGTTTCGCCGCGACTCTCGCGCTTCTTGCCGTGTCCCTGGCCGTCACGGCCGCGGAGATCCCCGAGCGACCGGAGAAACTACGCTTTCCAGAGCTGACCTACGAACCGCCGGATCCGGCGGCCTACCGGGTCGAACTGAAGGCCGGCCCGGTGGCCTACGTGGTCGAGGACCGCGAACTGCCGCTGGTCACGATCTCGGTCACGGTCCGGACAGGGCAGTACGTGGAACCCGAGGACAAGGCCGGGCTCGCGGCGCTGACCGGGTCGGTGCTGGTGAGCGGCGGGGCCGGGAGCCGGAGCGCGGAGGAGCTCGACGAGCGGGTCGATTTCCTGGCGGCGATGCTGAGCGCGGGGATCGGCGAGGCGCAGGGCCGGGTGCGATTGAACCTCCTTTCGAAGGACTTGGACGAAGGCCTGCGAATCCTGCGCGACGTCCTGACCGCGCCGCGATTTCAGGACAGCCGCGTCGCCCTGGCGAAGGAGAGGACGCTGCAGGTCTTGAAACAGCGGAACGACGATTCGTCCGACATCGAGGATCGCGAGCGCGACCGGTTGGCGTACGGGCCCGGGTTCTGGTTGAACCGGCTGCCGACCGCGGCGTCGGTGCAGGGCGTGGACCGCGCGGACCTGGAGGCGTTTCATCGACGCTGGTTTCATCCGAGGAACATGGTCGTCGCCGTGAGCGGCGACTTCGCCAAGGCCGACATGGTGGCGCGGTTGGAGAAGCTCCTGGCGGACTGGCCGTTCCCGGGCGAAGAGGCGCCGCCGGTGCCGGGCGACGCGGAGTTCGCGAAGCCTGGGGTGTACCTCGTGGACAAGGACGTCAACCAAGGCCGGGTCAGTCTCCTGCTGCCGGGCCTACGACGGGATGATCCGGATTTCCTGCCCGTGACGGTGATGAACGACATCCTCGGCGGCGGCGGGTTCACCTCGCGGATCATGAACCGGGTTCGCTCCGAGGAAGGCCTGGCCTACTCGGCGGGATCGGCGTTCCCCGAGGGCGTCCAACTGGCGCGGGCGTTTCAGGCGACCTTTCAGACGAAGTCGCGGACCGTGGCCTACGCGGCGAGCCTGGTGCTGGAGGAACTGCGGAGGATCGCGACGGAGCCGGTGACGGAAGAGGAACTGAACACGGCCAAGCGCTCCTTCATCGACACCTTCCCGAGGCGCTTTTCCAGCAAGGCCCAGGTGGCGGGGCAATACGCGGACGACGAGTTCACGGGTCGTTACGCCCGGGACCCGGACTACTGGCGGGAGTACCGACGGCGGATCGACGCGGTGACACGTGAGGACGTCCAGCGGATGGCGGAGAAATGGCTGCAACGCGACCGCCTGGTCGTGTTGGCGGTGGGGCAGAAGGGCGAGATTCTGAAGGGCCACCCGGATCACCCGGTGAAACTGGAAAGTCTGACGCGGGGGTCGTTGGTGGAACTTCCGATGCGGGATCCCCTGACGCTGGAGCCGCGGTGACCGCCAAGCACCGGCTCCCGGGGTTGGACGGGCTGCGGGCGTTCGCCGTGGCGTGGGTCATCCTCCTGCACGCCGGCTATTCGGTGACCTACCCGGCGTGGTTCGCCGGGTTCGCCAGCCGCGGGGTCCACGGGGTGACCGTGTTCTTCGTCCTGAGCGGGTTTCTGATCACCTGGCTGCTGCTCGAGGAGGAACAACGGCACGGCGCGTTCTCGCTCCGCGATTTTTATGTGCGCCGCGCGTTCCGGATCCTTCCCCCGGTCGTGCTGTTCCTGGCCGGACTCGCGGTGCTCACACGATTCATTCCCTTGGGAATTCCGCCCTGGGATTGGCTTGGGTGCCTCTTCTTTTTCCGCAACCTGACCGGGGGTTCGTACTACACCGCGCACTTCTGGAGCCTGGCGATCGAGGAGCAGTTCTATCTGCTCTGGCCGCTGCTCCTGTTCCTGATGCCGCGGCGCGCGCGCCTGCCCGTCACGGCGGGGTTGTGCGCGTTCGCGCCGGTGTGGCGTCAGGTGAACATGGCGCTCTTTGGCGCCCAGAACCTGAACTGGTCGCGCGCCGACCTTCTGTACGACGCCCTGCTGGTGGGCGCGCTGCTGGCGCTGGCGCAGCGTCATCCCAGCTTCCGGGGATTGCTGTCCGGCGCGAAGTGGCGCGCCCACGGCGCCTTCCTGGTCGGCGTCGGGCTGGTGGCGGCCGCCCTGTCGTTGGCATTGCCGGGATACCTGTTGCCCGCCCGTATTCCGCTCGAACTCACCGGAATCGCGCTCGTGCTCAAGGTCCTGATCGAGGGACGGGCGCCGATGGTCCAACGGGTCTTCCAATGGGCGCCGGCGGAGTGGATCGGGCGGATCTCCTACAGCCTGTACCTGTGGCAGCAGGTGTTTCTTCCGAAGGAACCCTTCGCCATCTGGCAGCAACTTCCATGGAACATCCCGCTCGCCGTGGGGTTCGCCTTCGCGAGTTTTCATCTGGTGGAACGTCCGGCGTTGCGCTGGAGGGAGCGTTTTTTGCCCCGTCGCGCACCAACACGCGCCGAATCCCCGTCTTGACCTGAAAGGGGACCCTGCGCGTTAGATGTCGCATGCCCCACGAATTCCCCACCCGAAGCCGGTCGCGTGGCTTCACCCTGATCGAATTGCTCGTGGTGATCGCCATCATCGCCATCCTCGCGTCGATGCTGCTTCCGGCGCTGGCGTCCGCGAAGGAGCGCGCCAAGAGAACCAGTTGCACCAACAACCTTCGGCAGCTGGGATTGGGAACGCTGATCTACGCGGACGACAACGAGGATCGCCTGCCCACGCCGCTCTTTGATCCGGAACGTCTCACGGGATCGCAGCCTTGGGAGGGGTATCAGGTGTTCCAGGGAACTGACAACCAACCCGCGGACAAGACCCGCCCCCTGAACCTGGGCCATCTCTTCGTCTCCGGGATCGTCTCCTCGCCGAAGTCTTTCTATGACCCCAGCCTCCGCCACGCGGACACCCTCCCGATCAAGCTCGAGATGAAATTCTACGAATCCGCCACCGTCCCGTGGCCGCGGGTTTTCAGCGGCCGGGTGCGGATCAACTACATGTACTATCCGCAGTCCGAGGTGACCCTGACCCGGGGCCAGACCAACTGGGTTGAAACGGCGCTGAAGGCGGGACAGTTGAGCGCGAACCGCACGATGATCACCGACCTGATCTACACCCGCGCCACGATCCCCCACGTCTCGAACAAAAACCCCAATGGCATCAACTCCCTTTGGGGGGACGGACACGTCAGCTTCAGCACCACCAAGGCGGCCTTCGATCCCAAACTGTGGGACGCGGGAGAGCACCAGGCCGCGCTGCAGAATCCCGGCGATAATCCGACGAAGTTCCGGACCATCGTCGCCCTCCTCAAGCCGTAGCCTGCCCGGCGCCGCCACAAGCGATGAGAGTTCTGATCGCCGGATGCGGCTACGTGGGGCTCGCGCTCGGGGAACGCCTCGTCGCCGCGGGCCATTCCGTGGCTGGAATCCGACGGCCCGGCGGTGATCCCGCGCCACTGCGCCAACGTGGCATCGAGCCGTTCCACGTGGACCTCACGAATCCTGGTGGTCTGGATCACGTTCCCGGGATGTGGGATTGGGTGGTCGCCTGCGCCGCGCCCTCGGATGGAACCGAGTCCGCGTACCGCGCTGTGTACGTCGAGGGCGCGCGGAACCTGTTGGCCTGGCTTCAGCCGTCGCCTCCACGCGCGTTCGTGTTCACCGGCAGCACCGGCGTGTACCCCCAGAACGACGGCTCCGACGTCGACGAAACGGCGTCCACCGAGGATGGAACCCCGACCGGCCGCATTTTGCGGGAGGCGGAGGGAGTCCTGTTGCAGGCGGCGTCGGATGGGTTTCCCGCCGTTCTCCTCCGGATCGCCGGGATCTATGGTCCTCAGCGGAACCGGATCGAGTCCATGCGGCGCGGGGAATGGCGCGGTCCCAGGAATGGCGCGCGTTGGATGAACATGGTGCACAGGGACGACCTGGTGGAGGCGATCGTCGCCGCCCTGGAACGGGGCCGACCGGGCCGCATCTACAACGTCAGCGACGGGGCCGCCTGCACGGAACAGGAATTCCGGGAATGGCTGGCGGATCGGTTGGGGATGGCTTCGGGGAAGGTGGAGTCGTCTGGAGATTCACGCGCGGCCGGGCCGCGACCGATCCGGGCCGGGACCAACAAGCGGGTGATCGCCCGGCGCCTGCGCGAGGAGTTGGGCTGGTCGCCCCGGCATCCCGATTTCCGATCGGGCTACGAGGCCGAGATTCTCTCCGGGGACACTGGAACCGGGCCGGCATCCACGGACGAAAGGGATGGCCTGAAAAGGCGTCCTTCCCCATGAATCGCCCCTGTACCGCCGGCTTTCAGCCGGCCTGGAGATTGGCCGATTCATGGGATCCCTGAGTGACCGGACGATGTAGCGCAGGCTGCCCAGCCTGCCGTATCGCCGGTTGCCAACCGGCGGGGACCGAGTTGCGGAGCAACGCCTGCGACTCGTTGATTCCAGTAGGGACTCGAGTCGTCGCACCCGCCGACTGGCAGTCGGCGAAACGGCAGACAAGGCTGTCTGCGCTGCGGATGTCAGGAAAAATGGCCAATTTCCGGGAGCCGGCTTTCAGCTGCGGGATCCATCCGACGGTGGAAACAAGGCGAAGCACCGGCCTTGATTGGTACCTATCGTCTGAGACTCTGGTTCGATGAAAGAGCTGACCATCACGGTTACGGAAGCCGCCCGCAATTTCGCCGATTGCGTCAATCGGGCGCACGATCACCACACGACCTTTGTGCTTCTGGAGAGCGGCAAACCTGTCGCCCGCATTGGGCCGGACCGGGAGAAGCGTTGCACCGGCCGGGAGCTCGCGGAGGCGCTGGACCGAGTCGACTTGTCGGCCGAGGAGGCGCGGGACTGGCATAGTGACCTGGTGAGTGCTCGGGCAATCCGCCGGGAACCATGAGGCCCCTCCGAAAGACCCCGGTTTTCAGGCCAATCCCGGTTGGAAGAGCGCCTCCCAGCGGCGGGGAAAGGGGTGGAGGAGGAACGATTGCAGGAGGAGTGAGCGGATGCGGCGGCGCGGGACCTTGATGCGGTGGGCGGGGTCCAGGACGTTCCCGGCGCCGAGGAGTCGGAGGGTTTCGATACCGATGAGCAGCGGCAACGCGCAGGCGATTCGAACGCGGGTCTGACCGCGCGGGGTCGCGCAGGTGTACTTCCAGCCGGCGGCCAGGTGCTCGGCGGCGATGGCCAGGTGGCGCTGGTACACCGGGCGGAACCGATCCATGGCGGCGGGATTGGTGAGTTCGGAGGGCTGGAGTCCGTTCGACTGCAATTCCTCGCCGGGAAGGTAGCAACGACCGCGGGCGAGATCCGCCGGGATGTCGCGCAGGATGTTCACCCGCTGCAATCCCTTGCCGAAACGGACGGCGTTTTCGAGATACGCCGGGAGATCGAGGGGCGCCGTGGGAAACAGATGGGAGCGGCAAAGCCGCGTCCAGAACCCTCCGACGCAGCCGGCCACCCGGAAGGTGTAGTCGTCCAATTCGGATTCATTGGCCAGCGACACGATCCGGCTGGATTGCGCCGAGTGAAACCGCTGGAGATCGAGTTTCTGCCCGCTGGTGATGGTCTCCACGACCTCCCGGATGCAGCACCGATCGAAGCACGGAAGGGTTCCGAGCACGGTGATGGCCTCCTCGATCCGAACCAGAAGCGCGCGCTCCGACGGAAGGGATTGGTTTTCCGCCATTCCGGAAAAGTCCACGGGATCGATCCGCGCCCCGAGGATGCGGCTTCGGAGTTGGTCCAGCGCTTCGAGGCGTTGGTCGAGAGGGACGACTTCGGTGTCGGCGAGGGTGTCGGTGGCCCGCGCGAGCAGGTAGGCCAGGCCGATCTGCGACCGCACCGCGCCGGGCAGGAGCCGGAGCGTGAGGTAGAACGAGCGCGACACATCCCGGAGCAGGGTGGTGAGGAGGTCCGGGCCCGGGTGGCTCATTCAGGTGGAAAGGATAGGCCCGATGCGCCCAGGCGCCAGCCACGGAATGAAATCAGACCACCTTTGGAAGGCGGAGGATGCAACCACGGAGGATGCAACCACGGAACACACGGAGCACACGGAAGGAGATGCGGTGGCGATGCGGCCCGGTTCCGATCCGCCTCCGGGAACGTCATCGGGGAGAGGTCCCCGCCATCTCAAGATTCCGTGTGCTCCGTGTGGTCCGTGGTTGTCCAAAGGCTTCAGGGTTCGCCGCGGGTTTCGGTGGTGTCGGACTCGGTGGGGGACGACGTGAGGACGGCTCCGTGGACGTGCCAGCGGCGGAGGCGGCGGCCGAGTTCCCTGGGCCAGCTTTCCTGGGTGCAGGTCATGAAGACCTGGCCCCGGGCGTGTTCCGCCCGCTCCAGAAGCGGCATGAGCCCGGCGCGGCGTCGGGCGTCGAGTTCGCCCATGACGTCGTCGATGAGAAGGATGGGCGGCGTGCCGGTCAGGCCGGTCAGGTACTCGGCCTGGGCCATCTTGAGGGCGATGGCGAGGGAGCGCTTCTGGCCTTCGCTGGCGAACTGCGCCGCGGGTTTGTCGTTGAGCAGGAGTTGGAGTTCGTCGCGGTGGGGTCCGACCACGGTGACGCGCAGCATCCGTTCGCGGCCGGCGGCCTGGGCGAGTTCGACGGCGAAATCGCCCTTCACCGAGGGCGCGTAGTGGATGTGGAGTTCCTCGGCGTCGTTGCTGATCCGGCGGTAGGCGAGGCGTGCCAGCGCGGAGAGCCGGGGAACGAGTTCCTGGCGGCCTTGCGTGATCTGGTTGCCCGCCTGGATCAGTTCCTGGGTGAACGGCCCGATCACGGCGGGATCCGGGTCGGGCTTCTTGAGGAGCGCGTTCCTGGATTGGAGGGCGCGGAGGTAGCGTTGCAGCGTGGTGAGGTAGGGCCCCGGCGTCTGGGCGAGGAGAAGGTCGAGGAAACGCCGCCGGATCCGGCCGGTTCCCTTGACCAGTTGGAGATCCTCCGTGCAGAAGACGACGCTGCGCATCCGGCCGTAGTAATCGGTCAGCCGCCGCACCGGTTGGTCGTCGAGGGACAGTTTCTTTTCACCCGTCGACCAGAACATCTTGAGCTGGTGCTCGGTCGAGGCGACGAGACGGCCGCCGACGAAGTATCCGCGGGCGCCGTGCCGGACCATTTGGGCGCCGCCGACGCCGCGGAAGGACCGCAGCGTGGCGAGGAGGTAGATGGCTTCGAGGATGTTGGTCTTGCCCTGGGCATTGTCGCCGAGGACGAGGTGGAATCCGGGTCCGAAATCCTCGTCGAGCCGCGCGTAGTTGCGGAAGTCGCGCAGGCGGAGGTGGGCCAGGTGCACGGCGGATGCGGGGAGGGACGGAGGAAGTCGGTCGGCGGGTGGAGCCGATCACCGGGGGCGCATGCGCCAATTCTCGAAGGCGAGCATGGCCATGAGGAGGGTCAGGAAGACCTGGCCGGTGAGGAGCGACAGGCTGGCGAGCACGCAGGCCGTCACGAAGCCGATGGCGCACGTGATGTGCAAGCGTCCATCGCCGAGCGCCGTTCTCAGGAGGAGCCCGCCGTCGAGGGGTTGAACCGGCATCAGGTTGATGAGGGTCCAGAAATAGTTGATCCAAATCAGGTTCACCAGCGTCTCGCGCAGTTCGGGGGACGGGTTGGGAATGAAGCGGAAGAGAAGGAGGGAAAGGGTTCCCAACACCACGCTCGCCGCGGGACCGGCCGCGGTCACCAGCAGATCCTGGCGCCGATTGAACCGCGACCCGTGCATGATCGCCGCCCCGCCGAAGGCATGGAGCACGATCTCGGGCATCGCGCCGTATCGGCGGCCGGTGGTGGCGTGGCCGAGTTCGTGGATCAGGATCGAAAAGAAGACGACGATCACCCAGATGGCGATCCCCGCCACGCTGGCGACGCTTGAAAAGGCGTTCGGCCGCAACCCACCCCCCAGGAGGATCGCCGTGATCACAAACCAGAATTCGACGCGCACCGAAAATCCAAACAGATGAAACTGCATGCGGGCCTTCCCATGCGCTGCCTTGCGCCAAAATGCAACCCGGGGAAAATCCGATCTGCTTTTGGGGCGAATCGGCTGGACGGCCCGGGCCGACACCGATTCCGTCCGCCAACCGTCATCCCAGCGCGGCGATCAGGTGGCGGAGTTCGTCGGCGACTTCCTCGGGACCGGACACCGTGTCGGCGATCTCGGCTTTCGTCGCCGCTCGGAATCGTCGGCGAAGCCGGTGCAGCGCCACCCGGAAGGCGCCGTCGGCCAGGCCCAGTTCCGTCGCGACCGACGCCTGGGTCCGGCCTTCGAGATCGCCGTCGCCGGTCAGCCATGGTTTGAGCGCCTCGAATTCGCGGAGGGAACCGGACGCGGCGGCTTCCCGCGAAACGACCGCGAGGGCGCGTTCGATCAGGCTGATCGCCCAGGCGCGATCGAAGACGGCGGCGTCGGGCGGACTGGATGCCCCGGCGTTTTCGAGGGATCCGGTTTCGCCCGGGGAAGGATCGAGCGGCGCGTGGGGCGCGTTCGCGCCACGTTTGGATCGCGCGGCACGGAGGCGCTGATTGCCGAGGAAATGCTTCAACGCGCCAAGAAGGTAGGAGCGAAAGCGGCCGCGCGACGGGTCGGCGCCGTCCAGTCCGTGCCGTTCGAGAATGCCTTCGAAGAACGCGTGGGCCAGATCGCGCGCCTGGTCGTCGGCGCGGAACTCCCCGCGAAGCACGGCCACGACGGGTGCGTAGTAGGCGGCGCAAAGGTCGCTGAGCGCCTGTTGGGCGTCCGTCGTCCGTCCTTGCGACGCCAGGACCCGGGTCCAGTGGGTGGTGGCGAAGACGACCGGACCCCGGGGAGATGGCGATGCGTCGGGCGGCATGAGGGTCACGCGGTGGGGCGGTTTCCTGGACGGTTCCTCCTCGCCCTCCGGATCAGCGCGAACGCGAGCAGACCAAGTCCGCCGAGCAGGACGAGGACGCAGAGGCCGGCGAAGAGCAGGATCGGGACGACCCGGTAGACGAGGACGGGTGGCATCTCGACGGAATTCGGGAACTTCGGCGGGGCATCCTCGAAACGAGCGACCAGCGACTGGCCGTCGATGCGGCAGAGTTCCGTGGTGGTTCCCCGAAGGCAGCGGGTTCCGGAACTCGCGGTGCGCAGGACTTCGGCGGCGAGATTGCGGTAGTTGCCGGTTCGGTCCGTGAAGTCCGAGGCGCCGCCGACCGTCTTGGCGATCCGGACGCTGTTGGTGCCGGTGGGGGTGAGTTCAACGCGGATGGGAAGGGCGATGAGGCCGTCGCGGCGGCGAATGCTGGTGAAGGCCGTGGCGCGGTTGTCGCCCCAGTCAACCGTCGCGGTTCCGGGGCGCGCCGCCTCGAGGGTCCAGGTGAACACCAGGCCGTTTTCGTTCCATGAGCCGGTCCGGGAGTAGGCGACCCACTCGGGATTCCCTGAATGGAGGGGGATGCCGAGTTGGAATCCGGCGCGAAATTCCCGTCCGACGGGTCGAAGGATGTGGAACAGCGTGCCGGCGGGAGGTTCCCCGTTGGACGGGGGGCCTTCCTCACGCGTTTGAATGGCGTGGAAGGCTTCCTCCGCGAGGGCGGCGTCGGGAAAGACGAAGGCGAGGCGGGTGGTGCGGCGCCCCGCGTGCAGGAGCATCCGGGTGGTATTGCCTCGAAAGGGATTGGGGCGCAGGACCGTTCCGGGCGGCTTGGATGCCAACGGGTCCGTCAGCGCGGTGTCGATGGCTTCGGGAAGATGCGGGCCGGAGAACTCCCAGAGCACCTCGGCCGTTCCGGCATCGAGTTCAGTCGTCAGATCGACCAGAACGACGTTGTTGCTCACGCCGGCCGCCGACCAGCCGAGTCGTTCCACCGAGGGCATGGGCGGAGGGGCGAAGAGCGCTTCGAACGCGCCGGGGTCCCGGTCGTATTGGCGCCCAAGGATACCGCCCACACCCAGCGCGACGGCCAACGCGCCGACCGCGATCGCGAAGTCGCCGAAGAGCGGCGCTCGTTGGGGGGCGGTGGAGCCGCCTGCGACGCGACCCCTGCGCCGGAATGGGACGATGATCGCCGCCACAAAAAGGGGCAGGGTGGGAACCCACCCCAGGAACATCGCCGGGGCCGCGGAGGAGCGCAGGACGGCGAGGCGGGTGGTCGCGGCGGCGAATTCGCGTTCCGCCGACCGGGCCGACGCCGCGGCTTCGCGCACCTGCCCGACAAGGCGGTCGTAGTCGACGGCGGCCTGGGGATTCGGCGCCGTTGTTTTGTCGACGGACTGAACTTCCCACTCGGTGAGGGCGGTTCGCGCTTGGACCTCGTTTCTCGTGGCGGACCCGATCGCCTGTTGGAGGGTCGCCACCCGCTCGGTCTGTTCCATCCTCCAACGCTCGCGTTTCGCGCCGTGGAATCTTGTGCCGACCCACCCCACGGCCAGGGCGCCCAGCGCAAGGTAAAGTCCCGCGACGAGGCGCGCGGCGCTCGGGTGCGCGCGCTGATGGGCGCCGCGACCAAAAACGAAGCGCCAAGCGGCCATGACGCCGAGACCGCCCGCGAGCCCGACCAGGACGGCAAGGATCCGCGAGGCAGGCCCGGTCGACGGGGAGGGAACGAGGAGTAGTGGACCCAATACGAAAAGGACGACCGCAAGGACCATCGTCACTTGGGCTGCCCTTCCGCCCGTCGAGGCGGGTGGCCGGCCCGGAGCATTCGGCCCGGTCGAGGCATGTCGCTCCGTGGGGCTCGCGGGGGAGGTGCCGGACGGGGCGGAGGCGAGGGATGGATCGGTCACCATGGACTCGATCCGCGTCCTGAGTTCGTCGGCGGTCTGGTAGCGGAGTTCCGGCGTCGACTCGAGCGCGCGAAGTACGATGGCGTCGAGGCGCACATCGATTTGCACTTTGCGGGAGGGCGGTTGAAGCCGTTCGTCCGGTCGCTCGCCGGTCAGCATTTCGTAGAAGACCACGCCGAGGGAATAGATGTCGGCGCGGCTGTCGGCGGTGCTGGGCGAGCGGCGCTGCTCGGGGGCCATGTAGCCGGGCGTGCCGGCGGCTTGGGTGCTTGTGGAGGCGGAGGCGTCGTTCCCGGGAGCCGGATCGGGTCCGAGGATTCGGGCGATGCCGAAGTCGGCGATCTTCACGCGCCCGGCTTGGTCGAGGAGGAGGTTTTCGGGCTTGATGTCGCGGTGGACGATGCCGCGTTCGTGGGCGAACTGAAGGGCGTCGCAGAGGGACGGAACGATGGCGATGGCTTCCTCGGGCGAGAGGCGGCGCGACTGGAGCAGTTGGCGCAGGTTCACGCCATCGACGAATTCCATGAGGAGGAAATAGAACCCCGCGCTCCGGCCGAAATCGTGGATCGTGACGATGTGCGGGTGGCTGAGGGCGGCGAGGGCGCGGGCCTCCTGGGCGAAGCGGTCGGCGAAGGAGGCGTCGTGGGCGCGGTGGGGCGCGAGCAGCTTGAGGGCGACCGTGCGGCCGAGGGATTTTTGGAGGGCCCGGTAGACGACACCCATTCCTCCCTGGCCGATCAGCGAAAGGATCTCCAGCTGAGGGAAGGCGGCCGCGACCGATTCCAGGCTGGGCGGCGGTTGGTTTGGCGCGGGCGCGGGGCCGACGGAACCGACCGAGCCGACCGAGCCGGGTTCGGTGGGTTCCGCGACGCGTCGAAGCAGGCACCGGGGGCAGAGGCCCGCCGGCGCGTCGGAGGGCATCGGCGCGCCGCAATGGGCGCATGGTCGGACGGAATCACTCATCGGCGCGTACCTGACACATCGCAGGGGCGATGTTACGGGAAACCGCGGGAAACTTCACGGCCGCTCGCGGGGATCGAAATCGCCGCCGAAGAAACCACGAGGCACGAAGCCCAAGGCGAAATCGCACGATCGATCCCGGGGCAACGCCGCGGCACGGGACCTGCTTTCCGCCTCGGATGAAGCGTGTGGGGGCAGAACCTGCCGACGGTGGGATCGTCGGGCGGGGATTCCCGGTAGTTCTTGCCGCGCTGGCGTGGTTCGTTGCCGCGTCGGCGGCCCGCGGCGCCGGGGCGAGCGTTCCCGTGCCCGGACGTTCGGTGGTGAGAACCGGCATCGTGTCGGATCTGGCCATCGACGGGGCCGGCTATTTCGTGATCCGCTCAGCCGACGGTGCCCCACCCTCGCACTCGCTGACCCGGTACGGGGGGTTTCGCATCGACGAGGACGGGTGCCTCCGCGCGGCGGACGGCGGTTTCGTGATGGGCTTTGCCCCGGAGACCGGAGTGCTTGCGCCAATTTCCTTCCGGGCCGCGATGTTGGGTCGTGGGAATGAGCCGGAACGGTTCTCCCAATCGTGGTGGGTGGAATCGAGTGGGGAGTTCTTCGTTGGATTCACGGATGGTTCGCGGGAAGTCGTGGCCCGGATCGCGGTCGCCTTGCCGGAGGGACCGGAGCGCCTTCGAAGGATCTCCGAGTGGAATTTCGAGTGCGCGGGCTGTGGTCCAGCCGACCTGCCTCCGCTGCGGAGCCCCGGCGAAGGTCGCGCGGGCTGGGTGAGGCCCTTCGAACTGGAGTTGCCACCCCCGGAGTTGAAACTGGGTGCCTTCAATCGGTCGACCGAGCGGCAGGATGGCCGGGTGATCCCCGTTCCCGTGCCCTCCGGCGTCTGCGTGTTCCTGGACGGGCCCGGTGGTCTGATCGTGCGGGACCACGTCACCGACCGGGAGTTCGCGACGCGCGGCGGTCTCCTCAAGATCGACTCCGATGGCTGGCTCGTGACGATGGTCGACGGCCATCGCGTCCGCGGATTCACCGACACTCCGTTTCCCGCGGTCAGGGATCTTCGGATTCCCCTGTGGGACGGCGACTCGACGTGGCGATTCGAGCCGACTCTCATCCCCGAAACCGTACGGATCGACGTTCACGGGGTCGTGGAGGCCGACATGACCGACGGCGGAATCGTCCGCTTGGGCCGCCTCAAGATGGGTCCGGTGGCCAATTCCACAGGTTGGATGTCCCGGGCGTCGGTGACGGAGAATGCCGGGCCGACTCGGATTCACAGTCGGCGGGTCGACCCCCGTTTCCTGGATGAAGCGGCCCTGAAGGCGCTGAACCAGTCGGCGCGCTTCGCGCGGAAGCCCATTCGGAGCGACGAGTCCCCCACGTCGTTGGCGATCTTGGGCGCGGGCTTCTTTGTGGTGCGGGATTCCGCCGGCGAACTGCTGCTGACCCGGTCGGGACGGTTCCGCCGTCTGGAGGACGGTTCGCTCGCGAACGAAAACGGCTGGCGGGTGCAGGGGGTCCGTGGGGCGTGGGGCAATCGACTCGAGGACCTGCGAATGGCTCCGTCGAGCGTGGCGGCGCCCCCTGCCGCCGCCGCCACCATTTTGTCCGACACCGGGGAGGAGTCCGTTGATGGGGATTTGGACGACGCGTGGATCGACCGGATCGCGGTCGCTCCGGTGCTGGATCCCGGCGAGTTGGTGGAAGTCGTCCCCCACCACTACCGACTCGTTCGAAGCAACGGAACGTCTGGAGAACTTCGATGGACCGTTTCCGGTTGGAACGGGATGGGGTTCGTCCTATCGGGCGCCATTGAGATGCTTGGGGAATGGGAGGCACCCTTTCCTTCGGGACTGCCGTCGCGGGCTCGGCAGGTGGTTCTTTGGGGGCTTCAAGGAAGGGTCGGGAGAATTCAGGTCAGCGGGAACCTGTCCGACTGGAGCGATTGGCTCATGTTTCAGGACACCGGCGACGCTCTCCGCTTCGTTCCCGCGGTGGGCGGGCATGAAGGCCATCTCATCACGGTCGGCAACCAGGTCATCGAAGCCGGCATGCCGGGCGGAGAAATCGGGGGGGAGTCCCGGTTCTACCGCATCGTGGTCGATGTCGAAGACGCCGGGCGGGTGTCGACGAAGAATGCGATTGCAGGTTCGGGGGAGTTTCATTAGGAACGCTCCAGTCTTCCACGAAACCCATCCCATTCACCCCATGTCCCTGCGCAGACCTTGCACGCCGGCGGTCCGGCGGTCCTCGGGCCGATCCCCGGCCGGATTCACCCTCATCGAGCTTCTGGTCGTTATCGCCATCATCGCGATCCTCGCCTCCATGCTCCTTCCCGCTCTGGGCAAGGCCAAGTCCAAGGCCAAGGCGATCGCGTGCTTGGGCAATACCCGTCAACTCGGGCTCGCGTGGATCCTTTATTCGGGAGATCACGAGGAGAAACTGGTCCCCAACTTCCTCGGGACGCCGGACGCCTGGATCTTGGGGGACGTGAACTCCGCGCCGGGCCACACGAATCTCAACAACATCCGGAACGGCAAACTGTTCGTCTACAATCAGTCGGAAGCCATCTACGTGTGCAGTTCGGACGACTACCGCTATCAGAACAAGCCGTTCAAACGGGTTCGGAGCTATTCGATGTCGGGCCAGATGAACAGCAACGTGGATTGGGTGAATCCCAAGTATCCGGTCCGAAGGAAGACCGGGGACATCGTCAGTCCGTCGCCCTCGGGGGCCCTTGTGTTCCTGGACGAAAGCACCAAAACGCTGGAGGACGGGTATTTCGCGATCCAGGTCGACAACCGGGTCTGGCAGAACGACCCGTCCGACCGGCACAGCAAGGGGGCGAATCTGACGTTCGCGGACGGCCATTCGGAGATCTACAAGTGGGTGGAGCCAATGACCGGGAAGCACACGTGGAACGCGCCGGCGCAGAAGCCGATCGATCGGGATTTCGACAAGATCGCCAAAACGATCGCGACCCAGGACGGGCTCTGATCGGGATGGGCGGAATACGTTCCGCGCCGCCCGATACACACGTCGCACGTCCTCGGCGTGAAAGCGGTTGTGCGACGGACGGCGGTGGCCGTTGACGGATTTCGGAGCGCCGTCCAACCCGCGAACTGTGCCTGTCAAGGCACACTTCCACCGACTGGGGCGGAGTGTTAGAAAGTGGCGGTTTCTCCCGTCAGCAGGCGCCTCAAGCGCTGGACAGGCTCACCGATGAAACGGAGGAGTTTGCCAGTGGGGTCGGTTGCGACGTTGACCAATCCTCGTATATCCATGAGCCCTGACACCGTTACCCCGCCCGTGAAAGTCTCCGGTCCCTCGTCTCGGCAGGAGGCGTTCACTCTGATCGAACTCCTGGTGGTGATCGCCATCATCGCGATCCTGGCGAGCATGCTGCTCCCGGCGCTTTCGAAGGCGAAGGACCGGGCCCAGTTCACGTTGGACCTCAACAACACCAAGCAAGTCATGCTCGCGATGACGTTGTACACGGGCGACAGCGAGGAGTACATGCCGTCGCCGGGTTGGGGGCTCACGGTCAAGAGTTGGGCGCACGGACCCAACATGGTGTCGGCGGCCGGCGATACCCTGCCGACCCAGCGGAATTTCTCGAATCAGGTCGAGAAGGTGAAGACGGGGCAGTTGTTCCCGTTCCTGCAAACCCACCAGGTGCTCATCTGCCCCCGGGACAGGGTGGAACAGGCGGGACTGAAGAAGGGCCAGTTCCGGCAGAGGGACCAGAAGATCACCAGCTACGTTTGGAACGGTGTTCTGATCAGCTTGGGTAACCTGGCCGGATGGGATAGCCGCCTGCTCACCCACCGCATCACTGCCTTCCAACCGACCATGATCCTCCAGTGGGAAGCCGATGAGATGAAGCCCTTCTTCTTCAACGACTGTTCGAGCTTTCCTGACGAGGGCATTTCCCAGCGCCACGGCGGTGGCATCTCCGCGAACGAGCGCGTGGACGTCAAGGGCAGCGGCGCGGTCGGTCTGATCTCAGGCAGCGCGCACACGCTCAAGTACAAGCGCTTCTACGAGTTGGCCGGTCGGGTCGACGGACGCGGCGCCGGTCTCCGCGACGTGCCGAATGATCTGTGGGCTGACCCGACTCATCCCCGCGGCGGCGCCCAATGAACTGAATCGACGCGGGTCTTGGCCGCCTTGGGAACAAACCCAGGAGCGGTGACCCAACCCTGTTCCCAAGGATTGCTCCATGAAGAATTCGTCCTGGACTGAGTGGCGACGTGTGATGACCCCGGCGGGTCTGGTCATGACTTTGCTGGCTTTCGCGATCGTCGGAGGCGGATGCGGCGGCAAGTCGGAGGAGGAGGCGACCGAAGCCGCGGCCGCCGAGGAAACCGCTCCCGCCGAGGAGGTCGCCGAGGCCAATGCTCCCGAGGAATCGACCACCGAATCGGCGCTCGAGCCGATGAACGTGGACGAAACCCTCCGCGGCAGTGACAAGGCGGTGGCGGCGAAGGATTGGAGCTCCGCGACGGATGCGTTGTTGAAGCTGCAGATGAGCGGTTCCATCCAGAACGACAAGCAGAGTTGGGATTACAACAACCGCATGACCCTTCTGCAGAGCCAGTTGATCGAGGCCGCTGACAACGGAGATCCCAAGGCGCAGGCCGCGATCGAACGCCTGAAGCGGAGTCGACCGCGCTAACTAACGCCGGGCTCCGGGATCGATCGGACCCCAGCGGTCAGCGCCGTGGGGTCCGTGGGTTGGAGCGGCGAAGCGTTCCGTTCTTCGGGGTTGGTGTGTTGGGTATCCGCGGCCAACGGCACGACTCCATGGTTCCGGCATGCCTTTCGTGACCCGACGCATTGGTTCCGCCGACGCAACTCCGCGGAAACTTTTTGGCGGTCTCGTCCTCGCTGTAGCCTTGGCCGCCGCCGGGTGCGGGAATCAATCGTCCACGGAGGCGGTTCCCACCGCCCCATCTTCCGAGTCCGCCAGTCCTTCGGCCGTTTTCCCGTCCTCTCCCTCCGCGAGTATCGCGCCTTCCGGACTTCGTGTGGTCGGCGAGTCCCCCCGGCAGGGCGGTCCCGTCGGCTACGCGACTTCGGAGAGTTGCCGGGAGTGCCATCAGGAGGAGCACGCGAGTTGGCATGCCTCCTACCATCGGACGATGACCCAGCTTCCCGGGACAAACTCGATCGTGGCGGACTTCGATGGCGTGACCCTCGAGACGACCGAGGAACGATTCACGCTGACACGGGAAGGGAACGAGTATTGGGCGGCGATCGATGATCTGGCTGAATGGGCCGCCGCGCCTCCCGATCGGAAGCCGGCGCCGGTGCGGGTTCGCATTGGGTTGGTGACGGGATCCCACCACATGCAGGCCTTCTGGCTTCCGGGCGGGTTCGGAAATGCGCAGATCGGATTCCCGTTCACCTGGCTGGTCCAGGATCGTCGGTGGGCGCCCCGCCATGACGTCTTCATCCGGGATCCTCAGGCGCCACCGCCCGTCGAGACGTGGAACATGTCGTGCATCCGATGCCACGCGACCGGCGGACAGCCGCGCCCACGCAAGGAGGAGCAGGTTTTCGACACGCAGGTCGGCGAAATGGGGATCGCCTGCGAGGCCTGTCACGGACCCGGCGAGGCGCACGTGACGCGGCTCAAGGCGTTTCAGGCGGCCCGGTCGGCCGACCCGTCGACCGCCCTTCCAACCGACCTGGCCATCGTGCAGCCGGAGAAACTCGACAAAGTACGCGGGTCGCATGTCTGCGCGCAGTGCCACGCGATGAAGTGGTTCGATTCAAAGGAGGACTGGGCCGAGCAGGGGTTCCGGTACCGCCCGGGTGACGACCTCGAGAGCACGACCCCGATCATCCGCCCCACCCGCCTGGCGGAACAGGATTGGCTCAAGGGGGTCCTCGAACGCGCGCCCGACCTGTTGGAGCAGTTTTTCTGGGGCGACGGAATGATCCGGGTCGCCGGGCGCGAGTTCAACGGGTTGATCGAGACCGCCTGTTACCAGCGGGGCGGGATGACGTGCCTGAGCTGCCACTCGCTGCATGACTACGCGGACCGGGACGACCAGTTGAAGCGGGAAACGGACGGCAACGCTTCCTGCGTCCAATGCCACGACGCCGCGCGTTTCGGTCCGGCCCACTCCCACCACGTGGCGGGTTCGAACGGCGACCTTTGTGTCAACTGCCACATGCCGCGCACCACCTACGCGCTTCTGAAAGGCGTGCGTCAGCATCAGATCGACAGCCCCCGGGTGGCCACCACCCTGGAAACCGGTCGTCCCAACGCCTGCAACCTCTGCCATCAGGACCGATCCCTGGCCTGGACCTCGGACCGATTGGCCGACTGGTATGCACAACCGCGGGAGCAGGTGCCGCTCGCGCGGGCGGAGACGTCCGAGATCGTGCGGGCCCTGTTGGCGGGTGACGCCGGGGAAAGGGCCCTCGCCGCGTGGCACCTGGGTTGGGCGCCCGCTCGGGCGCTGACCGGGGAGGACTGGCAGGCGCCGCTGTTGTCGCGGTTGCTGATGGATCCCTATTCCGCCGTCCGGTACATCGCCCACCAGTCCCTCGGCCGGCTTCCCGGATTCTCCGATCTGACGTACGACTTCGCGGGACCACCGGCCGCGAGAGAGACCGCCGCGCGCGTGGCGTACGAGCGTTGGAACGGAGCGACTCGACCGCGACAGCGGTCGCCGGAGGTTTCGGCGGCGCTCCTGCTGACGCCGGAGGGTTCCCAAGCCATCGAGCGCGTGCAGGCTTGGGCCCGACAGCGGAACGACCGCCCCGTGCACCTCCGCGAATAGACCCGGTTTGTAGCGCCGACTTTCCAGTCGGCACGGGGAACGGACGGAAGAGCCGGCTGAAAGCCGGCGGTACCTGGGCCGGCTTCGCAGGCTGTAGCGCCGACTTTCCGGTCGGCTCAGGGGACGGACGGAAGGGCCGGCTGAAAGCCGGCGGTACCTGGGAGCCGGCTTGGGACCGGCACAGGCTGTAGCGCCGACTTTCCAGTCGGCTCGGGGGACGGACGGAGGAGCCGGCTGAAAGCCGGCGGTACCTGGGAGCCGGCTTGGGACCGACCCAGGCTGTAGCGCCGACTTTCCAGTCGGCTCAGGGGACGGACGGAGGGAGCCGGCTGAAAGCCGGCGGTACCTGGGTGCCGGCTTGGGACCGGCCCAGGCTGTAGCGCCGACTTTCCGAGTCCGGCGACGGGACGGGGAAGGGAGCCGGCTGAGAAGCCGGCGGTACCTGGGAGCCGGCTTGGGACCGACCCGGGCCCTTGGCGCCGACTCCCAGTCGGCACAGGGAACGGACGGAGGGAGGCCGGCTGAAAGCCCGGCGGTACCTGGGAGCCGGCTGGGGACCGGCACGAGGCTGTAGCGCCGACTTTCCAGTCGGCACGGGGGACGGACGGAGGGAGCCGGCTGAAAGCCGGCGGTACCTGGGAGCCGGCTTGGGACCGGCCCAGGCTGTAGCGCCGACTTTCCAGTCGGCACGGGGGACGGACGGAAGAGCCGGCTGAAAGCCGGCGGTACCTGGGAGCCGGCTCCGGGCTTAGGTCCCCGGCTGGGGGGTGTACCGCAGATAGGGCCGGATCGTCCGCGCGCCCTTCGGGAAGAGAGCGGGGATTTCCTCATCCTTCACGGCGAGAGTCACGATGCAGTCCTGTCCGTTCTGCCAGTCGGCCGGTGTCGCGACCTTGTGGCGCGCCGTGAGCTGGAGCGAATCGATGACGCGAAGGATCTCCGCGAAATTGCGTCCGCACGACATGGGATAGGTCAGGGTCAGTTTGATCTTCTTGTCCGGGCCGATGACGAAAACCGACCGCACGGCGGCCTTGTCGTCGGTGTTCGGATGGATCATGTCGTAGAGATTCGCGACCTGGCGGTCGGGATCCGCGATGATGGGAAAATTCACCGTGGTGCCCTGCGTGTCGTTGATGTCGGCGATCCAACCCCGGTGTGCTTCGAGGGGGTCCACGGAGATCGCGGCGCATTTCACGCCGCGGCGGTCGAACTCCGCCTTGAGCTTGGCGGCGGCGCCGAGTTCGGTGGTGCAGACGGGGGTGTAGTCGGCCGGGTGCGAGAAGAGGACACTCCACGAGGAACCGATCCATTCATGGAAGCGGATCGTTCCCTCGGTGGTGTCGGCGGTGAAATCCGGGGCGAGATCGCCAAGGCGCAGGGGCATGTTGGGTGCCGGGGTTACAAGGTGAGGGTGAATGGAGTGGTGAGTGCGCGACCCAAGCCGACCGGAATTTCGGGGTGGAAACGACCCATCGCGGTTCCGGCGGGACAGGGCGCGGGATACTGGGTTCAACCTCGAATACCGGTCAAGCCTCCGACCCGAGAAACCAGATCGATGGATTCGGCGCGTCGATGAAACTGAACAAGAGGGCTCCCACGGGGGCGCAACGACGCGGACACGAACGGGAATGCGATAGGTGGGCTACCGGGCCGATTTGCCTCTGGTGGCCGTTGGGAGATCCCTGCACGGTCGCGGAACGCCCACCATGGAATTGCCACCGACAGGCGGGGAACCTCTCGACAAGGCGGCCATCGGCCCGCTGAGGGATTTCCCGACCCCGGAAGCCGGTCCGGCGCCGACTTCGCCGGCGGTGTCGGAGTACAACAACGCGAAGATCAGGAACATCTGTCTGTTGCTGAGCATGGCGGTGGTGTTCAACCACGCGGTGACCTGGGGCGATCTTCGACTCTGGCAGGGTGAATCGATCGCGAGGCCCGAAGTTGGCGACGGGTCCGTCGGCCTGGTGGAGTTGCTGTTGCAGCTTTTCGTTTCCGGCTCGATGGGTCGGATCACGAACCCGGTGTTTTTTCTGGCGTCGGGGTACCTGTTCTTTTGGGCGTGGCGGCCGAGTTGGTCCTCGCTACGCCGGAAGTGGAAGCGGCGAACGCTGTCGCTTCTGGCGCCGTGGCTGATCTGGGCGGCGCTGGGCAAGCTCTTCTGGCTTGGGGACTACCTGGTCACGAACCGGCACGCGTTGGGGATCATGATCCGCAAGGGCACCTGGGGGGGCGAGGAACTGCTGATGACGTATCTGGGGATGCATGTTCCCAGCCAGTTGTGGTTTCTGCAGCAGCTCATGTTCCTGATGGTCTTCGTTGTCCCGCTGTTGATGTGGCTGTTGCCGCGGCTGGGATGGTGGGTCCTGGTGCTCTGCGGGGTGCTGTTCTTCATCCCCGGTCTCGATCCAATCCTCGTGTTCCGGAAGCCGGGGCTTTGTTTCTTCATGGTCGGGGCGCTGCTGGGTCATCGGGCCCGGGATTTGGCCCTGCCTTCCAGGCGCCACGCGTGGATCCTGACAGGCGCTTGGCTGACCGGCGCGGTCGCCTACACGGGGATCGCGGCGTTCGGAACGATTCCGCTCACCTTCCTCTACAAAGTGCTCGTGCTTCTGGGCGTGCTGGGAATCTGGGGCGCCTACGACCTGTTCCCGGAACGGCTCGTGCGATGGCTGGGGGCCATGGCGCCGTACCGGTTCTTCATCTACATGGGTTTCGATCCGCTGCTCCCCATCCTGCGCAAACACGGGTACGGCGCGTTCGAAGGGAGCGAGGCGGGGCGCGTCGCGGCCTATCTCGTCTTCCCCACGGTGGTGGTGGTTCTCTGCATGGCCGGCGCCCGACTTCTACTTTGGATCGCACCCGGCATCTACGACATCGTCAGCGGGGGGCGTGCTCCGGGGCTGGTTCGGCGGTCCCAATCCTGACTCGGGAAGGGTCGCGGTGGCTGGCGGCGCGACGGTGGGCGCGGCGACGGCGGGGTTCGTCTTGCGGGCGGTCTCCGGAAGGAAGCTTCGGATGCGTTCGGCCCACAGCGAATAGCCGCGCGGGCTTGGGTGGAGGCCGTCGGGTTCGAAATGGGCGGGTCGCGGGTGCCCCCGCTCATCCAGCATGCCCGAGTGGACGTCGATGAAATCGAGCCAGTCGCGCTGCTCGCACCATTCCCGCAGTCGGCGGTTCGTTTCGCGGATTCTAGGAACCAGATGCCATCGGGAGGGGCTGGGTTTGATGGAGAGGATTCCAACCCGGCCCATCGGGACTTCGCGGCGGACGCGATCGACCAGGCGCTGATACTCGAGGATGACTTCGCGAGGTTTGAGCCCGTCCGCCAGGTCGTTGTCGCCGGCGTAGAGGATGACCATTTCGGGGTCGTAGGGCGCCACGAGGTCGTCCACATGCCGCCACATGCTGTCGATGCGCGCCCCGTTGAAGCCGCGGCGGAAGACCCGGTATCGGGGAAAATCGCCCCGGAGCGTATCCCAGAGCCGGATGCTGGAACTGCCGACGAAAAGGACGGCGCGGTCGGGCGGCGGGTTGGTGGTGTCGAGGCGTTCGTAGGCCTCGAGGTCCTGAATCCAGCGCGCGGACGGGGACATCTCGCGTTGAAGACCCCACCAGAAGGCGCCGGCCCAGGCCGCGAAAGCCAGCGCGATGAGGCCCAATGCGGCGCGGTGTCGTCGAAGCCAGATCTTCATACCGGGGAGGGGGAAGGGATCCGGGTACCGATCAGAAGCGTTGTTGGACGATGGCCTGGGCCTCGGGGAGGGTGAGGCCCGAAGGGATGGAGAGGTAGATCGAGACGTAGACCACTTTCGGATTGGCGTCGGCCTTGAGGCCGAAAATGTTGCTGCCCAGGTGCCTGAACACCTTGTAGGCGAGGGCGTAGATCAGGCCGCCGCCGTCCTGGGTGGTTTCGTGTTGGAGGCAGCAATGGCCGGGCAGCCATTCCTTGAGGGTGGTCGTTCCGTGCAGGGGCGGGAGGTTGGCTTCGTCCTCGGGCGCGATGTGGTGCTGTTCACGAATGGCGCGTTCGAGTCGGCGCATGAGTTCCGAACCCAGCGCCACCTTTCCGCCGGGGGCGAGGTGGAAGAAGTCGAGCGCCAGGTGGCGGTTCATCGCGGAGAACATGTGCGCCTGCCGGAGGTTGAGACCGGCCTTCCAGAGGGCCCCGGTGATGCAGGCCGCCAGGCCGCGGAAGTCGGCGGCGGCGATGCCGATCATGACGGAGCCGCCGTCGCGGAGGACCGTCACTTTCGGGCCGTACTCCCGGGGTTGATCGGCGAGGCCGACGAGATGGGCGCCGAAGGTCCCGGCGTGGGTGCGGTACACGCCCGCGTAGAAATCCGATCCGAAATCCCGGAGAACCGCCTGTTCCTCGGGCGAGAATCCGAGGGTCCGGAGCGACTGGGTCGGGTCGGATTCGGGACGGAACTGGCGAAGCGCCTTGTGGTACAGTTCGCGGCTGAGAAACCAGCGCGCCGGATCCTGGTTCGCGGAATCCCATTCGGCGCGGTCGGCGCAGGTGAACACGTACAGACTTCGGAGGAGCTGTTCGTCGCGGCAGAGTTTGGCGAATTCCGTCACGACCGCGGTGGGGTTGAAACCCGCCGCCGCGCGTTCCTTGAAGGCGCGCCGGTTGGCGATGAGGAACTCGGCGGTGTCGAGGCTGGCTTCCGAAAACTCGCAGCGATCCCGGAAACGTTGGAAGTAATCGGGGAGGGGAATTCCGGAATGACCCGAGGAATGGCGTTCGCGGAAGGTCAGGTCGGGATCCCCCTGGGTTTGGATATCGCCGTCGGTGAGGGGCAGGCGTTTGGTTTTGAGGGCGAGTTTGACGCCGGCGAGGTGGTCGGCGCTGAGGAGGGCCGCGGCGACCGCGGGATTGACGTCGCCGCCGAGGGCGGATTGCTGGTCGGAATTGACCGCCTGATCGAGTTGTTGGCGACCAGCTTGGACCAGGTTTTCGAGGGTCCTCATTTTTCGGCGCTCCAGGGCGCTGCGCGCGAATTTCTTCTCCTCGAGAACCCGGCTGTCGAGCGAGGCGGCGAAGCGCGCGTAGCCTGGGAACAGGCGGTCCTCGGCGCCGTCGAACTGGGAAAGGAACTCGAAGGAATCGGCGAGGCTGCCGCGTTGCTCGTAGAAGAGCGTCGAGAGTTCGGGCACGGGGATGAGCCAGTCGCCGGCGTCGCGGAACGTCCGGTTCAGTTCGGAGGGATCGATGGGGACGCCGTAGCGCTGGGAGGCGAGAACGAGGGAGAGGGCGTCGCGGCTGCGCGGTTCCGGCGAGGCGGACAAGTTCGGTCGGAGGTGCCGGAGGCCGCTGACGGTGTAGTGGATGGGGCTGCCGGGAGCGGTCTCCCGCCCGAGCATGAGTTCCTCCTCGATGACGGCCTTGGCGAAGCGCGCGACGCGTCGGCGCGCGGCGAAGAGCTGGCTCCGCACCACGTTGCCGAACTCAATGCGGGCGTCCAGGTCGGAGGATTCCCCGAGGAGATCACCGAGGGATTCGAAATCCTCGAAGCGCAGGATGTCCTCGGGATGGTTTCCCTGGGCGGAGTTTCCGCCCGAATTGGCGTGCCGGAGCTGGATGAAGCATCGGATGCGGAGGAGGAAATCGTAGGCGTCGAGGTCCCGCGGGTCGGGGAGCGAAGCGTAGACCTGATGGCTGTGATCGAAGCGCTTCCCGGCGAGGGTCCAGATGCCGGCGAGGAAAACGCGCAACCCATCGTTCTTGATGTCGAAGAGATCCAGGCGTTCGACGTCGTCCGCGGCCTTCTCCCACCGGCCCTTCCAGAATCCCCGGACGTGGAGGAAGTGTTCGAAGGGGTCGTAGGTTTTGCGGATGCGATCCCGGAAACGGTGGGCGAGGCCGGTGGGATCGTGGACGGGCCGGAGGTCGACGAACGAATTGAGCTGTTTGTTGGACAGGCGCGGCGCGTCGTCGAGGTTGAAGGGCAGCGGGTCGAAGCGGAACCCGTGGAGTTCCTCGAAGACGCTGGTGTGAAGGAGCTGCCTCTGGAGTTCGAGCAGGAAGGGATTGCCCTCGATGGCGTCGTCGAACAGGAACGCGAAATCGAGGTCGGAACAGGGCGTGATTTCGGCCCGACCGGTTCCGCCGAGCGCGACGACCGCGAAGGGGCGGTCGTAGTTGTGGAGCTCGACCTGTTCCGCGGCCCATTGGCGGACGATTTCGGTATGGATGGCGCTGCGGGCGGTGACGAGTTGGCGCCCGATGTCGAGGTTGGCGCCGCGGATCAGCGCGTTGTTCTCGGCGATCAGGCGGTGGTAGGTGACCCCGGCGCCCGCGCCGGCGATTCCGGCCCGTATCCTTTGAACGTAGGCGGCCGCGGCGCCGTTGGCCGGGGGGGCGGACGGTTCGGCCGGGGGATGTTCACCGTTCGCGGAATGCTGGGTCATTCGGGTTCAGGGTTTCACCGAGGTGCCGTCCCGGCGGCGGACAGGAAGCCAGTATCCGGGGCGTTCGGGGAGGGGAAACTTCTTCGCCGCGGTTTCGTTCAGGTCCACACCCCAGCCGGGCGCCTCGTTCACGTGCATGTAGCCGTTCTTCATGGTGGGCGCGCCCGGGAAGACTTCGCGCATGGCGTCGTTGAATCGAACGGCCTCCTGGATCCCGAAGTTCCAGATGGCGAGGTCGAGGTGGGCGTTGGCGGCATGGCCGACGGGCGACACGTCCATGGGCCCGTGCCAAGCGCTCCGGACGCCGAACGCCTCCGCCAGCGCGGCGAGCTTCCGGGCGGGGGTGAGCCCGCCGATCTGCGAGATGTGGACGCGGATGAAGTCGATGAGCCGTTCCGTGATGAGCCCGGTCCATTCGTGGGGACTGTTGAACAACTCGCCCATGGCGAGCGGGACGCTGGTCTGGGGACGCAGGATTCGGAACCACCCGATGTCCTCGGGCGAGAAGGGGTCCTCGATGAAGAAGGGACGGTGCTCCTCGACCTGTTTGCAAAGGCGGACGGCGTCCATGGGCGGAACCCGTTCGTGGACGTCGTGGAGGAGTTCGATGGCTTCGCCGCACTTCTCCCGCACCGCCGCGAACATGCGCGGGACGGCCCGGCAATAGGCGGCCTGGTCGATGTGGGACTCGATCGGGAGGCCGAATTCCTCGGCCTCGAAGTCGCCTCGGCCGGCGAGATGCGTGGAACCGTAGGCGCCGAGCTGGATCCGGATGTGACGGTAGCCGTCGGCCATGAGGCGCTGGACGTTTTCGATGACCCTCGGGATGTCGGAGCCCGAGGCGTGGGAATAGCAGTCGACGGCGAACCGGGCCTTGCCGCCCAGCAGTTGGTAGACGGGCATTCCGGCCAT
The DNA here is from genome assembly GCA_942490575.1 of uncultured Verrucomicrobiota bacterium. Classification (GTDB taxonomy): domain Bacteria; phylum Verrucomicrobiota; class Verrucomicrobiia; order Limisphaerales; family CAIMTB01; genus CAIMTB01. The sequence continues at coordinate 42,328 of CALNYA010000017.1, forward strand.
CTTCCCCTTGATGTCCCAGAGGGCCTGATCGAGTCCGCTGAGGGCGTTGTTGAGGACGGGGCCGTTGCGCCAGTAGGAACTCGTGTAGACGGTCTGCCAGAGGTCCTCGATGTTGCGCGCGTCCCGGCCGCGGCAGAAGCCGTCGAGGTACTCCTCCACCGCGGTCTTCACCGCCAGGGGACGTTGATTGAACGTGGCGCAGCCGAGTCCGACCAGGCCGGGTTCGCTGGTCTCGACCTTGACCACGACGAGGCGGACGTTGGATTGCGGCGCCGTCAGGATGGGCCGGACCCGGGTGATGCGAACGGGACCGGAGGCGGCGGCGGCCCGGGCGGCGACGGCTTCGGCCGCTTCGGCGGCGGCGGCGCGGGCGCCGGGGGCGGTGGATGTGAGGGCTCCGGTGGCGGATCCGAGGGCGAGGAGGTCAAGGAAGCGGCGACGTTTCATGGGGTGGGAACTCGGGGTGGTATGCCTTGTTCCTATACGCGCTGGGCTGGCCGGCGAACAAGCCCGCACCCCTCCGGATTCGCGGGTCGTCGTCGGCCCAGCCGGCGCGGTCCCGGCGCCCCCTGACCGCTTGCGGGGCGGTGGGAGGTTCACTACGTTCCGTGCCATGCAAGAAGGATCGAGACCGGATTTGCCCGCGGGTTCGGGTTCCCTTCCCGAGAAGACGCCGGGAGTTGAAACGGGCCCTTGGACCCCACCCGGTCCGGCCTCCTCGCTCCCGCCCGTTCTTGCCGCACAGAGCGCGGCGAGAGTGGGAACCGGGGGCCCAGTTCCTCCGGGACTGGGATCGGGATCGGGATCGGGATCGGGGGCGGGGGGGAAGTCCGGGGGCGCCGCGCCGTGGCGGGACCGCGCTTTGGTGGGCGCTTGGCGGGTTCGCGGTCGTGGGCGTGTTGGTGGTGGCCGGGGCGATGTACCTCCTGGGGAGGCTGGCCGAGTTCGGGTCCGGTTCGTTGGCGTTTCAGTCCGGGGCCGAGTCCAATGAATTGCGGGAGGCTCTTTTGGAGCCTTCGACGTCCCGCCACAAGATCGCGGTCGTCGACATGCAGGGGGTGATCACGAGCGCCGCGTGGGATTACCGCGGCAACAACCTCGTCCACTACATCGGGAAGCAATTAAAACGGGCGGGGGAGGATTCGCAGGTCCGCGCCGTCCTGCTGAAGATCGATTCCCCGGGCGGCGAGGTCCTCGCCTCGGACGAGATCTACAAGCTCGTGGCGGAGTTCCAGGAGGAGCATGACAAGCCGGTGGTGGCGTCGATGGGGACCGTGGCGGCCTCGGGAGGGTACTACGTGGCCGCGCCCTGCCGCTGGATCGTGGCGAACGAACTGACCATCACGGGAAGCATCGGGGTGATCATGCAGAGCTACAATTGGCGGGCGCTGATGGAAAAGGTCGGGGTCCGTCCGCAGGTCTTCAAGAGCGGCGCCCTCAAGGACATGCTCAGCCCGAGCAAGCGGGAGGCGGACATCACCGCCGAGGAGGAGCGGATTGTGCAGGACCTCGTGAACGAGACCTTCGAGAGGTTCAAGTCGGTGATCGAGGAAGGACGGGGCCTGGCCCATGCGCGGAACGAGGACAACGGCGACGACACCGCGGACCAGGGGCGCGAACTGGTCGATCACTGGAAGGACTTCGCGGACGGCCGGCTGCTCTCGGGCAAGGAGGCGTGGAAGCTGGGGTTCGTGGACGAGCTCGGGGATTTCTCCGCCGCCGTGGATCGAGCCAGAAAGCTGGCGGGTATCAAGGACGCCCGACTGATCCAGTACCTGCGCCCTCCGTCGTTCGGATCGTTGTTCGGCCTTCTGGGGAGCAGCCAGGATGCGCGGGTCGAGGTGGACCTGGGGATTCGGATGCCGAAGTTGCGGACCGGCCTTTATTTCCTGGCACCCCATCTGGTGCCGTGAGGTGAGCCCCGGGATTGTCCGTCCGTCCGTCCGTCCGTTCGGTGACCGGAGGCGATCAGCGGCGAGGGGCGGGAGCCTGCGCCGGGGCCGGGGATGGGGATGGGGATGGGGATGGGGTGTTGGTCGGGATGGAGAGGATGTCGCCCTCGGCGATGGGGGCGGGTCGGTGGACGCCCGGACCGAGGCGGCTGAGCGGGTCCTGGCGGAGCCGGTGGGTCCAGGCGCGCCAGCCGTAGTAACCGCCGGCAAGGATGGCCACCGTGCCGCCTACGACGACGAGGGCGCGCCAGTTCACACGGGAGAGCTGGTACGTCAGCCAGTCCAGGGGACCGCGCGGGCCACCGGAAAGGCTGGGGGGCGAACTGAACTCCGGGGAGCGGGAAAGCTCCTCGTCGAGGGCGGCGAGGACGGCGGGAACGTCCATCCGCAGGAAGTTGGCGCAGGTTCGGACGGAGCCCCGGATATAGACCGGAGCGGGGAACGGGTCGTAGTTGGACGATTCCAGCGCTTCGATGTGATCGCCGCGGATCTTGGTCAACTCCGCCAGATCGTGCAGTGAAAGGCCTTGCGCCTCCCGAGCTAGACGCAGTTGTTCGGCCACCGAAGACATCCGCAAGGGCATAGCCGAACGGAAGGGTGCGCGTCGATTTCAGAATCCGCTGGCCCACGCCGTCCGATTTGGCAACGTCGGGGACGTGAAATTGCCATGGCTGGTTTTGGCAGTCTGGCTTGCCGCACCCTTGATGCGGGCGCAATCCGTCTCCCCGAAGCCGCCGAACATCGTCCTGATCCTGGTCGACGATCTCGGATGGACGGACGCCGCCTTCGCCGGTTCGCGGTTCTACGAGACGCCGAATCTCGACGCTTTCGCGGCCGGCGGGATGCGGTTCATGAGCTTCTACGCCTCGCCGGTGGGACTTCCGACCCACGCGGCGTTGCTGTCGGGGCAGTACTCGCCGAGGACGGGGGTTTACTCGGGGGATTTCGGCGACGCCGAGGTCACGGGGAAGGTGGAGCCAGTCCGGTTCGCGGCGCGAACCAATCTCGCGAGTGTCCTGAAGGGCGCGGGGTACGCCACGGGATTCATGGGAGCCTGGGGATTCAGCCGGGAAGCGGAGTTTCATCCGGGTCGGTTGGGATTCGACGAGACGGTGTTGACGGGGCCGCGGCACGTCGGTTTCGACGTGGACCCGGAAGTGGAGATTCCGTCGGGGACCCACCTGGTCGACTTCCTGACGGATCGGACCCTCGACTTCCTCGACCGGCACCAGGCGGGGCCGTTTTTCCTGGTGCTGTCCCATTTCAGCGTCCACGAGCCGGTCGAACCGAAGCGGGAATGGGTGGGGCGTTTCGAGAAAAAGCCGCCGGCGGCCGGTCATCGGGACGCGGCGTACGCGGCGATGATCGCCGGCATGGACGAGGCGATTGGGCGGGTGATCGCGCGCATTGAATCCCTGCGAATGACCGATCGGACGGTGGTGCTGTTCGCTTCCGACAATGGCGGGGCGGGGGTGCACTTGGAGCCGGAGGCCGGGGGACGCCGCGGCGGGGTGACGGACAACGCGCCGCTCCGCGGCGGGAAGGGGACGATCTACGAAGGCGGCCTGAGGGTCCCCTTCCTGGTTCGGTGGCCTGGAGTGGTGGCGCCGGGTTCCCGCACGTCGGAACCCGTCTCGGTCGTGGACCTGCTCCCGACCCTCTGCGAAGCGGCCGGGGTGAGTCCGCCCCAGGGGCATCCGGTCGACGGCCTCAATCTGCTGCCCTTGTGGCGCAACGCCTCGGCTCCGTTGGGGCGGGATGCGTTGTTCTGGCATTTCCCGGAGCCGATCGATGCCGCCGCGATTCCCGCCATTCGCACGCCGCCGGTGGGTTTGGTTCGCGCGGGGAATTTCAAGCTCATCGAGTGGCTCACGGACGGTCGGTTCGAGTTGTACAACGTGGTCGAGGACCTGGGGGAGAAGAACAACCTGGTGCGAAGCCTTCCGGACAAGGCGTCCGAACTGAAGGCGAAGCTGGCCGCCTGGCGTCAGGCGACCGGAGCGCCGCTTCCTCCCGGGGCCGCGGGAAATGCCCAGCCCCCGCCGGCGACGGCGCCTTCGCCCGCGCCCGCGCCCGCTCCGAAGGCGGCACCATGACCGGGCCGGTGCGCCTGCACCTGACTCCGGCGGCCGAAGTGGCGGTCCGAAAGGGGCACCCGTGGGTCTACGCGGATCGGATCCGCGAGCAGAACCGCGACGGCAAGGCGGGTGAATTGGCGGCGCTCTATGATCGCCACAACCGTTTCATGGGCCTCGGCCTCTACGATCCCGGATCGCCGCTACGGGTTCGGGTGCTTCACGTCGGGGATCGGGTGACCCTGGACGAAGCCTGGTGGGCGGCCCGCCTGGAACAGACCCTCGCGCGGCGGGCCGGATTGTTCGACGCCGACACCACCGGATGGCGCTGCATCCACGGCGAGAACGACGGATGGCCCGGGCTGGTCCTCGATCGCTATGGCGACGTCTGCGTGCTGAAGCTCTACACGGCGGCATGGCTGCCGCGACTCGCCGAGCTCGCGCCCCTGTTGGAGCGGGCCTTCCAGCCGCGATCCCTCGTTCTGCGCCTGAGCCGGAATGTGGCGGTCGTCGCGGCGGGGGACCACGGTCGGCGCGAAGGGGACGTGCTGGCCGGCGAACCGATCGCGGGGCCGGTGGAGTTTTTGGAGTCGGGCCTTCGCTTCGAAGCGGAGGTTCTCAAGGGACAGAAGACGGGCTTTTACCTGGATCAACGGGAGAATCGCCGGCGGGTGGGTCGCTTGTCCGCGGGCGGGCGGGTCCTGAATGCGTTCAGCTTTTCGGGCGGCTTTTCGCTGCACGCGGCGCGGGGCGGCGCGGAGAGGGTGGTCGACGTGGATATCAGCGGTCATGCGCTGGCGAGCGCCCGTCGGAACATGGGTTTGAATCGCCATTGGCCCGGCGTGGCGGCGGCGCGGCACGAATCGGTCCAGGCGGACGTGTTCGACTGGTTGGCCGCCGGGGCGCGTCCGGAATTCGACGTGGTGATCCTGGATCCGCCGTCGCTGGCGCGGCGGGAGGCGGACCGGGCGGGCGCGGTGGCGGCCTACGGGCGGTTGGCGGAGCTGGGCTGGGCCCGGTTGAAGAAGGGCGGCGTCCTGCTGGCGTCGTCCTGTTCGGCCCATGTGGGCGCCGCCGAGTTTTTCGGAATCGTCAGGGAATCGGTCGGTCGTCGCGGGGGGCGGGCGACGGAAATGGAGACGGTGGGTCATCCGCCGGATCACCCGGCGACGTTTCAGGAGGCCCACTATCTCAAGGCGATCTACCTGCGCCGGAGCGACTAGCTAGCTAGCTAGGGAATCCACCGGAACGGAAGGGAATTGGTGCGCGCCCGGTTTCGGTCCGGGTCCCAGTAGGCGCGGCTGGGATACCGGGTCACATGGCCGTCGAGGAACAGGAAGTGCGCGCCGCCGGAGTGGAGGTTGGTGTGGGTGAAATTCCAGGAGCCGACGGCCGGGAGGTTTTTCGAATCGAACAGCCACGGTGTGAGGGACGGCTCCGGAATCGCGGAGAGGCCGATCGGCGAATCCTCCGCGCTCGTTCCGTCGATGTGCTGATTCAGGCAATAGTGGAAGAGGTTGTTGCCGTTGCTCCGGCGTCGGTTGGCGGGGCAGAGCCAAGGAGTGATTCCGGGTGGAGCGGTCGGATTGGTTCGCCAGGGATGGTCGTGGTAGCGGGGGAGTTGGATCTGCCGGGGGAGTTGCACGTACCAGCCCTGGTTGGTGTGGCGTTCGGTGGGATTGGGGAAACCCTCCGGCGGCAGTCGGTCGTCGTGGTCGTCGGCGTACAACAGGGTGGCGAGGCCCCAGGTTCGGAGGTTCTCCCGGCACGCGACGGCGCGGGCGAGGGCGAGGGGTCGGCCGGCGGCGGTGAGGAGGAGGGTCGCCAGGATGGCGAGGATGAGGACCACGACGAGCAGTTCGACGAGGGTGAACGCGGCCGGTGTCCGAGTTCGTGTCGGAGTCGGCCGGCGGGCGGGAGCGGGAGGCATGGGAATTCCTTGGTTGGATTCTGGCGGCCCTCCCAGGCGCGCCGGGGATCTCGCATTCCCCGGGGCCGGCGTCATTCAAAAAAAATTCCCCGGCATATTGAAGTTGCCGTGATCGCGGGTCTGGAAATACTGGCCGCCTGCGATTGCGCCGCGAAGGATGAACGACTGGAATATCCAGGCCCGGGCGCGCGTCTGCCAGTCCTGTGGACACGCGTTTGCCGACAAGGATCCGTACCACACCCTGCTGTTCGAGCAGCGTTCGGGGTTTGAACGGATGGACATTTGCGCGGGGTGCTGGGATTCGCAGCACCGTCACGGCTCGGCGGATCGCAAGGGATTCGTCTCCCATTGGCAGGGGTTGTTCGTCGTCGCCCCGCCTCCGCCTCCGGACGCCATCCAGAAGGACAGCGCGGAGTCGTTGTTGCGCCAGGTGGTGGAACGGGCGGATCCCGCGTGGCAGCCGGCGGCGTACATCCTCGCGGTGATGCTGGAGCGGAAGCGCGTGTTGAAGATCCGCCAGCAACTGCGCCAGGAAGGGCGCCGTGTTTTCGTCTATGAACTGCCCCGCTCGGGCGAGGTGTTCGCGATTCCGGATCCGGAGTTGAAGCTCGACCAACTGGAGCAGGTGCAGCGCGCTGTCGCGCGGTTGCTGGAATCGGGCCTGCCCGGGGATGGATCCCCGACGGAGGAACCGTTTGCGCCCGAAGAGATGCCGGCGCCGGCGCGGGAGACGGCGTCGGAGACGGACGTGGAAAGGGTCGAGTCGACGGGCGCCCCGCCGTCCGTTTCCGTTTGAAAGCGATGGCCATGAATCCCGGCACTCCAGAGGCGGGGAGCGAACCGGAGAGCCCGGCGGGGAAGCCCGGCGCGGGGTCGGCGGGAGCGGGGCGGGCGCCGAGCGCCGCGGAGTTCGCGCGGAACTTGGGTCATGTGTTTCAGAACATCGAGCTGCTGGAGCTGGCCCTGACCCATCCCTCGATCGCCTACGGTCAGGGGCTGGGCACACCCCACAACCAGCGTTTGGAGTTCCTGGGCGACGCCGTCCTGCAATTGGTGGTGACTCTTGAGCTGTACGAGAAGTTCCCCGCCCTGGGGGAGGGTCCCTTGACCCAGGCGCGGGCGGAGATGGTGAACGGCAGGACGCTGGCCCTTCAGAGCCGGGCGATGCGGGTGGGTCCGTTTCTTCGGATGAGCTGGTCGGAGGAGGCGACGGGCGGTCGGGAACGTTCCGCGGCGCTGGCGAATGCCTTCGAAGCGGTGGTGGGGGCGATCTTTCTGGATGGCGGGCTGCCGGCCGCGCGAACTTTCGTGCTCCGGCGATTCCGGGATGCCTTTGGGCAATTGGACGCGCTTCCCAGCTTCCACAATCCCAAGGGGGAGCTGCAGGAGTTCCTCCAGGCGGAATCCGCCGAACCGCCCGTGTACCAATTGATCGCGGTGACCGGTCCGGACCACGGCAAGAGCTTCGAATGCGCGGTGAGTTACCGGGGCGAACTGCTGGGCCGTGGCACCGGCACGTCGAAGAAGGCCGCGGAATCCGAGGCCGCCCGCGAGGCGCTCGTGCTCCTGAAAATGCGGGCGTGAGGGGGGCGCTATTCGGTATTCGTTTCGAAGATGTCCGAGCCCGGTGAAAACAGGTTGTTTGTGCGTTTGCTGCAGCGTCTGGCGCATGCCGTGTTGCGCTATCCGCGCTGGTTTTTCTGGCCGCAGGTGGCGCTGGCGCTGTTGTGCGTCGGCTACACGGCGATGCGGTTGGGGTTCTCGACTTCGCGCAACGATCTCGTCAGCGACAAGCTGCACTACCACCACATCTTCCTCGAGTTCCGGAAGGAATTCGCGGCGGAGGACGACATCGTGGTGCTGGTCGAGAGCGAGAATCCGGAGAAGAACCGGCAATTCATCGAGCGCCTGGGGGCGCGTCTGGAGTCGGAGAAACCCCCGAAGCTCTTCACCGATGTCTTCTACCGCGGCGATCTGCCGATGCTGGGGCCGAAGGCGCTGCTGTTTTTGGACGACGCCACCCTGGGGGAGTTGCGGACGCGTCTGCGGGAGTACCGGCCCTTCCTGAACCGGGTGGTGGGGACGACGAACCTCGGGTCGTTGTTCCAGCTGATCAACCGGCAGTTCCGAACGGCTCAGCGGGCGACGAACGGGGAGAATGAATCCCTGATCGGGACGCTGCCCGCGCTGGAGCGCATCGTGTCGCAGGCGCGCGATTCGCTGGTCCGACCGGGAACGCCGCCGTCACCCGGCGTCAACGCGCTGTTCGGATCGGGGGCCGAAGCCGAGCGGCAAGTCTACCTGACCTTCGCCGAGGGGCGCCTGTTCCTGCTCTCGACTCGACCCGCGAGCCGGGCGGTCGCCGGGGATGCGATCCAGCGCATGCGGGCCCTCGTGGCCGAGACGCGGAAGGAGGTTCCCGGTGTGAATGTGGGCGTGACCGGAGGGGGGGTCCTGGAACTGGACGAGATGAAGCAGTCCCAGCGGGACAGCATGCTCGCGACGCTGCTCGCGCTCGTGCTGGTGGGGATCATCTTCGTCTACGGCTACCACGAGACCGGACGCCCCCTGAAGGCGATCTTCTGCCTGCTGATCGGGCTGTGTTACAGCATGGGCTACACGACGCTGACCGTCGGACGGCTGAACATCCTGACGATCACCTTCGCGCCGATGCTGGTGGGGATGGCGATCGATTTCGGTGTGCATCTGATCACGCGCTTCGAGGAGGAACTCCGAAACGGAGCGCACCAGAAGCTCGCGCTCCGGAAGGCGATGGTGAACACCGGCGAAGGCATCTTCACCGGCGCCTTCACCACGGCCGGCGCGTTTTTCGCGATGAGCTTCACCGACTTCTCCGGGGTGCGCGAGATGGGGATCATCACCGGCGGCGGGTTGCTGGTGTGCCTGGTCCCGATGATGACGATGCTTCCGACCCTGCTGCTGAAGGGGCGCCAGAACAGCCTCGACCGCGGCCACCGGGACCCGACGACCCGGATCCGTGAACGGATGGAGCATTTCGTTCTGAGGCACCCGCGGATCGTCACGGCCGTCGGTTTGGGGCTGACCGGCGTCTGCCTCGCCCAGTTCGGACGGGTGGAGTTCGACTACGACCTTCGCAACATGCAGAGCAAAGGACTGCCCGCGGTCGTGTACGAGAAGAAGCTGATGGATTCGACGCCGCGCTCGGTCCTCTTCGGCGCGGTGGTGGCCTCGAACGCGCTCGACGCGGTCCGGCTCCAGGCGATGCTCACGAATCTCCCGACCGTCGCGAACGTCGACTCGATCGCGCCTTTGCTCGTCCAGGATTCGGGCCCCAAGCTGGCCAAAATCGAGGAGATCCGCCGGGATCTGGCTTCCCTTCGGTTCCCGGAGCCGTCCGAGTCACTCCCGGACATCGTGGACCTGGACCAGACCCTGACCTACCTCCAGTCGTACCTTGGCCAGGCGGCGGAAGTGGTCCGGAAGGAAAGCCAGGACACGAACCTCCTGGCGGAGCTCACGGGCTTGCGGGCGTCCATCGGCTCGCTGCGGAGCCAGTTGCATCATGGCGACCGGGAGCGGAACCGCCGCAAGCTCGCCGCCTTCGAACGGGCGTTCTTCGAGGATCTCCGATCGACCTTCGCCGCCCTGCAAAGCCAGGACGCCTCGACGGCGTTGCGCAAGGAGGACCTTCCGGAACCAATTCGCAACCGATTCGTCGGCCGGACCGGCAAGTTCCTCCTCCAGGTCTATCCGAAGATCGACGTGTGGATTCGGACGAACCAGATCGCGTTCGTTCGCGATCTCCGCAGCGTGGTTCCGGACGCCACCGGCGACCCGGTTCAGCTTCTCGAATACACCTCGCTGCTGAAGCAGAGCTACGAGCGGGCCGCGTGGTACGCCCTGGCGGCGATGCTGGTGCTCGTCTACGTGCAGTTCCGATCGTTGCGGGCCGTGCTCCTGGCGCATGTCCCGGTCCTCCTCGCGGGGGTCTGGCTGGTGGGTCTGATGGCGATGTTCAACGTGCCCTTCAACCCGGCCAACATCATGACGCTCCCCCTCGTCGTCGGAATCGGCGTCACCTACGGCGTCCACATCCTGACCCGCTTCGCCGAGGAACGGAACCCGGCCATTCTGGCCAAAAGCACGGGCAAAGCCGTCCTGGTGTCGGGTCTCACCACCGCCGCCGGCTTCGGAAGCCTGATCCTCGCCAAACACCAGGGAATCGTGAGCCTCGGCTTCGTCATGTCCGTCGGCGTGGCGGCCGCGATGATCGCCGGTCTGCTGTCCCTGCCCGCTTTGCTGATGCTTTTTCCCAAGGATGCCCGGTCCAAAAAAGAACCCAGCGACACAAATGCACAAGTGTCGCTGGGCCGGGAGGAACCGAGGCTTTGAACCTCAGCCACGGGGGTCTAAGCCATGGGGAACGTCCCCGTCAATCCCTTTAATGCCAAAACCCCAGAAATTGCTGATCTCTGGGAGGATCCTGGCTTTCGATAACGATAGCGCCGCGTGAGCGACTTCGAAACATTCGTGAATCAAGGCCTGGTCCGGCTGGAGGAAGCGCATCTTCGGCGCCGTTTGAGGACGTTCCAGCCCCTCCCGGGTCCCCGGTTCGACACGCCGGAAGGTGTGGTCGTGCAGCTCTCCTCGAACGACTACCTGGGGTTGGCCCGGCACCCCCGCGTGTGCGCCGCGGCCGCGGAAGCGGCGGCGACTTGGGGGGCGGGCGCCGGCGCGGCCCGATTGGTGTGCGGCACCTCCCCCGTCCACGAGGCGCTGGAACAGGCATTGGCCCGGTTCAAGCAAGCCGAACGGGCCCTGACGTTCTCCAGCGGTTACGCGACGGCCCTGGGGGTGATCCCGGCGGTGGTCGGTCCCGGGGATTGCGTCGTGTTGGACCGTCTTTCCCACGCCTGTCTCGTGGACGCCGCCCGACTGAGCGGGGCGCGGTTGCGCGTCTTCCGACACAACGATCCGGAGGACCTGGACCGGATCCTGCGCTGGGCCGAGGGGGAACGGGCGCGGGGATTTCGGAAGGCGGGAACGTTCGGCGGCGCGGCCGACCAGACGGCCGGGGGGCGTGTGCTGGTGGTGACCGAGAGCGTTTTCTCGATGGACGGCGATCGGGCGCCCCTGCGGGAGATCGTGGAATTGAAGGACCGGCATGGCGCCTGGCTGATGGTGGATGAGGCGCATGCGACCGGAATGGCCGGGGCCGGCCGGCGCGGGGTGATCGAGGAACTGGGACTCGAGGGTCGGGTGGAGTTGCCGATGGGAACCCTCGGGAAGGCGCTGGGCGCGGCGGGAGGATTCGTGACCGGCTCGGCGGCGCTCGTTGATTTCCTGCTGAACAGGGCGCGGACTTTCGTCTTTTCGACGGCGCCGCCCGCGGCCATGGCGGCGGCGGCGGCGGCGGCGGTGGGTGTCGTGGAGGGCGACGAGGGGGTGGAACGGGTGGCCCGCCTGAAGGCGAACCTGGCGGTGTTGCATCGGGGACTGACGGAGGCCGGTTGGGCGCTGCCGGCGCCGGTCTCGCCCATCCTGCCCTTGGCCGTGGGCGACGAGAACGCGGCGGTCCGACTGGCCGCGGCGCTGAACGACGAGGGGTTCCTCGTACCGGCGATCCGGTATCCGACGGTTCCACGGGGCCGGGCCCGGCTTCGGGTGACGGTGAGCGCGATCCATTCCACGGACGATCTCGTCGCGTTTCAGGCCGCTTTGAAGAAGGCGTTGTTCCAAACCGGGCTTCGACCCGCCTGACCATGCATCCCGTGCATCCGCTCGCCCAACTCGATCGACGTCATGTCTGGCATCCGTTCACCCAGATGAAGGATTGGGGTCGCGCCGAGCCGATCGTCATCGTGGAGGGCCGGGGCGCGGTTTTGGTGGATGCCCATGGCCGGGGCTACCTGGACGCGAACGCGTCGATCTGGACCAATCTGCACGGCCACCGGCATCCGAAGATCAACGCCGCGATCCGTCGCCAGTTGGGCCGGGTGGCGCACAGTTCGTCGCTTGGCCTCGCGAACGAGCCCGCTTCCCTGCTGGCGGCCGAACTGGTGAAGGTCGCGAACCCGCGACGCGCCGGCGCGTCGGGGAACAAGCGGGAAGCCGGGGATGCGACGCGGGGAAGTCGCCTGGAGAAGGTGTTCTTCTCCGACGACGGTTCGACGGCGGTGGAGGTGGCGCTGAAGCTGGCGTGGGAATACACGCGTCGGACCCGGGGCGACCCGGCGCCGAGGTTCCTGTCCCTGGCGGGCGCCTACCACGGCGACACGGTGGGCGCGGTGTCCCTGGGGCACATCGACCTTTTCCATCGGGCGTTCGGAAAGCTGCTCTTCAAGACCGACGCGATGATGGCGCCGTACTGTTATCGCTGTCCGTTCAACCGGGCCCGTCCCGAGCGGGCGGATGCGCGCGCCTACCGGCGATGCGGATGGGAGTGCGTGGGGCAGGTGGAGAAGACGTGGGACAAGCGCCAGCGGCGGGGTGCCGGATACGCGGCGGTGGTCTACGAGCCGAGGATGCAGGGGGCCGCGGGGATGATTCCGCAACCGGCGGGATGGCTGGAGCGGGTGGCTGAGATTTCCCGGGGGCGTGGGGCGCTGCTGATCGCGGACGAAGTCATGACGGGATTCGGGCGCACGGGCGCGGGTGGGTCGCGCGGCGTTGGGGCGCCGCTGTTCGCGTCCCTCCACGAAGGGGTCGTTCCCGATTTCCTGTGCGTCGCGAAAGGGCTGACGGGCGGTTATCTCCCGATGGCGGCGACCTTGACGACGCGGGCCGTCTTCGACGCTTTCCTGGGCGAATACGGGGAGTTCCGGACCTTCTTTCACGGGCACAGCTTCAGTGGGAATCAGCTGGGCGCCGCGGCGTCGCTCGCGAGCCTGGAGCTGCTCCGGGACCCCGGGGGCGCGCGCCGTCGACGGCGGCTCGAACACGATCTGGCGGCTGAACTGAAAGCGCTCTGGGACCTCCCGGCGGTGGGCGACATCCGGCGGGAGGGGCTGGTGGCGGGTGTCGAACTCGTGCGCGACTGGCGGACGCGGGCCGCGTTTCCCGCGGTGGAACGGGTGGGAATTCGCGTGTGCGAAGCGATGGCGCGCCGCGGAATTCTGACACGGCCGGTCGGCGACGTGATCGTGCTGATGCCTCCCTACTGCATGACGTCCGTCCAGATCCGGCGCGTGGTGTCGGGACTGGCCGAGAGCATCGACGAAGTCCTTGGTCGAAGCGGCTGAGTTCGAGGACGGAGGCCGTGCGTCGGGGGATGGACGGTTCGCGGAGGGGGAAAAGAGCCGTTGCTTGTTGTCGGGGCGTTTGGCATCCAAAGCGGCCTCGATATGCGCTGGAATACACTGACCGGTCTCGGCGTGGCCCTCCTGGGAATCGTCGCGGGAGAGTCGCGGGTGGTTTCGCACGATGCGGTCCTGGTGCGCCACCACTTCGCGGGACTGTCCGGGATCGCCGAGCACCCGGATCTGGCGCCCGTGAAGGCGATCCTGGCGTTGCCGGAGTCGAAGCGGCTGTTGGGCGACGTGGATCGCAAGCTCGCGGAGAGACTGCCGGTCTGGTTCGGGGCGGAACTTGGAGGGGCGACCAACCACGCCGCGGCGTTGATTCCTTGGGTGCGGGCGGCGATGGACCGGGAGAGCCACACCGAGGTTCACGGATCGAAGGCGTGGGTGGGCAGCTGGGCGGTGGCGGTGCGCATGGGGGAAACCGCGGGGGCGGAGATGGGCCGGGGAGTGCGGGAGGTTCTCGCTCCGCTGCTGGGTGACGACGACGCGGAGGAGTCGCCGGTGGGCGGCTGGCTGGATTGGGAACTGGACGGGCCGGAAGCAGGACGCCAGCCGGCGGCGCGATTCGCGCTGATCGCGGGTTGGGCGGTCTTGGGCAGCGGGAAGGGTGCCTTTGATGCGATCCGAGATCGGATGACAGCGGCGGCGGAAGGTTCGAATCCCGCGCCGACCGGTGGGGTTTCCCGGTTGGAGATCGATATGGCGCGACTGGGGCCGTTGCTCGGGTGGGGTTCGGAGCCGGTGGCTCCCGTCGCCCAATGGCCGGCGGTTCGGATGGTGGTGGAACCGCGGAAAGGTCGGCTCCGGACCTCGGCCGAATTGTCGTTCGCGGAGCCGCTGGGGTTGACGCTGGAGCCTTGGACCCTGCCGTCCGGAGTGCTGCGGGATCCGATGGTGGGATTCACGGCGATTCAGGGAGCGGATCGATGGCTGGGGAAGATGGAGTTGTTCAAGCCCTACGAGGTGACCGAGTGGCCCAGCCAGTTCTACCTGTGGTCGGTGGCCGGGGATCCCTGGAACCAATACCTGGCGGGACCGATGAATTCGCCCACCAACCTGATGGCCCGGGTCTCGCTGCCCATTCCCATGCGTCTGGTGACCAACATGAGCTGGCGCGGCCAGGTGTTCGGTTTGCGGATAACGAACCAGGCGACCCGCGTGGAATTCCGTGGCCTGCCGTATCTCCTGCCGTTCCTGGAGTCGATCCGCGAGGGGGACTCGACCCTGTTGTACGGCGGTTTGTTCCCCCAACCGCCCAAGGGGGAGCCAGCCCCGGCCGGCCTGCTTCAGCAGGTGGCGGGACGAACCAACCTGGTGTTCTACGATTGGGAGACCACCGGGAGGACCCTGCTGGTGACGAACGCGCCGGGAGCACGCGGCCCGCGGATCTCCACCAATCCCGTCGGACGCCTCCCGCAGTTCAAGCAACTGAGCCAGTTCTGGCGGTTGATGATGAACGCGAACGCCACCCTCGCGCCCCTGACACGCTCCGGCGAAGTCTGGGTCCCGGGCTGGGACTGGATCAACGCGGCGCAGGGCCTCCTGGGCGACACGATCACCGAGGTCACCCAGACCGGGCCCTCGCAATTGTCCCTGGTGCGGGCGTCCCAGGTCGGCTTCAACGCCTTCGAACTGGTGTCCCTGCTGCGGTGGCTTGAGAACCCCGGATTCCCGGGGTGGACGGGGGACCTGCCCCCTGGGGACGTCGTGAAGTCGGCTCCCGCCCCAGGGCCGCCGGCGACCGTGGAAAAGCCATGAAGCCTGGCAACGGCACGAGGGATTCCCGCCCCGCCGCGGGCGCCGTCCAAGGCGCTCCGTTGAAGTTGGGGGTCAACATCGATCATGTGGCGACCCTTCGGGAGGCGCGGTACCGGGCCCGACCCCACGGGGAACCGGACCCCGTCGAAGCGGCCCTCGCCTGCGAGGCCGCGGGCGCCGCGGGAATCACCGCGCACCTGCGCGAGGATCGGCGACATATCCAGGACCGGGACGTTCGGGAACTCCGAGCCAGGATCCGCACCCGCCTCAACCTCGAGATGGCCCTGGTGCCGGAGATCGTCGACATCGCCGTGGCGGTCGTTCCGGACATCGTCTGTCTCGTGCCCGAACGTCGGGAGGAAGTGACGACGGAAGGTGGCCTGGACGTCGTCGGCCAGCGGGATGCGGTGATCGCGGTGTCGCGGCGCATGCGGGAAATCGGGGTTGAAGTGAGTCTTTTCATCGACCCGGACATGGCTCAGGTGGAGGCCTCGGCGGCCACGGGGGCGGAGTTCATCGAGTTGCACACAGGCGCGTACGCGGAACGGTTCCTGGCCGGGGAATCCACGGACGCGGAACTGGACCGGCTCGTGAATTCGTCGGTCAGGGCGCGGGCTCTCGGTCTAAGGGTCAACGCGGGGCACGGCCTGACGGTGGCCAATCTGCCCGCCCTGCTGGGGAAGGTGCCGCACCTCGAGGAACTGAACATCGGTCACAGCCTCGTGAGCCGCGCGCTGACCGTGGGATTCGCCGCGGCGGTGGGGGAATTCCTCGCGGTGATGTCGGTCTATCGCCCGGAATCCGCATGATCCTCGGGACGGGCATCGACATCATCGAGGTCGCGCGCGTGACCGGGTCGGTCGAGCGTTTCGGCGACCGGTTCCTGACCCGGATCCTCGTGCCGGACGAGATCGCCTACTGCCGGAGCCACAAGAACCCGGGACCGCACATCGCGGCGCGGTTCGCGGCGAAGGAGGCGATTTCGAAGGCGTTCGGAACTGGGATCGGCGGTTCCCTGGGCTGGCGGGACATGGAGATTCGCCGGCGGCCTTCCGGCGAACCTTACGTCCAGTTCCACGGCAAGGCGCTCGATCTGCTCGCGGCCCGGGGTGGGCGCCGAGTGCATGTGAGTCTCTCCCACACGCAGGCCTACGCGGCCGCCGTGGCGGTGCTGGAGGGCGGGCCCGAATCCGATCCGGGCGGTTGATGATGGATGGGCGACTCAACCTCCGACGCGGCCTCAAGCGGCGGCGCTCGTTCCCCGAACCTTCCCCCGCGCGCGCGACCCGCGGTTTGGCGAAGTCGGTTTGAGCCGCAATTCGAGGCCTTCCCGGGCGGCATCCACTACCAGGCGGGGATTCAAGGTGGAAGCCAGCGACCGGGCCTGGGCGAGGATGAGGTCCAGCTGGTCGTCGGTGTGGTCGGGATCGTGATGGAAGAGGAGGAGTCGTTTGACGCCGGTTTCGGCGGCCTGCCGGACGACGGCATCAACGCAACTGTGCCCCCATCCGACGCGCGTGGCGTATTCGTCCGGGGTGTATTGGGCGTCGTGGATCAGGACGTCGACGCCTTCGATGAGGGCGCGGATTTCCTGGTGGCGCTGATGGGCCTGTCGCAGGGCCAATCTGGGATTTCGGGTCCCGGCGGAGTTCGCGTCGCTTCCGATTCCGTAGCCTGGAGTCGGACGGACTCCGTTGATGGAGGCGGGCGGGGTGGTCCGGGGGCTGAGAACCTCGTGATCCGGCACATAGGCGAGCGAGCCGGCGGGCGTGTCGAGGCGGTAGGCGACGCCGCCGCCGGGGTGGTGGATCCGGCCGGCGGTGCCGCGCACCTGGCCGATCCGGAAGCGGGCGGCGCGCAACTCCCGGATCGTGATGGTGCTGGGCATCTGCGGGAGGGAGACGGGGAAGAATGGGGATTCGACGGAAGTGGCGACGGTGCGTTCGAGGCCGGAACGCGAGCCGCGCCAGCCAAGAATCCGGATCTGCTGCCTGGCGAGGTAGGCGGGCGCGAAGAATGGGAAACCCTGGATGTGATCCCAATGGGTGTGGGTGATCAGGATCCAGAGGTGCCTCGGGCGACGGGGGAGTTCGCTCAGCAGGGATTTGCCGAGTTCGCGAATTCCGGTCCCCGCGTCGAGGATGACGATATCGCGGCCCCATCGGACCTCGACGCAGGAGGTGTTGCCTCCGTAGCGGACGGTTCCGGGCCCGGGGACGGCGACCGAACCGCGGACACCCCAAAAGCGGATCGTCAGCTCTTCGGGCGATTCCTCCAAAGCGATCGAGCCCCTCCTCCTTGGCATGTCCTTCCATAGGCGCGGTTTGGGGTGGGAGGGAAGTTTGAACTTGGAGGTGGCGGAGGTATTCGAAAAGCCGCTTGCCCTGGGGAGGGCGGGTCTGGTAGTGAAGACGCCCGTTTTGTAAGGAACAGGAAAGCGACTGATTATGGCTAGGATTTGCGAACTCACCGGGGCACGACCTTCGAAGGGCAACATCATTTGGCGCAGTGGCAAAGCCAAGCGCGAGGGCGGTATCGGCACCCACGTGACCGCCATCACCAAGCGTCGCTTCTTCCCGAATCTCCAGCGCGTGAAGGCCCTGCTGCCGAACGGCGAAGTCCGGTACGTCCGGGTTACGGTGAAGGCGATCAAGAAGGGGCTGATCACCAAGCCGCCGAAGCGGACCTGGACGAAGACGAACAAGGCGGCCGCCGGCGCGAAGTCGGCCTGAGTTGAGTCGGCCCGTTCCGGCCGCGAGGGCCGCGAGGGTCGCGAACCTCGCGCGACAAATCTTTACGCGGCGAGGCGCCTGGGAATCACCCCGGGCGCCTCGCCTGTTTCCTGGCTTGGTCGACCTCCTTCGCCGTCCCATAGGGGTCAGTTCTCATAATCGACAATCGCCGACGAGGGCGGGACGAGGCTGGACGGTTGGTTGACGGATGATCCCTGGGATTGTCGAAGGCGTGGCCCCGCGGTCGCCCGGCGCATGACAGGACGGGTGATGGCGCCGGAAACCGGAAGCGTGGAGTAGCCGGCATCGAGTCGACCCCTTTTCGAACGGTCGCCACCGAACCGATCAGCCCGAAAAACGGCGGCAACAACCACGGAAGAAACGGAAGAAACGGAAAGCACGGAATGCGAGTGAGTTGCAGAAGGGGCGTTGGTCACCCTCCAGAGGATACCCACCGCCTCTCCAAATCCCTCCTCTTCCGTGTGTTCCGTGCCTTCCGTGGTTGAAACTGCCGTTCCCAGGATCAGGCATTGTCAATAGTGAGAACCGACCCCTTTTTTGGGCGTCCTGAAGGGTTGATTTTGGGGGTGGGTTCGGGATTACTGCGGGCGTTCCTCCCCCCACCCCGAGGCGCTCCAGGACCTGCGAGCCGGTGTTCCGGTCAGGTTGATTGATCTGGCGCTGGATGCGGCGCGGGTGAGTCCGGCGCATGAGTTCACTCGATTACGCGATCCTGGCGGTTTATTTCGTTCTCACGATCGGATTCGGGCTGCACTACGCCCGCCGCTGGAAGGGGACGGAGGATTTTTTCCTGGCGGGGAGGAGCCTGACCTGGCCGTTGATCGGGTTGTCGCTGTTCGCGACCAACATCTCGACCGAGCACTTCGTGGGGTTGGCCGCGGGCGGGAGCAAGGAGGGGCTCGTCCAGGGAGGTTACGAATGGATCGCCAGTTACTGCCTCCTGGTGCTCGCCATCGTTTTCGCGCCGCAGTACCTGAAGCATCGGGTCTTCACGATCCCGGAGTTCTTCGAGAAGCGGTTCGGAATCGAAACGCGGCTGATGCTGACCGGCTACTTCCTGGCGATGATCGTGCTGACGAAGACGTCGGTCGCGCTGTATTCCGGGTCGCGGGTCCTCTCCGACCTGACCGGTTGGGATTTTCAGACCGTGATGTGGGGGATCGCGCTGGTGACGGCGGCCTACACGATGGTGGGAGGCCTGGCGGCGGTCGTCTTCACCGACGCCATCCAGGCCGTGATCCTGATCGGGGGCTCGATCCTCCTCACGGGGTTCGCGATGAACGAGGTGGGTGGATGGTCGGGGTTGAACGAGCGCCTCGAGGTCCTCGGCAAGACCGATCTTCTGTCCATGGTCCACGGTCCGAAATCGGACCTTCCGTTCACCGGGTTTCTGCTCGGCAATTTCCTCATCGGCGGGATGTTCTACTGGTGCATGGACCAGGTGAACGTGCAGCGGGTCCTGGGGGCGAAGAACGTGAAGGAAGCGCGCCGGGGCGCGATCTTCGCCGGGTTCCTGAAGATCCTGCCGGTTTTCATCCTCGTGCTTCCCGGAGTGATCGCGACGGCTCTGCAACTGGATATCCGGGGCCCGGACGGCGAACCCGACTACAACCGAACCTACGGGGTCCTCGTGCGGACGCTGCTGCCGACGGGCCTCAAGGGAATCGTTCTCGCGGCTTTGCTGGCGGCGCTGATGTCGTCGATCAGTTCGATGCTGAATTCGGCCTCCACCCTGGTGGCCCGGGACGTGGTGGCCCGCTTCTGGCCCTCCACGACGTCCCGCGCGCAGATCCTGATCGGGCAGGTGGCCCTGGTCGTCGTGGTGGTGGGCGGCGTGTTTTCGACGCCCCTAATCGACCATTACCCGCATCTCTGGGGGTACCTCCAGGAGATCACCGGGTACTTGTCCGTGCCGTTCGCGGTCGTTGGATTGTCCGGGGTGTTCCTTCCCCGGGTGAACCGGCAGGGGGCGATGGTGGCCGTGGGCGTCGGGATTGTCGTGAGCCTGTTCCTCCTGGCCGACAGCCACGCGGAGGGCGGACTCGCGGGGTTCCTGCGGCATCCGTACCTGAACTCCTTCCTTCACCGGTCGTTCGTGTGCGCGGTGATCACCTTCGCGGCGCTGCTGGTGACGAGTTATTCGACCAAGCCGCCGTCGGACGATGTGCTCGCGGGCACGTTCTCGTTCGCCTGGGTCCAGGGCGAGGGTGAGACCGCCCGGGACCTGCGCGTCGCCGGGTTCTGGATGGCCGGGCTCTTCGTGGCGATCACCGCCCTGTGGTGGATGTTCCGGTAGCGATTCAATCCGATCGCGCGCGTGGAGGGGCGGCTTACCAGCCGCCCTTCGCTGACGAGCCGCCCCAGCACGCGAGCGCACGCCGTCTCTTCGCGCTATTTCAGCGGCATCCCGGGTTCCGGCCGTCCGTTGGTGGTCAGGATCTGGAAATGATGGACGCCGGCCGCGAGCGGATGGTCGCTGGTCCACACGATCTTTCGTTCAGGGGTCACCTCCACCATCGCGACGCCGGTGAGGGCGGCGTGGCTGCCGACGACCGTGTTGCCATTGGCGAGTCGCTGGGCGCCGCAGGGGTCCTTGAAAAGGCCGCCGACGTCGTCGTTGGTCACCTTCCAGACGATGTCCCCCGACGGTCCGAATTCGATGACTTTGTTGCCGTGGGTGAGGGACGCGACCGTGTTGCCGTTGTCGAGGCGGATGGCGGTGAACGGCCAATTCTCGGCGGGTCGGCCTCCGATCGATTCGAGATCGGTCTTGAGGACCCGAACGACGCGGCCTTCCGGCGAGTACTCCTTGATGGCGAACGCGAGGAGGTGGGGAACGAGGAAGTTCCCGTTGCGCAATTCGCGCGCCATGCGGGTTTGCATGTGGGCGTTCCCGGTTTCCGGTTGGAGGGGCACTTGGCGCACGATCGAGCCTTTCGGGTCGACGACGACGAGACGCGGTTTGTCGCCGAGTTCGGAGACCAGTGTGTTGCCGTCGTGGAGGCGTTGGGTCGTGCCGATCTCCCTGTTCTCGGGCGCGCGCGTGTAGGTGAAAACGACGCGGTGATCGCGGGTCACCTCCTCGACCTTGTCCTGGTAGGCGAGGAGGACGTTCCCATTGGGGAGGACGAAGCCGTCGCGGGAACCTCCGCGATGCTCCCATTGGGGGAGCCCGTCCTCGCCGATGATCGCGGTCTTTCCGCCCATCACGAGGTAGGCGTGGCGGATCGTGTCCGGGGTGGATGACTCCGCGGCGCGGGATGGAGGCGAGCCGACCGCGATGGCCAGCGTGACGACGAGGGTGGGGAGAAGTTGGCGAAGATCCATGGGAGGGTCGAAGCCTCACCGGAAAAGACGGCGGGGTGAAGGTCTCTTTCGCGCGGCGACGCGTCGACCCTGGGACGCGACGCGACGCGTCCACTTTGTCGCGTGACCTGTCCGGGGCGGGCGGCTATCACAGGGACGCCATGCAAATCAGGGTGATCTACTACCTTGAGGTCCTTTCGTCCTGGTGTCACTGGGCCGAGCCGGCCTGGGATGAACTCAAGGAGCGTTTCGGGCACGTCGCATCGTTCGAATGGCGGGTGGCCCTGCTGGGCGAGGATGGAATGCCCGGGTCGAGCTCCCAGACGGACTGGTTCTATCGGAGGAGCGGTGTGCTCATGCGTTCCCCGAGGATGCTGAACAGCGGCTGGTTCGAGCCCGATCGCACGGAGTACCTGACGCCGAACCTTCTCGCGGAGGCCGCCAAGGATTTTGGTGTCACGGACGACCGGGTGCGGCGGGCGCTGTCGGAGGCGGCCGTTCTGCGCGGGTTCCAAGTGGGGCGGTGGGAGGTGGCCGGGCAGATCGCGGCGCGCGCCGCGGGTGTGGAGGAACTCGTCCTTGTGCAACGGGCCCGGACTCCGGCGATGGAGGCGCGGATCCGGGCCTCAACCCAGGAATTCCACGACTTGAAGGCGACCCAGCGGCCGGCCTTTGTGTTCGAGGACGAGATCGGGGATCGGGCGGTGCTGTCGGGTTTGGCGACGGTGGAACCGCTGGCGGCGGTGATGGAGGCGATGGTCCGCGACTGCGACGGCTATGCTTCGTGGAAGGCGCACTTCGGGGAGCCTCCGGCGGCGTGAGCGGGGTGGAATCCGAATTCGCGCGGTGTCACTGCCCTCATTGCGGTGGGGGGATTGAATTCCCCGGGGAAGCGGCGGGGATGGGGGTTGAGTGCCCGCATTGCGGGGTGTCGATGAACCTCGTGGACGAAGCCGCCGAGGCGGCCGAGGGCGGGGACGCGAGGGATGAGTCGCCGCCGTTGCCGGGGCGCCCGACGGCGGCTGAATTGGCCGGGGCGTTTCAGGGGCGGGTGGAGCGAGGGCGTCCGACGGCGGCCTATCTGGGGGCTCTGGGTTTGGGAGCCGCCGCGATGGTGGCGATTCCGGCGTTGTACGCGGCCCTGGTGGTGCTGTTGGGGGCCTGGTTGGCGCGGTTGGCGGCGGGTTGGCTGGAGTGGGCGCGGTCGGCGAGCGGTGGAGCCATGGCGGCCGGGTTGCGCACGGGGCTGTTCCTGGCGGGGATCGGGCTGGGGTTGTTCGTGCTGGGGCTGCTTCTTCGTCCGTTTTTCGTGAAACCACGACGGCCGGTGCGGGCGCTGGCGTTGAACCCTGTCTCGGAACCGCTGCTGTTCGCTTTCGTCCACATGATCTGCGATGCGGTGGGTGCGACGCGACCGGCGCGGGTGGACGTGGACTGCCGGATGAACGCGTCGGTGGGGATTCGCGGAGGAAACCCGCGGGCGGGCTCGGGCGAATGGGTTTTGACGTTGGGATTGCCGATGGTGGCGGGGCTGGACCTCCGAGCATTCGCCGGCGTGATGGCGCACGAGTTGGGGCATTTCGGGCAGGGCTGGGCGATGCGGGCGAGCGGCGGGATCCGGGCGATGAACGCCTGGCTGGAGCGCGCCGCGGGTTGGGCGACGTCGGACCGCGCGCTGGACCAGTGGGCGGGGGACAGTTCGAACCAGGTGCATCGGGGCGTGCTGGACGTGATGCGAGCCGGCGTGGGCGTTTCGCGGGGGATATTGAGGGCGGTGATGGCGGGCGGGCGCCTGGTGAATCGCCAACTCCTCCGCCAGATGGAGCGGGATGCGGACCGGGTCCAGGTCCAGTTGGTGGGGAGCGCGGTGTTCGAGGCGACGTTTCGGCGGTTGTGCGTTCTCGCGGAGGTTCGGCGCGACGTGTACCGGCGACTGTGGGAGGACGCGCGGGCGGGGCGGGACTTGCCCGAGGACCTTCCCCGGGAGGTGGCGCGCGCGGCGGATTCGGTCCCCGAAGACCGGGCGGAGCGTTGGTGTGAGCGGCGACTGGCGCGGATCGCGGAATTCTGGGAGGCGCATCCCTCGGACGCCGAGCGGATCGCGCGGGCGCGGGAAATGGCTTCTCCGGGGCTTTTCAGCCACGGGAGCGACGCGGCGCTGTTGTTCTCGAATTTCGACGCGTTGGCCAAGCAGGTGACGGCCCTGCACTACCGGGAGGACCTGGGACTGCCCGAGACAGCGAAAGCGCCCAGGGGATTTGAAAACCCCCTGGGCGCGATGCGGAAGAATTGATTCGGTTCAGCTCGGCATGACCCAGCCGTTTTTCGTACTGGCGCTTGATGAAGCGCTGGGCGGCGGGGTTGTTGGTGACGAGGAGATTCTCGCTGTCCCACTCGATCCGCCCGCCGGCGAGCATGGCGACATTGCCGAGGAGGATGGACTCGGTCATGTCGCAGGCGAAATCGAAGTTCGAATACGCGGCGGGACCGCCCTTGATGGCGGCGACCCATTCCTCCTTCATCCCGACGTCGTCGCGGCCGTTGCGGGGCAGGGTCGGGGTGGGGTCCTCCCAGTCTTCGAACTTCTTCTCGGGCAGAAGAATCCACTGGGCTCCGTAGTCGTTGGGCGAGTACATGCTTCCCTTTTCGCCGACGAGCAGGGATCCGGAGCCTGGCGGGTTCTGACCCTGGAACAGCTCCTTGGGCGGGAGGTTCTTTTCGCCATTGGGGAGCTTGCCCTCGTACCAGTGGTACCGGACGGGAGGGAGATCACCGCGGGCGGGGAACTCGGAGATGATGGTGGCCCAACCCGGGAAGGTTTCGGGGTTGAGCGGTTCGTTCTGGGCGACCACGAGCGTCGGGGTGGTGAGCTTGAGGGCGCGGAACGCGAGGTTGGCGGTGTGACACGCCATGTCGCCGAGGGCGCCGGTGCCGTAGTCCCACCAACCGCGCCAGTTGAACGGATGATAGGCCTTGTTGTAGGGGCGCATCGGGGCGGTGCCGATGAACGCCGCCCAATCGAGGTTCTCGGGCACGGGCGATGATTGGGCGGGCCGGGCGCGGATGGTGGGCGACTGGGGCCAGACGGGGCGGTTGGTCCAGACGTGCACTTCGGTGACCTTGCCGATGACGCCGGCCTGGATGGCTTCGACGCCGCGGCGCAGGCCGTTGGCGGCGGAGCCCTGGTTGCCCATCTGGGTGGCGACCTTGTATTTGCGGGCGAGGGTGCGGAGGTAGCGCGCCTCCCAGACATCGTGGGTCAGCGGCTTTTGGACATAGACCGCCTTCTTGCGGACGATGGCGTGGGCGGCGGCGATCGCGTGGGTGTGGTCGGGGGTGGAGATGGTGAC
Organism: uncultured Verrucomicrobiota bacterium; assembly: GCA_942490575.1. Lineage (GTDB taxonomy): Bacteria > Verrucomicrobiota > Verrucomicrobiia > Limisphaerales > CAIMTB01 > CAIMTB01. Next base: position 66,735 of record CALNYA010000017.1, read on the forward strand.
GGCGTCGATCTCGTCGCCCATCTTGTCGAACATGTTGCGGAAGTCGTGGAACCGTTTGGCGTTCGGCCACTTCTTGAGCTTGGTGTCGATCGAATTGTCGTCGCAGTCGCACAGGGCGACGACGTCACCGAGGGTGCTGGCGCCGTCGATGTCGCTGGATCCCTTGCCTCCGACGCCGATGCCGGCGAAGCGGAGTCTTTCGTTGGCGCCCCAGACGCGGCTGGGGAGGAACGTGAAGGAGAAGGCGGTGGCGGCCGCGGTGGAAGTGGCGAGGAAGTCGCGCCTCGAGAAATTCTTGCTCCAGGTAGGTTTCATCGGAATGCGGTTGGAATTGAGAATTCGGGGGTCGGGGGAACTTTCCGGCACCGGCCGGGCTCGTGGCAATTGGAAAGCCGGGGGAAAGCCGAATGCATGAATTGGGAGTGTTGGGGCTTGCTAGGAGGCCCTTGCGTGGTAAGGCACCGGGCTCATGTCGCTTCCGGCCGCTTCCTTTGACGCCGTGTTCGGGCAAGCCGCGCCGGTGTTGGCGCTGGCGCCGATGCAGGACGTGACCGATCTGCCGTTCCTGAAGCTGATGGCGGACCGTGGCGGGGCCGACCTGTATTTCACCGAGTACTTCCGGATCCACGCGTCGGCGCAGTTGGAACGGCACACGCTCCGGTCGATCACGGAGAATCCGACGGGGCGGCCCATCGTGGCGCAGTTGATCGGGAACGACCCGGTTTCATTGGCTCGCGCGGCCAGGGAACTCCAGGCCTACCCGGTGGCGGGGATCGACCTGAACCTGGGGTGCCCGGCGCCGGTGGTGTACCGCAAGTGCGCGGGGGGCGGGCTGCTTCGGGAGCCGGCGCTGGTGGACAGGATTCTGGGGACGTTGCGCGACGCGGTGACGGGGCGGTTCACGGTGAAGACCCGGGTGGGATTCGACGATCCGGCGGTGTTCGGGACTTTTCTGGAGATCTTCGCGAGGCACGGTCTGGATCTCCTGACGGTTCACGGCCGGACCGTCCTGGAGATGTACCGCCCGCGGGTGCATCACGACCGGATCGCGGAGGCGGTCCGAGCCATGCGCTGTCCCGTGCTCGCGAACGGGGGTGTGGATTCGCCGGCGACCGCGATCGAGGTGTTGCGGCGCACGGGCGCGCGGGGATTGATGATCGGCCGGGGGGCGATTCGGAATCCGTGGTTGTTCGGTCAGGTGCGCGCGGCGTTGACCGGCGGGGTGCCGGTGCTTCCGACGGGGCGGGAGGTGCTGGCGTACGTGCGGGTTCTGTGGGAGACGACTTCGCCGGACCGTCTGATACCGGCGAAGCAGGTCCAAAAGTTGAAGAAATACCTGAATTTCATCGGGGAAGGGGTGGAGCCGACGGGGGAATTCCTCCATGCGATGAGGCGGGTGGGAACGGAGGAGGATCTCTTCCGTTTGTGCGGGGAATACCTGGACCACGACCGGCCGCTGACCCTCGAGGGCGCGAGGGGGAAGGAAGCTTTTCTTTTGGCGGACGGGGTTTCGTCCTAGTCTGGACGCCACGAATGGAGGTGTCCCTTGCCATTGGAGTGCCGCTGATGCTCGCCGTGGCGAGTCTCAGCATTCTTTGCTCCTTGGCGGAGGCCGCCCTTTTCGCGCTGAGCCGCTGGCAGTTGAGGCAGATGCGGGAGGGGACTCCGGCGGACCGCCGGGCGGCCGGACTGTTGGACGAACCGGACGATCTGCTCTCGGCGCTGTCGCTGGGCAACACCGTGGCGAACGGGATGGTCCTGGTGTTGGGTCTGCTGATGGCCCTCACGGCGGGCTGGCGGCTGGGGGTGACGCTGCCCATCGCGTTTCTCGCCTTGTTGGTGTTCGGCGAGATCCTGCCGAAGACCTTGGCCGTTCGGAGGCCGCGGGTCTGGGCGGCGCGGGTGACGCCGGCGGCGGCGTTGTTGCAGCGGTTGACGCGGCCGATTCGGAGGCTGGCGAAGGGTTCGATCGATCGGTTGCTGCTTCGGGTCCTCCCGAAGGCGCCGGTTCCGGCGCCGATTTCCGACGAGGAATACCGTGAACTTCTGGACATGGCGGTGCAGCAGGGGGCGCTGGGCCATTCGGAGCGGGAGATCATCGGCGAGCTGATCACCCTGGACCGGAAGTGCGCGCGGGATGTGATGAGGCCGAGGGCGACGATGGGGGCGGTGTCGGACGACCTGACGACCGAGGAGTTGGTGGACGCGGCCCGGCGACATCGGCATCGGCGGCTGCCGATCTTCGACGAGACCCCGGACACGATCGTCGGGGTGCTCGACACCCAGGCGTTCCTCCTGGATCCCGACCATCGTCTGGAGGATGCGATCGAGTTTCCGTCGTTCGTGCCCGAGTCGATGAACCTCATGCACCTGTTTCAGGCGTTGCAGCGGCAAAAGCGCAGCCTGGCGATCGTGCTGGACGAGTATGGAGGCGTGGCCGGCGTGGTCCGGATGGAGGAGATCATGGCGGAGGTCCTCGGGGAGATGCACGCGCCGGGTGGGGTGCGCGGGTTGGTGTTCGAGAAACTGGGCCCGGGCCGGTGGCGGGCGAGTGGCGGGATGCGGCTCGAGGATTTCCGACGGGAGTATCCCGCGCTGCCCCAGGTGTCGGATGTGGAGACCTTGGGCGGGCTGCTGCTGGCCGAACTCGATATCGTGCCCGAGAAAGGTCGGAGCGCCGTGGTTCATGGGTTGAAGCTGACGGCGACCGTCGTGGACGAGCGTCGGATCCACGAAATGCTGGTGGAACTGGGAGGTGGCCGGTGAATCCCTGGCTGACGGCGGGGACCGGGGTGGTGGCGCTTGGGGTCGCCTTTCTGCTGTCCGGCATGGAGGCGGGCGTCTTCGCGTTGAGCCGGCTTCGGATCCGGCGGCTCGCGCGACAGGGCGGGCATCGCGCGGCGCGTCTCCAGGGGTACCTGGATCATCCCGAGGATTTCCTCTGGACCATCCTGATCGGGAACACGATCGCCACGTTCACGGTGGTCACGCTGTCGGCCTTGGAGCTTCGAGCCCGCCTGGTTTCCAGTCCGGGCGGGTTCATGGCCCTGATGATGGCCTTGTTGCTGGTGCTCTATGTCTTCGCTGACTTCCTGCCGAAGCTTCTGTTCCGCCGGTTCCCGAACCGGCTCTGCCTGATGGGCGTGCCGTTCTTCCGCCTCCTGCACGTGGTCCTGGCACCGGCCGTCGGTGCGACCGAGTGGATCTCGAACGGGCTGCTCCGATGGACCGGGGGGCGCGCGTTCACCGGGCGCTTGTTCGGCAGCCGCGCCGAACTGCGGCAGGCGATCGAGGAATCCGCGCAGTCGCTGTCCCGGGAAGAGGTCGACATGATCAACCGGATCCTCGATCTCCGAAACCTGCGGGTGGGGGATCGGATGACGCCCATCGCGGAGGCGACCAGCCTTCCAGCGGAGGGGTCGGTCGGCGACCTCATGGACGTGGTGCGACTGAGGCGCGTGTCGTCGGTGCCCTTGTGGAAGGGGGTCGGGCGCGAACGCCGGGTGCTCGGCGTCGTGTCGGTGGCGCTGGTGATCTACGAGGGAGGTCACGAGTTGTCGCATCCCCTCCAGTCCCTGGTGATCCCGGCCCTGTTCGTCCAGACCGACGACCCGTTGGAGGCGGCGCTGAGGACGATGCAACGCGGGCGGCAGCGCTTCGCGGTGGTTCTCGATGTCGGGCGCCGCGAGGTGGGGGTGATCACCTTGAACGACATCCTGGGTTCGATGTTCGGCGAGGTCCGGGTATGACGTTTGACTTCCATGAGGTGAGCGCCATCGCCGGCAAGGCGGTGGCGGCCGCGATCATCGTCGGGTTGAACGCATTCTTCGTCGCCGCGGAGTTCGCCCTGGTGCGGGTGCGCGACACGCAGTTGCAGCCCCTCGCGGAGGCGGGAAGCCGCCGGGCGAAGCTCGCGCGCAACATCATCCGCCACATCGACGCCTACCTGAGCACATCCCAGTTGGGCATCACCCTGTGCGGCCTCGGGATGGGCGCGCTGGTGGAACCTCTGTTCAGCGAGCTTCTCGAACCCGTCTTCGCCGCCGCGGGTGTCGAGTCGGTGGAGACCCGCAGGACGGCGGCGTTCGTCGTGGGATTCCTGGTCAATTCCTTCTTCCTGATCGCCATCGGTGAGATCGCCCCCAAATCCCTCGCCCTGCGGCGTTCGGTGAAGATCTCGCTCGCGGTCGCCCACCCCCTCTGGTTCATCTACTGGACGTTGTTCCCGTTCATCTGGACGCTGAACTGGACCGCGCAATGGGCGCTGACCAAGGTCGGAATCGAGGCGCCGTCGGAGGCTGATCTCGCGCATTCCGACGAGGAACTGCGGTTGATGATCCAGGGGGCGCCGAAGCAGGACCATCAGTCCACGCTCGGCCGGGATGTCATCCTCAACGCGCTGGACCTGCGAAGGCGCCGGGCGCGCGAGGTGATGCAGCCGCGGCCCGAGGTCGTGGTGTTCGCCACCGATGCCTCCATCGAGGACTGCCTCAAGCTGGCCGAGGAGACGCGGTATTCGCGGTTCCCGTTGTGCGAAGAGGGCGAGTTGGACCGGACCATCGGCGTCCTTCACATCAAGGACCTCTATCTGCACCGGGACCGGAAAGGGACCGCCGCGGATCTCCGTGAGCACGCCCGTCCGGTGATCTGCGTCCCCGAGTTGGCGCGCCTGGAGCGGGTCCTTCAGTTCCTCCTGGAACGTCGCCTGCATCTGGCGATGGTCGTCGACGAATACGGCGGGACGGTCGGCCTGGTGACGCTGGAGAACATTCTCGAGGAACTCGTGGGACAGATTCAGGACGAGTTCGACCAGGAACGGCCGTTGAAGGTGACGGTGGATGACAAGACCTGGGATGTCGCGGGGAACATGCCCCTGCACGACCTGGAACATCTGGTCGACGAACCCTTGCAGCATCCGGGGGTTTCCTCGGCGAGCGGCTGGATCACCCAGCGCCTCGGAGGCTTCCCGAAGGTGGGGGACTCGATCCCGGTGGGCGGCTACCTCATCCGGGTGGAGGAGACCCGCGGCGCGCGGGTGACGCGGTTGCGGGTGACCCGGGGACACGGATCATCAACGAGTTGGGGGGCGACTCGCGGGAGGAAAAAGGGGACCGGGGGAGGAGGGGTCAGCCTTTCGCTGAAGGTGCCGACGGAGGTTGGCCATTGCCGGATCCGTCTTGGGCCGGCGGTGCCGCTTCGAGTGGGTGTTCGTGGTCCTGCCACGCGCGGGTCACCTTGCCGTCGAGCCAGGCGAAGTTGCCGGGGTAGACGTCGGGGTCGAAGAAGACGTGGTAGAAGTGCCAGATCAGGATGGCGAGGCACGCGAGGATCGCTTCGTAGTAGTGGATGGTGGTGGCGACGTCGATGAGCCAGCGCGGGATCCACAGGGTGACGTCGACCTTGAACCAGATCATCAGGCCGGTGACGCCCATGATGACCGTGCCCCACGCGACGGCCCAGTATTCGAACTTCTCGGGGTACCCGAACCGGCCAAACCGGGCGCGGTGCGGGCTTCGACCCATGAGGTAGCGCGCGTTGGTCCGGACGTCGGCCCAATCCTGGGGACGCGGCGCCAGGTCCCGGAAGAGCCGTCGACCTTCGCGAGTCACGGCGAGGTAGCCGATATGCCACGCGCCCGTTCCGAGCAGCACGACGCCGGCGATGCGATGGAGCCAGCGGCGGATGTCCTCGGTGCCGAGGGCCCAGGACAGCCAGGAATCGGGGAAGCGCAGGGCGAACCCGGTGACCGCCAGCAGGACGAAGCTGGTGAGGAGGAGCAGGTGCTGTCGGCGCTGGGAGGCGTCCATGCGGACGACGGTGCGTTCCTTGGATCGGAGGGACGCGCGGATCTTGCGGAAAAGGGAGAGACCATTGTGGGCCGCGAGAAGACCGCACGTTCCGACGATGAGCGCGATGTAGAGGCGGCGGACCCAACGGTTGACGATCAGACCGACTTCGCTGTCGGAGGAGTCGTCGAAGTGGACCTTGCCCGAGGCGAAATTGGTTCCGATACCCGGGTGGCATTGGCCGCAGGTGGCGACGAGGTTGGCCTTGTGGACGGAGGACTCCGGGTTGGTGGAAGGCAGGATCCGGTGCGAGCCGTGGCAACTGGCGCAATTGGCGGCCTTGGTGGATCGGCCCTGGGCGGCGAGGCCGTGGTAACTCTCGAAGAATGTGTCCACCTGATGGCGGGGAAGCCGGAAGCGTGTGTTGAGCCGTTCCGAGGCATGGCATTTGCCGCAGATCTCCTGCGAGATTCGGAGCGGGGAGGCGCCCTTGAGCGATTCGATCTGGTGTTCGAAATGGCAATCGAGGCAGTTGGGGGCTTCGCGACGACCGCGGTTGGCGCTGGTTCCGTGGGAACTTTCGGCGAGGTCCGACGCGGCCTCGGGATGGCATTGGGCGCAGGTGGCGACAAGCCGGTTGCCATTCACCGGGGAGCTCGGGTCGCCCAGTCGCGGGACGTCGTGGTGGCCGTGGCAGTCCTTGCAGGTGGCTGAAGCCAGAACGCCATCGCGAAGGGCGATTCCATGGGCGCTGGCTTCGAAGGTCTCGGACTGGTGCTCGTGGCAGGAGGCGCAGTTGACCGGCATCGGGACATGTCCGTCGTCGGGATGATCCCAGCGGAAGCGGAGGTCCTGGTGGCAGTCGACGCAAAGATTCGTCTGGTGAACCGAGGCGCGGTACCGGGCTTCATCGACGAACAAGGAAAACACCCGACCGTCCGTATCGGTCCGGGTGAGATCGTCCTGGTTGTGGCACTCGAGGCATTTGTCGTTCGGAACGATCTCCTCGGCGACATCGTTCACCTCGCCCTCGGCGGCGGGGGACGAGGAGGGCGCCAGGGCGAGGAGACCTCCGAGGAGGGCTGCGACGAAGGAAGGGGGCGGCTTCATAGGGCTGATGACGGGGCACCGGCAGTCCGTGCTTCCGAGCGTGAAAGTGCCGGGGAACCGGGGGAATGGCTCAACCCGCGTTGGCTGCTGCTGCCCGTCTATTGGCCATCGCCTATTGGCCGTGATGCTGAT
>CALNYA010000018.1:0-90945 GCA_942490575.1 uncultured Verrucomicrobiota bacterium
TGGGTAAAACGGAAAATATTATCAATAAAAATGAGTACATCCTGTCCTTCTTCATCCCGGTAATACTCGGCGGCTGTCAGTGCCGACAGAGCGACCCGGGCCCTGGCTCCGGGAGGTTCGGTCATCTGCCCGTAAATCAGTGCTGCTTTGGGAAGAACGCCGGCATCCTTCATTTCATGATACAGGTCATAGCCCTCACGGGTGCGTTCGCCAACTCCTGCGAATACCGAGATACCGCCGTGCTGCATGGCAATATTGTGAACCATTTCCATCATAATAACGGTTTTACCGACACCGGCCCCACCGAAGAGGCCCATTTTTCCGCCTCTTGGAAACGGCACCAGCAGATCGATAACCTTGATGCCGGTTTCAAGAACCCGCACCGTCGTAACCTGTTCGGTGAATGACGGCGCTTCACGGATCGGCATCATCTTTCCCGCTGACGGGACCGAGCCCGCTTAACGGGTCTTCCAACAACATTGAGAACGCGCCCCAGGCCCGCCTCACCAACAGGCATCATGATCGGCTTGCCGGTATCTTTTACATCCTGTCCTCTCATCAGACCGTCGGTGACATCCATGGCAATGGTTCTGACCACATTGTCCCCAAGATGCTGGGCAACCTCAACAACAAGGTTATCCGCTTCATCGTTAATCGCGGGGTTGATGATGGTCAATGCCGTATAAATTGTAGGCAGATTACCCTGTTCAAATTCCACATCCACCACAGGGCCCAGGACTTGAATAATTTTACCAATGTTTTCTCCCATTGAAAGACCTCCAAAAAGTATTTCGTTATTCGTTATCGGCTATTCGTGCTGAATTATCTTTGGCAGCTAACCGACAACCAATTAACCATTAACTGTTTAACCTTTGCAAGCGCTTCGGCACCGCCGACGATGTCCATCAGTTCTGCGGTAATGGCTGCTTGTCTGGCCTTGTTATATACCAGTGTCAAATTCTCGATCAAATCATTACATGCATTGGTCGCATTGTTCATGGCAGCCATCCGGGCGGCATGTTCGCTGGTGGAAGTTTCCAGCAGTGAACTGTGCAACGTTACATGGACACTTTTCGGCAGCAACTCTTCCCAAAAGGCTGTCTGCTGAAGGTTCACAAATGTGTTCAGCCAAGTACCCTTCTTCTTCACCTTCAGCTTCATCTTCAGCAATTTCAATCGGTGGTATCGGCAGCAGCTGTTTCAGGGTGGGGACCTGTCTGCCCATGCTTATGAATTCGGAATAGACGACATAGACTTCGTCAAAGTCTCCGCTCAGATAGCTTTCCACTAATTTGCGTCCTGCATTGGCAGCCACATTGAAGCCAAAATTAGTTCCGACGACACCGATATGTTCATCTATTGTATGTATTTTTTTCTTGCGACACCAGTCTCGGCCTTTTTTACCAAAATTAGTAAAGGATATCGCAATGCCATCACCGGATTTATGCTCTATGAAGGAACCGGCCTTTTCAATCAGGTTCACATTGAAGCCGCCACACAATCCCCGGTCCGAGGTACATAAGACCACATGAATTTTCTTTACTTCCTCCCGGGGCACCAGCAAGGGGCTGGCATCCTGACTTGATTTCTGAGCCAGACTCCCCAATACCTCGGCAAATTTACTGGCATAGGGGCGAAAATTCTCCATATTCGTCTGGGCGCCCCGCAATCTTGAGGTTGCCACCATATTCATGGCCTTGGTAATCTGCTTTGTCTTGGTAACTGCAGCAATTTTATTCTGGACATCTTTTAGACTTGCCATATAAACCTCAGGTTATTTGTTAGTGGTTACTGGTTATTCGAAGGACATCCGAACTATTAACTAATAACGTTTAACTTATAACCAATAACTATTTGATCGTATCGCTGAACTCTTCACCGTAAGCATTTAAGGCTTCGGCCATTAGCATGTCCAGATCGACTGAAATTTCTTCTTTTTCCTTCAGTTCAGAAAAAATTTGAGGATACCTGTCTTCGATGAATGTATAAAGTCCTGCCTCGTATTTTTCGAGGACGTCAACCGGATACTTATCGAGATGGCCCTTTGTACCTGCGTATAGTACCGTAACCTGTTTTTCCATGGATAGCGGCTGAAATTGCGGTTGTTTGAGGATTTCAACCAGCCTTGCCCCCCGGGTCAACTGCCTCTGGGTTGCCGCATCCAGATCGCTGCCAAAAGCCGCGAATGCCTCCATTCACGAAATTGCGCCTGATCCAGACGTGCAAGGTGCCGGCCACCTGTTTCAGTGGCTTTCACCTGGGCGGCGCCGCCGACCCGCGAAACCGACAGACCGACATTGATGGCAGGCCTGACGCCGGCGAAAAACAGGGAGGGCTCCAGATAAATCTGGCCGTCCGTAATGGAAATCACATTGGTCGGAATAAAGGCGGAGACATCTCCGGCCTGGGTTTCGATGATCGGAAGCGCTGTGAGGGACCCTGCGCCGAGTTCGTCATTCATCTTTGCCGCCCGCTCGAGAAGGCGTGAATGGTTGTAGAAAATATCTCCAGGGTAGGCTACACGCCCGGGGGGACGTCTCAGCAGAAGTGAGATCTGCCGGTAAGCAGCTGCCTGTTTTGAAGATCGTCATAGATAATCAGTGCATGCTGGCCTTTATTGCGAAAGTATTCCCCCATGGCGCAGCCGGCAAAGGGCGCAAGATACTGCAGGGTGGCCGGATCACTGGCACAAGCGGCTACGATGGTTGTATATTCCATGGCACCGTGTTTTTCAAGCACGCTGTAAACTTGGGCCACAGTTGATTTTTTCTGCCCACAGGCCACATAAATACAGTAAACGTCCGTATCTTTCTGGGCCAGAATAGCATCAACGGCAACGGCGGTTTTACCGATCTGCCGATCACCGATGATCAGCTCCCGCTGTCCGCGTCCCACCGGCGTCATGGCATCAATTGCCTTGAGACCCGTGTAGCAGGGCTCGTGCACACCTTTTCTGGCGATGACACCGGGGGCAACCATTTCAACCCGGCTGAACTCCTTGGCGTCAATGGGGCCCTTGCCGTCCAAAGTTTCGAAGACTGTGGAGAGGACCCGACCGAGAACCGCTTCACCCAATGGAACTTCAGCAATCCTACCGGTTCGTTTGTCGATATCGCCTTCCTTGATATGGTTATCCTCGCCCATAACAGCGACACCCACGTTGTCCTCTTCAAGGTTCAGTACCAGCCCCAGGATGTCGCCGGGAAATTCCACAAGCTCATTTGCCATAGCTTTTTCCAAACCATACATACGAGCAATGCCGTCTCCAACAGACAAAACGACACCGGTTTCACTCAAATCGACTTTTCTTGTCATAATCCGTAATTTGCTCTTTAATAATTTGACTGATCTCTTCTGCTCTTAGTTCCATTACACACCTTCACCCTTTTTTAATGATTCTCTCATATTGAGTATTTGTGTTTTGATACTCCCATCGAGAACAAGATCGCCGATTCGGGTAACAATACCGCCGATGAGGTCCGGATCCTGTTCAACTTCCAGAATGATATCTTTATTGGTCTTTTCAGACAGGGTTTTACGAATCTTCTCAACGGTTTCGAGTGAAAGTTCGGTGGCCGAAACCAGACTGGCTCGTGCGACACCTTTTAATTCATCAGCGAGCTTTTGGTAAAAGTCATTGATACCGCTCAAATAAACGAAACGCCCCTTCTCAAACAATAGAATTAAAAAGGATTTCATGATAGCGGAAAGAGCAACCTTTTCGACAATGGTCTCCAAAACCTTTTTGCGCCCGGCGGTATTATAAAGAGGGTTGTTGATGGCCTGCTCGAGTGATTTTTCTTTTTCAATCAATTCACTGAACTCTGCAAGCTCTTTACGATAGGTTTCGGTTTGACCGTCTTCTTTTCCGATTAGCAATAGTGCTTTGGCGTAACGCCGTGGAATCGCCAAATTTTTCATCCTGCCTCCACCTTCCTCAGATATTCATCCACCAATCTGTCCTGATCTTCTCCAGAAATTTTGCCTATTATAATTTCCTCGGCCTTGGCCAGTGATGTCTCGAAAATTTCTTCCTGCAACTTTAATTTAGCCTGTTTGAATTCATGCTCGATATTCCGGCGAGCCTGCACCTGAAGCTTTTCAGCGGCTGATTCAGCTTCCTTCAAAATTCTCGCTTTGGCCTCATTTCCCTGCTTGATATAATCTTCAACAATCTTTTCCGACTCTTTTTCCAGCCGGGATAGTTTTTGATTATATTCGGCCAACTGTTTTTCAGCTTCGGCTTTGCGCGCTTCCACATCTTCAAGCTGGTTTTTAATGCCCTTGATGCGAGCCCCTAACGCCTGGGACAGTGGTTTGCGTAAAACATATACAAGTACTATCACTAAAACCGCAAAATTCATCACTCGAAACCAATCGGTTGATATCCATCCCTTCGAGCCGGAATCTCCACCCGATGCACTCAGAGCGGTTGATAGCGAAAACCCGAAAAAAAACAATAGAATCAAGAATAAGACTGCTGAGATCTTTTTAAAACGATTCAGGCGGCCAATTCCGAAAATCCTCATTAAACGGCCCTCCCCAAAATTTTTTGACTGATTTGGTTGGCAAAATCATCAATTTCTGTTTGTAGGCTTTCTCTGGCAACCTCAACGTCTTGTCTAATTTTTTCGCGAATTTGGTTTAACTCCGCCTGGGCTTTGGTGTTGATTTCAGCAATAATCGATTTTTCCTCATCTGCCGCTTGCTGCAACAAGGCATTTTCTCTTTGAAGCCATTTGCTCGCGCTTCTTTTATACCCTGCGGAAAAAGCATCATCTTTTTCCCTGACATTGTTGTTGGAGGTTTCGATGGTAAGTTCAAGACCGTCCACTTTTTTCTTTTCGCTGGGTCAGAATTTTACGGATGGGTCTGTATAGCAGCATGTTCAGCACCCATATGGTAAAAAGAAAATTAACCATTTGAAGGATAATTGACCCGTCAGGAGTGACCGTCACCCCACCACCACCACTCGCCCGACTCTCCGGATGATCCCAGCACGATTTGTGGGAAAAACAAGGCAAATCAGCGTCAGCATGATAAAGATCGGAAAATCTCTCCGGTAAACACCAGAAATCTCATAAAAAACCTCCGTCTACCAGTTCACGGCAACTACTTCTTTTGTTTCACAAATCCACCCCAGTGGACATAGATTTAACTGCGGCGGTCTATACCATCAGCCATCATTAGTTGTCAAAGGTTTTTTTTTGAAATTTTTTCAAATCATTCTTTTTCTTTTGACTCGGCAGTCGCGGGCTGCTTTTTTGGGAAAAAGGATGATTTTGCCGCCGACTCCGCATTGGGCTTCATCACACAATTTCCATTAAAAATACCGCCCGGCTCGATAGAAACGATCGGAGACTGGATATCGCCGCCGAGACGTCCGGGGGGATAAACTTCGATACGTTCCTTGGCCTCAATGGACCCGTTGACCTCACCCATCACAACAGCCACATTAACGGATATCTCGGCGTTGACAACCCCATTTTCCCCGACGACAACCGTACCGCCGTTGCTGGTAATGTTTCCCTTCACTCTGCCGTCAACCCGGATGGTGCCCTTAAACTCAATATCACCGTCAAAGCTGGCATCCTCGCCGATAAAAGTTGATATTCGATCCGTATTTTTTTCTTTTTTCATTGTTATTGCCTATCCTCTACTAAAAAAATCCGATTAAACCAAAAAAAATAAGGCGATGGGTTTGACTAGACATTTCACGTTCCGAATCCCCCAACGCCTTAAAATTTCTATTTAAGCATAAACCGCCGCACATGCTGACATTCATCAACAAACCGATACCGATCGCCGTGGTTAAAACCGATGATCCCCCGTAACTGACAAACGGCAAAGGCACACCAACTACGGGCAGCAAACCCATGGTCATACCGATGTTCAGAGTCACCGCTAGAAAAACATGCTCGTAACCCCCACGACCAAAATGGTCCCGAATGGCTCCCGGCAGCCTTGGGCTATGTTGAGCCCCCAGAAAATCAACATCAGAAACAAAAGTACAACGATCACCGATCCAACAAAACCCCATTCCTCTGCCAGAACGGAAAATATAAAATCGGTATGCTCTTCCGGCAGGAAAGACAAAGCATTCTGGGTCCCTTTTAAAAATCCTTTGCCGGAAATCATGCCCGAGCCGATGGCAATTTTAGATTGGATAATATGGTAGCCGGCTCCCAATGGATCAAGGTCCGGATCGAGGAAAACCAGTATCCTGCGCTTCTGGTAATCTTTTAAAAGAAACCAAACCATGGGAACGACCGCGGCAGAAGACACTAACAGATAAATAAACGAACGCCGCTCTATTTTGACAAAAACGGTAATAGAGCCCGCGATGAGTAATAGTAATCCCGCCGTACCTAAATCGGGTTGTTTCAAAATTAAAATAAAGGGGATAAAGGTTAGGATGGCAGGTCTGACAAGCTCTCTCAAAGTAAATCCTCTGATATGGGCATCCTTTGAATAATACCGCGCAAGCACAATCATAATTGCAATTTTAGCCAACTCTGAAGGCTGCACGGAAATAGGGCCAAGCGCCAACCAGCGTCTGGAACCACCGGCGGATTTCCCGAAAATAAGGACCCATACCAGCAAAAAGATACAGCTCATGTAAATTACCAGGGCCCAGCGATCCAGCAGTTTATAGTTGAAGGAAAAAGAGACCGCCATTGCAATCAATGCGGTTGAAAACCATATGAGTTGCTTATAAAAAATGCTCATTTGCGGTGCGGGCGTCTCGGCCGTAACCGCACTGTACAGCACCAAAAGGCCGGCGCATCCGATCATAATTGTCAGACCCGTTGCGTCTCCAATCAAAATATTGTAAAAGTCGTCGGTCAAACATGGTCAGCGCACCAACACCGTCGACGCCGAAGGCGGCGTCACGATCCACGCGATCGATCCACGGACCGGCAACCTCCTGCGGACCGTGGACGCCGAGGGGCACGTCACCCGTTTCACCTACCGGTCCGATGGCGATCTCCAGGACCACACCGACCCGCGCGGATTCACCACGACGTTTCTGGACTACGATCCCTACGGCAACCCGGCCCGGATCCGCGATCCGCTCGGCAACGAAACCGTCACCGACTACAACGAACGCGGCCTCGCCATCGAATCCAGGGACGCGTTCCGGCACCACACCCGTTCGGTCCACGACTCCCTTGATCGCAAGGTGGTCGAGAGCCGGCTCAACGATCTCAGCGGGTTCGCCGCCAACCCCGGCGCCGTCATCGGAAGCCGGTACGACGCCGCCGGGCTGCTCCTGGCATCCACCAACGCTCTCGGACTGGTCACTCATCACTTCCACGACGCCCTCAATCGCCGCGTCCGATCCGAACAACGGGACGTCCCGCGGGCCCAGGGCGGATCGGAAACCTACGCCACCCGCGTCGCCTACGATCTCGCCGGGAACCTGATCGCCGAGACCGACGCCCGCGGCGTCACCCGACGCCACGCCTACGACGCCCTGAACCGCAGAGTTCGCACCTCCATCGATGGCCCATTCGGCGGACCTTCGAACGGCACCGGCATCCTCGCCCGCCTCGCCTACGATCGCGCCGGCAACATGACCAACGAGGTCGACCTCCACGGCTTCGCCACTTCGCACGTCCACGACGCGCTGTATCGGATCGTCGAGTCGCGCCTCCCGTTCCCCGGCTCCATCCTGACCACTCGCTACGACCGCGAGGGCAACAAGACGCGCGTCACCGACGCCGACGGCCACGCCTCAACCCTGGAATACGACCGTCTCCATCGCCTCCGACGTTCCATCAACGCGGAAGGCCATGTGTCCGAGTTCGACTACGATCCGGCCGGGAACCGGACCAACTCCGTCGATCGCACCCGCGGCCTCGTCACCCGGATCGATTACGACGCCGTGAACCGCGAGGTTCGACACACCGTCACAGGGCCGGGGCTGCCCCCCACCGGCTACACGTCCACCACCGTTTATGACGATCCCCTCAACCAGTTGACCGTCACCAATCCCCGGGGCGTAGCCACCCGCGTCCGCAAGGACGGTCTCGACCGGATCGTCGAAACCACCGTCGATCCGGGCGGTCTCGATCTCGTCACCCAACAGACCCACGACCCCCTTGGACATGTCCTCACGGTCACCGATCCCGAGGGCGGCGACATCGATCAGACCCAGGAGTTCGACACCCTCGGACGTTTGCTCCGGCGGAGCTTCGTACGGACACCCACCGATGCCTCCGGGGTCGCCGAAACTTTCCGGTACGATCCCGCGGGCAACCTCGTTGGAACCGTCGACCGGCGCGGCTTCGAGAAACGTCTCCGGCATGACAATCTCGGCCGCCCCCTCGAAATCGAGATCCGTGAACCCATCAGCGGCGGCGGCGCCTGGCGCGTCGTCATGGCCACCCGCCACGACGACACCGCCAACGCGGTCGTCCAAACCGATGCCCGCGGCAACACCACCACGATCCGGAAGGACGAGTTGGGCCGCGTCCGAAGCACCACGGACGCCCTGGGACGGACCACCTCCACCGACCACGGCCCGCTCGACGTTCTCGCCCAAACCGATCGGCGCGGTCAGCGATCGTCCTTCACCTACGACCGCCTCCATCGCCTCCAGGCGCGGACCGACTTCGACACGAACGGAACCGCCCGGACCACTTCCGCGATCGGGTACTTCGATGCCGACCGCCGCATCCAGGTGACCGACCGCCGCGGTCTCGTTTCGACCGCCCACCACGACGCCCTCGGACACATGATCCGCGTCGAACGATCCGGGCCCGATCTGGCCGCCCGCTACGGCGCGAATCCCCTGGTCCTGGAACGTCGTGAATACGACGGAAACGGAAACCTCATCCGACAAATCGACGGCAACGGCACGGTCGCCGAGATCGCCTACGACGCCGCCGACCGCCCGACCCACGTCACCCTGGGCGCCGGTTCCGCCATCGCGGCGACCACCGTCACGCGGTACGACAAGGTCGGGAACGTCGTGTCGGTCAAGGATCCCCGAACCCACGGCGGCTCCTTCGACGTCCGCCACACCTACGACGCCCGCTACCGTCGCGTCGCGACCGAGAACGCACTCGGCGAGGTCACCCGATTCCGTTACGACGCCGCCAACCATCTCACCGAACTCACCGACCCCCTCGGTCGCCTCACCCGGTACTCCCACGATGAATTCGGCGCCCTCCTGGCCGTCGACGAGACGCCGCGGGCCACATCCGGCGACGCCGGAATCACCCGGTTCCGATACGATGAAAACGGCAATCCCACCGCCCAGCAGGACGCCGACGGCAACCTCGTGACCCGGACCTACGACGCCCTCAACCGAGTCACCAACCTTCTCCTCCACACGCTCCCGGGAACGTTGGGGGCCTCCGTGAACCGGACCGGACCCCACGGCGGAGGCGCGCCGCTGTCCTGGTCGTTCGCCTACGATCCCAACGGGAACCCAAGCCGGGTCCAGGATTCCCGCGGCCAACTGACCCGCCTGGACTACGATCACCTCGATCGCCTCATCAGTCGGCGCTACTCGAATCACGCCGAAACCTCCCCCGCCGGAACGCCCTTGCCCCACCAAGCTCTGGCGTTCAGCCACACCTACGACGGCAACGACAATCCCACCGAGGTCACCGAGGAGAAACAGGGGCCGTCCGGCGTCCTCGCGGAACGAACCACCTTCGTCTACGACAGCCTCGACCGCCTCGTCGCCCGCCGACGCTTCGATCACGACGATCCCGCGGGCCGATCCCTGACCTTCGGCTACGACATCGCCGGGAACCGGACGAACCTGGTCGACGCCGATGGACGGGTCACCGCGACCGAATTCGATGCGCGGCACCGCCTCGCCGCCGTTCGACTGGATCCCTCCGGCCCGTCTTCGCTCCGGGCGACCTTCGCCTGGGAACCCGACGACCTCCTGGGACGGGTCGATTACCCGGGAGGAACCAGCGCGCAACGGACCTACGACGCCGGGGATCGTCTGCTCTCGATCACCAACCTCGCCGGATCCGCGTCGATTCCGCATTCCGTGTTCACCTACGCCTACGACGCCGCCGGCAACCGCGCGTCCCAAACCGAGACCCAGCCGGGCGCGGCGTTTGGAACGGAAACCACCGTCTACGGATACGATCGGTTGAACCGACTCACCACCGTCGCGTACGGAACCGCCGGCGGCCTCACCAACACCTACTCGCCGAATGGCAACCGACTGACGGAACGCGGGATCGATCCCGTCACCGGAACTCCCGTCAACCGCGCCTACCACTACGGGCGCATCGCCGCCCGCGCCGCCACCACCTTCGACGGGGTCAACGTCCTCACCCGCATCGACGACTTGGCGAACCCCGCGCGGAGCATCGACTACGATTACGACGCGAACCTGAACCAGATCGCCCGGACCCAGGCCGGCGACCGACGCGAATTCCGGTTCGATGTCCGGGACCAGATGATCTCGGCGCGCATCGCCGGAGCGACGACGCGGTTCGACTACAACGCGGATCGGGTCCGGGCGAAGAAGATCCCCGATTCGGGCCGGGAAACCCGCTACTTGTACGATCAAGCCGCCGTCGTCCTCGAGTACGGCGACGCCGGATCCGGCCACGCGACCCTGCGCAAGTACGACTACGGGAACGCGCTCCTGGCCTTGGGAACGCCCACCGCGGCGGGAACCACGACGCTCGATCGCGCCTTCTATCTGACCGACGGGCTGATGAACACGGTCAACCTCGTGGACCCGGCGGGAACGCTGGTCGAACGGTATCGCTACGACGCCTGGGGCGGCATCCGAGCCCAGCAGGGCGCCCACGACAACCCCCGCCTCCACACCGGCCACTATCGAGACGACGAGACCGGCCTTCATTACTTCGGCGCCCGGTATTACGACGACGAGCAGGCGCGCTTCGTCAGCGCCGATCCCTATCTCGGCGACCCACGAACCCCGCCGAGTCTGCACCGGTACCTCTACGCCCACGCGAACCCGCTCCGCTTCTCCGACCCCACCGGCTTCGAATCCAAGTCCGGCGATCCCGCCGATCGCTGGATCGAGGAGACTCGCGCGACTCTCAAGGAGATCGACCAGGGCCTGGAAAGCGACATCGCCGCGCTCGGGCCGGGTTCCCTCGAGACTTACCGGGAAGGCCAAAGCGCCGCCGAGAGCCTCCAGCGCATGGACGAGGAACGTCAGCGCATGCTCCAGGAAGCCGGGTTGACCGAAGCCGACCTCCGCCACCCCGTCCTCGCCGACCGCGCCCGCTGGGGACTCGCGCTGTTCAAGCGGGATCTCGAAGAGTGGTCCGTCGACGGCGATGGCGGCACGTGGCGGGCCGTGGCCGCGGGGGTGGCCTACGCCACCGCCCAGGTCGTCCTCTCCCCGTTCGAACTCGGCGCCGGCGCCGGCACCGTCGCGGGCAAACTGGATGTCGGCGCTGAGATCACCACCGGTGAATGGATCGCCGCGGGCGCCGACGTGCTCGCCGTCGGCGGCGCCGTGGGCAAAGTCGGCAAGATCGGCCTCACCGAAATCGCCAAGCACGCCGCCAAATCCTCGGCCAACCGCAGCCTGCGTGGCGCCGTGATCGGCGAAGCCCGCCGCACCCTCGCCCGGGAAGTCGGCACCGCCGCGAAGTGGATCGACGACGCCCCCAAACGCCTCGCCGCGGAACGCGAGTGGCACCAGATCAGCCGGCACGTCGACGAATCCATGCGCGAAGCGGCGCTCCTACGGCGGGCCGGCAACCGCCTCCGAGGCGCCGAGCCCTACGCCTACCGCGAGGCCACCGACCAGTTCGGGCGCTTCCGAACTTCCAACCTCGTGGATCGCGAACTCGCCGATTTCTATGTCAACCAGATGCTCCGCGACCACGGACGCCGCCTCGCGCGGATCGACGAACTCACCCGGGACGTGGTCGGGAACGCGGGCCGGGGCAACTTCGACGACACCCTTCGGCGCCTCGCCGCCGAGTCCCCGTTCGAGATCCGGCGCGCGGCCGATCTGCCCGCCGACCTGCCGGGATTCGGCAAGCGCCCGTTCACCGGCCAGGGTCGCGGCGCCTACAACCCCGTCCGGTTCTCCGAATCCGAGGGCAAGCTCTTCGCGGACGCCGATCTGATCCGCGCCGCGCGAGGCGGGAATCGCGCCGCCGCCCGACGGTTCGCGGGCGAATTCCTCCACGACTCGGCGGCGGTGCCCCAACTGACGCGCTACGGCAAGTCCAACACCCCGGTCGTCGTCTTCGAGAACCTCATCCAGGTTCCCGGGCGGGGCTTTCGTCCCCGGGGCCAGCACATGACCCATTACTTCGACGAAGCCCTGAACCGTTATCTCCGCGCCTACCGGGCACTCCATCCAGGCGCCCCGTGAGCTCCACACCATGAAACGCCCATCCGTAGTCGCGGACGTCGGTCCGCGCCGCCATCTCCTGGCGGGAGATCAGCGCCGACTGACGTCGGCGGCTTCGGGTCAAAGCCCCATTTCGCAATACCAAAAGCGTCTCCCCTCCTCATGAGACCAATCCCTCCCAACGGGACGCGAGAGACCCGCGTCGACGGCGCGCGCCTCCTCCCCACACCGGGCCTCCCGCGTGGCGCTCGAACCCGCGCCTTCGTTCGCATCCTGTTCCTGCTCGTGCTCTCGCTGACCCCGCCGTTCGGGTTCGCGCCGCTTCGACCGCATTCCGCCCAGGCGGCCACCGCGCCGGCTTCGCTCGCGACTCTGGAATACCGCGTCGTCGGCGCTCAACTCCGCGCCTTCCCCGATTCCGTCACGGTTCCCAGAAATGTCTCCGGATCCATCGTCGTCGCTTTCGCGGCGGGCGACATCCCGGTGGAAGGCCCCCTCGGCGAAGCCGGCATCGGCACCCGCGTCGAAGCCACGCTGCGCGGCCCGTCCTTCCCCGCGCAGCGCCTGACCGCCGAGTACGGCGAACCGCTTCTTCTCCCCCCTTTGCGCGTCACGGGGAACTACCAACTCGACGACATTCAGCTGGTCCGCGGAACCGACATCCTCCTCCAGGCGTCGCCTTCCAGCATCCCGGTCCATGTCTTCGACGAGGTGCTCGTCTCGCGCGTCACGTCCCGGCCGCTGTCCCTCGAGGAGATCCGCGACAAGGGCATCGCCCTCGACCAGTCCAACTTCCGCATCGTCGAATTCGACGTGACGCTCGTCCTTCGCGGGAAGTCGTTCCGGGTCTTCATGCCGGTCGCCGCGCCGAAGGCGAAACTCAGCACCGAGATCATTCCGGCCGCGGAACTCGAGGACCGCGCGGTCGAACTGGAACGCCTCAACCGCGAACTCTCGCGGTCCGTCCAACTCCCTCCCGAATTCGCCGCCGAGATGCCGGATTTCAGGATCAATCCCATCAACTTCGAGGAAGTGGCGGACGGCGATGGAGGCGAAAAGAAGTCCATCCCGATCAGCGGTCTCCTCGTCATCCCGGGCAACATCGGGTTCCTGAACCAGTTCTTCAGCATCCAGTTGTTCACCGAGAACGCCGCGCCCCAAGGCGCGGGTCTCACGGTCAACAACGTCCGCGCCCTGCTCCGGCTTCCGACCGGCGCCGACGGCGTCCCGGGCCGGTCCCATGACCAACCCGGCGACGACCCGCTCCGCATGGCCCGCATCGGTCCGGACAGGATCATCCTCACCAATCTTCCGGTGGTGCTTCCAGGATTGGACCAGCAGTCGGGCACATCGGATGACATCACCCGGTTGCAACCCGGGGAGACCGGCGGCGCCGAGTTCCTGGTGGAAGGGCTTCGGGAGGGTCTGCACCTCCTCGACATCGACCTGGAAGCCGACCTCGAAGGGCTCGCCGCCGGAGTCACCCGCATCCGAGGCCGCGCCTCGGGCTCCGTCCTGGTCCGCAACGCCAATTTCTCAATGACCTTCGCGCACCCGTTGACCGTGCGTACCGGCGAACCTTACGAGGCGTCGGTCACGCTCCTGAACACCGGAGACGTCGAAGCGAATCTCGTCGGCGTCTCGCTCAACAAGCTCGCCATCAGCGGCGCGGTCCTGCTCAGCGACGAACGGGTGGAACTTGGCAACCTCGCTCCCGGCGAAAGCGCCACCGCCACCTTCCGGTTCCGGTCCCAACGCACGGGCAGCGTCTACTTCTCCAATCTCACCACCAGCGACGACAGTGTGCGCGGCCGCCTCAGCCTCTTCATGGGGGTCGACGAACGGGGCGTCGCGCTGAGCCCCGATTCCATCGGGTACCCCGACTGGGTCGCCGCGCTCCCGCCTGAGCTCTTCACCGCCGCCAATCGAATCCTCGGACAGGCGCTCAGTATCGCGACCGCCGGACGGCTCCCCGACGGAGTCCGCAAACTCTCCAGCCGCGAAGTCGAACAACGGGTCATCGAACTCGCCGAGGCCGGTCAGCGGCTTCGCTACGGCGACGATCCCCGGCGGGTCCTCGTGGATCTGGCCCTGGACTGGCAGGGAGGCCGGCGGTTCGACCCGGGCTTCGACCAGCTTCTTCGTGTGACCGAGGCGGGCCGCGAATGGCGGGAAGCCGTGGCCAACCTCCAGGATGGACGCGACGCCCTGAACGCCCCCCAACGCATCGCCGCCCTGGCCCCCAGCCTCGCCGGACTCGGCCAGGCGTGGTGGATCGCCACCTCGGCCGCCGACATGGCGCTCTCCGTCCAGGCACTCCCGCCCGGCGGAGATCCCGACACCGCCCCGTCCACTCTCGCCACCGGCGGCGACATCCCCCGGTCCCTCGCCTACCCCGGCCTCCGCGGTTCATGGCTCGCATCCCGTCCCGACACCAACCTCACCTACACGTGGCGCTCCTCGACCGCCATCGCCTCCGCGGAAGTCGGCTTCCTCGAGATCGGCGCCGATGGTCTCGGCGAACATCTGACCTGGACCGTCCCCCAACTCGCCCCCGGCGATACGCTCACACTCAGGCCCGGCGACGGTGGGAATCTCAGCGTCCGGCGGGGAACCGCGACTCTGAACGTTCCAGCCATCCGCTCCCTCGTCCGCGAGGAACCACCCGCCATCGTGTCGGTGCGCCAGGATATCTCGATCACCTCGGACCGCGTCTTCCTCCGGTGTCCGATCCGCGAATACGGCAATTGGGGAACCGTCCTTGCCGTCCTGTTCAGCAAGCCCATGTCCGGCGCGGACGTCGAAGCGGGGCGAGCCTACCGGTTCGACGACGGCAATGGCGCGCGCGCGGTCCAACTCCAGGCCGGGGGAAGGGTCTGCCTGCTCCAGCTCCATCGCGGTATCGGGAGTTTCACCGCGCGACCGCGCGAGTACGCGCTCTCGATCGATAGCCTGCCCGATCCGCGCGGGAACCGGTCGGCCCCGGGCGCCCACCCGGTCCTCACCACGCCCGCCAAGGGCGCTTCACTTCGCGGCCGCGTCCATGGCGTGGACGGCAATCCGGTCGCGGGAATTCCCGTGACGCTGACCATGGAGGATCGCGTCGGATCCAGGTTTCTCCCCGCGGAGTTCCGCGCGGGGCAGGTGTTCACGGACGACAACGGATATTTCACGTTCGATTTCGTCTTGGCGGACGTCCCCTTCACCCTCGCCGCCATCGACACCAGCCGCATGACCGACGGCGACGCTCGCGCCTTGCTCGGCGTGCTCCTGGAAGCGGTCGGACCCCACGGCGCCGATCGCCCGCGCATCGAGGAACTCGTCCGCGATCCCGACACCCACGGCGCCATGCTTCGCGCCTTCAACCTCGGCGAGATCGGACAAGCGATCGCCGCCGCCGAAGGGCCTCGATCGGGCCGTCTATCGCGACATGATCCCCCAGGGCGGCGGACGCGACGGCGGCGAACTCGCCATCGCCCTCCGCTTCCGCGGCCGCGCTTCGGTCACAGGCCGCGTCCTGGCCGCCACCGGCGCGCCGCTTTCCGGCGCCGCCGTGAATCTCTTCCCCGATCCGGATTCCCGCGAACTCGGTCGGGGGCTCTTCACCGAGGCCGACGGATCCTTCGCGTTCCACGGCGTGCCCCTCGGCGAATTCACTCTGAACGCCGAAACCCTCGACGGTCGCTGCCGAATCGTCGCCGATCGGCTCCTCGTCACGGGCGAGGTTCGAAACATCGATCTCGTGGTCCCGGATCAACCCGAGCGCTTCGGCGCCCTCCGCGGCCTGGTCCTCGAAGCCGACGGCACCCCGCATCCCGGCGCGACAGTCCACGTCGCGCAGGATGTGCGCGGCAATTCCGCCAGCGGCCTCGTCGCCTCCACCGTCGCCGATCCCGATGGCTATTTCCGCTTTCCCAGGATCCCCGCGGGGACCTGGTTCGTGGTCGCCGTTTCCAACGACGGACGCCGACGCGGTGTGCGCCCCGAGCTCCGCCTCGCCGAGGGTGGCGAACCCAATGTCCTCCTCGCGCTCGAGGCCACCGCCACCCTCCGAGGAATCGTCCGCTACTGGGACGGCGCACCCGCGCCCCAGGCCAAGGTCGGGGGCGGCGATCGGGTCGTGCGAACCGACGACAACGGCCGCTTCGAACTCACCGGCGTGCCCCTCGGCGGCGGCACCATCCTCGCGGGCATCGACGGACCCGACGCCAGGGACGGAGTCACCCGCACCGGAAGCACCCAGCTCCATGTGGCTCCGGTCGGGAACGACGAGGTCACCGTCCGCCTCAAGGCCCTCGGCCGGATCCGCGGTGTCGTGTTCGACGGCTCAGGAACCAACCGGGTCCCCAATGTTCGCGTCGCGATACCCGTGTCCAGCGGATTCTACTGGGTGAACGCCAACGGCAACGGGGAGTACGAATTCAACGGATTCGGACTCGGCAGCTACATCGTCAGCGCCCCCAGCCCGCCCGTGACGAAGTCCGCCGACGAACTCGCCGCGGAGGCCCTCGACGCCATCGGGGCCGCCCGCGGCGGCGGCAGTCCCGACGAAGCCGCCGCCCTCGTGGGTCAGCTCGCCAATCTCCACGCCCAAGGTTCGCTCGGCCGCTTGGTCACCACCGATTACACTCCCGGCGCCTGGGGCTTCAACAGCGCGACCCTCGACTTCGACGGACAGACGGTCGTCGCCAACATCAATTACCTGCCCAGCGCCAGCCTTCGCGGCACCGTCGTCAATCACCAGGACGTCCCCATCGGCGCCGACGTCACCGTCCTGGCTTTCGGTCCCAACAAGTTCGGCGCTCCTTCGATCAAGGAGTTCGGTCCGTTCCCAAGCGGCCCCGCCAGCGGCGCCTGGTCGGCCGGGGGCTTTCTCGTGGGACCGTACTCCGTCACCGCCCAGTCGCCGCTCCTTGTCGGCAGCGGCTTCGTCGAAGGGCTCCTGACACCCCAGGAACCCCGACTCACCAACGTGATCGTCCGATTCCCGCCCCAGGCCGACGTCACAGGCCGACTCCTCGGCGCGGTGTTCAACCCGGACGGCACCCCCATCACCCGCGGCGAGGTCGCCATCAATTTCTCATCGGACTATGTGATCTCGACGGACACCAACGGCCTGTTCGATACCCAGATCCGGCTTCCCGCCAGGCTCTACACACTCACAGCCACCAACCTCGACAACGCCCTCATCGGCCAGTCCCAGATCCAACTCCTCGGCGGCATCACCAACTTCGCCATCGTGCCGCTCCTCGGCAAAGGCGACCTACGAGTGCGGGTGGTGGAACCTTCCGGATCGCCGGCGCCCAGTTCCCAAGTCGTACTCAGTCGCCACTCGTTCCCGTCCGACGAGACCGCCGAACTCTCCACCGACGACGCGGGCGTCGCCCTGTTCGGCGGACTTTGGGAAGGCGACTGGCAGATTTCCGTGGAACGACTCTCCGGCGTCACCAAGACGCTGGCCAGGGCCGGAATCCGGGTCGACATCGGGGTCACCAATGAAATCACCGTCGTGCTCGGCCCGGCCGCCACCCTCGCCGGCCGGTTCGTCGAGGACACAACCGGTCGCGCCATCTCCGGGGCCCAGGTGATCGCGACGCTGCGACGCGTCAACGGGCCCGTCTACGCCTCCGCACCGACCGCCGCCGACGGAACCTTCGAACTCGCCGGCCTGCCTCTGGACAACTACTTCCTCGTCGCCCGCAACCCCGTTTCCGGACGGCTCGCCGCCGCGGAGGCCCGTCTCACCCAGGACGGTGAGGTTCGGCGGATCACCCTGGTCGAGCGTCCTCTCGGCGAGATTCACGGCATCGTCCTTTCCGGGGACGGAACCCAAGGCCTCTCCGGCGCTTCCGTCCGATACACGGGTCCGGATTCCCTCTCCCCCGAGCGCTCGGTGACCACGGATCCGACGGGCGCCTTCCGGTTCCCGGCAGTTCCCGTGGGAACGTTCCAGATCAGCGCCAAGGAACCGATCCTCGGTCTCACCGGAATCACCACGGGCGAACTGACCTCCGGAAACTCGACGCTACGCGTCGATTTCCCCGTCGAAGGGCTGGGGTTCGCCGAGATCACCATTCTCGAGTCCGACGGCGTCACCGCCGCGACGAACGCCACGGTGGTGCTCGACGCCGATCCCCCATTCATCTCCGACACCGACGAGGCCGGCCGCGTCAGCTTCCGGGAAGTTCCGCTCCGTCGACTCCGGGTATCGGCCACCTCCAACCGGACCGGCGAGCGCAATAGTTTCGCCCAGGAGGACATGAACCTCACGCGCCCAGGCCAGACGCTGCAACTCACCCTGCGGCTCTCAGGCGTCGCCCGACTCGCCGGCACGGTCGTCGATTCAACCGGCCAACCCGCCGCCAACGCCGCCATCGAACTTGAGGCCGGCTTCGGCGGATCACGCGCCAAACGTCGCCAGACGCTGTCCGCCGCCGACGGATCCTTCGCCCTCGACGACCTGCCGCTCGGCCCATGGCGGCTTCGGGCGACGAAGGACGCGCTCGCGGCATTCGCCGGCGGCGAGTTCAACGAGGCGGGCGAAACCCAACAATCCCTCCTCCGCCTCGGCTCCAGCGGCTCCATCACCGGGACCGTCCTTCGCGAAGGCGGAAGCGAACTCCACGAGGTCGAGGTCACCTTCTTCTTCACCTCGCAGAACGGCCAGCCAGGGTTCGCCCGCGCCATCACCGACTTCGCGGGTTCCTTCCTCGCCGCGGGACTCCCCGTCGGCACGCCCCTCCGCCTTCGAATCGATGTCCCCTCGTTGGATGGTCGGTTCGCCCTCACCACGAATCTGTCCGCCAACGGACAGGTTCTCGACGTGCGCAGCCTCCGACTCGACCAGACTTCTCCCGCCATCACGTCGATCGATCCCGCCGACGGCGCCACCGAAGTCGCGCCCCGGCCGCGAATCGTCGTCGACTTCTCCGAACCCATCCACCCCGCGAGCCTCCGGATAGACGGCATTCGCCTCGCCCAGGGCGCCAACGCAGCCGCCATTCGGGTCCACGCCACCAACGGCCCGGCCGGACCCGACTCCAGGGTGGTCATCGAGCCCGAGACGGATCTCCGGAGCGCCCTCGGCTACACCCTCCTGGTGTCGGGCGCCGACCAGGTCGACGCCACCGGGCGCCCGGCCGCGGTCGGTCCCGAGGATCGCCAGGGACGCCCTCTCCCGGGAACGATCACCAGTCGGTTCACGGTGCGGGATTTCGAACCGCCCATGGTCGTGAACGAGTTCCCAACGAACAGCGCGGCGGGCATCGAACCCGAGGTCGCGATCCGCTGGGAGTTGAACGAACCGATTCGGACGAACCTCCTACGGATCCTTGTCCGCGGCCCTGGCGGACCGATTCCCGGCACGCCCGGCGTCAATGCCAGCCAACGAATCGTCGCCTGGGTCCCCGATCGCCGACTGGATCCCGACACGACGTACCAGGCCGAAATCCGCGGGCTCGTCGATCTCTCCGGCAACGAGGCTCCCGCCCGGACGAACCGCTTCGCGACCCTCGACACGCGCGGCCCGCGCATCGGCCAGTTCCGCCTCGCGCCCGGCCAGCGTCCCGTCGCCAACGCCACCGTCACCCTCGAAGCCGTCCTTGATCCCCACGAACCCGGCGCGGTCGTCCGCTTCGCGCGCAACGGGGCCGACCTGGGCATCGCCACGACGGGTCCCGTCTTTCGCTGGCCGGCCCGCCTTCCCGCCGAAGGCACCGTCCGCCTCACGGCCATTGCCCTCGACATCGCCGGCAACCCTGGTGAGGCGGTCGTCCTCGAACTCGGCGTCGGCCCCAACCAGCGCCCCGTCGTCACTCTCGCCCGCCTCGAGCCTCCCTCCGGTCCGCTCGAGACCGGACGCCGCTTCAGCTTCGCCGCGAATCCCAGCGATGACGCGACCCTGGCCGCGCTTCGCATCACCGCCCGTGGCGCCCTGGAACTTACCCGGGAGGTCTTCTCGCCCGTCAACGGCGCGCCCACGCCGCACGTGTTCGAGTTGCCCGCCGAGTTCGTCGCCGGCGGTGACATCGAGTTTCGCGTCGTCGCCATCGATGATTCCGGAGCCGCGTCCGACGAGGCGATCCTCCGCTACGCCACGATCGACACCACGCTCCCGACATTGGAGCTGGCGTCGCCTCTCGACGGGTCCGTCCTGGATCCACGCCAACCACTCACGCTCGGTCTCGGTGTCCGCGACAACAGCGCCTTCGTCGCCGCGACCATCCGGCTTTCCGGGATCGTGACGTCGACGAACCGGATCGAGTTCGACCTGCAACCGAACCTGATCCAACGGGCCCCCTTCAGCGTGTCGCTGACCAACGGACTCGCTGGCGGGCGAATCGATTGCGTTGTCCGGATCGAAGATCGGGCCGGGAACAGCACCGAGATTCGCCGGCTGTACACGCTGCGCGGCGTGATCGGGCCGCGCCTCCAACAGGTCTTCGCCGTGGACCTCGGTACCGGCCGGTTCCTCCCAGGCGCTGAGCGCCTTTCACCATGGGTTTCGTCGGTCTCCTTCTCCTTTGACCGCGCGCTGGCGGTCCTCCCAGGCCAGACCAACCTCCTTCAGGTCACCAACTCGCTGGGTGTCGCCATCCCCATGGTCCGGCGCGTCTCCTCGAACGGGGCTTCCGTGGAATGGAACGACGCCCCGCTCCCGCCCGGCGCGACGGTCTCGATCCGGCTCCTCCCAGGCCTCGCCGACGCCAACGGCAATGCCGTCCAGCAGCAGGATGGAAGCGACTTCCCGGAGACCGGCTTGGAAGCCACCTTCCGCGTGGCGTCCTTCGGCGGCTTGGACGTCACCAACGGACAACCCGTCGTTCCAGGCCAAACCCTCCTCGTCCATCTGGATCACGAGCAACCGTTCCCGGCGTGGGACCTGCGCCTCAACGAGATCTCCCAACCCCGAACCAGCTTCGCCGGCGACAGCCGCTTCCAGGTCACGGTCCCCACCAACGCCACCCAGGCCCGATTGCTCGCCCGAAGCACCTTCTTCGGACGCCCGCCCATCGAGCTTCCGTCCGTCGACCTTCAACTTCGAAGCCGCGACGACGACGATGACGGGGACGGCCTGCCCAATGGATGGGAAGCGGATCGCTCCTTGTTCCAGGGCAACGCGCGTTTCAACCCCTTCGATCCCACGGATGCCGCCCTGGATTGGGACTCCGATCAGCTCGACGGCCGTGCCGAATACGAACGCGGAACCGACCCGTTCGTCGCCGACACGGACGGCGACGGCCTGCGCGACGGCCAGGAGTCGGCGCGCGGTGGCTGCCCCGATCCGCTGGTGTTCGATTCCGACGGCGACGGCATCCGGGACGGGGATGACCTCGCACCCTGCGCCGCCGGCGAGGCTCTGACCCTGGGCCCTCAGGTCATTTCGGCGCCCGAAGGCGGCAACCAGACGAACACGATCACCGTGACCGGGGTCGGCTTGACGCCTGTCGCCGTCGATTTCTCCCGCGAGTTCCCACGACCCTCGTTTGTGGAGTTCGCGGACTTTGGACTCCGGGGAACGAATCCCGTCAGCCGCCAGATTGTTAGCCATCCGTCGTTCGCCGATGCCGGTGAGTACCGGCTGGTCTTCACGGTCACCGGACGCCGAGCCACGAGCCTGGTGACCACCAACCTTGAACTTCGGCTGATCGTCGAGGAACGCGACAACTCCCGTTTCACCCGGTGGGCCGAACCCCGGGATGGCGCCTGGAATCAACCCACGAACTGGACGGCCGGGATTCCAGGCATAGGAACGAACGCCCTCATCGACCTGCCCGGCACCTACACGGTCACGCTGGATGCGCCCGCGTTCATCGAATCGCTGGACCTGGGGGGGGCCGCGGGAATCCAGACGCTCCAACTGGGTTTCCACCCCCTCACTCTCAATGGCCCGAGCACCGTGAGGTCCAACGGCGTCGTCCGCCTGGCGGGGTCGTCCCGGCTGCGGGGTCAGGGCGAGGTCCTCGTGGACGGATTCCTCGCCGTCGAGAACGGCACCCTGGAAGGCGCCGGACTCTTGAGGATCGGACGCGACGGCCGTCTCGATTTCGCGGGCGGAGCGAACGGCGCTTTCCCATACCTCGCGCGGCCCCTCGAGAACTCGGGCGACGTCACGATCGGTCCCCGCGTGACACTCGGCCTCTTGGGCGCCGAAGTGATCAATCGCCCGTCGGGCCGCTGGCGGATCGACGACGGCAACATGCGCTGGAACGCCGGCGCGCCGCGTTTCGTCAACGAGGGCGAATGGATCAAGACCGGAACCAACACCAGCACGGTCTATTTCATCGGAATCGAACAACGCGGCATCCTGCTCGTCGAGGACGGCGAGTTCGCCATCGAGTCCTCAACCGTGAACTTCGGGGCCGGTGGAACCAATTCGGGCGCCGGCCTGCTCCGCCTCGGTTCCTCCCGGGGCGACCTCGCCACCCCGCTCGCGTTCGCCCGGGGACTCGTTCTCAACAACGCGACGCTCACCAACCACGCCGCCCAGGCCTGGTCGGATCTCGCCATGACTGGCGGAGCCCTCGACGGCCCCGGCGGGATCACCGTCTCCGGTTCCTGGGCCGCGCAAGGCGGATCGCTTCTCGGCGCAGGCCGCTTCCGAATCGCCGAAGGCGCCGAAGGGGTGGTCTCAGGTTCGATCATCATCGGGCGTCCCTTCGAACAGGCCGGCCGCGTTCGGCTCGAAACCAACACCTTCGTGTACGTGAATCTTCCGGACTTCCTGAATCTCGGAACGTTCGAGGTCCCCGACGCCGCCACCGTGCGCTGGTACACGGCGTTCGGCGCGGGCGCCGTCGAGAATCGCGGAACCATCGCCAAGTCCGGCACTGGCTCCCTCCGGTTCACCGGGGTCGCGCTTCGGAACCTCGGCCGCGTCGAAATCCGCGGAGGCACCCTCGATGTCGACCATGCCTCCGAGAATCAAGGGCGGATCGACCTCGCATCGGGAACCACGGTCGACATCGGCGCGGGCATGATCCACGCCCCCGCGTCGTGGATCGGCGGCGAAGGCCAGGTGATCTTCTCCTCCGGTACCAACGATGTCCGGGGCGAGCTCCAACCCCGCGGAGGTTTCACCGTCCGCGGCGGCGAAGTCACCGTCCGCAACCGTTTCGACCGCCCCGTCGACGCCACCCTGGCCGGAGGGCGACTCCACTTCGAGACGCCGCAGGAATTCCGCGCCCTCACCTTGAACAGTGGCGAACTCACCGGAAGCGGCGGCCTCGTCGTGAACGACGTCTTCGAGTGGATCAACGGAATCCTCTCCTCCCGCGCCCCGGTTGTCCTGACGACCAACACGCAATCCCGGATCCGGGGCGGCACCCTTTCCGCCGTGCTCGAAAGCCGAGGCCGGATGGAAGTGGCTCCCAACACGTTCCTCCGGTTCTCCAGCGGAAGCCTCGTCAATCGTGGCGACCTCGCCCTCGTCGGATTCACCACGTTCACCACCCAGGGCGTGACCACGAACCTCTTCCGCAACGAAGGCCTGTTTCGCACCGGAACCAACGACGTCCACTTTTCCGCCCTTCCCGTCCTCCTGCGCGGAACCAACGTGCTGTCACCTGTCACCATCCGACTCGGCCCCGGGACCAACGAAAGCCGCCTTTCGATCCCGGCCGGTGGTCGCCTCCAGGTCCAGGGCGCCTTTCTCCACACCCCGACGAGCACTCTCGAGGGCGATGGCACGATCGAATTCACCAACGGACGCCACGAGATCCTCGGAGCGTTCGCCCCCCGGGGCGACCTCTCCTTCGCGGCCGGCTCGGTCCGCATCGTCCCGGCCTTCACCAACCCGGCCCACGTCACGCTCCGCAACACCACCCTCTCCCTGGAAGGGGACGCAGCCCTCCGCGATGCCACCCTCGAAAGCGGGCGCGTCGAAGTGTCCACCCGCCTCTCCGCCAGCCGATCGTTCACGTGGAATGGCGGGACCATCGAGGGACCCGGCGCGGTCCGAACCGAGCCCACCGCCGTCGTCCGCATCCAGGGATTCGCCGACAAACGGCTGGGCGCCACGTTCGAAGCGGAGGGCGACGTCGCATTCGCGGACAATTCCCGCCTGTTCCTCAACACCGGAACCTGGCGGATCCCCGCCGGAACCACGCACGATGCCCTCGGCTCGGTTCAGATCTGGCCCGGGGCCGGATTGTCCAGCGGCCGAATCGAAGTCCTCGGAGCCCTGCGAAAAACCGGCCCGGGCACCTTCGACGTCGACGCGCCTTTGGAGATCTCGGGCAGTCTTCTCGTCGAGTCCGGCCTGGTCGACCTGGGCGGCCTCTCCCGGTTCGCCGGTCTCACCCGCATCGAACCGGACGCCGAACTTCGCCTGGGCGCGACCACCAACATCTGGTCCGAAGGCGCGCGGTTCGAAGGTTCCGGAACCGTTCACTTCTCCGGCAGCCGGTCCGTCCTTCAACTGAGCACGCCCATCGACCTCGGCTCCCTCGCGGTGACCTTCCAAAACGGAACCCGAATCCAGGGGGAGTTTCCTCTCCGGTCCGGAAGCGTCGGCTCGCTCACATTCCAATCCGGCACCTTCGAAATCGAGGGCGCCATCGACGTCCGGGGACGCATGACGGTGACAGCCAATACCATCGTCCGAATCGACGACGCCCTGAACCTCGCGTCCGGAGCCACCCTCGACAATCAGGGACGCCGTGACGGCCAGAACCGCGGCAACATCCGCACCCGCGCCTTCCCCGACCTTGGCGGCACCGTCCTCGGCATCCCCCCCGATGTCGTGCCCGGCCCCGCCCCCCTCGGGATCCGACCAAGCCCGGTCGACGAATCCCCCGGCCACCCCAGACTCACCCGGTCTCCCACGGAAAGCGGCGCGCCCGCCGAATGGATCCTGTCCTGGGAACCCGGATCGCCCGGACTCGATTCCATCGAGTTCAGCGACGACCTCGTGACCTGGCATCCCCTGGACCTCGACGCGGCCACCCTGGCGCGAGGCTATCTCGTTATCCCCGTCCCCGCCTCGGTCCCTGGGTCCGCGGGGTCCACCGGACCGGCCTTGAATTCCACCCACGGCCAGCCCGGGCGCGGAACCCTGTTCTTCCGTCATCGCGAAACCGGGTGGTAGCATGCGCCAGGAATCCGGCCATCCCCTCCCTGTGCGTATCCTGGTCGTCGAGGACGAGTCCAAGGTCGCGGGCTTCATCGTCGAAGGCCTGCGGGAACAGGCGTACGCCGTCGACGTCGCCATCGACGGCGAGGAAGGCGTCTACCGCGCGTTGAACACGCCCTACGACGTCATCCTCCTCGACGTGATGCTGCCCAAGCAGGACGGCTTCTCCGTCCTGGCGACCCTCCGAGAATCCGGGTGCCACTCCCGGATCCTCATGCTCACAGCCCGCGACGCCATCTCCGACCGCATCGCCGGCCTCCACGGCGGCGCCGACGATTATCTCGCCAAGCCCTTCGACTTCGACGAACTCCTCGCCCGCGTCGGCGCCCTCCTCCGCCGGCCGGTCACTCTGGTGCCCGACGAACTGCGATGCGCGGATCTCGTCCTCAACCGCCGCACCCGCGGAGTCCTTCGATCCCGGCGTCCCCTCGATATCGTCGGAAAACAGTTCGCCGTCCTGGAATACCTCCTCCTCCGTCAGAACGAAGTGGTCAGCCGCTCCGATCTGGCGGAGCACGTCTGGAACGAGGACTTCGACCCGGCCAGCAACGTGATCGACGTCACCCTCCATCATCTTCGCAACAAACTGGACCGCGACTTCCCCCAGCGCCTGCTTCAGACCGTGCGCGGCGTCGGCTACGTCATCCGCACCCCGACCGCGTCGCCGAAACCCGCATGAACAAGCTCCGTTGGTGGACCAGCCTCGGCGTGACCATGGTGGTTGGATTGAGTGTCCTGTCGTTCGCGGCCCGGTACCTCCAGGTGACCGCCGACTGGACCTCGCAGGACTCCCTGGCTCTCGCCCAGGACAAGACCGCGCGCTTTGGCCGGTGGATAAGCGTCGATGGCTCCCCTCGGGAGGTCCAATCGTCGATCGATGACGCCCTCGCCGACCGCGCCCCCGGATTGCACCTGGCCGTCCTCGATTCCCATGGCCGGGTTCTGACCAACCAAACCACCCCCGCGTTTCCCCTCAACGATTTCTCGATTCCACCGGAGCATTTGAACGATCCCGCATCCTGGGTGGAACCGCACGCCGCCTGGACGCGGGACGAGCAGGGCCGCCGTTTCGCCGTCGCCTGGCTGCCCCTCGGCTCCACCCGAGTCCATTCATCGCCTCCCACCGGCTGGAGCCTCGCCGCGATCGGGGAACAGACGGACGATCGTCGCCGCCTCGCCCTCGGCTCGAGCATGCTCATCCGCTCGCTCGGCCTCGCCCTCGGGTCGGGGGTTCTCACGTTCCTTCTGGTCGGACTCTGGACCCGCTCCCTCGCCTCCGCCGCCGATGCCGCGGAACGCATCGCCCAGGGCGATCTCCGCCTGCAAAGCCTTGAGGTTCCGCGGCCGGATTCCGAGCTGCGCCGACTCGTTCTCGCCTTCAACACCCTGATGGAACGTCTCCGCGCTCTCCACGCCGCCCAGCAGCGATTCGTCGCCGACGCCGCCCACGAATTGAGAACCCCGCTCACGATTCTTCGCGGGGAACTCCAGGTCGCCCTCCGCAGGGACCGTGATCCCGAAAAATACCGCGCGGTGCTTCAGAGCAACCTGGAGGAGGTGGTCCGACTCTCAAATCTCGTCGAGGCCCTCCTCACGCTCGCTCGCGTGGATGCCCAGCAGCAGCCACCCCGGGATTCGTCCATTCCTGTCGTGACCGCCTGCCGCGAAGTCGCCGCCAAACTCAGTCCCATCGCGGAGAGGAAGGAAGTCCGGATCGTGGTGTTTGGACCCGCTGATCCCGAGCCCCGCATCCCGGGCGATCCCGCCTCCCTGCATCGAGTCGTCCTCAACCTGGTCGAGAACGCGGTTCGTTACTCGTCGCCCGAGGACACGGTTCGAATCGTCATCCGGACCGGACCGGCCGAGCTTCGAATCCATGTCATCGACGAGGGCCCGGGCATCGCTCCTGAGCATCTCCCCCACGTTTTCGATCGCTTTTATCGCATCGAAAGCGCCCGCAACCGCGCCTCGGGTGGAACAGGCCTCGGTCTCGCCATCGCCAGGTCCCTGACGGAATCCCTCCGCGGTCAGATCGCCGTCACCAGCGAACTCGGCGGCGGAGCCACCTTCACACTCACGTTTCCGGGAAACCTTTCAGGTCCGTAGGAGCGGCCCTCGGAGCGGCGGTCACGGGCTTCCATCGCCCGGGATTGAGGTCGGAAGGGTCATCCGTTGGGCCGCCCCTCCGGGGCTTGAGACCCATTCTGGGGACGCGTTCTATCGACAGGCCGGTCCTACGGACCTTGTTTCGGGGACGTGGATTGGCCAAGGAACCAGGACTCATCTTCGGACTTGGACCGGCGACGACATCGCGTTTCCATGTTCCCGTCCGCCATGCGTCCGATCCCAACGCGATTTCTGGAACGTCTCCGCCGACTTCGCGTCGCCGCGGGCCTCGCCCTGCTGTTCGGTTTCAACGGTCCCGCCGCGGCTTCCGATGCCACGTTCGTCCGCGGCATCAATCTGAACGGACCCGCCCTCACCATCGACGGCAGGTCCTGGGAAGGCGCCGAAGCCGACGGTTATTCCACCCAGGGTAAAGCGTTCGAGAATCCGAATGTCCTTCTGAAACCGCCCACCGATCCCCAACGCGCGCGGATGATCCGGAGCAGTGTCTGGGGCGGCAAGGTGGACGTCACTCTCGAGGGCGTTCCCGAGGGTTGGTATCAGATCCTCCTCTACGTCTGGGAAGACAACCACAGCGAGCAGTTCGATCTGCTCGTGAATGATCAACCGGTCCTGGAGAACTTCCACAGCGGCGCCGCGGGCGCCTGGAAGAAGCTCGGCCCATGGCGCGTCCCCAGCATCCAAGGAAAGATCCGAATCTCAGCGCGCGGCGCCAGCCATGGCGCCGCCAATCTGTCCGGCGTCGAGGTCTGGTCCGGGGACGGCGACATCCCATCACCCCGTGGCGGCAAATTCGCGGACTCGCCCACCCCGGAACAGATCGCCTTCTTCGAATCCAAGGTGAGACCCGTGCTCGTCGAGCATTGCTACGAATGCCACGGCACGACCGGCAAGAAACTCAAGGGCGGTCTCGTCCTCGATTCCCGCGCCGGGGTTCGGAAAGGCGGCGACACCGGCCCCGCCATCACCCCCGGCGATCCCGAGGCCAGTCTCCTCATCCAGGCCATCCGGCATGTCGACGCCGGTCTCGCCATGCCTCCGGATGGAAAACTCGATCCGCAACAGATCGCCGACCTCGAAAACTGGGTCCGCCTCGGCGCCCCCGATCCCCGTTCCCAGGACACGGTCGCCACGGTGCGGGCCCGCACAGCGATCCAGTGGGATTCAGCCCGCGACTGGTGGGCCTTCCAACCCCTCAACGCCCCCGCGCCGCCCGGCGCGCCCGACAGCGATTGGCCTGTCACCGATCTGGACCGCTTCATCCTCGCTCGGCTCGACGCCGAAGGACTCGACCCCGCGGCCGACGCCAGCCCCCAGGTCCTCATCCGCCGCGTCACGTTCGATCTCACCGGCCTTCCACCCAGCCCCGAGGAGGTCGACGCCTACGTCGCCCAGCCCACTCCGGCCGCCTTCGGCCGCGTGATCGACCGACTCCTCGATTCCCCGGCCTATGGCGAACGCTGGGGCCGGCACTGGCTCGATGTCGTCCGATACGCCGATTCCGCCGGCGACAACTCCGACTTCCCCATCCCGCAGATGCACCGGTATCGGGACTGGGTCATCGACGCCTTCAATCGCGACCTGCCCTACGACGAATTCGTCCGGGAACAACTGGCGGGCGACCTCCTTCCCCACGACCCGGCTCGACCCTCCACCCAACGCCTCATCGCCACCGGGTACATCGCCAATGCGCGCCGCTTCGGCTCGCGGGTCGACGACTACCCCCAGCACCTGACGATCGAGGACACCCTCGACAACGTCGGCCGCGCCTTCCTCGGCCTCTCCCTGAGTTGCGCCCGATGCCACGATCACAAGTTCGATCCCATCAGCGCCGCCGATTACTACGCCCTGTACGGGATCTTCCAGAGCACCCGCTACCCCTGGCCCGGCATCGAGCTGGATCAAAAACAACGCGATCTCGTGCCGCTCGTCGAGCCCGCCGCCCTCGCGGATGCCGAGTCCACGCGGAAGGCTCGCGACAGGAAAAAATCCGAACTCGAAAAGGCGCTCCGCAAGCTAAAGGACTCGGTGAAGGAAACCCCGGCCGACCAGAAAAAACAGGTCGAGGCGCGAATCAAGGAATCCGAGAAGAGCCTCAAGGATTTCGTGGCCGAAGGCCTCCCCTTCGAACTCGCCTACGCGGTCGCGGAAGCGACGAAGGCCCAGGATGCCACGATCCAATTGAAAGGCGACCCCGCCAAGCCCGGCCCCGTCGTCCGCCGCCGATTCCTCACGGTCCTCGGAGGGGCCGAACTCCCCGACGGCACCACGGGCAGCGGCCGGCGCGAACTGGCGGACTGGATCGTCGATCCCACCAACCCGCTCACGGCCCGCGTGATGGTGAACCGCATCTGGCTCCATCATTTCGGCAAGGGCCTCGTTCCGACCCCCAACGATTTCGGCAGACAGGGCAAACCACCCACGCACCCCGAATTGCTCGACTGGCTGGCGTCGCGGTTCATCGAATCGGGCTGGTCCGTGAAGGCCATGCACCGGCTGATCCTGGAATCGCGCACCTACCAACTCGCCGGCACCCGATCGGAATCCGCCAGGGCCGGCGATCCCGACAACAATCTCCTCGGCGGCTTTCCGCGCCGGCGCCTCGACGCCGAAGCTCTCCGGGACGCGCTGCTCGTGCTGGGTGGCAATCTCGACCCCTCCCCGGCCGGCCCCCACCCGTTCCCGCCGGATTCCGCGTGGAAGTTCACCCAGCACAATCCGTTTCGGGCTGTCTACGAATCCAAGCATCGCAGCGTCTATCTCATGACCCAGCGCATCCAGCGCCATCCGTTCCTCGCCATCTTCGACGGAGCCGATCCCTCCGCCAGCACCGCGACCCGCCTCACCAGCACCACCCCGCTCCAGGCCCTGTTCCTTCTCAACGACCCGTTCGTCCACCAGCAAGCCCGCGAGTTCGCCGACCGGATCCTCAAGTCCCGCGCCGACGACAACCAACGCCTGGGTTACGCCTATCAGGCGGCGATTGGCCGGTCGCCCGATGCCCTGGAACGCGAAAGCGGCACGGCGCTTCCTCACTCGCGCGCGCGAATCCCTCAGCACGACCAACGGACGTTCGGAGTCGGCATCGAAATCGTCCTCGGATTCGGAACTCGCAGCCTGGGAGGCCCTGGTCCGGGTGGTGTTCCGCCTCAACGAATTCGTCTACGTCGACTGACCCCGCCCATGAAGCCTTCCCCCCTCCTTCCCCGTCGCCGCGAGGTGCTGCGATCGCTCGTCGGTGGTTCCCTCCTCCTGCCCGGCCTCGTCTCCCGGCTTCTCGCGGAGTCCGAACCCGAAAACCCCTTCGCCCCCAGGCCGCCTCATTTCCCCGCCCGCGCCCAACGTGTCATCTTCATCTTCTCCAATGGCGGCGTGTCCCACATGGACACGTTCGATCCCAAGCCCGCCCTCTTCGCCGCCGACGGAAAGACGCTGGGTGTCGGCGGTGGTCTGTCGAATCAGCAGCGCCGACTGCTCAAACCCGGCTGGACGTTCCGACCCGGGGGGCGTTGCGGAACGGAAGTCAGCGATCTGTTCCCCCACCTGCGCGACTGCATGGACGAGGTCTGTCTGGTCCGCTCCATGAAGGGCAACGACAACGAGCATTACCAGGCCACCCTGGGAATCCATACCGGCTCGTTCTTCTTCTCGCGGCCCGCCATCGGATCCTGGATCAGCTACGGGCTCGGAACGCTCAACCAAAACCTGCCCTCGTTCGTCGCCATCTCCGCCGGTTCGCCCTACGCCGGCACCCAGATCTTCAACAACGATTTCCTGCCCGCCTACCACCAGGGCGTCCGCGTCATCCCCGGAAAGGAACCGATCGCCAACCTGGATCGCCGCACCCGCCAAGCCAACCTCCAGGAACTCGAACTCGGGCTCGCCGACGCCCTGAACGAACGCCACCTCGACGCCCACGGCCACGACGGCGAACTCGCCGCCCGGATCCGGACCTTCGAAACGGCCTTCCACATGCAGACCGACGCCCGCGAGGTGTTCGATCTATCCAAGGAAGACGACGCCACCCACGCGCTGTATGGCATGAAGCGCGGACAGACCGACGGCTTCGGCTGGCCCTGCCTCGTCGCCCGTCGACTCGTCGAACGCGGCGTCCGCTTCGTCGAACTCGTCGACGGCACCTCCAGCCATAACTGGGATCAGCACGGCGACATGGCCGAACACGCGAAGCACGCGAAGAACATCGACCAACCCATCGCCGGCCTCCTGAAGGATCTCCGTCAGCGCGGCATGCTCGACGACACCCTCGTCGTCTGGACCACCGAGTTCGGCCGCACACCCGGCGTCGACGGCG
The DNA here is from genome assembly GCA_942490575.1 of uncultured Verrucomicrobiota bacterium. GTDB lineage: Bacteria > Verrucomicrobiota > Verrucomicrobiia > Limisphaerales > CAIMTB01 > CAIMTB01. The sequence continues at coordinate 31,900 of CALNYA010000018.1, forward strand.
AAAAAGGCCGCGGCCATCACAGCGCGTGTTTCTCGTCCTGGCTGGCCGGGGGCGGCGCGCGGGGCGGGATCGCCCACGGAAGCACCGACGAACTAGGAGCCACCGTCGCGGAGAATCAGGTCCACGTGCACGACTTCCACGCGACGATCCTTCACCTGCTGGGGATTGATCACGAACGACTCACTTTCCGCCACGGCGGTCGCGACTACCGCCTCACCGACGTCCACGGCCACGTCGTCCAGGCCCTGCTGGCCTGACGGAGCCCATCCGCTCACGGGAGAAACGGATTCACGATCCGCACCCCGCCCAGTTCGCGCCCGTGTTGGAGGTCTTCAGTGAAGAGCTCCTCAACGCCACTGGCGATGGCAGCCGCCACGATCAGGCAGTCGTAGAATCGGTACAGGGTCTCCGCGTGCAGCGCGAGGGCATGTTGATGCACTGCCTGGCTCGGCAGGACACTGCAGGCGGGCCAGAGCAAGGTCCGCTGAAGGCTGTTCAGGTCCCCCGCCTCCATCGGCCGCGCGAAACGATGGAGCGCGACCGCGGAGAATTCCTGCACCACCTGCCAACTGATCGTCCACTCGCCGTCGCTTCGGTCTCGGATGATATCCAGAGCGCGCCGTCGCTTGGCTTGGGCCGATTGGTCGAACGCATAGACCAACACATTCGTGTCCAGGAAAACCCTAGCGCGCATTCATTTCCTCCCGGGTGAACTTACGGCCGGCGTCCACCCGACTCAGGATCCCGTCGAGAACGGACGTCATCTGCGCCCGCCGGCCTCGCTCCTTGCGTTCGGTGATTTCCGCGAGCCAGTCACGAAACATCTGATTGAGCGTTGTCCCGTGAACCCGCGCCTCGGCGCGTGCGTTTTCGATCATGCGCTCTTCCGCGCTGAGCGTGATGTTCTTCATGCGCACTAAAATAGTGCGCACTGTTGTTGCGTCAATCTCTTCGTGCACTCCCTGTTAGCCGGAATGCCCCCTCGGGATTCACCCCCTGCCTCAATCCCGCCTGATCGGGAGTGTCGCGCCACGACGAACCTCCGATCGGACCGGTCCGAGGAAAGAGACCCGAGGGAACCGAGGGGTCAAACATTGATATTTGACATTCAGGTGCATCGATCAGCGTCGATCCCTCTCAGGAGGACGGCGGCTTCCCAGCCAGCGTCCCACCCGCCAGAAAGAGGGACCGCTCGCGCCGGTTCATGACCTCGCTGACTGCGCCGGCGTCTTCAACGGATAGAGTCCGGGGCAGCAGCCGAATAATTCCCGGAAAGAAGTGCTGAAATGGCTGAGGCTGCTGTACCCGACCTCCATCGCCGCCTCGGTTACGTTGCATTTCCCGGTGCGCAGGAGTTCGGCCGCTCGTTCCAACCGTACGCGCCGGAGGTACTGCTGAAGCGTCATCCCCATTCCTTGTGAGAACAGCCGGCTCAGGTAGAACGGACTGCATCCGACAAGCCTCCCCAATTCGTCGAGGCTGGGCGGATCCTGCATGCGTTCCCGCAGGTGAATCTTCGCCCGTTCGACCCGCTCCCGCCCGACGCGCTGCGCGCGGGTGCAAAAGAGTTCGCCTTCCACCGGACGGAAGAACAGGCGAGACGCGAATTCCAGCGCCTTGCTCCGAAACCAGACTTCCCTCGCCTTCGAAAAGACCGGGCAATGCTGAAGACTTTCCACCAGGGACAGAAGCGAGACGGGAATCGGCTCGACCGGGCGGACCTCCGACTTCAGGTCCGTCCCGAGCATGGCCCTCTGGACCAGCGGATGCAGGAATTCGGCCTTGTCCCCGAACTCCCGCGCCAGATACGTCGCGGAGAATTCCACCGTGACGAAGCGGTGGCGGGTCCCGGCCTGCCGACGGGCTGTCAGCGGCGGCGTACCCTGAAGGTAAAAGCAGGAGTTGCCGGGGGGAATCTCGACGATTCCGTCCGTTCCACGGATCGTGCCTTCACCCTCCAGATTCAGACAGACCTCGACCCCGCCCGGATGGAAACTTCGACCCCAATCCAGCGGCCCGAAGATCGAAAAGTCGTGGAACTCGAAACTGAATCCGAGATCCGCGAAGCTTCCGAACAACGGCCGCCAACCTCCACCGATGGAACGCCAAACCGGTGCCTCGGCGAACGTCGAATCACTCATCCTCGGTGTCGCATCCCACCGAGCCTGCCAGATCCCACCGGATTCCGTCCCTCCTCGGATTGCCGCGGATTGATGGTGTCTTGCGCACCTGGGCACGCACCCTCTCTCACTTCGTCGGCGGGCCAATCCCCAGCAACTCCCCCTCCGCGCGAAGGACCCACCTTCCCCGACTGGCCGCCACTCCCACGATCTTCGAATCCACCGTCACCAGGTTGGTCGCCACCGGCGTGTAGGCATCCGCCGCCTCGAGAACCGTCGTCGTGCCACGCTGCCCAAAGACATAGACTTTGTCCCCGGCTCCAACCGGCGAGGCCCAAGCCGAGTCCGGAAGGCGGACGTCGAACAACGCCCGACCGCTCGCCAACTCGAAGGCGCTCAGGATCCCCGCCGACGCCAGGAAATAGGCGCGGCCGGCATGGACCAAGGGCGACGCGAAACCCGAGGTGACATCCGGCGCCTCCCAGAGCGCCTTCGGCGCGTTCGTTCCACCGTCCCAGCGAAAAACACGATTTGATCCCTTGCCGCCGGCCCCAATCACCAGGAGATCCCCGTGCCGGGTTGGGGATGGGACCAGGTTCCTGACCAGGCCTTCCACCTCCCAGAGGGCGGCGCCATCCCGCGCGGAATAGCCCGATACCGCGCCTCCACAGCTGATGACGACCTGCTCCAGCGGCCCCGAACCCGTCAGGATCGGAGTGCTCCAACCCGTGCGCCCGGATCGCGCCGCATTCCAGCGCGTGGCGCCCGTTTTCCGATCCAGCGCCAAAAGCCGCGAAGGCCGCTCCTGGTCCAACGGCACGATCAACGCTTCCGTCGCAAGCACTGGCGAGCCCCCCAGTCCGTGGTTCCCAGCGAGTTCACCGGCCTCCTCCGTCACCACTCGGTGCCAAATCACTTCGCCTTCATGATCAAGGGCCAGACAATCGCCGCTCTCAAAGAAAGCGAAGACACCTTCCGGACCCGCGACCGGCGTCGGAGCGGATCGGCTTCGCATGTCCGAAATCGCCTCGGGCAACGCCGAATTCGTCGAGAACTTCCACAAACCACGGCCGGTCATCAGATCGTGCGCCTGCACCACGAGCCGTTCCTTTCGCTCCCCCTCGACGGACAGGGAGTAGACCTTTCCACGCCGGATGATGGGAGACCCCTGACCCACCCCAGCGAGCCTCGCCCGCCACGCGACATGCCGGGAATCCGACCAGGTCACCGGATAGTCCCCTGGCCCCGCGATCGAGTCGCCATGCCCGCGGAATCCCGGCCAATCATCGCCACGATCGACAGCCTGGGCCACCACCACCCAGGTCGCCAACGTCATCCAGCCCGCCAGGATCCAACCCAACGGTCTTCGAAAAGTCCGAGAGTTCATCACGGCCGCCCCCTTTCAGCCAACTTCGAAGCTCCCGCGATCTCGAGCACTTCAAGGTCATTGCGTTTGCCCTCGCTGTCCTCGCCACCCGCCGCCACGAGATGCCCAGTCCCGGCCGGTACCAGCCGATGGAAGAACCTGGGATTCGCCAACCTTCCGATCACCGTCCACGCGCCACCGTCGGGCTCCAGGCGATACAGATCCCCCTTCATGCCACTGGAGTAGATCGTTCCCGCCTGGGCGATCGCCGAACAACCGAACCCCTTCATCGGTCCCGGGGGAAGATCGGGCCCCTTGGACCATTTGCCGGTGTCCACCTCGAAGATGTCCACCTCCAAGGAGGTGCCGCCGCCGTCGTCCATGCCTCCCAGGAAATAGACCCGGCCACCGACACCCGCCATGGCCAACGCCCGGCGCCGGAACGGCTGCGGAACCGCTTCCCAAGCGGGTGAACTCGCTCGGAGGTCGAGTTTCAACAAGTCATCGCGCCAGACGCCTTTCGACGATCCACCCGCGAGGGTCCACCCGCCACCCACGTAGAGCGTGTCGCCCAGGACGATCGCGTCGTGGCTGGAACGAGGTTCGGGCAGCGGAATCATGGATTCCCAGGATCCCTTGCGGACATCGAAGCGCGCCAGGAGATCCTTGGAGTGGAGGTCGGACTTCTCACCCGGCAGATTTCGGGCCGCCATGCCACCGATCCGGTAGACAGAATGGCCGTGCGCGGCGAGCGCGACGCCTTGAGCGGGTTCCGCCGCCGGCAAAGCCTCCCAGTTCGTTCCCTCGGAGAGTTTCAGGCGATGAAAAGCCCCGGATACCATGGGCGCGGAGTACTCGTGGCGCTCGCCCTTGTGGCCGCCCAGCACGTAGAGAGATCCGTCGAGACAGACCGCGCCGAAACTGGTCACCGCCTCAGGCATGGGTGACAGGGCGGCGGCGGGAGGTGGGATTGGCTGCATCGTGGATCCAGGGTTCGAGGCCGGGGCGTCCCACACGAGGACACCCATCAAAGCCAAGGCTGCTATTCGTCGATGGTTTTTCATGGTGAGTCAATTCGAGGCTCTCAAGACAGAATCCGGTTCTTCCGCCCGATCGCACCAGCGGCGCATATCCTGCAAGGCGCGCAACCCCAGGACGGAGGCGTGTCCGTCCATCGCCGCCGCGACGGCCCGCCCCGAGTAACGGGGCGCCACAAAGCCCCAGTCCTTCGGGGCCGCGAGCGGATCCCATTCCCCGGCCCAGCGGCGCGCCGTCAGGTACGGCGGCTGGACCTGAAAGTAGCCGTTGGCGTGGAGTCCGATGGTCGCCGATCGGGCCGAAAAAAACACCCCGAGATCCGATGGCCTCCTCGCATCGCCGATCCGCCTGACCACCGTCCCTGTCCCAAATCGATCGTTCGCCGCCGCCGCCGGGAATTCGGTCTCATTGCCGCCGATGAAGTAGGAGTTGATGCCCAGCGAAGGATAGACGCTCGCGGCATAGACGAACTCCTCCCGATTCGCCGTCCGGATCTTCCGGAGGTACGCGCGGTTGGCGCCGCAGTAGATCGTTTCGAACGACTGCCCGAGGTACGGCGAAAGCCTCCACGGATACCGGGCGTTGATGGGAAACGACAGCGCCTCACCCCGGTCGTCGCGGGCATTCGGATCGGTCGCATACCCCGGCAACACCGCATCATCGTTCTCCATGGCGTACAACTGGACCCCGATCAGCAACTGCCGCGCCGACGAAGTCTCCTCCACTTTGCGAGCGCGTCGTCTGGCATGGGCCAATCCCGGCAACAGCATGGAAGCCAGGATGGCGATGATTCCAATCACCACCAGCAGTTCCACGAGGGTGAAGCCGCGCCGACCCACCGACCTCGTGGGATCCAGCGCCTCCTCCCGTGGCAACGGACGCGGGTTGGTTGCTTCAATCCTCACGAGCGGCCTCTTCATTTTCCACCCGGGACACCACCCGGAACCATCGGTGCGCCGCGGCCTTCGAAGCCGCCCCGCCTTCGCCGTCCAACGCCTCCTCCCACTCCACCCGCCCTTGCTGAATTTCATACCGGAACACGCCCGCCGGCACATCCGCCCACTTCACGCCGTCAACGGATGCCTCCACGCGATAGCTCCGATTGGCGATGTGCCCGAACCCGATCCGCATCCCGCGTCCCTCCACCCCTCGCGCCACAGTCAACTTCCAGTGGTCGGCGCCATCGCCCGGCCGAGTCCCCGCCTGGTGCTCGTCGATGTTCGAGATCCCGTCCCTGTCGTCATCCCCGGTCGCCGTTGGCTCCAACCCACCCAGGTGGAACCGTTCCCAATCATCCGGCAGCCCGTCCCCATCCGAATCCTCGTCGCGTACCACCGTCCCTTCGATCTCCAGGGAAGGCGCCACTCCCACCGCGCTGTCCTGGGTGAAAAACTCCGCGAAAGTGGGCGCCCCTCCGAAGCCCGACTCGTGAAGGCTCGTCACCATCCAACGCAACCGACCCGTGTTGAGCGCCTCGCGCAGGTATCCCGTCACCCAGGGATCCTGGAGATTCAGGTCAAACGTCATGACGCTGCCCGCTGGAACCGGCTCGCCCGCGGGCCAGTCGTCGACCCGTCCCAGCGCGAACGGTCGAGCCGCGAACCGTGGAAAAACCTCCGGTGACTTCCCCACGCTGTTGCCCACATCCACCAACCGTCCGTCCGCCCCGAAACCCGCCGCGAAGGCATTCCGGCCCCCGGCCGACGAAGATCCGAAGGGTGAATCCTCGAGGAACTCCAATGCCGAAAACCCGTTGCGGTAGCCCACGCCGAACAACTCCACCGGACGCCCCGGATCGGCATCCGCGATGCCGCCCTCCTCGTCGGGATCCAAATAGCTGGCCGGCGGATCCTCCGTCGGGTCCAGCGGGTAGGCCCGATCCCGACTCACCACGAGCGAAAGCGTCACCCGCTTCAGCAGGTACCGGTCCGGACCTCGATTCGTCGCAGCGACGCTTGAAAGATCGAATCCCAGCAGGAACTGCCCGTGGCGACTGTCCACTCCGGAGTCGTCTCCCAGGGTGCCAAACACAGATGCCGCCGGACGCGATCCCGGAGTGGCATTGTTCGGATACATCCACCGATCCAGCGAGGGACGCTCCAGCGTCGCCAAGAAGGTTTGCGCCCCCGAGACCAGGCAGCAGGCACATGCGACGACGCACAGCACGGACACCCGCGCAGCCGAACACAAATCCGTCACGACTGTCCTCCTGCCCGCGCCCTTCCCCGGCGTCCCACCCCACGGAGGATCGCGGACCCCAGAAGAACCATGGCCGCGACCGAGGGTTCCGGTACCGCGGCAAAGCCGTTCCAGGCGTCCAGCGTGAGCGCATCCAGGCTCAGGCTCGATCCGTCCGATTCGAAGGTGATCTCGTAGTCGGTCACTCCCCGCCCCACCAGATCCCATTGCCAGAGCGACGATACCGAGGCGCCCAGGACGGTTCCCCGATCCAGTTCCACCCTGGACAGCGGCTCCAGCGTGTGGGTCCCGGCCAAGTCCGTGTGGGTGAGTCGGATCGCGTCGTACTTCAGTTCGGCGCCCAACGTTCGCACCTGCAGCACTACCGTTCCCAAGGCGAACGGCACGGAATCACCGAGGACGAACCCCGTCGCCGCCGCGGGGTCGTAAAGGTTGCCGCTCCCCGTGACGAACGCCGAAGCACTCAAAACTCTGGGTCAACGTCGCTCCCGTCGTGCTCCCCTCCATGGTGGCGGCATTTCCGGGAGAACCGTACGCGACTGAGAAAACCTCCCAGTAGCCAGACTCACTGTCAGTCGAACCGCGAAAGCTCGGGACCACAAAACCGTCCGTCGAAGCGAACGCGGATCCCACCGAGGCAAGCCCCAGGCAGGCCGTTATCAGTGGAAGAAGTGGGGCAAAAGTGACTGTGGGCGGCGCGGGCGATCGGTTCATGGGCGTGGTTGGGTACAATCCGGTCCGCGCGGAAACCGCGCGAACCCGGCGGCCGTGTGGCCGTGGATTCTTTATACCCGGAGGGTCCCGTCCCTCGCCCTCCGACCGATGCCAAATTCTGACTGCCGCTTGCGATTCCTTCCCCGATGAATCGATCGATCGCGGAACGGAGCCGCACCGCGCCGTCCCTGCTCACCGCCCGCTTCGATCGACCCGCCTTGAGGATCGAACCTTCCTTCATCAGCCCGGGTCGACGCCCCGCGCCTTTCGCTGAACGCGGGCTGCGAAACGGTCCACGCGGATGACTCGAAGCTTGTGAAACCCCTTCGCGATGCACTCCGAAGCGTCGCGCGCTTCCAAGTGAAACGAGAATTCGCCGCCCTCCACCCGAACGATGCGGGCCTCGCAAACGACCTTCCCCCCCACCGGAGTGGCGGCGAGATGCCGGACCTCGATCTCGGTGCCAACCGTACTTTCCCCCGGATCGAGCCAAGGCACGACGGCCGCGCGGGCCGCATGCTCCAGGAACCAGACCAGCCAGGGAGTGCAAAGCACTTCGGGCATCCCGTCCGTCGCGAAATCGATCGCGTGCGGACTTTCCACGATGAAACGCTGCTCGCCGACGGTACCGATGGGGGGCGTCCTGATCATATAAGGGTCACAGGGTTCGTTTGGGAATCGGCGGGGTGGAGCCTATCGAGCCGGCCGATCGGCAGGAAGCCCCCAGGGAGATCCCCATCGCCGGGGCCCGACCATGAAATGAAATGAAAAAGGCCCCGGCCAAGTGGACCGGAGCCTCAAAACTATCCGACGAGAACCAGGGCGACCTATCGGGGCAGGCCCGAATTCGTCAACTCGCCGACGACCCGGCTTCGGGCTTGGGCGTCGAGTCGCCAACCGGCGCCGACTTCGCCGCCATTTCGGCGGGGAGATCGACCCATTCCAGAATCGCCATCTGTCCGGCATCGCCGCGCCGCAAGCGGGCGATCTTCATGATGCGGGTGTAGCCGCCGGAACGGTCGCGGTACACCGGGGCGATCTTGTCGAACAGGATGTGGATGATGTCCTCATTCTCCTTCCAAGCCAAGCGTTCGGCCTTGCTGTCGAAGAGTGACCGTGGCTGTTGATGGAGGCGCGCCGCGACGAGGCGGCGGCAATGAACGTTCTCGGCCAACTTGAGCGCCTTGGCCTTGTCGTCCCCGGACTCAGCGGCGGCGGCGGCGGCATTCCCACGTTTCCCAAGGGTCAGCATGCGTTCCGCGACGCGCTGGGCGGCCTTGGCCTTCGCGAGCGTGGTCTGGATGCGGCGGTGCTTGATCAGGCTGCTCACCATGTTGGTGAGCAGCCGGTTTCGATGTTCGGATGTCCGCCCCAGCTTGGCGGTTTTCTTGAGATGACGCATGGCCTAGACAGTGACGGGTTCTTCCTTGGGCGCCTCGAGGAGAGCGGGGTCGATATTCATCCCCAGGGACAAGCCGAGCGCGGAGAGCTTGTCCTTGATCTCGTTGAGCGATTTCTTACCGAAATTCCGGTACTTCAGCATCTCGCTCTCAGTCTTCATCGCCAACTGACCCACGGTCGTGATGTTGGCGTTGTTGAGGCAGTTCGCCGCGCGGACGCTCGAGATTCGATCTCGTTGACGCTCATGGTCAGCATTGTTTCTTGACTTCCATCTCCCTCTCCTCGTCCTCCTTCCTGTCGCACCTCCTCCTCGAACTCTGAACACCGCGTTCTTGTCGTAGCCGTCGAAGGGCTCGAGGTGCGTTCTTCAGGATGGCTCGAGGCCTGCAGGTCAGGGCCTCATCTGAGGCGTGAGCCGTCCGTCGGTCCAAATCTCCAGAAGAAGCTTGTCGTAGTCGGTGCGCTGCCCCACTCGCGCCGATTCGACGTTGTATCGGACCCGTGTCACGGGAGAGAAGATCGAGTCGATCGCGATCACGCCGATGGGCTGATCGAGCCGCTTGTTCTCATCCGCGGGACAGAATCCGCGCCCGATCTTCACCTCCAACTCCATCTCAAGCTTCTTCTTCTTGTCGACGGTGCAGATGAGCTGCTTCGGGTTCACCAATTCGAGCTTGTCCGTCGGATCGATATCGCCGGCGGTGATCGCGCCCTCCTTGTTCACCGACAGCCGCAAAAGCTGGGGATCGCGGGAGAAGTTCTTGAACTTCACCTTCTTCAGGTTCAAGACGATCTCCGTCACATCCTCGACGACGCCGTCCACCGTCGTGAACTCGTGCATCGCTCCATCCACCTTGAACGAAGTGATGGCCGCGCCTTCCAGGGACGATAGAAGTACGCGCCGGAGGCTGTTGCCAATGGTGTAGCCGTAGCCCGTTTCGAAGGGCTCCGCCGTGAACTTGGCATACGTGTCCGTCGCGGTGTGCTCGTCCTTCACCAACCGCTTGGGCATTTCGAACCGACCTAGTCTGACTGGCATTTTTTCCTTTTGGCGGATGCAAACTGCCCGTCGGAGCACTCCCGCTGCCCCGTCCGAGCCGTATATCCGCCATGGAACGTCCTTGCGGCCGTTCCGTTGGATTCAGTTAGCGGGAGTAAAATTCGACGACGGCCTGCTCGTTGGCGATGGGCTGGATGTCCTCCCGGGATGGCATCCGAACCACCGTGCCCTTGAGGCCTTCCTTGTTGAGCACGATCCATCCCGGTATGGGACGGCTGGTGGAAAGCTCCAGACCCTTGTTGGCGAGCTGGCGGGAAACCGCGTTGGCGCGGACCTCGATCACGTCGTTGGCCTTCACGGAATACGACGACACGTCAACCTTCCGGCCGTTCACCTTCACGTGCCCGTGACCGATCATCTGCCGGGCGGCGGGGCGGGTGCTGCCGAATCCGAGGTGATAGACGATGCTGTCGAGACGGGTCTCCAGAAGCTGAAGCATCTGCTCACCTGTGACACCGCGACGCCGAAAGGCGGTCTCGTACACCCGGCGGAATTGCTTCTCCTGAAGGCCGTAGTAGTAACGCAATTTCTGCTTTTCCAGCAGACCGAGGGCGTAGTCGGTGACTTTACGGCGGGACTTCGGGCCGTGCTGGCCGGGCGGGTAATTCCGCTTCTCGACGGACTTCGAGTACCCGAAAATGGGCACTCCCAAACGGCGGCTGATGCGCGCCCGTGGACCTGTATATCTTGCCATGACCTTTTTCTCCTGAAGTAGATCCGTTGGTTCAGACGCGCCGCTTCTTGCGCGGACGGCAGCCATTGTGGGGGATCGGCGTCTCGTCGCGGATCGCGCTGATCTCAAGCCCGATCGCCTGGAGCGCGCGGATGGCCGATTCCCGGCCCGAACCCGGGCCCTTGACGCGAACCTCGATCTCCTTCAGTCCGTGAGCCATCGCCTGGCGGGCGGCATCCTGGGCGACCTGCTGCGCCGCGAACGCCGTGCTCTTGCGGGAACCCTTGAATCCGACCCGCCCGGCACAGGACCAGCCGAGCAGGTTGCCCTGCGCGTCGGTGATCGAGACCTGGGTGTTGTTGAACGTCGCGAGGATGTGGGCCACTCCCACAACGACATTCTTGGAGCCCTTGGCCTTGATGATCTTCTTGGGGCCGGTGTCGGTCCCAAGGATCTCGGCGGCGGTCGGCGCGCTGCCAGCCATCGGCACAAGGCCGACTGGCGGGTTCGCTCCTCCCTCGGCGCCTGGGGCGGCGGGCGCCGCGGCGCCTTCGGCGGTGGCGGCTTTCTTGATCTTTGCGGGACGCCCCTCGCCGCCCGCGGCCTTCGCCGGTTTCGGCGCGGCCTGCTCGGATTCGGCAGGAGTGGGGTTTTTCTTCTCTTCAGCCATGGCGACGGATTAGTGAATGCCAGTTTTGGCGTTCGGATTGCGCTGCACGCCGACGGTTTTCCGGGGGCCCTTCCGCGTGCGGGAGTTGGTCTGGGTGCGCTGACCGCGGACCGGAAGGCCGCGCAGGTGGCGAATTCCCCGATAGCACTTGATGGCCTGCAACCTCTTCAGGTTGAGACCGATCTCGCGCCGCAGGTCGCCTTCGATCACATACTTTCCGTCCTGGATCGCATGGACGATCTGCGAAAGCTGCTGCTCGGTCAGGTCCTTGGCGCGCAACCCAGGCGGAATGTTCGCTCGCTCCAGGACCTCCAGGGCGTTTTTCGGACCGATCCCGTAGATGTAGCGAAGCGCGACCTCGATGCGCTTCTCGCCGGGAATCTCGACACCAATGATACGTGGCATGGGAAGATATCAGCCTTGACGCTGCTTGTGGCGGGGGTTGGAACAGAGCACGCGGATCACGCCTTTTCGGCGGACCACCTTGCAATTCTCACACAGTTTCTTGACCGAAGCCCGGACTTTCATGGCGACTCATTTCTGTCGATTCGTAATGCAACCTTCGGACAGGTCGTAGGGCGACATTTCCACCACTACCTGTTCCCCCGGCAAATACCGGACGTCTTCCGCCCGTTTCCTGCCAGGGACACGAGCCAAAACACGATGACCATTGGCCAGCGCCACCCGAAACATTGTGTTCGGCAGCGCTTCCACCACGGTCCCTTCCACCTTTATGGCGTCTTCTCGTGACACGTCAAAATCTCGGCGGCACCGTCCGTGATCAGGACCGTATGCTCAAAATGGGCGGAGAGCTTGCCATCGGCCGTGACAACAGTCCAGCCGTCATTCATCACGCGAACATCCCGCCGACCCGCGTTCACCATCGGTTCGATCGCGATCGTCATGCCCGGCTTCAACCGCGGCGACGACCCACCGGACTCGACAAAATTCGGCACCTGCGGCTCTTCATGCACGCTGCGGCCCACTCCATGCCCCACGAATTCGCGGACCACACTGAACCCGGCCGCCTCGACGAATTGCTGGACCGCCGCGGAAATATCACGGACGCGATTGCCGCCGCGAGCCGCCTCGATCCCACGCGCCAGGGACGCGCGGGTCACGTCCATCAATCTTTGGGCCGCCGGCTCGCACCCTCCCACGGGGAACGTGGCCGCCGTGTCCCCGATGAACCCACGGAATAGCACGCCGACATCCACGCTCACCAAATCCCCGAATTGCAGCCGGCGCGGACCGGCAATCCCGTGGACGACTTCCTCGTTCACGGAAATGCAGGTGTTTCGTGGAAAGGATCGATAACCCAGGAACGCGCTGCGCGCCCCGTGCCCGCGGATCTTTTCGCCCGCGAATTCGTCCACCTCCAGGGTTGTGATACCAGGCTTCAGCCAGGCACCGGTCTCCTCGAGAACGGTCTGCGCGATCCGGCTTGCCTGCCGGATCGATGCCACCTCGGCCTGGGTCTTGATCACACCCATTCAGCTCGGCGTCTGGACGCATCTTCCGATCCGGCATCCACCCAGGCGGATTGGCGGGATCGGGTCTTTCAATGAACCGGAATCAGAATCGGCCACGGACACGGCCCTTCTTCAGGAACCCATCATAGTGCCGCATCACCAGGAACGATTCGAGTTGGCGAAGCGTATCCAGCAAGACGCCGACTGTGATCAGAATGCTCGTCCCGCCAAAGAAACTCGCGACGTCCATGGGCACGTCCATGATGCGGTAAAGGATGATCGGGAGAATCGCGATCGTGGCCAGGAATACCGCCCCAGCCAGTGTGATGCGGCTCATGGTCCAATGCAGGAAGTCACTAGTCGCCTGGCCAGGCCGCACCCCGGGGATGTAGCCGCCGTACTTCTTCAGATCGTCCGCGATCTGGATCTCGTTGAAGATCGTCGCCACCCAAAAGTACGAGAAGAAGATGATCATGGTCGCTTCCATGATCAGGTACGGCGCCTTGCCGTAGGCGATGGCGGTGCCGAGCGATTTTAGGAATCCGAGTTGCTCGAAGCGTCCGCCCAAGGTGATCAGCAGCTTCTCCGGGAACATCAGGATGGCCTGGGCGAAGATGATCGGCATGACGCCGGCGGCGTTCACTCGCAGCGGCATGAACGAACTCCCGCCGGGAACCACTTTGCGGCCGACCGAACGCTGGGCGTATTGAACCGGGATCTTGCGCTGGGCCTGGGTCACCGCGATCACCGCGGCCACCACGGCCGCCAGCAGGGCCACCAACACCAGGGCGTGGAAGATGTTCTTTCCGCCGGTGCCGCCAGCCGGGAAGAACATGTAGTAAAGACCGGAGGCCGTCTGAGGAAGGCGCGCCAGAATGCCGATCGTGATGATCAGGGAAACGCCGTTGCCGATGCCGCGCTCGGTGATCTGCTCACCCAACCACACCAGGAGCATCGTTCCAGCGGTCAACATGACGACCGTCTGGATCCGGTACCACCAGATAGGTTCCATGATCACCAAGCGTTCCTGGAAGCTCGAGAAACCCGGAATGGATTGGGGATTCTCCCAGCCGAGGGCCATGGCGAATCCCTGTCCGAGGCAAAGGACAAGCGTCAGATAGCGGCTGTATTGGACGATCTTCATCCGGCCGCCCTCCTCCCGGGCCAGCTTGCTCAGGCTGGGGACGACGGCCCCGAGAAGCTGAATGATGATCGTTGCGCTGATGTACGGCATGATGCCCAGCGCACCGAGGGCGCAACGTTCCAGGGCGCCTCCCGTGAACAGGCTGTACATGCTGATCAGCGAGTTGCCCCCGCTGTTGCGCTGCACCTCTTGGAGGAATTCCGAAAGAGCGCTTCCGTTGAGGCCGGGGAGGGGAATCATCGCCACCACCCGACACACGATCAGGAGACCGAGTGTGAAGAGCAGGCGCGATTTCAGCTCCGGTACCCGGAAGCAATTCGCCAGTGTTGATAGGATCTTGGACAGCATGCCGGCCTCGAATGCCTTAACGGATCAGGCTTTCTTCGAGGCGCCCGCGGGCACCACGACGTGACATTCCCCGCCCGCCGCCTCGATTTTGGCGCGCGCCGACGCGCTGAACGCGTCCGCGTGCACAATCAGGCGCCGATCCAGGTCCCCGCTGCCGAGGATCTTGATGAGCTTCACGGGGCCGCGGGCGATGTTTTTCTCGCGCAAAACCTTGGGGTCGATGGTCGACCCGGCTTCGAAAGCGGCGAGAATGGCCACGTTGATGGGAATGTACTCAACCCGGTGGCGCGCGTTGTTGAAGCCGCGCTTGGGAACCCGCCGGATGAGGGGCATCTGGCCGCCCTCGAATCCGACACGCAGGGATCCGCCCGCTCGGGCCGACTGGCCCTTGCCGCCACGGCCGGACGTCTTGCCCTTGCCGCTCGATTCACCGTGACCGAGGCGTTTCGAGCCGCGTCGGGCGCCGGGCCGATTCTTGAGAGTGTGAAGTCGCATGATAAATATTCTCCAGTCTAGGCCGGCACCTGGGCCTTCGGCCTCACCGCGATGCCGCGCGCACGGAGAATCTCATCCCGCGCCCGCAGCCGCACCAGCGCGGTCAAGGTGGCCTTGGCCACGTTGGCCGCGTTTTTGGACCCGAGCGATTTGCTCAGAACGTTTTTAACGCCCGCCGCGTCCAAGACCGCGCGAACCGTCTTGCCGGCGATCACGCCGGTACCTTCGCTGGCGGGCCGGAGAAGAACCCGGGCACCGTCGAAGGCGCACAGCACCTCGTGGGGGATGGTGGTGGTCGCGAGAGCCACCTTCACCATGCTTTGCCGGGCGACGGATCCGCCCTTCTTGATCGCCTCGGCGACTTCATTGGCCTTTCCGAGACCTAGTCCCACTTTTCCCTTCCGATCGCCCACCACAACCAACGCGCTGAAGCTGAACCGTCGGCCGCCCTTCACGACTTTGGCCGATCGATTGATGAAAATGACCTTTTCGGTGAGTTCATTGCCGTCCTTGTCGAGCAGCGGCCCTTCGGGCTGCCGCGGACGCCGGCCACGAGGTCCGCGATGTCCGCGGTCACCGCCACCACGACCTTCGGGACCGCGGGGACTCGCTGGGGCGGGCGTCGCTGGCGCGGGCGGTTCCGGGGCGCGCACTTCGGCGGGCCGGGTCTCTGGAGCCTTGTCGCCCGTCACTTGCTGTTGTGGATCTGCCATATCGGGGGGGAGTTGCGTCAGAATTGCAGCCCGGCTTCGCGGGCGGCATCGGCCAAAGCCTTGACCTTGCCGTGGAATTTGGCGCCGGCCCGGTCGAAAACGACCTTCTTCACGCCCTTCGCCATGGCCGCTTGCGCGGCGGCCGTGCCGACACGCTTGGCGGAGTCCACATTGGCCTTCAGCGGACCCTGGGCCAGGAGATCCTTCGCGCGGCTCGAGGCGGCGGCGACGGTGGCGCCGACGCTGTCGTCGATGAATTGGACGTAGATATGCTGGCCGGTGAACTTGACCGCCATGCGCGGGCGTTCCTGCGTGCCCTGGACCTTCTTCCGGATGCGGAAGCGGCGGAGCTGGGCGAGACGTTGCTTGGTCTGGATATTCATGGAGCGGAAGGCGGGACGCGGTCGGCGTCGCCGCCATCGGATTACTGGACGGTCTTGCCTTCCTTGCGTCGGACGAGTTCGCCGGCGTATCGGACACCCTTGCCCTTGTACGGTTCGGGCGGATAAAACGCTCGAATCTCGGCGGCGACCCGGCCGACCACCTGGCGGTCCGGTCCCTCAATGCTGATCTTGGTGTTCTCCTCCACCGTGACCTTGATCTGGTCGGGGATGGGGTAGTTGATGGGGTGCGAATAGCCGAGGCTTAGGTTCAGCACCTTGCCTTGGAGCGCGGCCTTGAAGCCGACCCCCTGGATCTCAAGCTTCTTGGTGAAGCCCACGACGACTCCCTGGACCATGTTGTTCAACACGGCCCGCGTGAGGCCGTGGAACGCCTTGGCTTCGGCGGAGTCGTTGGGTCGCTTCACGATCAGATTGTTGTCCTTGAGTTCGACCGTGGTCCGGGAAGGCAGGACGAATTCAAGGTTGCCCTTGGGGCCTTCCACCTTCACGGCGTTCCCCACGACGTTGACCTTGACCTTGGCCGGAATGGCAACCGGCATTTTTCCGATACGGGACATAGCAGAGATCCTTTCAGGCTGGCTACCAGACCGAGCACAGGAGTTCGCCACCCAGGTTACGCCGTCGCGCCTCCCGATCGGTGACAATACCCGAGGAGGTGGAGAGAACGACCACACCGAGCCCTCCCCGAACCTTGGGAATCTCGGTGGAGCGGGCGTAGACGCGGCGTCCGGGACTGCTCATGCGGCGAAGGCCTTCGAGCACGCTCTTGCGGCCGACGTACCGCAGCTTCATGCGGATCTGCTTCTTGGTGGTTCCCTCAACGGCGACTTCGGCGAGGTAGCCCTCGGTCTTGAGCACCTCGGCGATGCCCTGTTTGAGGATTGAATGCGGCACCAGCACGTCGGCGTGCTGCGCACGCGCTCCGTTGCGCAGCCGGCACAGGAGATCGGAAATGGGATCGCTCAACATACGATTACCAACTCGCTTTCGTGACACCCGGGATCAGGCCATTGAGGGCCATTTCGCGGAACGTGATCCGAGAGACGCCGAACTTCCGGATGTAACTCCGGCGTCGTCCAGTCAACTTGCAACGATTGGTCAAACGTGCGGGGCTCGCATTGCGAGGCAGCTTGGCCAATCCCTCGTAGTCTCCGCGCGCCTTGAGTTCAGCTCGCTTGGCCGCGAATTTCGCCACCGTGGCGCGCTTGCGCTTTTCGCGCTCCATCCAGGATTTCTTCGCCATACAATCTCGGTCTCGGGTCGGTCTTGAAGTCGGTTCAGCGATCGGCAAACGGCATGCCCATCATCTTGAGGAGATCCCGCGCATCGTCATCGGACTGTGCCGAGGTCACGATGGTGATGTCCATCCCCTGGTGCCGCTTGATTTTGTCGAGATCGATTTCGGGGAAGATCGTCTGATCATTCACACCCAGGGTGTAGTTGCCGCGTCCGTCGAAGTGCCGGGGATTCAGCCCGCGGAAGTCGCGGATCCGCGGCAGGGCCGTCGCGACGAGCCGATCGAAGAACTCATACATCCGATCGCGGCGGAGGGTGACGCGGCAGCCGACCGCCTGGCCTTTGCGAAGCTTGAAGTTCGCGACGCTCTTCTTGGCCTTGTTGATCACCGGCTTCTGGCCGCTGATGGCATTGAGGTCCTTGGCCGCGTCGTCGACCGCCACCTTCTCCAACTGGCAGTTGACCCCCATGTTGATCACGATTTTCTCCATTTGGGGAACCTGATGGAGATTGGCGAACCGCCCGTTGCCCAGCAGGGCGGGGCGGACTTCCTTGATGTACTTGTCGTAGAGACGGGACTTCATGGTGGGGGTCCTCAGGCCTTGGGTTCGGCGCTTTCCGGGCTCCGTCGCGCCTCGAACCGGGTCGCCAGCATGACGTTGGATGCGTGCAGAGATCCTTCCCGTTCAACGATGGCGCCCTGGGGATGCCTCTGGGACTTCTTGGTGTGGCGCTTGACGATGCGCACTCCTTCGACGACGACCCGGCCCGCTTTGGGCTGGATCGCGAGGATCTTTCCGCGCTTGCCGCGCTCGGACCCGGCGATCACGACGACTTCGTCGCCTTTTTTCACATGCAATCGGGGATTCATGGGTGTCAGACGACCTCCGGCGCGAGGGAAATGATCTTCATGAACTTCTTCTCACGCAACTCGCGGGCAACCGGACCGAAGATGCGTGTCCCTCGGGGATTGTTTTCCTTGTCGATGATGACCACCGCATTGGAATCGAAACGAAGGTAGGAACCGTCGCTGCGACGGATGGCCTTGCGGGACCGAACGATCACCGCGTTGACAACCTCGCTTTTCTTGACCGTGGCGTCGGGGGAGGACTCCTTGATGTGGACCTTGACCACGTCGCCGACGAAGGCATAGCGCTGGTTTCGGCCGAGCACGCCGATGCAGGCCGCCCTGCGGGCGCCGGTGTTGTCGGCAACGTCGAATATGGAGCGAATCTGGAACATGGCTTCTTCCGATTACTTGGCCGCGGCGGCGGCGATGGCAGGGCCTTTTTGCACGACTTCCACCAGCGTCCAACGCTTCAGGCGGGACAGGGGCCGTGTTTCGCGAATCAGGACAGTGTCTCCCACGGAGGCCTGCTCGGATTCATCATGCGCGTAGTGCTTGCTGTAGCGCGTGATGATCTTGTGAAAGCGGGGATGGGCGACGCGGCGTTGGACGCGGACGACGATGGTTTTGGTCATCTTGTCGGAGATGACTTCGCCAGTGCGTTCCTTCTGGATGCCTGGGGTCTGGGGAGTGTCCGTCATACGGCGGCAGTGGGTGTGTTGCGGCGTTGGGAGATCGCGGTTTCGACGCGCGCAATGTCCTTGCGTAGGACTCGCAGCCTGGCGGTCTTCTCCAATTGGGCGGTCGCCTTCTGGAGGCGCAGGTTGAACAACTCGCGCCGCAGGTCGGAGGAGCGGGCGCTCAACTCCTGCACGGTCAAATCTTTAAGTTCCTCGAACTTCATGGCTGGGTGTTCGTCAGGCGAGGTGATGGCGGGACACGAAGCGGGTTCGGATGGGCAATTTGGTGGCCGCGAGGCGCATGGCCTCGCGAGCCAGCGCTTCGGGGATCCCGTCCACTTCGAACAGGATCGTCGCCGGCTTGATCACGGCAACCCAGCCCTCCACGCCGCCTTTTCCGGTTCCCATCCGCACTTCGAGGGGTTTCTTCGTGTAGGATTTATCGGGGAAGATACGGATCCACAATTTGCCACGGCGCTTCATATGGCGCGTGATGGCGACGCGGGCAGCTTCGATCTGCTTGGTGTCCATCCAGCAGCGCTCAAGCGCCTGCAATCCGTATTCGCCAAACGCGACCGCATTGCATCGCGTGGCGATGCCCGCGCGGTTTCCGCGGTGCATCTTCCGGTACTTGACCCGTGCGGGCATCAACGCCATAAGCCTTTTTCTCCTGGTGCTCGGTTACGGGGTTTGTCAGATCCTGGATCCCGGGGATGCCGTGAGGCCCGCGGGTGTGCTCGACGCCGCGATGGCGGAGCCGGGTGGGCGCTGCTTCTCGGGCTTTCGCTCCCCGCGACAAACCCAGCATTTCACGCCGAGCTTCCCGTAGACCGTTCTCGCCTCCGCGAAACCATATTCGATGTTGGCCCGCAGCGTGTGCAGCGGAACCCTTCCCTGGTGATAGGTTTCGACGCGGGAGAGCTCCGCTCCGCCGAGTCGACCGCCGCAGCGAAGTTTGATTCCTTCGGCGCCCATATCCATGGCCAACTGGATGGCCTTCTTCATCGCGCGCCGGAAGGAGATACGCCGTTCCAGTTGGAGCGCCACGTTTTCGGCCACCAGTTGGGCGTCGATCTCGGGCTGCTTCACTTCCTGGATCTCGACGTAGACATCCTTGCCCGTCATTTTGCTGAGATCTTCCTTGATTTTATCGATCTCGGAACCCTTGCGTCCGATGACCACCCCAGGGCGGGCGGTGAAGATCGTGATGCGGCAGCGGTTCGCGGCCCGCTCGATGGAGATCCGAGGAACGGAGGCCGTTTCGAGCCGGCGTTTCAGCAGGCGGCGGATGTCGGCGTCCTCAACCAGCAAGCGGCTGAATTCTTTCTTGCCGGAGAACCACTTGGATTGCCAGTCCTTGGTGACGGCAACCCGCAGACCGACGGGATTGGTTTTTTGACCCATAGAAGTACGCGACCTATTCGTCGCTCAAGACGATGGTGACGTTGCAACTGCGTTTCAGGATTGGTCCCGCGGATCCGCGGGCCTTGGGAATAAAGCGTTTGATGGTCCGCCCTGTTCCGGTCATGGCGGCCTTCACCCGAAGGGTCTCGGCCTTCAGGTTGTTGTTGTTCTCCGCGTTGGCGATCGCCGACTTCAACGTCTTGGCGACCCAGAAGGCGGACTTCCGAGGAACCGCGGCGAGGATGGCCTGCGCCTGGACGGCGTTCATCCCGTGAATCTGGCGGGTGACCTCGCGCATCTTCTGCGCGGACATGCGGATGTTCCGGGTGATGGCTCGTACTTCCATGGCTACTTGGCCTCCGCCTTCGCGGTGTGGGCACCGTGTTTTTTGAAGGTGCGGGTCAGCGAAAACTCGCCGAGCCGGTGACCGACCATGTTTTCGGTGACGAACACGGCGTTGAAAATCCGGCCGTTATGGACCTGGACCGTGTGGCCCACGAACTCCGGCGTGATCATTGACCGGCGCGACCACGTTTTGATGGGCTTTTTGAGCCCCGCGGTGTTCATTTTCCGCACCTTGTCCATAAGGTGGGAGTCCACAAACGGACCTTTTCGAATTGATCGTCCCATGACCGGTGGAGTGTGTTGAGCGTTACTTCAGCTTCGGAGTGCGTCCGTCGCGGCGGACCACGATAAAACGGTCGGAGGGCTTCGTTTTCTTCCGCGTCTTGAATCCCTTGGCGAGCAAACCCCACGGGGAGGTCAATTGCTGCCACCCGCCGCCGCCCTTCGACTTGCCCTGGCCACCGCCGTTCGGGTGGTCGACGGGGTTTCGCGCCACGCCGCGGGTGATCGGTCGAACCCCGATCCAGCGCGCGCGGCCGGCTTTGCCGAGAATGATGTTTTCGTGCTCGAGATTTCCCACCTGGCCAATCGTGGCCTGGCAGATTTCGTTGATCCGGCGGATTTCGCCCGAAGGCAGACGGACCTGGGCGAAATCTCCGTCACGGGACATGAGCGTGGCCGCTCCGCCCGCGGCGCGGACGATCTGGGCTCCGCGGCCGGGGTTCAATTCCAAGGCGTGGATCTGCGTGCCCACCGGGATATTCTTCAACGGAAGGCAGTTCCCAAGCTCGGGGGCGGCATCACTGCCGTTGCGAACCTTCTGCCCAACCTGCAATCCGTTCGGCGATAGGATGTACCGCTTCTCACCGTCGGCGTACTGGAGCAGCGCGATGCGCGCCGAACGGCACGGATCGTATTCGACGCCGAGCACCGTGGCGTCCATTCCGAACTTGCGGCGCTTGAAGTCCACCAACCGGATCTTCTGCTTGTGACCACCGCCGATGCCTCGGGCGGTGACCCGTCCGTGGACATTGCGTCCGCCCGTCTTCTTGCGGATGACGACCAGCGACTTCTCGGGCTTGCTCTTGGTGATCTCCTTGAAGGAGGACACCGTGAGGAAGCGGCGCGACGGGGTAAGGGGTCTGTACGTTTTGACCGGCATAGGATCAGGTCAGCTGAATTTTGTCGCCCTCCTTGAGGGTCAGGATCGCCTTTTTCCAGTGGGGATCCCGGCCGGCGGCGGCGGTCGATTGTCGGCGGAGCTTGCCATGGACGCTCTGGGTATTCACCCGGAGGACTTTGACCGAAAAGAGCTGCTCGACGGCCTGTCGGATCTGGACCTTGCTGGCACGGCGGTCGGCCACCACGGTGTACTGGTTGAGATCGGAGGCTTGCGCGGTGCCTTTTTCGGTGAGGCGCACGGTCTTGACGACGTCGTAAATGTTCATGCTCCCTCCTTCACGCTCAGCCGGGCTTCGAGCTTTCGGAACGCTTCCTCGGTGAAGACGATCTTGTCGGGCCAGAGGACCTGGTAGGTGTTCAAATCCTCGCCGGTGGTGATTTTGACATCCGGGACGTTCCCGGAAGCCAGTCGAAGATTCTTGTCCGGTCCCGCCACGATCAGCAGCGATCCGCCGAGGACCTTCAGCGATTCCACCGCCTTGAGGAACGCCTTGGTCTTGGGGGAGTCGAGCTTCAGTTCGTTGACGATGACGACGTCACCGCTTCGCAACCGCTCGCTGACCGCCTTACGGAGGGCGAGCTTCCGAACCTTGGTATTGATCTTGATGGTGAAGTCATGGGGGCGCGGGCCGAAGACCACGCCGCCGCCGACGAAAAGCGGTGATTGGAAGGAGCCCGCCCGTGCGCGACCGGTTCCTTTCTGGCGCCAAGGTTTTTTATTGGTGCCGGTGACTTCGCCGGCGGTCTTGGCCTGGCGGGTTCCCTGCCGACGTGCGGCGAGGTGGGCGACGACGGTGTCCTTCACCGCCTGAGTGCCGCGGGCGTTTTCGATGATGTCGAACGCCACCGCCCTTTCGGACACTTGGTTGCCTTGGAGATCGGAAATCTGGATGTTCACGCGGGGTTCTCCGGGTTACTGCTTCGCGGTGATCTTGGGGGATTTCTTGGCTTCCCGGATGATCACGAATTCGCCGGCGGCGCCAGGGATCGAGCCCTGGATGAGGAGCAATTGGTCCGCCTCGATGATCTTGACGACCCGCAGATTCTGGGTGGTGCGACGGACCTGGCCCATGTGGCCGGGCATCTTCATGCCGCGCATGACGGTGCCGGGGAAGAGTCGCTGACCGATGGCGCCCGACCGACGGTGCCAGCCCTTGGCGCCGTGGGTCATGTCGCCGCCGGCGAAACCATGGCGCTTGACGACGCCTTCGAAGCCGCGGCCCTTGGTGACACCGATGGCGTCGATGAAATCGCCTTCGGCGAAGATGGTGACGCCGACCTGGTCTCCCGGGTTCACGTCGAGCGTGAAATTCCGGAATTCACGAAGCCTGCGCACCGGGGGGACCTTGGCTTTGCCCAAGTGACCCACGGCGGCCTTCGGAAGGCGGCTTTCCTTTTGGGGTGCGAAGCCGAGTTGAACGGCGTCGTACCCGTCGGAGGCGACGGTCTTCTTTTGGACGACGTAATTCGGTCCCGCCTGAACCACGGTCACATGGACGGCGGTACCGCTGGCGTCGTACACGCGCGTTTGCCCAAGCTTTTTGCCGATAAGGCCAATCATGGTGGGGCGAGTTTAGATCTTGATGGTGATGTCGACGCCGGCCGGGAGATTGAGCTTTTTGAGCTCATCCACGGTTTTGGCGGTCGGCCCGATGATATCGAGCAGGCGCTTGTGAGTCCGCATCTCAAAAGTCTCCTGGGACTTTTTATCGACGTGCGGAGAGCGACCCACCGTGAATCGTTCGATTTTGGTGGGAAGCGGGATGGGACCGGCCACGCGGGCGCCGGAGCGTTTCACCGTTTCGACGATGTCCGCTACGGACTGGTCGATGATCCGGTGATCAAACGCCTTGAGGCGGATGCGAATTCGTTGTCCAGACATGTTGACCTTCCGTTTCAGCTGCGGGCGGCCGGTTTGCTCTTGGCCGACTCCAATATGGTGGCGGCGACACTTGCCGGCACCGGCTCGAAATGCGACGGCTCCATGGAATAGGCCGCGCGCCCCTTGGAAAGTGACCGAACCGCCGTTGCGTAACCGAACATTTCCGCAAGTGGAACGTCGGCCCGCAGGATGGTCGCATCGCTCTTGTTATCGATCGCCACGATCTTGCCTCGGCGCCGGTTGAGATCCCCGAGGATATCTCCCTGGTACTCGTCCGGGGTGGTCACCTCGACCTTCATGATCGGTTCGAGGATGATCCCATTGGCCTTCCGGACGGCATCCTTCAGCGCGAAGATACCCGCCATCTTGAAGGCCAGTTCCGACGAGTCGACCTCGTGGAAACTGCCGTAAGTCACCGCGACCTTGAGGTCGACCATCGGGTAGCCGGCGACGACGCCGCCCTTGATGGCCTCCTCGATGCCGTCGATCACCGCCGGGACGTATTCCTTGGGAATCACGCCGCCGACGATCTTGTTCTCGATCTCGACCCCTTTGCCGCGTTCGTTCGGGGTGATCTGGACGACGGCGTGTCCGTACTGACCACGGCCGCCCGACTGGCGGATGAATTTTCCCTCGCCCTCGGCCGACGCCGTGATGGTCTCCCGGTAGGCGATCTGGGGTGCGCCGGCGCTCGCTTCCACCTTGAACTCGCGGAGAAGCCGGTCGCGGATGATCTCCAAGTGGAGTTCACCCATGCCCGCGATGATGAGCTGCCCGGTTTCCTCGTTGGTGAAACACCGGAAGGTGGGATCCTCCTCAGCCAAGCGTTGGAGGCCGGTCGACATCTTGTCGCGGTCCACCTTGCTCTTAGGCTCGACGGCCATCGAAATCACGGGTTCCGGAAAAGTCGGCGGTTCGAGGAGCACTTCCCCGTCCTCGTCGCACAGCGTGTCGCCGGTCGTGATGTTACGCAGACCGACCAACGCGGCGATGTCACCGCTGTAGACCGTATCCACATCCAGGCGCTTGTCGGCCTGGATCATCAACACGCGGGAGACGCGCTCCCGTTTGCGGGTTCGGGGGTTGTAGATGTTGTCCCCTTTGGACAGTTTGCCTCGGTAGACCCGGAAGAAGACCAGTTTGCCGACGAAAGGATCCGTCCAGAGCTTGAAGGCCAAGGAACAGAATTTGGCGCTGTCGTCAGGCGAGACGGTCACCCGTTCCCCCTCGCCGCCAGGCAGGTCGCCCTGCATCGGTTCGGTATCCACCGGCGAAGGAAGGTAATCCAACACCGCGTCGACCAGGGGTTGAACGCCTTTTTTCTTGAAGGCCGACCCGCAGAGGACGGGAACAAACCGGATCTGGCAGGTGAGCCGGCGAATCGCGAGCTTCAGGACATCCGACGGAACCGGCTTCTCGTTGAGGACATAGTCCGCGATCTCGTCATCGCGATCACCGACCGCGTTGACCAACTCCTGGTAGGCCTCGTCGGCGCGATCCTTCAGGTCGGCGGGGATCTCCTTGACCGAGTAGCGCAGGCCCGCCTCGTCGGTTTCATCGTAGTAAATCGCCTTGTGACTGATGAGGTCGATGACGCCCTTGAGTAGGTCCTCTTTGCCGATGGGGAGGACCACCGGGAAGGCGTAGGCCCCGAGCTTTTTGCGCATCTCGGAGACCGCGTTCTCGAAGTTGGCCCCGATGCGGTCCATCTTGTTGACGAAGGCGATCCGGGGGACCTGGTACTTGGTCGCCTGGCGCCAGACCGTTTCGGACTGGGGTTGAACGCCCGCCACACCGCAGAAGACGGCGACCGCGCCGTCCAGGACACGCATGGACCGTTCGACCTCAGCCGTGAAATCGACGTGGCCGGGGGTGTCGATGATATTGACGCGATGGGGAATCCCCTTGAAGAGCTTATCGATGCCGTCGTCCTGTTGGGTCCAGTAACAGGTCGTCGCCGCCGATGTGATGGTGATGCCGCGCTCGCGCTCCTGCTCCATCCAGTCGGTCACCGTATTTCCATCATCCACATCTCCCATCTTATGGATGAGGCCCGTGTAGAAGAGGATGCGCTCCGTCGTGGTCGTCTTACCCGCGTCGATATGCGCAGCGATCCCGATGTTCCGGGTTCGCTCCAGGGCGAACTGCCGGTCGGGCGAATTCAACGCTTTGGATACCTTGGCGTCTGCGCTCATCGAAGGGGTGCGGGAAATGGACTAGGGACGAATGGGGGTTGGGAGGGATGGGCCGCCGATCTACCAGCGGAAGTGCGCGAACGCCTTGTTCGCCTGCGCCATCTTATGCACCTCGTCCCGTTTCCGGATGGCGTTACCCTGGCCCTGGTAGGCGTCCATGATCTCGCTGGCGAGCGCGTCCTGAAGGGGGATCCCCTTGCGGCCGTCCGCGAAATCGACGAGCCAACGCACCGCGAGCGACGCCTGGCGATCCGAGGTGACTTCCAGGGGAACCTGGTAGGTTGCGCCACCGACCCTACGAGCTTTGACTTCGAGCCGGGGCTTGGCGTTGTCGACCGCCCGCTGGAGGATTTCGAGAGGGTTCGAGGAGGGGTTCTTCTCGATGATACGGTCGAAGGCTCCGTAGACCAGACGCTGTGCGAGGCTCTTCTTCCCGCACACCATGACGGTGTTGACGAGTCGGGTGACGAGCGGACTGTTGAACTTCGGGTCCGAGATCATCGGACGTTTTTCAGCTCGGCGGCGGCGCGACATAAGAAAGATCGATCGAGTGGTGCGGCGGTTTGCGGAGGCGGGTTGGGTGGGCGGATCGGCGCGGGCCTACTTACTTGGCGGCGGCCTTGGCTGCCTTCGGGCGCTTGACGCCGTACTTGGATCGGCTCACGCGGCGTTTCTCGACGCCCTGGCAGTCGAGGGTTCCCCGGACGACATGGTACCGGACACCGGGGAGATCCTTCACGCGGCCACCGCGCACGAGCACGATGGAGTGCTCCTGGAGATTGTGACCCTCATCCGGAATGTAGGCGATCACCTCGTATCCGTTGGTGAGCCGGACCTTCGCCACTTTTCGCATGGCGGAGTTGGGCTTTTTGGGGGTACGGGTCATGACCTGCAAGCAGACGCCACGTCGAAACGGCGCCCCTTCGAGGGCTGGTGCCTTCGACTTGTAGTTCAGCTTTCGGCGTCCTTTGCGGACAAGTTGGTTGATGGTTGGCATCGCGCGTCCCGCGTTGGCTTGGGATTCCTTTCGGTTTGAGGCGAAAGGGACGAGCAATTTGCCGAGCGTGATTAACTCCTGCAACCCAATTTCTAAATTTTTTACTGATCACCCCGGTTCTTGGCTCGAATCCATGACTCTTCTATCGTGAGGGCGTTGCATGTCGTGGTCACAGGCGGGACCGGTTTCGTTGGAAAAGCCCTGGTGGACGGGCTGATTGCGGCGGAGTGGACGCCCCGACTCCTCCGGAGGGCCCTTCCCGGCCAATCCCGGCCGACGACGGCCACGGACCCGTCCCGACACCCAATTCCTCCGGATCCGCGGGCGGTGGAATGCCGTGTCGTCGATTTTTCGGATGCCGAAAGGCTTGCGGAGGCTTGCCGGGGGGCCTTCGCGATCATTCATTTGGTGGGAATCATCGCGGAACTCGGTGACAACACGTTTCGGAAGGCCCACGTGGGCCTGACGCATCGCATGGTTCGCGCCGCGCACGACGCCGGAGTCGCGCGCTTCTTGCAGATGAGCGCGCTGGGGACCCGTCCGGGAGCGCGGTCCCGCTATCACCAGACAAAATGGGAAGCGGAGGAGATCGTCCGAGCGTCGGGTCTCGACTGGACGATCTTCAGACCGTCGTTGATCCACGCCCGTCACGGCGGTTTTGTTGGTCTTTTCGATCAACTGTCCCGGTACTCGCCCTTCCTGCCCGTCCTGGGCGGCGGTCGCGCCCTCCAGCAGCCCATTGGACTCGGGGCGGTCGCGCGGGCGTTTGTTCGGGCGCTTCGGGTTCCTTTGTCGATCGGTCAAACCTACGAGCTTTGCTCTCCTGAGCGGCTCGAATTCCGGGAAATCCAAAGCGCCATCCTGGAGGCGCTGGGGCGCCGACGTTTCCTTCTTCCGGTCCCCTTCCCGTTGGCCCGGATCCAGGCCCGGGTCCTGGAATTCGTTTGGCCTCGGCTTCTCCGACGGGCCCCGCCGCTCCACCGCGACCAGATTCTCATGCTGGAGGAGGACAACGTGGGGGACGGAGGGCCGGCCGACGCCGCGTTCGGGCTGGTCCATCCTTCGTTTCGGGAAGGTCTGGCGGATTCACCGCGGCTGGGGGCATAGCATCGCGTCCCGATCCTTGCTCCCGTCGACGCTCCCACGTTACGCTCCGCCGTCCGTTTCTCCGCGCCGTTGGGAGCGGCGGGGTCCTCATGAGAAAGCCTTCGCTGCTGATCATTTTCGTCACGGTCTTCGTCGACCTGATGGGTTTCGGGATGGTGCTGCCGCTCCTTCCCAAGTACGTGAAAGACTTCGGGGCGCCGGGCTGGCTCCTCGGGCTGATCGTGGCTTCGTACTCGCTGATGCAGTTCCTCTTCGCCCCGGCGTGGGGCCGCCTTTCGGACCGGATCGGGCGGAGGCCGGTGCTTCTCGTCAGCACGGCTGGGTTCGTCGTTTCGTACTCTCTGTTCGCGATCGGATCAGGCCTTCGCGATGGCACGATGGCGCTCACGGTCATCCTGATTTCCCGAATTTTCGCCGGCATTTGCGGAGCGAACCTCACCGTGGCGCAGGCGTACATCGCCGATCTGACGCCACCCAAGGATCGCTCGAAGCGCATGGGTCTGATCGGCATGGCGTTCGGACTTGGTTTCATCTTCGGTCCCGCCATCGCGGTGGGAGCGCTGCTCTGGATGGGCCTTCCGGGGCCCGGCTGGCTTGCGGCGTCCGTGTGTCTCGTCAATTGGATCCTCGCGGCGTTCTTCCTGGGGGAAAGCCTCCCGCCTGGATCGAAGCCACCGGCGCGGCCTCCGGGAGGGCGATTCGGAACCTGGGGGCAGGTGCTTCGCCGGCCTCTCATCGGGTTTCTCGTGGTGGTCTTTTTTCTGTCGACGTTCGCCTTCACCTGCTTTGAGACGACGCTGGGGCTCTTGGTGGCGCGGAATTTCCATTTCAGCCGAGCGACGACGGACGGGGAGATCGCGATCGCGTTCCTCTTCGCGTTTTGCGGGTTGATCGGGGCCTTCATCCAGGGCGGGCCGATCGGGCGCCTGGTCCGCGCGCTGGGAGAGGGTCGGCTCATCGCGATCAGCCTGATCCTGGTGGGCATCAGTCTCGCGCCTCTCCCGTTCATTTCCGGATCCCTTGGCAATTCGTTGTCCGGGCTCTGGAAGGACCCGTCGGTGCCTTGGTACCGGTTCGTCGGCGAGCTATTCGCCGGGGGCGGATGGCCCTGGGTTTTGCTGCTGGCCACCCTGGCTGTCCTCTCGATTGGCTCGGGCATGACGCGCCCTCCCCTGTTCGGCCTGATCTCCATGACCACGCCGCCGAATGAGCAGGGCACCACCCTGGGCGTGGCGCAGGGAGCGGGCGCGCTCGCGCGAATCGCGGGGCCCATCTTCGCCAGCGCCACCTTCGATTGGCATCCGTCGTTCCCCTATCTCCTGTGCGCGGGGATGGCGCTGGCCACGGGTTGCGTGACGGCGGCGAGGCTTCGGGCGCGTCCGGTCGAAGCCACGGCTTCCACCTGAGCCCCGGAACGGAATCCTTTCGTCCGACGGCAGGGGCCGTCAGGGACGCGCGGTCTCGTTGAAGTAGATCTTAAGGTTGCGGGTGGCGCGGCCGCTGGCCACCAGGTCCAGATCCCCATCCGAATCCAGATCCGCCACCTGCAAGTCTTCGCAAGCCATCTGGTTGTCATCGATGACGTGCGTTTCCCAGCGGGTCGCCGCGTCGTCCACCGGAGCATACAACCGGATGCCCACGGCCTTCCCGGGTCCGGTCATGGCGCGCCATCCGGCGATCACCTGGTCGTGTCCCCGACCCAGCACGTCGGCGCAGGCGATGCCATGACCGTCCACGAGCGTCCCATCCAGGACGGTGCGCCGCCACAGGGCCTCGGCCCCCTTCGGATCCGGTCGGTAGACGACGACCTGGTTGCCGTGCATGGGCTCAATCGTGGCCACCAGCGGGCTTCCGCCAGGCCCCCGGCCCGAACGAACTTCGCCGGCTCCGATGAATTCCGGTGTTCCGGCGACACGTGACGCGATCGTTTCCACCTTCCACGAACCTGTTTCGAGCGCGGACGCCGGGCGCAAGTCGAACACCCCTTCGCGCGACGCGACGCGAAGCATCTCCCCAACGCCCGCGGTGCCGTCGGGAAGGACATCGAAATTGTGGGTGGCGTGCCATGCCCGGTTGAGTTCGGTGGTAGTCCAGGGCGCGTTCAAATCCGAGGGGCGGTGATACGCCAGCACACGGACGCCATCCCCGTACCCGTTCCGATTGCCGCGGCCAAGGAGCGGAACGGAAATCAGGTCGAACGCTCCCGCCTGATTCCGAATCC
The DNA here is from genome assembly GCA_942490575.1 of uncultured Verrucomicrobiota bacterium. Lineage (GTDB taxonomy): Bacteria > Verrucomicrobiota > Verrucomicrobiia > Limisphaerales > CAIMTB01 > CAIMTB01. Next base: position 61,813 of record CALNYA010000018.1, read on the forward strand.
AGCGAATTCGATGGATGGTCGGGTCGTGCGCGAGGCGGATGGGCTCCCACCGCTGGGTGCGGTCCTCGGGCGGCTTCAGGTAGAACAGGGCGCCACTCCCGATTGTATCCCCCGGATTCCACCCGGCGCCGGCCGCGATTTCGGCCTTGCCATCGCCGTCCAGGTCCCGCGCGGCGACGCAGACGTTGTCCAACTCGGTCAGGCCTTCCGCAATGACATGTCGTTTCCAATCGGGCGCCTGGTACCACGCGATGACTCGCTTGTCCGCGAGGACGATGTCGAGGCGTCGGTCCCCGTCGACATCGGCGATGGCCACGCCGTAACCAATCGATACTTGATCATCGATCGTGACGTGGCGGAAGGTAGGCGCGGGTGCCGCGAAAAGAGATGACGCGAGGGGACCGGCGAGAAGCGCAAGAGCGAGGGCGACCCCTCCGAGGAAACGGACCACGCGGGGGATCACGGGAAGGGTCCACGGTTCGCGAACCCCGAATTGAGACCTTGAATCCATTGGGTCAGCGGTCGGACAGCTGCAGCCGACGTCAGTTGGCGCTGACCTCCGGCCCGGAGATGGCGCGGACTGACGTCCGCGGCTACGCGAGGTGTGGATCATGGGGGGCATCCTAGGTGGAAGGCTCATCGGGTGCGAGCTGGCGCTGGACGTTTCGGGCCACGACGCTCCACGTAAGGACCGAGGGCTTCCATCCATCGATCATACCCCGCCGCGTTCAGATGGAGCCGATCGGCCACGAAGCACCCTTCGTCGGGAGTTTCGTTCGCGCCCAGCAACGGGCTTGCGACATCGATGAAATCCACCCGGCGCAGTCGTCGGGCTTCGCGACGGACCAGGCGATTGGCCTCCCGCTGGGTCGCGAGCTGCGCGAAGCGGGACGGACTCGGTTTGATGGCCACGAACCCGACCCGGGTGCGCGGCAACTGGGTGCGGACCTTGCGGACCAGCTCGCGGAAATCCTCGAGGACCCGTTCGGGTGATTTTCCGGAAGCGACGTCGTTGTCGCCGCCGTAGATCAGCAGCAGACGGGGCTCCGCCGGTAGCACGAGGCGATCGAAGAACTCGTTCAGATCGCTGAGGTGGGCGCCGCCAAAACCGCGGTTCACGACGTCGTGCTTCGGGAACCGGGCCGCCGCGTCGGTCCAGAGCCGGAAGCTGGAGCTTCCGTACAGCATCATCGCGCCTTGTGGCGCGGGGTTTTGCAGCGCCACGGCTTCGAGCGCCCGCACCTCCCGCTCGAAGCGGTTGGTCGATCCCCAGCCACAAAGACCACCAGCTCCCAGGAGGACCACGACCAGCCCGGCGCGAAAGGAAATCGGCATCCCCCCGTTTAGCCCGAAGTCGCGGATCGGGACAAACTGTAAGTCCACGATGCGCCTCGCCGCCGTGTCCCGGGCCTGGGTGAAAAGCGGCGACAGCGCAAGTTTCGCCCGAATCCCCCGGTTTTGGGTTCAACTCCGATCAATTCTCCCCACCAATAGGCGCGTGCCTGAACTGCAGCCCACGGAAATCCAGCGAGCGGTGAGGGAGGCGCTGGGTGAAGATGTTCGTTCCGGGGATGCCACGTCCCTGTCCGTCGTTCCCGCCGCCGCGCGTTCCAGCGCCCGCATGGTCACCCGCGAACCAATGGTCGCCGCCGGCCTGGCCCTCGCGGTCGAAGCCTTCCTCGCGCTCGACCCGGACGCCGCCATCGAGGCCGTGATTCCGGACGGTTCCCGAGTTCCTGGAGGAACGTCCCTCCTCCGGGTGGCTGGCTCCAGCCGAGCTCTGCTGACCGCCGAACGCACGGCGTTGAATTTCGTTCAGCGGCTCTCGGGCATCGCGACCGCCACGGCCGCCTTCGTCGACGCGGTCGCCGGATCGAAAGCCCGTGTCCTCGACACCCGCAAGACGACGCCGGGCTGGCGGGTTCTGGAGAAGTACGCCGTGGTCTGCGGGGGTGGGACCAATCACCGGCGGGGGCTCGACGACCTGGTGCTGATCAAGGACAACCACCTGGCCGCCCTTCATGGCGCCATCCCCAATCCCATCGTCGTGGCCGTGGAACGTGCGCGGGCCCGGTTCCCGTACCTCAAGATCGAAGTGGAGGCGGACACGCTGGATCAGGTGGCCCAGGCCGTGGAGGCCGGGGCGGACATCGTCCTCCTCGACAACATGGCGACCGCGCAACTCGCCGAAGCCGTCCGGCTTTGCGCCGGAAAAGCCGTCACCGAGGCCAGCGGCGGCGTCCGGTTGGAGACGGTCCGGGCCATCGCCGACACCGGCGTCGATTTCATTTCGGTCGGCGCCCTCACCCATTCGGTCCGGGCGATCGACATCGGCCTGGACTTCGATTCGCCGTCGGGAGCCGCATGACCCTGGACGCCGCCATTCTGGGAGCGCTCCGGTCGGCGCCCTGGGTCTCCGGCGCGGATCTTTCCAGCCGCCTGGGAGTCACACGCGCCGCCATCTGGGCGCGGATCGAGGAATTGCGGAGCCTCGGATACGAGGTGGAAGCCAGCCCCCACAGCGGCTACCGCCTGCTCGGATGCCCGGACCGCCTTCATGCCGACGATTTGACCTCCCGAATCGGCGGCGTTCGGGTGGTCGGGCGGGACATCCGGGTCTTCCAGGAAACCAACTCCACCAGCGACGTCCTCGAGCGGCTCGCCCGCGAAGGGGTTCAGGAAGGTCTGGTCGTCTTCGCGGAGTCACAGACGCGCGGGCGCGGGCGCCTGGGGCGTCCGTGGATCTCGCCACCTGGGCGCGGCATCTGGTTCTCGGTCCTTCTCCGGCCGGTATTGCGCCCCCAGGCCGCGACCCGCCTGACGGTCGCGGCGGCCACCGCGCTGGCGCGGGCCATTCGCCGGGAGATTCCGCTCCGGCCCGAGATCAAATGGCCCAACGACATCATGATCCACGGGCGCAAGGTCGCCGGAGTGTTGACCGAATTGTCCGGGGAATTGGACTCGGTCCGGCACCTGATCCTGGGAATCGGAATCAATGCGAACCTGGTTCGGGTTGATTTTCCGTCGGACCTCCACGCCTCGGCGACCTCGTTGAGATTGGAATTGGGACGGCCCATCGATCGCGCCTCGCTCGCGGCGACGCTGCTCCAGGAACTGGATGCCGCGTATGAATGCGTCACCGACGACCGTTTCACCGCGCTGGCGGACGAGTGGTCCTCCCAATGCACGACCCTGGGTCGGGACGTCTCGGTCGTGACGGGCAACCGGAGGATCGTGGGGCTCGCCGAATCCCTCGACAGCGAAGGCGCCCTGCTGGTCCGCACCGAGCACGGAAGGCTGGAACGTATCGTCGGCGGCGACGTGACCCTGGAAAAATGAGCACACGGAATCGCGCCGAACGAGGACACCTTCTGCTCCTCGACATTGGCAACACCCATTGCCATGCCGGCCTCGCCACGCCACAGCGTCTCGTCGCGCGGACGGATATACCCACGGACGCGCTTCTCACCGGGAATCCCGCCCCGCTCCTCGCCCGCCTGATCGCCGGCCGACGACTCACCGGAGCCGTTCTTTGCAGCGTGGTTCCCTCCGCGACTCCCCGCGCCAGGGCTCTCGTCGGGTCGGAATTCGGCGTCACCCCCCTCGTGTTGACCCACCGGACCCTGCGCGGGGTCGGAATCGCCTACCCCAAGCCCAAAACGATCGGCCCCGACCGCCTCGCCAACGCCCTCGCCGCGCGCCACCTCCATCCCCCTCCGGTCGTCGTCGTCGATTTCGGGACCGCGGTGACCTTCGACATCGTGGACGCCGAAGGCCGCTACTCGGGCGGCATCATCGCCCCGGGGCTCGCGGTGATGACCGACTACCTTCACGAGAAGACCGCCCTGCTCCCCCGCATCCGCATCCGGGAAATCCGGTCCGCGATTGGTCGCAGCACGGAGGAGGCGATGCTGGTGGGAGCGGTCCACGGCTACCGCGGGCTCGTCCGTGAACTCATTCATTCGCTCCAAAAGGAACTGGGAGCGACCCATCTCCCCGTCGTCGCGACGGGGGGCTACGCCCGACTGATCGCCCGCGGCATCCCCGAGATCACCTCGGTCCGCCCCAATCTCACCCTGGAAGGCCTGCGCCTGCTCTGGCGCGAGCATCATCGACCCGCCCCTCCGGCCTGACCCGGTTCTACCTCGCCGCCGGGCTCGATTCGCTGACCGTCCCGGCCGCGAGGCCAAGGGCCGCCTCGGTGAAGATCTCCGCGGTGCGCTCACCCAGGCAGGTGCGGCTGATGTAGTCGTACCGTCGAAAGGCGCTCCAATCCTCCCGGGTCAGGATGTAGCCGAACGCGTCGTTGGTCAGACCAAGGAGCATGGGGTTTTCGCCGCCCAACTTCCGTTTCAGATACGCGCCCAGATTCGGCAAAGCTTCCCCGGGAACCGTGAGCATCTGGGCGGTCCCCAGGCGGATCCAGTTCACCTGGGTCGCCACCCTGCCGTCCGGGTCGGTCCGATAACCCATCGGCGAGCCTTTCAGAACGGCGCGCAGCACCGGAGATTCCACGGGAAATCGAACGGTCGTCGCGCGGCATTCCAAGGCGGGTTCCGCCTGCGAAGGGGCTCCGGCGACCACTCTCAACGCCTCGTCGGCCAGCCTCTCCCCGATCCGGACGGCTTCCGCCCAAGTCGGGATGTCCCGGCCGTCGGGGCCGCGGCAATCCGCGGTGACCATCCCCCCCAGAGCGCCGTTGAAAAAGATGCCCGTTCCACCCCCTTGCGCCGCCAGCCGGTCATAGAGGGGCCCCACCAGGTCCGGGCTGCAGATCCCCTGGCGGTTGCCGAGGACCTCGGGGTGCACCGCGTAGTTCACCAGCGTGGCGCGGGCGGCACCATCGGCTCCAAGGAACTGCACCACGCTCCCCCTCGGATCGAAGAGCGCTTCGGCATAGGCGTTGTAGGCGATGCGCCCCTTGAATTCCCCGGTCGCCACCTTGACCGATACCGCTTCCAGCCGACCCAGGGCCTCCCGAATCGCCGCGGCCGCGCGATCCGCCACCGACCGAAGGTAGGCGAGGTCCGCCGCGGTCTTCCCCCGCGCGTCCGGGAAGGCGTACGGGTCCGGAGCGCTGTGCGTGTGCGTGGCGCCGATGAGGATGTTCCCGGGGGGGATTTCGCGCACCTGATCCCGGACCCGATCGCCCAGCACCGCCGGGAATCCCAGGAAATCGGTGCTCACCAGGGCGATCGTCGTGGGGCCGTCGGAAACCACCAGGGCGCGGACCGTCAACTCGCCTTCTTTGCGAACGGCCGGCTCGGAGCCGCCCACACCCCCTGAAATCGGCAGCAGCGGATCCGGTGTCACGACCCGCACCGCGATCGCCGCCCGCAACCCAGCCTCGGCCGAAGCCGCGCCAAGCCACACGCCCATTCCCACCGCCAGCCAGATCCTCAGGTGCATGCCCAGTGCCTAATTGATTCCCCTTGGATTGTCGCCCCAAACGACGCGCGCCGATCCTCGGGGCGCGGCCGAACGAACCACAATTCCCGTCCAAAGCCCCAACGCTTGAGCTTCCCCGACCCGGCTGGCAGCGTCCTCGGACCGGATGAATCGAATCGAGCAGCGTTTCGCGGGCCTGCGCGCCCGCGGCCAGAAGGGTCTCGTCGTCTACATCGGGGCGGGTGATCCCGACCTCGCGGCCACGCGCGATCTCGCGCTCGCCTTCGACCAGGCCGGCGTCGACATCCTGGAATTTGGGGTTCCGTTCAGCGACCCGCTCGCCGACGGCATCGTCAATCAACTCGCGGCTCAGCGGGGTTTGGCGAGCGGCACAACGCCAAGCCGAGTCCTGGAAATGGTCGCCGACCTACGGAAGTCCTCCCAGATCCCGGTCGTTCTCTACGTCTATTTCAACCTTCTCCACCGTGTGGGCCTGGAACGGTTCGTCGACGATGCCGCCCGCGCGGGCGTGGACGGACTGCTGGTGCTCGATCTTCCGCCCGAGGAATCCGACACCTACGAGGCGCTCATGGAGAAGGCGGGACTCAGCAACATCTACCTGATCGCGCCGACCACGCCCGACGCCCGCATCGAGCTCATCGCCCGCCGAGCCCGCGGCTTCCTCTACTACGTCAGCCGGGAGGGCGTCACCGGCATGCAATCCCGCGTCAGCGACACCATCGAGGCGATGACCGCCAAGATCCGGGCCCACTCGCGGCTTCCGATCGCCATCGGATTCGGCATTTCCGACCCCGCCCAGGCCCGCGCGGTGGCCATCCACGGGGACGCCATCGTGGTGGGGAGCGCGGTCGTGAATCGCATCGCCGACCTCGGCGCCTCCGCCGACCTCGTCCCGGGGGTCTCCGCTTTCGTGAAGTCCCTGGCAACCGCCATCAAGCCCTGACATGACCCAGCGCAAGTCCAAGCCCGCGTCCGCCAAGTCGGCCGCTTCCGGAAAACCACGACCGTCCCCACGCGCGGTCCGAGGCGCGGCGGCGCGCCGGCCCGCCAAGAGCGCCTCCCCTCCCTCCTCCAAAGCGGCGAAAGCGAGCTCCCCGGCACCCCAATCCTCGGATGATTCGGGCAAGAAGGCGCGGGCCGGCGATCGTTTCGTGATCATCATGGCGGGCGGGCGTGGCGAACGCTTCTGGCCGGTCAGCCGCGAATCGACTCCGAAACAGCTGATCAAGCTGCTCGGCGATCGCTCCTTCCTCCAGCAGGCGGTGGATCGGGTCCTTCCGCTCGTTCCGATCGACAACGTGATCGTCATCACCAACGCGGCGCAGACCGCGGAAATCCGGCGCCAGCTTCCCGGGCTCCCGGCCGCCAACCTCATCGCGGAACCGATCGGACGCGACACCTGCGCGGCGGTCACGCTCGGAGCGGCGGTCGTGGGCGCGCGTTCCACGACCGCGGTCATGGCCGTGCTCCCGGCCGACCACGTCATTCCCGAGGCCCGGAAGTTCCAGCAGGTGCTCCGCGACAGCTTCGATCTGGCGGGCCGGGGCCGGGTGATCGTCACGCTTGGCATCCAGCCGACCGAACCCGCCACCGGCTACGGCTACATTCGCGTGGGGGAACCGCTCCCGCCGCCGAAGGACGCGAAGCCGTACAAATCCACCTTCCATCGGGCCGAGGAATTCAAGGAGAAGCCGAACTACGATACCGCGCTCGACTACTATCAAAGCGGTCGCTACCGCTGGAACGCCGGCATGTTCATCTGGTCGTTCGTGACCGTGACCCAGGCCCTCCAGGCCCATCAGCCGGACATGTTCGACGCCTGCCAGCGCTGGTTCGAGGCGGCCGGCGCGGGTCCCACCCGCCTCGCCCGCACCCTCGCGGCCGAATACCCGGGCATTCGGAGAATCTCCATCGACTTCGCCGTGATGGAGCACGCCCAAAACGTGGTCGTCGCCGACGGGGATTTCGCGTGGGACGACCTCGGCGCCTGGAACGCTCTATCCCGACACCTCAAGGCCGATGCCGAAGGCAACTGCGCCGTCGGGGATTTCCTCCACGTGGACGCCGCCCGCAACATCGTCTACGACGCACGCTCGGCGGCGCGCCGCACGCCCATTTGCGTGGTCGGATTGCGCGACTCGATCATCGTGCAAACGGACGACGCGACGCTGGTCGCCCACAAGAGTCAGTCGCAGAGAATCAAGGAACTGGTCCGGAGCCTGGCCGCCGACCCCCGGTACGCCAAGCTGGTCTGATGGCGAGGAGCCCCGGGGGGATCCAGGCCCGGGATTGGCCGTTTTTTTTGGGATACGAGGAAGGCCGGTGCTGTGGGGCATAGCATCCCTGGAGCGCGACACCCCTCTTTTTCGAACCTTCTCCCCAGACCCAGGTCCGTAGGACCGGCCTGTCCATAGCCCGCGCCCCGGAATGATTTTCAAGCTCCGTAGGAGCGGCCCTTCCGCGTGCGCCGTTTCAATTTCAGACCGAACCCCGCCAAACACCCTCCGCCACCGCCTCTCCGAGGGCCGCTCCTACGGAGCTTGGATTCGTTTGCGAACGATCGTTGCTATAGACCGGCCACCCCTACGGGGTTGCGCGGGGATTTCTCGCGACCGAATCGAAAGTGATGCATTCGATGAAAGGCTCTTCTCCTGGGTTGGTGAAAACATCAATCCCGGCACAGGGAAGCCCGCTCGCGAATCGCGAACCCATGAAACGGCCAACCCCCAACGCCGGCGCTCGAGAACGGATCCGGCCCGGGCCTCCGAATCACTCGGTCACTCCGCGATCTGGATCTTGTAGAAGCACTGCCACTCGCCGGAACCCGAACCGAGGCTCACCTTCTTCCCGTTGATCCATTCCACGTGGCCGTCTTCGAAGGTGAAGTTGCCACCCGTGGGCGCTCCCCGCCCCGGTCCCGCGTGGTTGGGCGTCTTCCAGTTCTTGCCCTCGTCCTGGGTCACCCAACGCAATCGCCCGTCGTAGACGTTGGTCGTGCGCGGACCCAACCCCTGCAAGCGGTCGATGAGGATGGGGGCGCCGCTGAAGGGCCCGCCCAACTTCTTCCGGAAATGCCATTCCCCGACCTTCTCCGAGTTGTAGGGCCAACTGCCGTCGACCCGTCCCGGCAGATAGAAGTAACCGGTCAGGATGGGTTTGATTTCCGAGCTCGAATCCGTCAGGCGCCAGGTGTCGGCCTGCCGGTGCCACTCGTCCGTCGGACAAAAGATCACGTGGTTCTGGGCCTTCTTCTGACCGCGCACCGTCGGTTTCTCGGACTTGATCAGGTAGTCCTTCCAGAAGGAGGCCATGTTGGTTCCCATCCAGCTCAAGTGGTACCCGTCCGAATTGTTGGGGAACGCGTTGTCGGAGTCGGACGCGTACACGTTGACCGCCAAACCCCACTGCTTGCTGTTGTTCGTGCACAGCGTGCGGTGGGCCGAGGCCTTCGCGCGGGCCAAGGCCGGCAACAGCATGCTGGCCAGGATGGCGATGATGGCGATCACCACCAGGAGTTCGATCAGGGTGAACCCGTCGTGGGGCGCCAGGCGCGACTTCACGGTTCCAGTGGGGAGGTTGCTCATGGGCGGGAGGGGTCGGGGATTCGGCTAAGCTCTGGGAATCTTGTGGATGCCAGCAGTTTTACCGGTTTCTGGCAACCGGGAGTTCGAGAGCACAGGCGAAGTCCTGGATCGCGGCGGCCGAAATCCCACCCGTTCCCACCCGGCGGTTGAAGCGCGGTTCGACCGTTCTTGGCGGAGAATCGAGGCTTCCTTTTGAGGTTAGCTTGGCTAACTTTCCGGCATGACTCCCCCGACCGGCGCCTCCCTCCCCAGCGAAGCCCACTGCGATTGTCCGACGCCCCGGGATCCGAACCTGGCCCTCTCCCGCCGGCGCTTCCTCGCCACGACCGCCACCGGCCTCGCCGCCACCGCTTCCCAGCGGCTTTGGTCGCCCCAGGCCGGCGCGGCTCCGACACCCGCGGACGCCGCGGAAACCCTCGTCGCCCAGCTGTACAAATCGCTCGGCGAATCCCAGCGCGCCGCCCTCTGTTTCGACTTCGATCATCCGCTGCGGGACCAGGTCGACAACAACTGGATGATCACCAAGAAGTCGGTGAAGGACGTCCTCAACCCCGACCAGCAGGATCTCGTCCGACAGATTTACGTGGGCCTGCACCGACCCGAGTTCGCCGAACGCGCCATGCGGCAGGCGGTCCATGATTCCGACGGGAAAGGCTTCGAAGGAGGCACCTCGATCGCGCTCTTCGGGCAACCGGGAACCGGCAAGTTCGAATTCGTCCTCACCGGACGTCACATCACCCGGCGCTGCGACGGCGATTCCGTCCAGGGAGTGGCTTTCGGCGGTCCCATCTTCTATGGACACCAAGCCGGCGAACGCGACGCCGAGGCCGCGGACCACCCGGGCAACGTCTTCTGGTACCAGGCTCGGCGCGCCAACGAGGTGTTCCAGGCGCTGGACGGCAAACAGCGCGGTCTCGCGCTGGTCGACGCCCGCGGCCGGGCGGAGGCAGCCACCGACACGGTCAAGCTCAAGGGAAACACCGCGGACCTTCGCGGGATACCGGTTTCCGAGCTGTCGAAGGATCAACAGGGGTTGGTGCGCCAGGTCATGGACGATCTCCTCGCGTCGTTCCGCAAGCCCGACGCCGACGAAGCGATGAAGCTGGTGGAAGCCCAGGGGCTGCAAAATCTACGCCTCGCCTTCTTCAAGCAGCAGGATGTGGGCAACGACGGCGTCTGGGACGTCTGGCAACTCGAAGGACCCGATCTGTTCTGGTATTTCCGAGGCTCCCCCCACGTCCACTGCTGGGCCCACATCCGCCAACCCACCGTGTGACGCGACGATCGGATGGGCCGACCCCGCCGAAAGAATGAGATCGGCGGGGGAACCGGTGCGCGACGAGGTCCAAAATCGTAGCCCCCAGCCCGCGACACCCAGGCCCGTGCGCGGTTTCGCGATGAAGGCGTGCGTTGGATTCTTTCCCCGTGACCCCTCGGGGATTTGCGGCACTCTTTCGCCCGGTGACTCCCGATCAAGCCCGCCAGATCCTTGAAGCCGTCCGCGACGGCACCCATTCAGTCTCCGACGCCCTCCGCGCGTTCGCCTCCGCCCCGGTCGAACACCTGCCGTTCGCGTCGATCGACCTCCATCGCACCCTCCGAAAGGGCTTTCCCGAAGTCGTCTATGGCGCCGGAAAAACTCCGGCCCAAACGGTGGCGATCGCTCGGAAGATCCTCGCCGCCGATGGCCAACTCCTCGTCACCCGCATCACCCCGGCCCACGCCACGGCCCTCCGTCGGGCTTTCCGGAAGTCGGTCCATCACCAACTCGCCCGGTGCGTGACCGTCGAGAACCCGCCCCTGCCCAAGCGCCCAGGCACCATCGCCGTCGTCGCGGCGGGCACGAGCGACCTTCCTGTCGCCGAGGAGGCCGCGGTCACCGCCGAGGTCATGGGAAACACCGTCCAGCGCATCCAGGATGTCGGCGTCGCCGGCATCCACCGACTCTTCGCTCGCCTCGATGATCTTCGCGCCGCCCACGTGGTCGTGGTCGTGGCCGGCATGGAAGGCGCCCTCCCCAGCGTCGTCGGAGGACTGGTCCGGCGCCCCATCATCGCGGTCCCCACCAGCATCGGATACGGCGCCCATTTCGGAGGCCTGTCGGCGCTCCTGACCACCCTCAACTCCTGCGCCAGCGGCCTGACCGTGGTCAACATCGACAACGGATTCGGCGCCGGCTACGCCGCATCCCAGATCAACGCGCTCGCCGCCGACGCCGCCCGCGAGTCCGCCGAAAAGTCGTAGCGCTCAAAACCCCCAGCGACCCCGCCTCCCATCCATGCCCCACCCGCCCCACCTCTATCTCGACCTCTTCAGCGGCATCAGCGGCGACATGTTCCTCGGCGCCCTGCTCGACCTCGGCGTGCCCTTCCAGCACCTGGAGGCGGAACTTCGCAAACTGAACGTCGACGGCTACCACCTGCATGTCCGCCGTGGCGAAAAGTCCGGGATTTCCGGGCTCAAATTGGACGTCCACCTCGATTCCAGTCCCGGGCACGGCACCGACTCCTCGAACCCAGCCTCCCACGGACACTCTCATTCCCATACTCATCCCCCTTCTCATTCTCATTCTTCCGAACCCGCGACCCATGAGCATGGCCACGGGGAACACGGGCACGAGCACAGCCACAGCACAGCCACGAGCACAGCCACGACCACCAGCCACGACCACAGCCACGACCACAGCCACAGCCACAGCCACGACCACAGCCACGGTCATGAACACCATCACGGTCATTCCGGAGAGCGGAATTTCGCTCAGATCCGCCAGTTGATCGCGGGGAGCCCCCTGTCCGAGTGGGTCAGGAACCACGCGATCGCCGTGTTTCAACGAATCGCCGTGGCGGAGGGCAAAATCCACAACCGCCCTCCCGAGGATGTGCACTTCCACGAGGTCGGCGCCGTCGATTCAATCGTCGATGTCGTCGGGGCATGCATCGCTTTGGAAGCCCTGGGATGCCCGCGGGTTGTCGCCTCCGCGGTGATCGAAGGGACGGGGTTCGTGCGCTGCGCCCACGGGCGGATGCCCCTTCCGGCGCCGGCGACGCTCGAAATCCTCGCGGCGCGCCGGATCGCGATCACTCAATGCGACGAACCGGCCGAGCTGGTGACCCCCACCGGAGCGGCTTTGCTCGCCGAGTTCGCGGAATCGTTCGGACCCCTGCCGGCGTTCGCGGCGGAGAAGATCGGATACGGTCTCGGCACACGCGACAATCGGACGCGTCCCAACGTCCTGCGGGCCCTTCTGGGGGAGATCCGTGAGCAGGGACATCGGGAAAGCCACGACTGGGAGACCGACACCGTCGCGGTCCTCGAAGCGAACCTGGACGATCTCAGTCCCGAGATCCTGGGGCATTTCATCGAACGCGCGCTGGCGGAGGGGGCGCTGGACGTCTTCCATACCGCGGTTCAGATGAAGAAGAACCGGCCTGGAACTCTGCTTTCAGTGCTGTCCCCCGTCGCGGATTCGGATCGACTCGCGCGGTTGATCCTGTCGGAGACATCCGCGTTCGGGGTGCGCCAAACCCTGGCGACGCGTCGCAAGCTTCGCCGGGAATTCCGGGAGGTGGACACCGCCTACGGGAAGATCCGAATCAAGTTGGGATTCCTCGAAGGCGCCCTGGTCCACGCGACGCCCGAATACGAGGATTGCCGCCGGATCGCGGTGGAGTCGTCGGTTCCACTGCGGGAAGTCCATTCCGCCGCCGCCGCGGCCGCCCGCGATCTGGGGGCGTAGGCGGAATCAGGTAGCGCCGACTTTCAGTCGGCCTCAGGGCCGAAATCGGGAGGCCGGCTGGAAAGCCGGCGGTACACAATCCATCCGAGGACCGGCTTTCGTGCAGCCGGTTTGGGTAGCGCCGACTTTCAGTCGGCCTCCGGGTCGAAACCGGGATGCCGGCTGGAATGCCGGCGGTACACAATCCATCCGAGGACCGGCTTTCGTGCAGCCGGTTTGGGTAGCGCCGACTTTCAGTCGGCCTCCGGGTCGAAATCGGAAGGCCGGCTGGAAAGCCGGCGGTACACAATCCATCCGAGGACCGGCTTTCGTGCAGCCGGTTTGGGTAGCGCCGACTTTCAGTCGGCCTCCGGGTCGAAACCGGAATGCCGGCTGGAAAGCCGGCGGGACAAGACAAGATGCCCGCTCGCCCCGCGGGAGGGCGGAATCCGACGAAAGCATGGACACCCCGCGAGCGAGTTGCTTTCCTTCCTGCCACACCCTCCGTGCCTGAGTCCTGTTGGGTCAGGGCACGTCCTAGGGCCCTCAAACTTGGCACCAACCATGACCTCTCCTCAAAAACCTCTCCCACCCGTCACGCGACGCGGTTTCCTTCAAAGTTCAACCGCCGCCCTGGGCAGTGTCGCGCTGGCCAATCTCGCCGCCGAACGCTTCGCCCTCGGAGCCTCCCCCGGGGACACCGTCAAGGTCGCCCTGGTCGGTTGCGGCGGTCGCGGTTCGGGCGCGGCAAGCCAGGCGCTCAGCACCAGCGGATCCACGCGTCTTGTCGCCATGGCCGACGCCTTCCGGGATCGCATGGACAGCTCGCTCAGCAACCTTCAGCGCAATCACAAGGACAAGATCGACGTCCCCGAGGACCGGAAGTTCATCGGATTCGACGCCTACAAGCAGGCGATCGCGCTCGCCGACGTGGTGATCCTCGCCACCCCGCCCGGCTTCCGCCCCATCCACTTCGAGGAAGCTGTCCGCCAGGGCAAGCATGTCTTCATGGAAAAGCCGGTTGCGGTCGACGGACCCGGCGTCCGGAAGGTCATCGCGGCGGCCGAGGAGGCGGTGAAGAAGAATCTCAAGGTCGGTGTCGGTCTTCAGCGGCATCACCAACCCATCTACCTCGAGACCATTCAGCGCCTCCATGACGGGGCGGTTGGCGACATCGTCGGGACCCGGGCCTTCTGGAACGACTCCGGCGTCTGGGTCCGCTCCCGCGCGGACCTGGCGAAGAAGCTCGGCCGTCCGCCCACCGAGATGGAGTACCAGATGTACAACTGGTATTACTTCGTCTGGCTGTCGGGGGATCACATCTGCGAGCAGCACATCCACAATCTCGACGTCATCCAGTGGGTGAAGCAGGGGAAGCCGTACGATCCCACCGGCAAGACCCCGATCGTCCACCCCGTGAAAGTGCGCGGCATGGGCGGACGCCAGGTTCGCACGTCGAAGGAGACCGGCGAGATCTTCGATCATCACGCCTGCCAGTACGAATACCCGGACGGCTCGATCCTCTTCAGCGAGTGCCGACACATCCCGCAATGCTGGAGTTCGGTCTCGGAACACGTCATCGGGACCAAGGGCAAGTGCAACGTGGGCAGCGGAATGATCACGGGTGAAACCACGTGGAGGGCGCCCCGCGAAATCCGCGAGGGCCAGGACCCGTACCAGATCGAGCACAACGATCTCTTCGACGCCATCCGCAACGACAAGCCCTTCAATGAGGCCTTCTACGGGGCGCACAGTTCCATGATGTCCGTGATCGGCCGCATGGCGACCTACTCGGGCAAGGAAATCCAGTGGGAGGACGCCTGGAATTCGCAGATCGATGTCATGCCCAAGACCTTCGCATGGGACGCCCCCACTCCGGTCAACCCGGACGCGGACGGCGTCTATTCGATCGCGATTCCGGGCAAGACGGTCACGGTCTGATTCTGACCTTCGCCTTTTCTCATCCGAAGCAGCAAAGCCGGCCTGGGAAATCCCCAGGCCGGCTTTTTCGTGTCGAAGACCAGGATTCGGATCCGAGCTCGCAACCGGATCCAATTCGCGGGTCGCCGCACGCGACCCGCGAACGACCCGGTCACCCGGTCTACTGCCTCACGCGGAAGTACCGCTGGGATCCGTCCGTGTTCGCCTTGTACGGCGACGACGCGCCCGCCACGTCCGCCCAAGGTCCGGTCGGCACCAGAGCCGCCTCCAGGGTGCCGCCCGCGTAGGAGATCTCGATCTGGGCGCCCGAGCGGCCCACCGACAGAGTCGGCGGTTGGCCCGAAACCGGGACCGAGAATCCAAAAGCCCTCGGGACGGTCGCGAGGAACCCGCCCTTGCTGAGGTACAAGTCGTCGAACAGCAGGATCTGGGTCGCGCTATGGCTCGCGCGCCCGATGATCGCGAGGCTGTCCAGGTCGGGCAGGGTCAGCCCGACGTCCGTCGCACCCACTGGATCCCGGTCCGCGGGATAATCCACGAGGACCGTGGTCCGGGCGCCACCGGACGCCTTCTGCACATAGATCGAATAGGTGTCGCCCGTGGAAATGCCCTCTTCGGGCGGCCCATTGTTGATGTCGACCCAGACGTTGTAGGCCGTGAGCGGATCCAAAACGGGATCCATCAGTTCGATCGCGCCCTGGTAGCCGTAGGCGCCTCCGAGGCGGTCCTGGTCATCCAGTTCATCGCTCAACCGCGCCCCGGGACCGTTGCTGGTCTCGTTGCCGAATCGGAGGCGGCGATCGGTGAGGACGATTTCGCCGCGAAGGAATTCCGCGAACGTGGGATCGTCCTGAATGTAAGCCCGGAAGAACAGGGTCGCCTTCTGTCCCTCCTTGACGGTGTAAGTGCGGAGGGGCAGCACGGCACCCACGTTCGGCCCGTTGGGCGCCAACATCGGGTTGCCGTCCACGTTGACCACCGAGAATCCGGTGGCGGTCAGGTCGAACCATCCGCCCTTGCCGGTCAGGTTGCCGGCCGCGTAGCGATCGAAGTTGTCCAACAGCACCCAGCCCGCCGCGATGTCCGGAATCGCCGCGACATCCACTTCGGCCGTCACGACTTCGGTGTTGCGGCGAAGCGTCAGCTTGAACTTGGCGCTCCGCGTCATCGTGACCGTGGTCGAGCCCAGGCCCGACACGGTCATCGCCGTCACATCGCCCACGCCCTGATCGATCTCGACCTGCACGTTCTTGGTCACGTCCCAGCGCAGGACAACCGTGTCGTCGACCGCCGCGGCCGGAAGGTCCGCGGTGAACGAGCGGATCGACAACGGCTGGGGCTTGCTGAATGGCACGGGTGTCCCGTCCGTGAACACGGACGTGACCTCGGCATCGGTCAAGGCCCGATTCCAAAGGGCCACGTCATCCAGCAGACCTGTCAGCCAGTGCGTCGGATTCGCGCGCAAAATGCCGCCGATCGTCGTCGTGTTCACGGCCCAATCGCCCTCCGGCTTCGGCGGAATCTCCAGGGAATCCTTCACGCCATCGACATAGACGGCGCGCGCGCCGTCGTCGGCCTGGGTGAAGACGATGTGGCGCCAGGTTCCGTCCAAGGGCGTCTGTTCGGTCTTGATGTGGTCGACTGTCGTCCAACCGGATCGCCGGATGAAAACGTCGAGCGAACCGGTGCCGCCGGTGTTGTCGGTCCCGAGGTTGAACAGGGGATCGTTGTTGCTCGTGCTTCCCTCGGAGAAAAGCCGGAGGTCGGTCAACCCGGTCCCGGTGACGTTCGCCCACATCGATATCGTCAGCGCGGGATACTGGTTGATGGGCAATTGCTCACCCGGGGCGTTCACCCGGCGAAGCAGGGTCTGCCGGGCGTTCTCGAATTTGAAGGCCTTGCCATACTTGCCGTCCACCAGGTCGGCGGCGCTCAGGTTCGCCAATTCCATGTCGTACCCGTTGACGAGGTCGGGCGTCTTCACCCCGAGCACTTCGTCCAGCGGCCAGTACGCCACCATGCCCTTGGTCAGGGGCGGGAACACGCTCACGAGGCCCTCGTCCACCAACTGCGTGATCTCCGCCTCGGTCAGGGCGCGGTTCCACAGGGCGACGTCGTCCATCAACCCCGTCAGCCAGTGGGTCGGATTCGCGCGGAGAATTCCGCCGATCGTCGTCGTGTTCAAAGCCCAAGCGCCTTCCGGCTTGGCCGGGATCTCGAGCGAGTCGCGGATCCCGTCCACATACACGGCCCGGGCTCCGTCGTCGGCCTGCACGAACGTGACGTGATGCCAAGTGCCATCCAGCGGTGTCTGCTCGGTCTTGATGTGGTCTACCGTCGTCCAACCGGATCGCCGGAGGAAGACGTCGAGCACGCCCGTGCCGCCCGTGCTGTCGGTCCCGAGGTTGAACAGGGGATCGTTGCTGGTGGTGCTTCCCTCGGAAAACAGGCGCAGATCCGTCAGCCCGGTTCCCGTCACGTTGGCCCAGAAGGTGACCGTGAAGGCCGGGAATTGATTGATCGGCAACTGTTCACCGGGCGCGCTCACTCGTCGCAATAGGGTCTGCCGGGCGTTCTCAAACTTGAACGCCTTGCCCCGCTTGCCATCGACCACATCCGCGATCGTGAGATTCGCCAGTTCCATGTCGTACCCGCTCACCAGGTCCGGTGTTTTGGCGCCGACGATCTCATCCAATGGCCAGTAGGCGACGATGCCGTCCTTGAGCGCCGCGTGAGCGGGGGTCGCGGCGATGAAGGTCGCCGTCGCCATGGCGGCGAGCGTCCCCAATCGCGCACTTTCGGATTTGTATTTCTTCATGTGTTGAGTGCTTGGGTTCTTCGGATCACGACGCCTCGGATCATCCGGGCACGACTCCCCAGCTCTCGCAGCCCTGGGACCGGCTCGTCCCCCGCTCCGTGATCGACGTGGGAGAAGCCTTTCTCAGGCCCCACACGGCGGGCGGGGAACGCGCCCAGGGCGCGCGGATTCTCGGGAACGCGGGAAAACTGCCCGTTTTTGGGACTTCAAGGCAAGCAAGACTCCAACAAGGAACCGCTCGATGCTTCCAACTAGGCCGATAACCCGGGGCATCGCGACCATTGCCCACGGGCCGATTCCAGGGCAGAAACACCCGTGCGCTTGCGTCATTGGATCCTGGCATTCCTGGCGGGATGGCCCGCCGCCCGCTGCGTCGCGGACGATTGGCCGCAATTCCTCGGGCCGACCGGCCGTGGGTTTTCCGAAGAAACGAATCTTGTCGAACGGATTCCCGCGGGGGGATTGCCGATCGTGTGGGACCACGAGATCGGGACGGGATACGCGGCGCCGTCGGTCCGCGGTGGGCAACTGGTCCTTCACCACCGGCGGAAGGACCTCGAGATCGTGGAAGCGTTCAACGCGGCCACCGGAATTTCCCAATGGAAGCACGGCTACCCGACCGCTTTCATCGATCCCTACGGGTACAACAACGGCCCGCGCAGCACGCCCGTGCTGAGTTCGGGGCGGGTCCACACGTTCGGAGCCGAAGGGCGCCTGGTTTGCCTGGATCGCGCCACCGGCCGGCGGCTCTGGGAGCGGGAGACGGCGAAGGAGTTCGAAATCCCGGACGCCTTCTTCGGCGTGGGCAGCAGCCCGGTGATTGAAGGAGATCGACTCATCCTCATGCTGGGAGGCCAGCCCAACAGCGGGGTCGTCGCCTTCGATCCGGAAACGGGGAAAACCCTCTGGGAAAACGTTGGCGAATCGAATTGGGAGGGCCAACCCATGGTCGGCTGGCCCGGGGAACCCCTGGTGCGCTGGCGCCGAGCCGAGAAACAGGCCAGCTACGCCTCGCCCGTGCCCGCCACGTTCCACGGCCGGCGCCATGTCCTCTGCCTCCTCCGGCAAGGCCTTGTCTCCGTCAATCCCACCAACGGCCAGGTGAACTTCAGCCACTGGTTCCGCGCCCGGGTCGCCGACTCCGTCAATGCCGCCAATCCCGTCGTCCACGACGACCTGATCCTGATCACCGCCGCCTACTACCGCGTCGGGTCGGTGCTCCTGCGCGTCCGCCCCGACGGCCGGGGCGTCGATCCCGTCTGGCGGGGCACCTCGATGGAGGCGCATTGGAGCACTCCGCTCCTGGTCGGCTCCCATCTCTACGCCTTCTCAGGGCGCAACGAACCCGACGCCTCTTTCCGCGCCGTGGAATTCCTGACCGGCAAACTCGCCTGGGAACGATCCGAGAAATGGCTGCCCAATTCGTCCCCTCAACCCAGCGTCTTCGGCCGGGGATCCCTCATTCACGCCGACGGACATTTCTTCGCCCTGGGCGAAGGCGGACTCCTGGGAATGTTCAAACCAACCCCCGAGGCCTGCGAGGAATTGGGCCGGTGGCAGGTGCCGTCGCTCCAGTACCCCTGCTGGGCCGCGCCCGCCCTCTCCGATGGCCGCCTGTTCCTGCGAAGCGAAAACCGCCTCGTCTGCGTCGATGTCCAAAAAAACGCTCCCGCCGCACCGTCTCCCTCGCCCTCTCCGCGATGATTCACGTCCCCGGGAGGAATCGGAATCCCGCGCACCCACCCCCGCACCCACCCCCAACCGGCCTAGGCCGTGACACAAAGGATCGGCGACGCCTCGCTTGCCGGTTCGTAACAGGCCAACGCGATCGGCGGAACCCCCCAGTCGCTTCGCAACCGCATCAACCGCCCCCGAATCAGCTTCAACCGGCTCACGACCGTCCTCAATTCACAGAGCCTCGGCTCAATGAAGCTTTCCAGCATCCAACTCGTGTCCTGGACCGACGCCAACTCACCCTGCCGCTTCAGCAGCTTCGTGAGTTCGGACACCAACTCGGTTCGGCGCCCTTCATCCGCCGAAATCATCCGTTCGAATGTCTCCATGGTCACTCGGACCCCTTCCGGCATGCGTTGGCTGGTGTTGTTCACGTCTTGCTCCTCCAAGTCTTGGGATTTTCGTTAGACCACTTTGCAGGCCGCGATTCGCCGACTTCCACGCGACCTCTCCTATCTCTTGTTGGGCAAGACGCTAGGCCAGTCGAGTAATCAATGTCAAGTATGCGAATCACCTAATCTCCAAGAGGTCCAATCGAATCGGCAGTGAACATCCCTCGATGCAAAACAACAGTTAACACATTGCTGTGAAGCGTCTTAAAGATCACGCACCCCCTTCCGATCCGGCATCGGATTCCACGGTGGCCCACGGTACTCGCGAGATTCATTCCCTGATCTGCAAGCGTGATCTGGCGCTGGGAACCGATTGTCTCCGGTCGCTGCTCGGCGCTGTCGGCGATTCCCTGGTCCTCCACGAGGATGGCTCATTGGAGGAAAGGGATGTGGAGCATCTCCTGAACGCGCTGCCCCGCACCCGGGTGGTCCGCCGACGGGACAACGAGGCCTTGGTCCAGGAAAAGCTGTCCCGGTTTCCTCAGTGCCAGCGATTTCGGGCCCTCCACCCGCTCTCCAACAAACTTCTCGATGTGCCGCTCAGCCTTCCGAGCCGGGGAACGCTTCGATTCTGCGATTGCGACATCCTGTTCTTTCGGCGGTTGGAGGGTCTGTTCCCGGAGGACGGGCGACCGGTTTTTTGCGAGGAGGACAACGACGGCTATTCCGCGGCTCCGTGGAAACTGCGGATCCGTTTCGGCTTCCGGATCATGAGCGGGCTGAATTCCGGACTGTTCCAGTTCCCACTCGAACGCCTCGACCTTGATTTCCTCGAATGGTTCCTGGGGAAACCGGAACTCCTCGCGGTGCCCGGCATGGGGGAACAGACGGCGTGGGCCCTCCTCCTCCGCGATGCGTGGCCCGATGTCTTCGCCACCGACCAGGTTTTCTGCTCCACCCTTCGCCCCCTCAGGGTGGACGATCGGCTGATCGCCATCCATTTCCTCTACCACCTCAAGAGTCGGGCGGGCGCCTACCTGCCTCAAGCGGAGGCATCGCTCAAGGGACTTCCGCCGGCGGTTCCCGAGTTCCGAAAACCCTCACCCCTGTCGGTTGTCCGGATCCTGAAACGGCGCCTGCTCCGACCCTGGAGATCCCGTCTGAATTGAGTGCGAAAAGTTCGACTCCGAGACACCACCGACTGGTGAATCAACATCCCTGGAAGCCCGCCAGAAGCCACCTACCCTTCCGACCCCGCCGATGAAAGCCTGGCTCAAGAAATGGCTGACGACCCGGGTGTGGTGCGGGCCCTTCGCGGGCATGCGCTACCTGGATACCGCGCACTGCTCGTCCCTCCTCCCCAAGGTCGTCGGGACGTACGAACTCGAGATCCAGCCGGAAACCGTGGACCGCATCCGAGCCGCCCGACGGCGGATCGTCGACGTGGGCGCCGCCGAGGGCTACTACGCGGTCGGGAGCCTGCTCCTCAATCCGTCGATCCGGTCGGTGGCGTACGAGAGCACGCCCGAAGCCCGGGCGGCCTGCCTGGCCGTGGCCGAGCGCAATGGAGTCGCCGACCGATTGGTCATCAAGGGTCACTGCGGACCGTCCGACCTCCGCGACGAACTCGCCACCGAAGACGTCGATCTCCTGATCGTGGACATCGAGGGTGGGGAACTCGAAGTGCTCGATCCCGTCCGGATCCCGGGTCTGGCCGACCTTCCGATCGTCGTCGAATTGCACGACGTCTTCATTCCAGGCATCCGGGAGGAACTTCAACGCCGATTCGAGGCGACGCATCACGTCCGGGAGTTCGTCGCCCGCGATCGCACCGTTTCGGACCTTCGGGCCACTTGGCTTCGTTGGGCGGCGGCGGTCTTCCCGCCGCTCGCCGACCGTCTCCTCAATGAACGCCGTCCCGGCCGGATGAGCTGGTATATCCTGACTCCCCGCGCCCCGAGTCCGTCGCTGTGACTCCCCCCGCCGGCACCCATCCGAGCCTCGCCCAGAGCCGCGGCAACAAAAAGAGCGCCGCCCACCCCATGAACATTCCGACCACGAATCGCACGACCCATTTCAGGGCGACGGCGTCGGCCGGAAGAAAATCACTGAGCCGCCAGCCTTCGGGGCGTCCCAGATAGAGCGCCGCCGGCAGGGCCGCGATGGCGAGGCGCGCCCAGCGGAGCCGCCAGGTATCGCCCGCCTCGGACCACGCCACCGGGGCCACCCACGCCAGGGCCATCCCGCAGAGGGCGCCTCCCGACCAAACGAAGCCCTTGGACAACCGGGCTGTCGCGCCATAGGGCGGCCAGACGCCTTCCGGCACCTGGGTGAGCACCCAGGCCTGGATGCCCAGGGAGATCACGATCAAAGCCGCTCCAACGCCGACCGCCGCCCCCACCCGGCCGGACCTCGACAACGCCCGCCAACCTTCCATCACCCGGGTTTCCGAGGCGCGGAACGCCAGGACCCAGAGCGATCCCAGGGTGGCTCCCAGCACCACGTCGGAAACGAAGTGCACCCCGAGGTAAATCCGGGAAACGCACACCGCCAGCGTGATCACCACCGCCCCAACCCACGCCCAGGGCCGGCGGATTTCGCCAGCCAGATAGAGCCAGAACGCCGCCGCCGCCGTCGCGTGGCCCGAAGGCAGGCTGAAGGTCGGGCTGCCGATGGGCGGATCCTTGAAGGTCCGGACCGCTTCGCCGAACCAGTAGGGCCTTGGCGATTGGAGGAGCATCGCCAGGCACTCGCGCAACCAGAGGCAAACCACCAGCATCACGGCCACCCGCCCCGCCAACCGAGGTCCCGCCACGCAGAGCAACACCGCCATCAGGGCGAGCATGGGCTTGCCCGGGCCCAGATCGGTCACCCACAGCATCACGGTCCCCAACCCTTCCACCCGCTGGAGTCCCACGACCGCCTTCATCTCGACCGCATGCAGCGCCGCGTACGGATCGGGTCGAAGGGGTTGAATTTCGCCGGCGGCACCCGGGGCCTCGCCGACTGGGTCCGCCGCGAAACCCGTCCACGAAAGGGAAAGGACCCACAGCGCCAGCGCTGTGATCAGCCAGCGGCCGAGGGCGGCCGTGAAACCCGGGGACATGCCATGTCGTGCGGACATCATCATCGTCGCCGTCACCGTCCCGGGGGGCGAAGGATTCAGCCGATCCCGATGACCCGGCTGACCTCGGCGCGCGTCGCCGGAACGACCGTGGGTTTGAACTCCGCCTGCTCGATCGCCGTGTCCGGATCCTTCAGGCCATGCCCGGTCATGGTGGCCGTCACCACGCTCCCGGCGGGGATCGACTTCTCCCGAACACAACGCATCAGACCGGCGAGGGGCGCGGCGCAAGCGGGCTCGACGAAAATCCCCTCGGTTTTCGCCACGAGGCGGTAGGCGGCCAGGATCTCCTCATCGGACACCTTGTCGATGCGCCCCTCGGATTCCCGGGTCGCGGCGACCGCCCCCTGCCAACTCGCGGGGTTCCCGATCCGGATCGCTGTCGCGACGGTCTGCGGATCGTCCACGGGATTTCCATCGACGATGGGCGCCGCGCCGGCGGCCTGCCATCCGAACATCCGCGGCCGAACCGACACGATCCCGGCCGCGTGGTATTCGACGAATCCCTTCCAGTACGCCGTGATGTTGCCGGCGTTGCCCACCGGCAGGAAATGAAGGTCCGGCGCGCGACCCAGTTGATCGCAGATCTCGAAGGCCGCCGTCTTCTGGCCTTCGATCCGCACGGGATTGATGCTGTTCACCACCTCGACCAGGCCCGTCTCGCCCAGTTCGCGGACGATCCGGAGGGCGGCGTCGAAGTTGCCCTGGATGGCCACCGTGGTCGCGCCGTACATCAGGGCTTGGGCGAGTTTTCCGAGGGCGATCTTGCCGTTGGGAAGGAGCACGACGCATCGGATGCCCGCGCGGGCGGCATAGGCGGCGGCGCTGGCCGAGGTGTTGCCCGTGCTCGCGCAGATCACGACCTGGGCGCCTCGTTCCACCGCCTTGGACACCGCGAGAGTCATCCCGCGATCCTTGAACGACGCCGTGGGGTTCAGGCCTTCGTACTTGAGATGGAGGTCGAACTCGCCACCGATCGCCTTCACGAAGTTCGGGACGGGGATCAGCGGGGTGTTGCCTTCGTGCAAGGTCACCACGGGGGTGGAATCCGTCACGGGCAGACGGCCCCGGTAGCGGTGGATCAACCCGCGCCACGCGGACGCCGGAACTTGGGGGGTCATCGAATTCAAAGGTCGCCTCCGGGGTTCACTCGAAGTTCTCGACACGGAACAGCGCGGGTTCCCCCTTCACCACCGGAAGCCGCCGGATGGCGGTCATCGCCCGGTCCACCGACTTCCGGGGGGCGTCGTGCAACATCAGGATGAGAGGCACGCTCTCGCCCTCGTGCCCCTCGGGTTGGATCACGGAAGAAATGCCGATCTTGTTCCGGGCCAGCTGGGTCGCGATGCGCGCCAGCACTCCGGGCCGGTCGGTCACGTTCAATCGCAGGTAATGACCCGAGACCATCTCGCCCGCCGCCAGCACCGCGCCGTTCTGGTCGTGGGGAACAAAGGGCGGAATCCGCTCCTCGCCCCCGCAGTTCAGGTCGAGAGCCGCGTCCGCGAGATCGCTCAAGACGGCGCTCGCCGTCGCGTCGCGACCCGCGCCGCGACCGTAGTAGAGCGTGTCGCCGACGATGTCGCCGCGCACGTACACGGCGTTGAACACCCCCGCGACGCTCGCCATCACATGGGAATTCGGGACGAGCGTCGGGCCCACCGAAACGCTGATGCGCGCGCCCGTTCCGGGCCTGCCCTTCGTCCGTCCCTTGGGCGCGCGGTCCTCCACCGTCTTGATGACGGCGAGGAGTTTGATCGTGTACCCCAACTGCCCCGCGAACTCCATGTCGAGCGGGGTCACTTTCCGGATCCCATCCACCGGCACATCCCCGGCATCGACCCAGAACCCGTGGGCCAACGACGCCAGAATCCCGGTCTTGTGCAGCGCGTCATGCCCGTCGACGTCCAGGCCGGGGTCCGCCTCCGCGTACCCGAGCCGCTGGGCGTCGGCCAGGACCGCGCCGAACTCCGCGCGCTCGGCCTTCATCCGGGTCAGGATGTAGTTGCAGGTCCCGTTCAGGATTCCGTAGATGCGCGCGATCCGGTTCCCGATGAGTCCCTCGCGAAGGACCTTGATGATCGGAATGCCGCCCGCCACGGACGCCTCGTAATGAAGCCCGGCGCCGTGCCGGAGGGACGCCGCGAAGAGTTCCTCGCCGTGCGCCGACAAGAGAGCCTTGTTGGCGGTCACGACCCGTTTTCCCGCCCGGAGCGCGCCCAGGACCATTTCGCGCGCGGTGGTCGTTCCGCCCACCAACTCGACCACGACTTGGATACCCGGATCCGTCACCGCGTCCTTCCAATCGGTCGAAATCAGGCGCTCAGGCACATCGAAATCGCGCGCCTTCCGGGGGTTGCGCACGACCACCCGCCGGACCTGGAGATCCACTCCGAGGCGGGACGCCATCAAGGGACCGTTCCGGCGGAGGGCATTCACGACCCCACCGCCCACCGTTCCCGCCCCGAGTAAGGCCACGTTCACCTGCCGCATAAAGGACGCGCAGCTTGCCGCGCCCACCCAGTCCGCGACAAACGCAAAACGCGCCCCAGGCAATACGGACCATCGCCCGCGGACCACGGACCACGGAATCGCGTCACTCCGACCCGCGCGGCTTGTATGGCGACGCCGCGGCCAACCGTTCCCACAACTGCCGCTCCTCGGGGGTGACCGTCGTCGGGACTTCCACGCGAAGATTCACATAAAGATCGCCGCGGGCTCCGTCCGATCCCGGCAAGCCCCTGCCCCGGACCCGAAGTGGCTGGCCGTTCCTCGATCCAGCCGGGACCCGGACATGCACCCGCCCGTCGAGGGTGGGAACGCCCACCGTCGCCCCAAGAACCGCCTCCCACGGCGCCAGCGGAAGGTCCCTCACCAGGTCCAATTCGCGGACCTGGAAGTCGGGATGCCGCGCCAACCGCACCCGCAGGTACAGGTCGCCAGGCCCCCCGCGAATCCCCGTCTCGCCCTTTCCAGCCACCCGAATCAGCTGACCTTCCCGGACCCCGGGCGGAATCCGCACCTGCATCGAGGTCCGCTCCGGTTGCCCATCCCTCGGACTGACGCGCTGCAGCGACACGGTCCGGACGGAGCCGTGCAGCACCTCATCCAATGCCACCAGGATTTCCCCCTCCACATCCGCGCCGCGCCCGGCGACGGAATCGAAATCGTCGGGATCCATGCCGAAGCCGCTCCCGCCCCGGCGGGGGCCGCGCCCCCCGAACAGGGCTTCGAAGAACTCGCTGAAGCCCGCTCCGCCAAACTGGGAATCGCGTTCCCCCGCGGAGTTGGGACGCCGGGCCGAACCGCGCCGCCCGAATCCGGGCGGCGGCCTGAATTCGGCGCCCGACCGGAAGCCGGCGCCCAGTTCGTCGTATTTCCTCCGGTTTTCGACGGTCCCGAGCACCTCGTACGCCTCGTTGACCTCCTTGAACCGCTCCTCCGATCCCTTCTTGTCCCGGGCCACGTCCGGATGATGTTCCCGGGCCAGGCGCCGGAACGCCTTCTTGATGTCCTCGTCACTCGCGGAACGCGGCACACCCAGGACCTCGTAGTAGTCTTTGTATCGCACGGCGGGGCGCCTCATTGAACACACAGGTCCACCCCCGGTGCAACCCGGCACGCGATTCCCTTGGGGAGGCCGACTGGAAAGTCGGCGGTACAGGCGGACCTCGGAGGCCGACTGGATAGCCGGCGGCTCAGGATGTAGCGCCGGCTTTCAGCCGGCTCCCATGAGGGTGGCGGGACAGGTCTCTTACCTTGAGGCCGCAGATCACCCGGAGCCGCCTGGAAAGTCGGCGGGACAGGCGGGTCCGGGCTACGGCCAGAAGACGCCCTGGCTCAGGTTCGTGTACGAACCGCTGCCGTTCTCCACGAGTTGCGCCGCGCGCACCATGTACGTCGCCCCCGAGGGGACGTCGGGATCCTCGAACTCCCGCTCCGTGACGAGGTGGTTGTTGACCCGCGCGAACGGCCCCAGGGGACCCTCCGTGGAGCGGTAGACATTCCAGCCCAGCACGCCGTCCCCGCCTTCCGCCCAGGTCAATCGCATCGCCTTCGCGTCGCGCCGCCCTTTCAAACTGCGAACCGGGGGAACCACGTGCAACCGAAGGGTCGGGTCCCCAAGGATCGTCAGGGTCCGCGTCGTGCCGTGATTCGGGTCCAAATAGCGCACGGTCTCGTTGGCGGTCAGCAACTGCCCGTCACCCAGGGTGCCGCCGAACGCCATCGGATCGAATCGCCAACCCGCGTTCCGCACCCAAATCGCCGCCAACCCGTGGTCGCGCGAGGCCGTGATCGCCCGCAACAGGTTGTCCTCGCCCACCGCCCAGTCCCCGAACCACGACCCCAGCAGCATCGCGAACAGCACTCGGGCCTGGCGCTTCGGGCTGGCGAGGCTCCCGGACGTCACCATCCCGGGCGTTCCAGTTCGAATCCGATCGATGTATCCGGCGCCCGACTGAAACCCCCAGACCGCCTCCTCCCCGGAGGACAACCCGAACAGGTCCCCTTCGTTGAGCGCGTCGGGTCCCCCCGGGAAAAGCCGGCCGCCGTTGCGGAACGCATTCGAGACCAGATCGAGATCGTTCGCATTGTTGTGATAATCAGTGTATTCCTTGCGGTCCCACGGCATCGTTGTGCTGCAGCCCGGCAACAGGATCGTTGAAAGCCCAATGGCATAGAGCCAGAATGCAGAAAATCGGCGGAGTTTTCTTGGTGCCCAGTTCATGCGCGAGACATTAGCAAACCACGCTGGGGGCTACCATGCCAACCTGTGAGGAATTGGTAGAGTAGCTTGCCGCTCCGCTGCAGAATTGCTAGCAGTGACGCGGTACTTGATGTGTTCCTGTTCTATGGAGAGACCATGCTGGCTGATTCTCAAGCGTCACCAAGTCCTTTGCGACTCGTTTTGCTAGCAGGCATGTGTGCATGTGTGAGTCTTAGTTTCGCCAGCGCCCGGCTGCGTGGACTGCTGCTTAATTCTCTGTGGCTGTCGGTGGATGCAGTATAGTGCCGTCCCCTTGGGAACTTTGCTGGCTTTGGCGATAACGAAAGTGCGCGCTCCCAGGGCGCAGAATTTCTACAGTGGATGTTGTTGGCGTGGTTGTTCGTCCTCTTTTTCGTCCAAGCTGCTGCCCTGGCAAGCTGCGTTGGGGCAGGGGCTTCGCTCATTCCACCTGGAAACCTTTACGAAGAAGGAGTTCTACTTTTCCAGGTTGGACAGCGGCAGTGTGGGTGCATGGCGTAGCAGGTGTCCCCTGGGTAGCACTTTTGGTCGCCGCTGCATTGCTCACGTTCCCCGTGAGGCAGAGGAAGACGCTTTGCCCGATGCACCTTTACGTGGAAAGTTTTGTTAGCCGTGAGCGTGCCGCGCGCAAAGCGGGTATTTTGACAGGTGCCTTGTGGGTTGCAGTGGTGTGCCTGGGAGAAATCACGGTGACCGATCTCTTTCAGGTGCACTTTTGCTGAGGAAGTGTATACCTCGGCGAGTGTTGGTTCGCTGAGTGGGCCCATCGTGCCGCTGGTTGACGACGCAGGACAAGTAGACTTTGCAACGAGCGACCTTGTGTGGGGAACGGTGATTGCTGTTTGTCTGGTGTTGATCTTGCTGGCCATTGTGAATTGGTTGCCGGTGCACATTCTTCTCGCTCGACGAGAGTTGGCGGTGGCAACTAGACCGGGCAACTATTCCACTAGCCGTTGTCACCTGGCTCGCAATGACGAATCAGATAGGTGTTCCCTTGGTGAGGTCTCGTCGGCAAAGCCGGCAACTCAAGCCACACGAACGGAAGCTGGCGTCGTGCCGCAGTGGTCGCCGATGCAAAGCCGCGACACCCTCATCGCACGCAGTACGTGGGAACATCGCCGCGAAATGAGTTGGTCGCTAGCGATCGGAGCGATAGCGGCGACACTCGCGACTGTTTTTGGAGTGTTGATCGCCTGGGCTCTAAGAACAGGTTGGTTGCCGCTCTCATTCACTGCCATCCTGTTAGCCAACTATGTTTGCGGCTTCCCTGGGCCGTTTAATTGGAGTGTGGTTTAATTTCGACTCTTGAATCACTCGGCGGGACTCCCCCTGGGCGTGGCTCAACAGTTGGTACGACAGCTCGATTCTCGCCCCCGTGTTGGCCCAATGGATGCGGACCCTGCCGCTGGCGACCCTTTTGATTTGGTCACAATTCGCCAGCATTTCACAGCAAGTGCTCGACAGTGCCACCAGCGAAGGGGCTAGTTGGTGGCGACAACTTGTCCAGATCGCGATTCCTCTGCGAGCCAGCGCTTATCCTGGCGGCATTTGGTTTTGTCGTTGATCGTTGCCGTTGGCGAACTGGCGGCAACGATTCTGGTCGTTCCACCAGGAGTATCAACCCTTTCGGTTCGCATATTCGGCCTCGTGCACTACGGTGCCGACGATCAAGTTTCCGCTATCTGCCTTGCTTTGGCTCTGATCACAGGAACTGGCACCCTCGCGTTCTGCT
>CALNYA010000019.1:0-10615 GCA_942490575.1 uncultured Verrucomicrobiota bacterium
GATCCCCGAACCGGCCACCCCACCCAAGGCGCCGTCCTCGCCGCCATGATCGATGCCTCGGCCACCGTGTCCGACGCCCTGTCCACCGCCCTTCTCCTGCGCGGTTCCGAGATGATCGAACTGCTGAGGAAGGCCAAGACCCCCGGCCGTTGCCTGGTCGCCATTCCCTCCCCCGATCCGCCCGGTTACCAAGTCGATGCGATGGGGATACACGTGGAACAATTCTGATCCCGCGGAATTCCCGGGAACCGATTGCCACTTCCGAATCTCCCATCCATGGATTCCCTACGTTCGACCCAACCAACCTCACTCCCGCCTCCCCCGCCATGAATGCCCTCCCAACGCCGTGCCGGTTCCGATTCCTCCGCGCCGCCGCCGCCGCCGCCACCGCTGCCATCACGGCACTGGCCGCCAGTTCCGTCGCTCACGCCGGCGTTTTTTACAGCGAATCGGTCAGTGGCGACCTGCCCGGCGACTTCGCCAACCCCTTCGCCGGCGGCAACCTCAGTCTTGGAATCAATTCGATCTCGGGGAGTTCGGTCGGCACGGACCGCGACTACATCACGTTCACCATTCCCGCCGGCCTCGCGGTCACGTCGTTGACGCTCTCCAGTTTTGTTTCGGAGGACGACCGGATCTTCCTCGCCCTCACCGCGGGGAACGCGTCCATCGATCCCGACACGGCCGCCGCGAATCTGGGAGGAATGCTCGGCTACACGCACCCGGGGACCGCCAACACCACCGCCCTTCTGGGAACGGACATCCTCGATGACCTGGCCGAGGGCTTCCAAGCCGCGGGATTCACGACGCCCCTGACGCCCGGGGACTACACGCTTTGGATTCAGGAGACGGGCCCCATCAACGCGGATTACGGGTTTGAACTCACCGCCGTGCCGGAGCCTTCCAACATCGCTTGGGTGGTGGGAACCCTCCTCGCTGGCGGCGCCGCCTATCGCCATCTTCCGCGGCGCCGCCGGTGAGGAGGGTGGGCCTCCGGGCCGCGAACTGGGGCCCCATCCGTGTACCTCGACGCTTTCATTGGGTTGGTTGAGTGGCGCCGTGTTGGAGTCGGCCACCCATGGGGCTTCACCCCTCGACGTCACATCGGAGTGAGAAACGCCCTTCCGTTGGCCAATCCGCGTCCCCGAACCAAGGTCCGTAGGACCGGCCTGTCTATAGAACGTGTCCAAGAATGGATCTCAAGCCCCAGAGGGGCGTCCCAACGGATGACCCTTCCGACCTCAATCCCGGGCGATGGAAGCCCGTGACCGCCGCTCCGAGGGCCGCTCCCACGGAGCTTGAATTCATTGGCGACCGATCGTTGCTATAGACCGGCCACCCCTACGGGGTTGCGCGGGGACTTCTCGCGACCGATTTGAGAGTGACGCCTTCGATGACCGGTCCATCTCCCTCCGGGGTTGGTGAAAAAATGGCCGATCTCCAAGCGGCGGCTGGTAAGCCGCCGAGCGTAGTTCGAACCAAGGACGCCCCGTGCGGGGCGGTTGCGATGCGGGCCCCCGCGGCGGCTGGTAAGCCGCCCCTCCGGTTGCCAGAGCCTCGCCGCCTCCAAACCAAGGTCCGAATCGTTCCGCTACCCAGAATTCCCCTGATCCGGTTATCTGGCGGCGCCGTGAAGTCGTCGCTCCTGTTTCCACCGATCGGCAAGTCGTTCCGACGATTCGCCCTACTGACTTTCGCGACATTCCTGCTGTCCTGGATTCCCGGGGACGGCGTCGAACCTCCGCCGACACCGAAATGGGTGAAGGGATCCTTCATCGGCTCCGCCTTCGTCCTGTCTTTCCAGCCCGAGACCGTTGATTGGGTGGGCATCGAATGGACCGACGACTCCGTCGCCTGGCACGAACTGGTCAACGTGGCGGCCACGTCGGCCGCGACCGTCTACGCGGACCTCGACGCCCGTTCCCTGCCGTACCGGGCCTATCGCCTCCGCTCACCAGGAACCCGGGCGGAGGACGCGGCACGGGCCTGGGAAGCGCTGACCTGGCGCGACTACCAGTTCCACCTGGACCGCATCAGTTCCGCGGCGCCGTTCCTCATGCAGGCCGACGTCGAGATCCGGGACGACGCGAAGCTATTGACGGACGTCATCCTGGACGGATTCCCGGTGGAGGAGGGCGATCCCGAGTATTTCCCGGCGGTTGGAGAGTTGTTCACACGCCTGGAACAAGCCCGCGCCGACGGCGCCCGCCAGGTCTGGGTGACCTACGACGCCGCACTTGGATTTCCCGCGCGCTGCACCTTGGACCTCCGTGGACTGGAATCCGGAAGTGTCGATGGCGGCGCTTTGGTGCAGTACCGGATCTCCAATCTTCGGAGGCGTTAATCGTGGATTAAGTTCGCCCTGTTATGTTGCGACTCGGTGACACCCCGAACCCAACCCGCCTCGCAACCCCAGGGTCCCCCCGCGCGGTTCCGTCGTCGCCGGAATCGCCCCGTCCCGGGGCGGATCGGACGCGGGCTCCTGGCCGTGGCATGGATGACGATGGCGGCCGCGGCCGAAGTCGTCTTCCCGCCTCTCCCCACGCCGACCGTGCTGGAGACCGACGGTTCGACCGCGTTGCATACCGCCCGCCTGCCGCTGTCCCTGCCGTTCGGCGTCGGTCTGATTCGCGTTGAATTCGACCTGGCCTACGGCACCCGGGAACAACCGGAACCCGGCACGTTCCTCGATTCGATCAGTCTTTCGTTCGAGCCGCCGTCCGCGCGCGACACCGCCCTCCTCCTGACCGCCGACGCGCGTGGGGAAAACTGGTTTCCGGAGAACCCGGGGGGGATTTCCGTGCCCGCCGATTTCCTGAAGCGAACGGCGATCCCGTTCCCCGGCGACGTCGGCAATTCCTGGCCTGTCTTCGCGTCGTACGCGGTGACCCTGACGCTTCCCCTCGCCTGGCAGAACTGCGAAGCGGGCCTCTGGCTCGATCTCTTCGACAACCGCGCGCGGCAGGATTCGTTCGCCAACATTCGCAACCTTCGCCTGGTCGCCAGGGATCCGTTCTTCCTCCTCGAAAGTTCCGCGTCACCCGACGGGCCCTTCTCCGTGGAAATGGGGGTCCACCATTCCCCCAATGACCGACGATTCGAATTGAGGCGCGGTGGCGAGGCGCGCTTTTTCCGTCTGCGAGCCGACTCCGCCGTCCGTCTGCGAATGCTCCCGCGGGATCCCGAGGCGTGGCGCTTCGCGTACGAGTTTCCCGAACCCAATCCGCGCCTCGAATCCGCCAGCCAACCCCAGGGACCTTACGCCCTGGAACCCGGCGCGATTCTCGACCCGGGACGGCGCCAATTCCAACTGCCGTCCCCGAACGGAGCCTCTCGTTTCTTCCGGATCAATTCCGACGTCCGAACGGCAATCACCCGCCTGGATTCCTCCAACGGCACCCACCGAGTGTTGTTCGAGTACCGCCCCAGCATCTTCAGCCTGCAGTCCAGCGCCCAGCCCTGCGGGCCGTTCGCCGACGATCCCGTCGCGATCTTCGACACCGCCAACCAGGTGATCTCGGTTTCACGCACGGAATTCGTCCGGTTCTTCCGTGTCACCCACTCGACTCCGGGCGACTCGATTCGCCTGCGTTGGGCGGGCGGCGCTTCGGGGCCGTGGGTCCTCTCCTACGAAGGACGCTCCGTCTCCACGGAAGGCACGACCCCGTCGGATTCCGCGCCGCCCTCCCCCCACGCGGTCCACCCATGAAGGCTCCACCCCATCGCTCCCGGCTCCGAAACCTCGCGCTCGCGCTCGCGCTGTTCCTGCTCGGCTCATCCTGGGTCGGACACACCGAAGTCCACGCCCAGAACGCGTCGCGCTCGTTCGTTCTCGCCGGCCAACCCGTGGGCTTCGACGACGTGACGGACCGCGTCGAAGTGAACTACGCCGGCATGCGGTGGAACCGATCCAGAAACGCGTGGCAGGTCGAGGTCACCCTGCGCAACCAAAGTGCCGGCCCGATCGCCGGCAGGATTCTGCTCGCGGTCACCGACTCGACCGGCGCCGCGGGGATCCTCGACGCCGACAACGCCCCGTCCGTCCCAACGCCATCGGAGCCGCCCTACTGGAATCTCACGGCCTGGGGCGAGGGAAACTCGCTGGCTCCGGGTGGGACGACTCGTCCCCGACTCGTCACGGTCGGAAGGCAAGGCGACGAAGCGCCCCGACTCGTCACCCGCGTCTACGCCGAAACCCTCGCCTCCGATCGTTCCGCGCTGGCGTTGACCCAGACACTCGACGACCAGGGACGCCCCCTGACCGAGGTGGCGGTCGAGGAGTCCGGTCCCTCCGGCACCCGGATGCTCACCTCGGATCGCGGCGCGGGCGCGGTCACGCTGGGCGGTTCTCCGGGCGGGTATCAGTGGCGCTTTTTCAAAGTCGGATTCCTGCCCGTATGGCGGCGGGCCCACCTCGCGGACGACATCGTTCGAATCCCCTTTCCGCAGCTCACCCCGCGATCCGCAACCGTTCTCACCTTGGACTCGAGAGCCGGCACCCATCCTCTAGCGAGCAGCCTCACCCTCGAAGTCCCCCCCGGATCCACCGCCACGGCCTTGCCGGTCCGTGCCACTTCGATTCACCCGCAGTCGCCGCCATTCCCATTCCCCGCCGGGTGGAGCCCCGAGCACGTCCTTTGGCTGGAATGGGACGGAACCCTCGCGCAACCCCTTCGCCTCAACGCCCCGCCCCTCCGCGCAATCCCCGCGGGCCGGACCCTTGCCATCGTGCGATTCGACGCCAGTCAGCTCGGCTGGAGGGTTCTTGAACAACGTCGGGCCATTCCGGGAAACCCGGTGGACTTTGAAGTCAGTCTGCCCGGGGCGTACGGAATCCTCGCGGCCGACGCGCCGCCGACGGCACCTCCCCCACCCCAAACAGGGTCGCTTCTCGCGGGAGTTGCCGCGGCGGCGCCATCGACCGATGGCCTCGAAATGACCGGTCGGGTCGTCCCACCCGTTTCCCTCGCGAGCACCAATCCCGTCGAGGTCACCGCCGCGGCGCGATGGTCCGCGGAACATCGCACGACCGCGCTGGCGAGCGGCATGACCCTCCCCGTGACCATTTCCGAGCGTTATCGACTTTCGAACGGAACCCTTCATCAGCCTTCGTCCTGGAACACCTTCCTCACCCTGTTCCGCGACCCGGCCGACACCAACGCGCTCCGGATCTCAGCCGAATCGCTCCTTCGCCCGCGGCGCCTGCTCCGTGACTCCGAACTCACCGAGGCGGTTGTCGAGGCGTCGGTTCGGTCCGTCAGCCCGCCCTCACCGGGTCTGCTCGGGGAAACCCTTGGCCCGCTGCATTGGGAGGGCCTCGAATTCGCCGCGCCCTCCGGCTCCTTCCAAGGTGTGCGTGCGGTCGAAGTCGCGCCCTGGACCCACGGCGCCTCCTCGGTTCCGTCAATCCCCTCCGTTCTCACCGCGCTTTCGCCAACTCCTTCCTCGCCTCCCGGGACTTCCCAGCACAGTCCCAAGTTCACGGAGATCGCGACCTTCGCGTTGACGGCGGGTTTCAGCCAACCCACGGATCGTTTGGATTTCCGCTTCGAACAAACTCCACCCGAGGGGACCTACATTCTCGCCCGCGCGTGGTACCAGGGTGCCGACGCCGGTCTCGAACCCGTTGCACGCTACTCGTCCGTGGCGGGCCAATGGGTTTCGATCGAAGCGACTTCCAAGCCGGCCCTGACCGGAATCGATCGCTCCGGACAATACGCGGTGATCCAGGTTCCGGCTCCGCTCGGAATCATTTCCGGTGCCGCCCGGGACGCGCGGGGTGAACCGCTGGTCGGTGCTCCCGTGTCGGTCGACGGCCAGCCCTGGTCCGCGCCAACCCGCGCGGACGGCACCTTCACACTGGTCGCCCCGTTGGGCGAAGGCGCCGTGCTTCTTCGGAACGCGTCGGATGGCGGCATTCGCCGCACGGCGTTCACCGTGCCGGCTTCCCTGCGTCTCGAAGGAATCGCCCTGTCGTCCGCCCAGGCGCCCCCGTTCGTAACCCAGGTCAGCCCGCCCACGGGCGCGACGGGGGTGGCCCTGCTCACCACGGTCGAGGTCCGGTTCAGCCAACCCGTGACGCCTCCAACGGGTGCGCCGGGTCTTACCCTCCGGGATGCCCAGTCCCGCGAGTTCCCCGCCCGGGTCAGCTTCGCACCCGACGGCCTTTCCGCTCGCTTGACCCCCTCCCAATCCCTCGCGGAAGCCTCCGACTACCGAATCGCGATCGACCCGGCCATCGCCAACACCGCGGGACAATCACTGACAGGATCGATGGCGTCGGGATTCACAACTCTCCGTGGCGCGGAGATCCGCCCCGCGGGCGCGCAACTCCACAGTGAACCGCCCGACCGCCAGGGGCTGGTCCGCGTGATTGGAACCAGCGGCATGGCGCCGGCCCGCGAACCGGTGCTGTTCGTCAACGACACCACAGGGCAAACCACCACCCTCCTCGCCAATTCCGACGGCAGCTTCACCAACACGATGCCGGCCTCGCTCACCGACCGGCTGCGCATCGTCCTCATCAATCCCAACGGCTCCCGGACCGAGATCCCCGTCGGGCGCCAGGTTTTCCCCGACGGCAGCGTCGCCCTCTACAGCGAGGGAGGACGCATCGCCGCCCGCAACGACTCCCTCTCGGTCGTGCTCGAGGTTCCCCCGGGAGCGGTCCTCGGACGCACCCGCTTCAAGCTTGAGCCGCACGAACCCGAGGACATTCCCGACCTCACCCGGAACACGCCCGCGGAAGAGGCGACCGCGTTCGGCGCCTTCGACCTCGCCGTGGAAGGCGATCCCGTTCGGGGACGACTCCGCGTCGAAGTGCAGGCGGACCGATCGCTGCTCGAACCGCCTCCGGGAAAGACGCGCGACGATTTCGTCCTCTACGCGGCGGCCTTTCGGGACCTCGCCGACGCGGGTTCGATCGGCGACGCGACGACGCCCGTTTTCGAATACCAAAGCCTCCTGCGACCCTTGGCCGCGCCACCCGCCGGAGCGCGGTCGCTCCACGCCCTCTTCGGGGGGTACTACGCTCTTATCGATCCCGTGGGCGCGCGGGTCCTGCTCTTCGGATCGGTCTACTACTCCAAGACGGAGATCTTCGGGAAAACCGCTTCCGCGCTGTTCGCGGGCGGGCGGGCCGCGATCCAAGGCACGGAAGTCCGGGTGGGCGGCGCGGTGGTCCGCGCCCGCGCTGGATCGCAGGCGAACTCGCGACCCTTCTCACTCCAAGGAGGCGAGATCGTGGTGATCAGCGAGGCCGACGGGAATTTCGCATTCCTCGTTCCCGAACAGGGCATCTCCGGCGGGCACTCCCTGATCGCCACGCATCCCAATTACCCCCGGCAGTTCGGCACGGGCGCCGCCGTTCGCGTCGATCCGCTCTATCCCAACGCCGTTTCAAGCGTCCTCTTCGACCGGGGCCGGGTCCCCGACGACGCCCCTCCCTCGATCAGCGTTTCGCACATTCCCTCGCTCCCTCCGGCGGGCACGGACGCCGTGGTCCGAGTGGAGGCCATCGACGACGGCGGGCCCGCCACCGTGACGGTGCGCCTGGATCACACCGACCCGGCGACGGCCCTGGCCTCGGTCGCGGCCCGCGGCCCGGGCCTCTGGGAGGTCCGGTCGTCGGCCCGTTCCAAGGTCGTGCTGTCCGTCCGCGCCGAGGACAGCACGGGGAACATCTCCGAACAGTCCCACGTCATCCTCTTCGGCGAACCGCCCGTGCCCCCCAGCCCTCCCAATGATCCGGTTGGGCCCTATGTGGTGTACTCCGACCCCGACGAAGGCTCCGTCGGCACCAGCCCGTTGCAGCCCGTCACTCTTCATTTCAACGAGTGGATCGATCCCCGGAACCTCCAGTCACCCGCCACCTACTTCACCCTCACACCCCGCGCCGGCGCGATCGTCGCCTCGTTCACCGGCGGTCCACAGGAGGTGCGGCTCGCCTTCGGAGGACTCCGCGACAACACGGAGTACACCCTCACCGTCCAAGGTCTACGCGACTTGAATGGCCAAGTCTTCGACCAGAATCCCGCCACGAATTCGCCGCCAGCGGAACCCTTTCAACTTCGGTTCCGCACCGCCCCCAACGTCGTTGCCAGTCTGCCCAACATCGACGAGGGCGGCGGCGCAGTCCTTCTCGGATCCTACGCGTATGTCATCGATCGCCGCGGCATGAAGGTCAGCCGCTACGATGTCTCGATCCCCAATCAGCCGCGCCTCGTCGGCGAACGAACGCTTCCCGGCCCACCCCGCGCCATCGCCCTCGTCCGCGACTACGAGTTCACCCTCGATTTCGCCACGCCCGGAACCCCCTCCGACCAACCCGGGCCCCGGAGGAAATCCGATCTCCTCATCGTGGCTGGGAAGACCCTCGGCGCTCAATTGGGCTATCTCCGGATCTACGATCTGAAACAGGAGTTTTCCGCCACCGCCGCCCTCGGAGCGTCCGTCCTCAGTCTCGACGAAACCGCCCTGTTCGGCCGGTTGGCGTGGTCGGCGCCGTATCTTCTCCTCGCCGAGAACAATCTCGCGTCCCCGCAGGTCCACGTCCTCAACCTGCAATCGATCCTTCTCGCCGACGCCTACCGGGCGCTCGATCGGGACGCGCTCCGAGCGCTTCCCGACAACTCGGATCCGGGCCTCGACGCCAACAACGACGGCGATTTCGTCGATCCCGGCGACAAACTCCCCACCGTCGGCCGCGACGCGATCAATTGGGTCGCCGGCGAAGTGGACATCCTCTCGCTCAACCCGAATCGCGCGGGGCCGAAGGGCCTGTATCAGCTCCAGGAATCGGGGCGATTCATCACCGACGTCGCCCTTCACGGCCCTAGCGGCCACGCCGTGGTCCTGACCGCCACGGGGCGGGATGTCCTGGTCCAAATCCGCGGGTACCCGATCGAGACGAACATCCTCCGCCGCCCGACAACCGCGCGGAGCTATATCATCCGCCAATCGTCCCCCGATACTCTCGTTCCCACCGTCATCAGCAACGCGTTCGGCCTCGAATTCGAAGGGTGGTATCCCAAGCGCGCCCTCCTGATCGACACCGACATCCAGCGCCTCCTGCTCCTGAATCTGATCGCCCTCGATAACTCGTCCAATTCGCTTCGAGTGATCGACGTCTCCCGCGCGGATTCGCTCTTTCAACTGGCCGAGATCCCCTTCCCCGTCGCCGAGTATGGGCTCCTTCAGGGCGCCGAACTGGATTCCCGAGGTCGCGTCGTTCTCTCCACCGCCACCGCGCAGTCCGAGGATCTCATCCTCCTGGATCCAACCCGCCTCCTCCTCCCCGCCCCGGCCAACGGGCCACACCCCGCGATCCTCGGCCGCCTTGGCGGTATCGGAACCGGCGTCACGCCGTTCGCCGTCGGCGCCCAGGGCGTGAGCGTCGGAAGCCTGCGCTCGAGGAACCTTGTGGGCCAGGGACCGCCCCAAGTCCGATTCCTGCCCGCCGGAACCAACACCTTCGAGGCCCTTGGCGTCATCGACCCGGAGGAACGCCTCGCCCGACTACGACTTCTCCCCGACCCGGAGAGTCTCCCCGTCGCTGGCCAGTCCACGAACGCGGCCCTTCCCCCGGACAGCCCCGCGTTCACCTGGTATCTGATGGTCGAAACCCCCGGCGGCGCCGGACAACAAATCGAACTCGCCATCCTAAGCCTCGACACCGGCGGACAGCTCGTCCGAGGCACCAACACCCTGCTCTCCAGCGTGGCCCCCGCGATCCCGCTGCGACGACTCACCCACGATCCGCACCTCGATTCCTTCAACGCCTACGTGTCAGGACCCATCGTCCTGATGGCGGATTCCGCCGCCGAATCGGACATCCAACGCCTTGCGGGACGGGTTCACGCGCTCCGCGCCGGCCACCGCATCCGCATCGGCATCCCCGAGTCGATGCGCGCCAATCCCGTTCTCGGCGCCTTCGCCGGAATCGGCGCGCCGCTCGCGTCCCCGCCGCCCAATGCGCCGCCCGTCCGCCTCGGCGCCAGCCAGTCGCGTCCAGTCTCCGTCCTCGCCCCTTCACTCACCGTCGAGGATCCCGTCCACCTTCGAACGACCGTCGATCGCCTCAACCAACGGGCCTGTCCTGGCAGCGCCTGGCTCCACTTCGAGAACTCGCTCGCCGCCGAAGTCTCCATCACGATCGACGGCCAACCCCTCCGCGACGCCTACGACGAGAACGGAAACCTCGTGGCCGAATTCACGGGCGTCGCCACCGTCGCCGGCCGGCACCGCGTCCTGATCGACGCGGCCAGGGTTCCGGAGCCCGGCGACCACCCGGTCGAGGTGACGGCGA
The DNA here is from genome assembly GCA_942490575.1 of uncultured Verrucomicrobiota bacterium. GTDB lineage: Bacteria > Verrucomicrobiota > Verrucomicrobiia > Limisphaerales > CAIMTB01 > CAIMTB01. The sequence continues at coordinate 10,307 of CALNYA010000019.1, forward strand.
CCCGCTTCGCCGGGCTCGCCCCCAATCTGACGCTCGCCGCCACGGCCACGATCCAACACGAGATCGAACTCAATCAGGCGTTTCCCATCGGCCACACCATCATCCAGGGCGTGGACCTGTGGGACGGGCACCTCGGCCATTCCGGACAGGACGCCAGCGTGCCCGGACGGAGATTGGCGCTCACCTTCGGCCGGACATACTCCTCCGCCGGCGACTCCACCGCCGGCCCCCTCGGCGCCGGTTGGACGCACAGTTACAACGTCCGTCTCGTCCACAACATCCCCTGCGGCGTGTTCACGGTTCTCGGCG
>CALNYA010000020.1:0-64555 GCA_942490575.1 uncultured Verrucomicrobiota bacterium
CTGAGAATACCATTTTTTCAATAAAAAGATTTTTGGGTAGGAAATACGATGAAGTGAATGAAGAGATGAAAATGGTCCCCTACAAAGTAATGAAAGACTCCAGTGGAGCAGTGCGTGTGGAGATCATGGGTAAACAGTATTCACCGCCGGAGATTTCTGCAAAAATACTGCAAAAATTGAAAAAATCAGCGGAGGCCTATTTAGGAACAGAGGTGAAAGATGCGGTAATTACGGTACCGGCTTATTTTAATGACAGCCAGCGGCAAGCAACTAAGGATGCCGGGAAAATTGCCGGGTTAAATGTGTTGAGAATCATCAATGAGCCCACCGCGTCTGCCCTTGCCTATGGCCTGGACAAGAAGAAGGATGAGCGGATTGCGGTTTACGATTTCGGGGGTGGAACCTTTGATATATCCATCCTGGAGGTGGGTGATAATGTAGTTGAGGTTAAGGCGACCAATGGTGATACCCATTTGGGCGGCGACAATATGGATCAGAGAATAATAGACTGGCTGGTGGCGGAATTCAAGAAAGATCAGGGTATTGATCTCAGTCAGGACAAGATGGCCCTTCAGAGATTAAAAGAGGCCGCTGAGAAGGCAAAAATTGAATTATCCAGTACCATAGAAACGGACATTAATCTTCCCTTCGTAACAGCAGATGCCGCCGGTCCTAAACACCTTAATGTCAAATTGACCCGGGCGAAATTCGAGCAAATGGTAGAGGATATTATAGAAAAATCCCACAAGCCCTGTGAAGTAGCTTTGCAGGATTCCAAATTACAAAAGTCTGAAATCAATGAAGTGGTTTTAGTCGGGGGTTCTACACGGGTACCCAAGGTACAGGAATTGACCAAGAGTTTGTTTGGAAGGGAACCCCATAAGGGAGTAAATCCTGACGAAGTGGTGGCACTTGGGGCGGCCGTTCAGGCAGGTGTTCTTGCGGGAGAGGTGAAAGACGTTTTGCTGCTGGATGTAACTCCCTTGACCCTGGGAATTGAAACACTTGGTGGTGTGCGCACTAAATTGATCGAGAAAAACACTACCATCCCTACAAGGAAAAGTGAGATTTTTACAACCGCTGCAGATGGACAAACAAGCGTTGAGATTCATGTTCTGCAGGGTGAGCGGGAAATGGCCCAGTACAACAGGACGCTAGGCAGGTTTAATTTAGTTGGTATTCCTTCGGCACCCAGGGGAGTTCCCCAGATAGAAGTAGCATTTGACATTGATGCCAATGGCATCGTTAATGTTTCTGCCAAGGATTTGGGAACCGGTAAGGAGCAAAAGATCACCATAACTGCCTCCAGCGGTCTCAGCAAGGAGGAGATTGACAAGATGGTAAAGGATGCTGAACTCCATGCTGAGGAAGACAGCAAGAAAAAAGAAGAGATAGATGTTAAAAACCAGGCAGACAGTCTGATTTACCAAACGGAGAAGGTTTTAAACGAAAACAAGGACAAACTCTCTGAAACTGATTGTAAAGCCGTAGAAGATGCGCTTAAAGATACAAAAGCAGCAGTGGAAAGTGGTGATATCGGTCAGATAAAAGAGAAAATGGAGATCTTAACTAAGGCATCCCACCAGCTTGCCGAGGTTATGTATAAGCAGGCCCAGTCAGAACAACAGAGCGAGGAGCAACCCCCTGCTGATGATACTGCTTCTGGCCCTCAAGGCGGCAGCGATGATGATGTTGTTGACGCAGAATTTGAAGATGCCAGTAAGTAAGATATTTTTTTGGGAAGATTGTTTCCCTCTGGGTTCCTAAACAGTAATTGAATAGAGTGGTTTTGTTGTTCTTGGAGCGAGGGGAGCTTTGCAACTCGCCAAGATGAGGAGTGCGATGATTAGTTCTAAACTGGGACACCGCCTAGATTCTCCCCTCTCTAAACTAATTAAGTTAGTTTTTAGATCGAATAATCTTAATCCCACCTATTTTACCTTGCTGGGGTTGCTTGTTAACATTTTAGCTGCAGCCGCATTTGTGTATGGTAATTGGCTGTTGGCCGGATTCCTGGTACTCTCCGCCGGACTCTTTGACATGCTGGATGGTGCTGTTGCCCGCGCCTTTGGCAGGGTGACCCGATTTGGTGGATTTCTTGATTCAGTTATTGATCGCTATTCTGATTTGGTGCTTTTAATTGGATTGATTATTTACTATGCCAATAACAATAATATGCATCTGCTTCTCCTGACGGCAGTCGTCTCCATTGGCACCATTCTAGTACCTTACACCAGGGCGCGGGCAGAAGTATTTATTCCCCACTGCGATGTTGGGGTAATGGAAAGAGCGGAGCGCATTATTCTATTGGCACTCGGCGGTATCTTCCAGGATGTTTTTAACCTGATGCCCTTAGTTTTATGGGTTTTAGCCATTTTTACTCACCTCACTGTATTTCACCGTATCTACTTTACCTGGAAGGAAGCACAAAAATTGTAGGGGTTCAACCCGATTTCATTCAACAAATGCTACTGGAGTGAAAAGCATCTCAAGTTTTATGCGTTTTTGCTCGATGAAAAAGATGACTGCGGGCTTGTGAATTGGTGGAAAAACACTGGGACCCATTGAAAAATGGCCGCGGATTTGTTATGCTTAGAATGTAAAAAAATGAAGTGTTCAAAGTAGAAATTAACCCTAACCCGACAAAGGTGTTTTCGTGATCGACTTAGGTAACTATAAGGACTATTTTTCTGAAAGGGTAGGGGAAATATTAAATGTAGCCCTGGAAGAGTCAAAGAAAAGACAGCATGGCCATTTAGGTGTTGAACACCTTTTTCTTGCCTTCTCCCAGGTGGAAGAGACCTTTTTCAGAGATGTATTGTATGACCTGGGGCTGGATCCCCAGGTTGTTTTAAGGCAGGTTGATCGTTACCTGTCTTCTTCGGTTGAGTATTTGGGAATGGGCATGCATGTTACTGCAGCCACAAAAAATATTTTACGTCTTGCATGGAAAGAGGCTCAACAGGTTGGAAGGAAACTCATAGAGGCGAACGATCTCTTTATAGCCTTTTTTCAGGAGGAAGGCAGTATCACCGCACAGATTTTTAGTGATTTAGGTGTGGATAGTAACAGGGTATTGCAGACAGTTTCTGTGAAGGCCAGATTTTTAGAAGAAGAGAAAGAGAAATATAAGAAAAAGTTTGAGCTGCCTACCCATCTCAAATATTTCGGTGTTAATTTAAATAAACTGGCCCGGTGGAATAAAATCCCTTCGATTATTGGAAGAGATGAGGAAATTAACCAGATGATTGAAATCCTCTGCCATCGGCAAACCTCCAATTCGGTAATGATTATCGGAGAGCCCGGTGTCGGTAAGACAGCCTTAGTGGAGGGATTGGCGAGAAAATTTGAGCTTGAACCTCAGATCCTTCCTGAGCGGCTGCGGGACTTTCAAATTGTAAATTTACAGATGAATACCATCGTGGCCGGGACCATGTTCCGGGGTATGTTTGAGGACCGTATTGAGAAAATTATCAATGAACTAAAAGAGGCCAAGAATCTTATTCTTTTTGTGGACGAGGCACATACCATTATCGGGGCAGGATCAGCTCTCGGTGTCAACGCAGATGCGGCAAACATTTTTAAATCCACCCTTGCCCGCGGGGAAGTTCAGATTATCGGTGCAACTACTGCTGCAGAGTTTAAGATGTATATTCAGGAGGACGAAGCGTTAGCCCGCCGTTTCAGGGTGATTGATCTTAAAGAATCGTCACTTGAAGATACCAAAGAAATTCTTTTGGGGTACGGCCCAGGTTGGAAAATAATTACAATGTGAGGATATCGGAAGAAGCCCTGGAAACAGCGCTTGAACTGTCTCCCCGTTATATGCATGCCCTGAGACTGCCGGATAAACCTATTGGCTGGCTTGATACATCCTGTGTGAAGGTTGAGATTAATCGTCCCGAAGACTACGTTCGGGCAGAGGATGTTATTGAGGTGGTTTCACAGACCGCCAGAGTCCCCCTGGACATGGTCTGCCGGGACACCACGGATCGTTTCAGTTCTATGGAGGAATCTCTTGCCAAGCGAGTGGTGGGACAGAAGGAGGCCATTAATTCACTGGCAAAACATCTCCGGTTAAACAAGGGACCGCTGAAAGAAAAATATGAGAGGCCTGATGGTGTCCTTCTTTTCCTGGGACCAACCGGTGTGGGTAAAACCGAACTGGCGAAGGCCCTGGCCGAATTTCTCTTCGGAGATGAGAAGAAGATGATCCGGCTGGACATGTCAGAGTATAAAGATTCTACCGTTTCTGTGGATAAACTCATCGGTATGCCCCGCGGTATAGTAGGGTCGGAGCGGGGAGGTGTTTTAACTAATCAGATGCGGGATAATCCTTATACGGTACTGCTCCTCGATGAGGTGGAGAAAGCTAACCCCTATGTATTAAATCTCTTTCTTCAGGTTTTTGACGAAGGATGGTTGACGGACGGGCGGGGCAAGAGGGTTTATTTCAGTGATGCGGTGATTATTATGACCTCCAATTTAGGCTCGGGTGAGTTTAAAAATTTAACCAGGTCCATGGGATTTCTTGCTGATTTACAGGCCCTCACCTCGGTTAAACGTGCAGTAATGAAAGAGGTGGAAAATACCTTGTCACCTGAATTTTTGAATCGTATTGATGATATTATTGTTTTTTCACCCTTAACAAAAGAGGAAGTGAAAGCCATTGCCAGGATGTACCTTGATGGAATTAACCAGCAGATGAAACCAAAAGCCAAGGTGATGCACGTTACGGAAGAGGCCCTCGACTATCTGGTTGAATGCGGATATAGCGCCAGGTACGGGGCCCGGCTCCTTAAAAGGACAATAGACGAAAAGGTGAAAATTCCGCTTACCCTCAAGTGGAAAGAGGGAAACGAGTTTATTGTGGACCTGAGGGATGATACCCTCTGGGTGGAATGTGTTGAAGGCTTAGCGCTCGTGTAATCACATGCCCTCTTACCCCAACCCTCTCCCTGGGAGAGGATGGAGGTGAGGGGGGGACGGTAATATGTTTTTTTATTGGGGGAGAGATAATGAGTGATGAAAAAAACGTAGAAGGGCAGGGGTTTGTGATTAGGGATAAGAGACAGTTTACCACTGAAGGTGAGACTAAACCGGAAACTGAAACTCCAGTGGATGACACACATGCCGGTGATAGGGCGGAAACCAGTGCAGACCAATCAGCAAAGAGTGATTCTATACCACTTCCTGAGATTAATTTTTCCTCATTTATTTTATCTATCAGCAGTTCAGTGCTGTTCCACTTCGGGGATATTCCTGATCCTGTCAGCGGTAAGCAGGAACGCAATTTGCCAATGGCAAAACAGACTATTGACATTCTGGGGATCTTAAAAGAGAAGACAAAGGGCAACCTCGCCAAGGATGAAGAACAATTGCTTGATCACCTCCTGCATGATCTGCGTTTGAAATATGTTCAGGAATGTAAAAAGGGCTGATCTTTGTTGCTACATCTTGTCCGCCATTTCCCTTTCTGTAAATAACCTGGGCTACAAACCTTTCAATGAAAGAAATTAATTACTTCCCCAATCAAAAGATAACTTCTTTTCAAAAAATACCAAAAACTTCAAGCACAGGGAGTAAAAAACCATGACCAAAGGCCAGGACAGTAAGAAGAGTGAGAAGAAGGATGCGGCGAAAACCCTGAAAGAAAAAAGAGCCGCGAAGAAGGTCAAGAAGGATGAAAAGAAGCACCAAGGCTTCCTGAAGGATTGACATGCCTTACAATAAGGGTCGTTAGTGGGATGGATCCCGCCTCTTTTCCACATTTCTTGATACAATCAATAATCTCCAGCCATCATATCTCCCTAACTTATTAAAAAATAAGTTTTTGCAGGGAATACTTAGATTTTGCTTGACTTACCTAGTGAACTATGGTAGATTTATACACAACTTTGACATATTTGCTTTAATCAATTTGTTGTCAGAAGAAGAAAAGCGGTTTTTTTAAACCACCTCTTTTTTTACAGTGAAATGTTTAGTAGATAGTTGCAAGGTAATCTGTAAAGAAAGGAGGTGTTTTTTTATGACTAAAGGAACTGTGAAATGGTTTAATGAGAGCAAAGGGTTTTGGTTTCTTGTCACGAGATGATGGAGATGATGTATTTGTACATTACTCAAGCATCCAGAGTTCGGGGTTTAAGAACCTCAACGAAGGACAGTCTGTAGAATTTGAGGTGCAAGATGGACCTAAAGGTCCTCAAGCAGTCAATGTTACAGTAGTGTGACAAAGTAATGGCAGTCAGATAATGGCTGCCATTTTTTTATCTCTATTCTCTTTTCAGTATCCATCATATCCGTAAACTCCCCTCAGCATACCGAAATACTAGTAGAAAATAAGAATGTTTTCATGTCCAGAATTAAAGTTTTCAAGGTTATTACGTTTTTTTCTCCCCCTTTTTCTGGCTTCATCCCCTCAACTACGTTTTTTAACGGACTTCTCTAAAAAACTCATCTCTTAAATCAAACTTTATTATTCCCTACCTCAATACTAGAAGGGCACGTGGTATTAGAGGAGATAGAGCACAACGCAGAAAATAGAAATCTGCACTATTTTTATATTGTTGATTTTTGATTGAAGAATTGATAAACCGTAATACGCTAAAAAAAGGCCTCTTGTATAATAGCAGCCTGGAGAAGATCAAACACTTGCAAATCTAGATGCCTCCACTTTTAACTTTTTACGGGACCATCAATAATTGCCAGGGATAAAACAATGGCTGAAAGAATACACATCAATCCGGAACTCTCCGAAGATTTTACTTCGATTAATGACATCTATCGGGCTTTGAAGATCACAAACCCTAGTTTCAGCAGCTTTACCCTTCTAGATTCTCGCCCTGTCTATGTCAAAAGTTCCTCTCCAATTCCCTTGAGGAGGGGACTCAAGAATGCCTTCCGTACCATGGGACCTTGGAGAAGCGCTCCACGAGTCCGGGAATTTTATAATCTCCTCAAGCTGAGAGAACGAGGTATCCCCGCTGTGCGTCCCCTTGTCGCCGCAGAGAATCGTATATTTGGGTTCCTGGAGCGACAGCTCCTCATCACCGAGCGTATTGCAGACAGTGACAGTCTTTTCGATCTTGCTGTCCAGGAAAAGCTGGATCAGGATCAATTGTTTTCCATCAATAGGAGACTTGGAAACCTTGTGGGGCGTATGCATAACGCTGGCTTTTTTCACGGGGATCTTTTCATGAGGAACATACTCGTTGGCATAAATGGTTCCGAACCGTCGTTTCACTTCATCGACTGCCACCAAGGCCGCTGGACTCGACTCCCCGGTCGGGCATTTGCCTATGACCTTGGTTGCTATGAAAAATGGGCAGCAACGCTTTTCGATGAAAAGACCAGAGGGCACTTCTTTGCTGGATACCTTGAATCGCGGCCCGTTGATAATCTTGAAAAAATGCTACGCCTTACCAATCGAGCACGCCAGCGAATCGTTCTTCGCCGACAAAAACGCAAGCGAAAGCGTCACAAAAAAAGACAGCTTCTTGAACCAACGTTAAAAATTGAGGCACTCGATCCGGCACTTATCTTCAGTTTACTAAATTGCCAGAACAAGTGACTCTCACCACCATCTGTTAGGGTGCTTACGGAGCGATATGACAGCCTTTCGTTCACTCTTGCTGATATGTAACGGGTAAGTCATATGTTTATGGATATTTTCTGTTTAAACATTGGGATGATACGATGGGGGAAAGGGACTTCTCATTAAATCAAGTGGATTAACCAGACAATTTAACCAGCGGTTAAAGGATGTATCATAAAATACAAAAAATGCCAATTTATGAACGAATAACCATGCCGAGCGCTGTAATGAAGAAAAATTTTAAAGTGCTCCAGCAAGAAATCAACTACTGGTCGTTGCTTATCCCGCTGGGGGTAACCGTAGCCATGTGGATCCTGATTGTCCCAGGTGGTTATCCCTTTGGCAGAAAAGAATTAGAACCTGCAGCTATCGTGGTAAGCTGTTTGTTTATGCTTGCTGCAGCGCTACGCTACCTCATCACCCGCCATAATTTTTTTTTCTGGGGGACAGGACTTATGGGCCTGATTATGTGCCGGGAGATTCACTTTGCAGGTACTGGTCCCGGCATTTATCTTGGAGTGTTACTGTTGTTTGGAATCGCTTTGCTTAAATATGATATGTTAAAGGACTACCTGGACAATCCGCTTGTGATCAATTTGCTTTTGATAGGATTTTTTACCTACGTTTTATCACAGACCATTGATCAGAGATGGTGGAAAGGTCTTCCGGGAGAAAAAATTGTAAATGTGCCTCTGGAAGAAACGTTAGAGCTGCTGGGCCATTGTATCATTGGTTCAGCTGTACGGCCAGCTACGACCTGAACGCGGGGCAACCGAGGACCTCCCTCCAGTCGGCGCCGCCCGCCTGGTTCGAAATCACACTGCACCAGCACATGCCCATGTTTCACATGGAGCACTGCGTGTTCTGCGCCTTCCTTTCCTCCGGCAAGGACTACTGGACTGCGGACGGCCCTGCGACACGCGCAAGGTCCACCTCCGGGATCGGGTCGGCGCCTCCCATCCGCTCAGGGCCGACGCCGGGGTGTCGCAACACGGTGTTCAACGCCCGCGCCCAAACCGGGGCGGACCATGCGGGGCGCCTCCTAGCCAGCGGGCGCGCGTCGGTTCCGGCATCGAATTCCTGGACGAAACCCTCGAAGACCTCACCCGTCTGGTCGCCGGCTACAGGCGCCTGCTCCGCGGCGAAGTCTCGGGTGAAACCCTTTGGCGCGAGTTCAAGCTGATCAACCAGCTTGGCGTCACCCGCGGCCAACTCGGACGCGCCAGTGGCGCCGACCTCGGGATCGACCGCTGGACCGACGATCGCTCCCGTCCCGTCGCCGGCTGAACGCCCGCCTCCCTCCCGATCGATCGTCGCGGAAGTCCACGCTAAAGAGTCGCCGAAGTGTGACCCTCACCCGGCCTCCGGCCACCCTCACCCGTCCGACGGGAGAGGGCCGGGAGATTGGCCATTTTTTCACGAACCCCGGAGGGAGATGGGCCGGTCATCGAAGGCGTCACTCTCGATTCGGTCGCGAGAAATCCCCGCACAACCCCGTAGGGGTGGCCGGTCTATAGCAACGATCGGTCGCAAATGAATTCAAGCTCCGTAGGAGCGGCCCTCGGAGTGGCGGTCACGGGCTTCCATCGCCCGGGATTGAGGTCGGAAAGGTCATCCGTTGGGCCGCCCCTCCGGGGCTTGAGATCCATTCCGGGACGCGTTCTATAGACAGGCCGGTCCTACGGACCTTGGTTCGAAAGGGGACGCGGATCGGCCAACGAAAGGGCGTTTTTCACCCCGATGTGACGTCGAACCCTATGGCTCCGGATTTTTGTTCCCAGAGAATCGGCAATCTCCCGGCCCTCTCCCGTCCGACGGGAGAGGGTCGGGGTGAGGGTGCATTTACTTTCGCAATGATGGGATACGCCCGCTCAGTCGAGTCCGCGCTCCTCCAGATCGATCTCGTCGAGGCCGAGGTAGTGCCCCAACTCGTGGAGAAAGGTCGTTTGAACCTCCTCCGCGTACGCCTCGGGATCGCCTTCGACCATTTCCCAAAGATTCTCGAGGAAGAGAAGGATCTGCGCGGGCACCGTCGAACCCTGCCCCGCCTCGCCCATCGGATCGCCGACGAACAATCCGAGGAGATCCGGATCCAGTCCGTCGTCGACCAGGGCGTCGCCGGGCCGGCGCTGGTAGATCACCGGCACGTTCATGGCGGCTCTGTAGACCGCTTCGGGCAATTCGGCGTCTCCCGGACCTCGTCCTGCGCGGCCTCCGAGCAGGTGTTTCCGAGGGAGGCATCGCCACGCCGTCGGGGGGAACCTGGGACACGTTTCCTTTCATCATCGACGGGCGCCGGTTCGTCGTCGGCCTCGACCGCGACGGTCCCTTTCCCTTCGCGGCTTTTCGTTCCAGGGTCTTTTCTATCCGCTCCTTGACCACCTGATAATTGGCGTTGGTGATCAGCGCCAGGTTCGACCGGGCCTCGTCAAACCGCAGAAGTTCCACCTGGATGCGGGCCAGGTGGACGCGAACGCCCTGGCGTTCGAGGTCGTCCGACGCCAGTTCGTAGACCTCGCGCCAGGCGGTGAGGGCTTCCTCGTGGCGGGGAGGACGGATCCCGTAGTAGGTCTGCGCGGTGTCGGCGGCCAGGATGAAGTTGGACGGATCCAGTTCCATCGCCTTGCGATAAAGGCCCAACGCCTTGTCGAAGACGCGTTGTTCGTTCGTGATCGCGTAGTGTTCCATCACGTCGCGGCGGAACAGGAACACCGTGGTGGCCAGGTTCTGGTAGTACACCGGCTCGTCGGGACGGAGTTCGATGGCTTTCTCGAAGTAGGTGAACGCGTTGGTGACCGGGCCGCTGTGGCCGTAAATCCCCGCGAGATTGTTGTAGATCGCCCGGATTCTTCGGGTCCAATTCCGGCGCCTTCTCCCACTGGGCCTTCGCGGCATCCTCCCGCCCCGTGTCGTTCAGGAAACTTCCGAACGCGATCCTCGCCCGCGCATGCGATGGATACTTCTCGATGAATGCCTGGTAAGCCCGGGTGATCGCGCCCATCCGTTCCTCGACCTTCGCCCGCAAGGCCGCCTCGTCCGCCTTGTCCCCCAGGGCATCCGCCTCCCGGATCAGACAGGTCGATCTCCTCCTGGGCTTCGTCGTCGGACGCCAGCAGGCGCTCGTACTCCGCTTCCGCTGGATCGGCCACCGAAGGCGCGCCCACCGCGAAACCCGTCGCCGGATCCAGGACCGCCTTCGATCCCGGAGCGTCTTCCGCCGCCCCGCGACCCTCGGCTGGCTGGGCCAAAGCCAGCAGGGCCGCGAGGAATCCCAGTAGCACATGATCAGCCACGGCGCCGATCATACCGTCGGCAGCCCCGGCGGCAACCGGTCGTCCTCGCCTTCCAACACATCCCGGCGGGCGAAGAACACACATCCGACTGCAAAAGCCGTCCGGTCGACGCCTCCACGAATCCCGGCTCGAGCCCGACCAATTCCAGACCGCGGCCGGCGAGCCAGTTGGCGACCTCGAGGAAAGCCGGTTCGCCCTCGAAGAGCGGGCGGAGGGACAACTCCAGCTGAACGATCCGCACCTGGTCGAGGCACTGGGTCGATCCCCGAAGCACCTCCATCTCGAAGCCCTGGGTGTCCAGCTTCAGCCAGATCCGCCTCGTCGCCCACGCCTCTTCGAAGACCGAGTCCAGGCGCGCCACACGGACTTCCTCGCTTCTCACCGACCGGGCGTGGGCCGCGCGGTTCACGAGGTATTCCGAAGGTTTCAGCAGGGAACTGGTGGCGGATTCGGCGCCCACTTGGAGAGTCGCTGCGCCTTCCGTCGACCCCAACGCCATCCCGCGGTACTCCCACTCCGGGTCCGCGCCGAGACGGGCCTGGAGCCGCTCACCGACTTCGCGGATGGGTTCGAAGGACACGATGCGCCCGGTGAATCCCAGTTTCCGAAGTTCCACCGCGTCCTGGCCCTCGGTCGCGCCGACGTCGAGCACCAGGTCGATCCGCGCCGACGCCATCATCCGACGCCTGCGCTCCACGGGATCCAATTCCAGGGCGTACCGGTGAAGGTCGTAACCCCGGCTCCGAAGCCATTCCCGCAGCTTGAGTCTCAAACTCATTTCAAATGCCGATGCCGATGCCGGCGCCGGGTCCGGAAGGATCGGGTCCGGTCGCCTCGTAGAGATGGTTCCAGACCTCGAACCCCGGGGGTTGGGTCCGCCGGTAGCCGCGCGGTGAAAGCCATCCATCCAGCTCGGCGAGCCGCGCCTCGTCATTCGCCTCCAGCAGGATCGCCGGCCGGGTCGTCCGGATCATCTCCTCCGCGCCCTTCAGTCCCTCCAATTCGGCGCCTTCCGTGTCGAGTTTCATCACCTTCACCCCGAGGGGAACCCTCCTCGCGCCACAGGTCATCGAGACGCGCCAAGAGCACGGTGATCCTCGTCCCCACGGGTCCGCCTCCACGGCGCCATGGCCGGACACGAACGCCGGATCGCGGGTCAGTTCGAGCTCGATCGCACCCGACGCCGCCCCGGAGGCGACTTCGAACACGCGGACGTTCCGAAGCCCATTCCGGTCGAGGTTGGCCTTCAGCCGGGCGGCGTTGTCGGGCACCGGTTCGACCGCCAGCACGCGTCCGGACGGGCCCACGGCCGCCGCCAGGGCGGTTGTGTGGAATCCGATGTTGGCGCCGACGTCGAACGCCACGCCCCCGGGACCGAGCCGGGCCATCAGGGCCGCCAATTCCGCGGGCTCGAACCCGCCGAAGATATACGCCAGGAACCCCAGGGAATCGCCGTACTCAAGGTCCAACACGGGCCCGTTGCGATGTCGGAACTCGAAACGTCCCCCGCCCCAGGAGCAATCGCGGCTGCGATCTGAAAACGCCTCCCCAGGCGCGTCCCATCGTGTGTACCAGAGGAACGGCCGCGCCGGCAGAACTGCGCCACCAGGATAGTCGTGGAGCCGTCATGGATGTTCTGGGGGATTCATGATGCGTCGGACCCCTGCCTCTCGCGGAAACCACCGCCCGATGGCAAGCCGGAACTCATTCCGAAGACGGCTCCCTTCCCGTGGACGAGGCCCCGCCGGCCGCCTCCCGCGCCAGGCGGAAGGCCATGGGCGCGTAGATCGATCCGAAAGCGATGACCGACGCGGGCCGCCTGGAGGAGCCCACCACCCGGACCAAGGCCAGTTTCAATCCAGGCGCCGCTTCCTTGCCGCGGTGTACCACCCCTTGCCGGCGAAGGTGACGGCCGTGAACCAGCACTCCCGACAGGTTCAAGCCGATCAACAGGAGGTTCGGCGCGGCCATGCCGACGAGGAGTTGGACCGACGGCACAAAGTCCGTGGGCAGCCAGCGCGCGGTGATCCATCGGCCAAACACCACCGAACCGCCCCCAGCACGGCGATCAGGCCCTGGTCGCGGCCGGCGCACGGACCGGGGTCACGCGCACCCAGGCGTGATCCCCTCAGCGCGAGCGCCTCCCCGAAAGCGGGCCGCAAGGGCATGACCGGGTACTGCGCCACCAACCCCACCGCGAACAATCGCTGCATCGCCCCGTAACCCGCCACGGCGTCCGCCACGAGCGCCCGCGTGATGATGATCGGATCCACCAGCCACCAATTGAACGCCGGCGTTCCTTCACAGGAACACCAGCCCGAGCCGGATCATCTCCCCCGCCGTTTGAAAGCGCTGCGCTCGGTTCCACCAGCGGACACAGCCCACGCCGTTGGCGAAGAAGTACACCAGCCAGTTCGCCAACGAGCATGACCGCGTCCACGGCCGATCCCGAGCACCGCCGGCAAACCCCACCGCGGTCAGGGCCAGCCCGACCCCGCCAGCAGGGTCGCCCCGCCCTGCCAGAGGTGAAGCTGGCAAAACCCTCCTGCAGCCCGGATTGAACCCGTTCCACCAGCGAAAACGGCAGCCCCGCCAGCGTCGCCACCACCGAGAGCGTCATCGCGGCGGCCAGTTCCTCCCGGGTCAGACCCGCCGTCGTCCGCAGAATCCGGTCCCAGGGCATCGAGGGATTCAGCGCGACGAAGACCAAGCCCAAACCGCCACGATACGCCCCGCCGGAGCAGAAGAAACAACTGCTGATCGCGCGCAGCGCCTGGTCCTCCCGCTGCGATCCCATCGCCTGGGCCGCCTCGCGTCGTCGGGGCCGTCCCCATCCCCAGATCCGCGAATCCGATCAGCACGGTGAGGGAATTCATCGTCATCCAGACCCCGGCCCGTTCGTTCCCGAGATGCCGCATCACGAGCGGCACCAGGATCAGCATCGAGACGAGGCCGCCCGCCTTGGAGGCCCCCGACGCCAGGACCGTCCAGATCGTCCTGCCGATACCGTTCGGCCGACCTTCCGCCCGCGATTCGTCCCGTCTGCCAGGCCCGGCCATCGCCGCCATGGGTTCGAGGACGCCGGTTCCATGACTGGGGCGCAGGCCCCGACCCGTTCGCGGAGCTGATCCGGAGCTCGATCGGGCGAAAGATGCGGGCATCGCGCCTTCCAGCGCCTCGTAGTGCCGGTGCTTCCAGCCAGTTCACAGCCCCAGCAGCCGCCGCTCCCGGTTGCCGGTCAGAAACGCCTCCAGCAGGTATTGCTCGTTCCAGAACCGCTGCTCCAGCACCGCGGCAGGTAATCGCGCGGCGAAAAATGTCGTACGTGGACGGTCACCCCGGGCCGCAGCGTCGGCGCCGACCGTTCCAGGAACTCGAAAAGGACGTCCCCCTGAGGACGGATCAGGTGGAACGGAGTCGATGGAACGGAAGATCCCCGGCCCCTTCAATTCGGCGAACACACCCAGGCCCACGTCCTCGACCCGACGCCGGATCACCTCCACCACGACCCGTTCCAGCCACGGCATTTCGTACAGTTCGATGCACGCCTCCGGCAGGAATACCCCGGATCCTCCTCGGTATTCCTCCGGACCCCTTGAGCCGCCATCAGGGTCGAGTACCCGCTCCCGATTTCGACGATCCGGCGTGGTTTTCGCAGCCGGATCCATTGGTAGAGAAACTCCGCGTCGCCGCTCTCGAAGGTTCCGTTGTTGTTGAAATGGAACTCGGGCGGTTCCCGTCGCTCCGTCGCCACGTCCTCCAGCTCCCCGGCGAATCGGAAAGTCTCCAGCAGGGCCAACTGCCCCGCCTCGTTCCAGTCGATCCCGGGCAGCGGTCGTTCGTCCGAAAGCGGCCGTCGAAGGTCCCGGTGATCGAACTGGGGTTCGTAGTAGTGCCGATGGATCGGAAACACGCCGACCCGCATCAACACCCGGCGGCACCAGGGCATGCGCGCCACGCCGGCGCAGCGCACCACCTTGAGCAGCAGCGCCGGGGCGGGAAAGACCAGCGGCCAGGCCAGCAGGTCGACGATTGGCACCAGTTTCGGAAGGAAGGAATCGCATCGCTCACCCAGTTCCGGGCCGGAACCGCATCCCGCCCTTCATCGCATCACGACCACGGCCCGGGGGCGGATGCGGCATGACGCCCCACGGAGGCGCCCGGCTCCGACAGGTTTCACGCGGGCAGTGGCTGCGGGGAAATCCCCCGGATCGGACCCGTCCCGGGCTGGGCATCGGGCGCGGACGGAACTTCGAGGGGGCGGTTCCAAGGGCAGCGGCGGATGGAAATCCCCATGCCCACCAGGAGCCAGACCACGTGGTTGTTCAAGCCGTGCCCGACATAACTCTCCAGCAGCATCGTCAGGAGGTTCGCCAGGGTGAACATGTGGAGCTGGGCGCGGACGGTATCGGCCCGCTCCCAGCGGCCGATCTCCCGATACTCCCGCAATCCCTGGACGATCACGATGAGGACGAAAAGCAGCGCCGCCGGGACCCCCAGGGCGCGGGCCGAAGCCAGGTAGCCGTTGTGGATCGAACCGGCCGCCACATCGATCTCGATCGCCGCCGCCTCGTACTCGGCCCGGGTCGAGTACACGAAGGCGCGCTGCAACCCGCCGTAGCCGAGCCCGACCCACGGCTCCCGCTTGATGTCGTACCAGGCCCTTTCCCACCGCGCCCGCCGCCATTGAACGTTCTGCGCCGCGTCGGTCATCTCCGCCGCGCGCCCGCTCACCAGCGTGACGAACCGATACAGACCGACACCGCCCGAAAACCGGAAGTGCTCGCCGACATACCACGAGCCGGACAGGAAGAGCACCACGCCGGCGATGCACGCCGTCAGGAGCTTCCGCTGCCGGCGGAGGAACGCGATGGAGATCACCAGCATGGCCACCATGACGACCGACGTCCGATTCCCGGAAAGGATCACACCCGCCATCCCAAGGCCGAACAGCGCGAATCGCATCCACTTCCGCTCGATCGGCACCAGGGCCGGCAGCATCGCGCCCGCCACCAGGAGCTGCCCGAACAGGCCCAGCACCACGAACCGCAGCCATCCGTTGTCGTACATCGCGACGTACATGCCGAACGCCGTGAGCAGATCCATCGCCATCATGCTCTTCGTCAGTGTCAGCGGCACCAGCACCACCACGAACGCCAGCGCCACCCAGACCATCGACCGGACCAGCGCCGCCGCCTGCGCCGGCGTTCCCAGGTAAAGGCTCACCGTCATCAGCAGAAAAACGCAGGTGAAGAAGTTCAGGTAGGCCCGAAACCCGGTCACGTCGTTCCCGCGGCCCACCGCGACGCCCGGCAGCACCGGGTCCATCGCGTAACGGACCGCCACCCACGCGAAAAAGATCGCCACCAACCACGTCATCGCCGGCCGGAACCGCGGCACCGTGTGCGGGGCCAACGCCCGCTGAAGCCCGTACTTCACAAAACACATCCCCAGCATCAGCAGCACGAACGGAAAATTCCAAACGAAGGGCAGCGGCAGATTCATCGGACTCAGAATCGCCAGCGCCAGCATCAGGGAATACCCCGGTGACACGAGGGCGTAGACGACCACCGCCCCCATCACGCCGGAGACCAGCAGGAAGTAGTTCTCCTTGGCGACGGCGTATCCCAGGAACAACGCCATTCCCAGGGCGATCGTCCCGAGAATCAGGGCCTTGAGCTGTTGCGGAAGCATCGTTTCGTGCCGGTCAGTGAACGATACAACCCGCTCAGCTGGCAAACGCATTCCTCCACCGAAACCCGACGCCCCACGTCCCGCCGCCGACCCCACCGCTCGGTCGCGTCGCCCCCGAGGTTCTCCGCCGCGCGAATCGCCGCCGCCAATCCGCCGGGTTCCGTCGACTCCGCCACCACCACGCCCCCCGCCTCCCTCCCATCCCCGATGAGTTCGTTCAGGATGTTCTCCGGAGGCACCACGACCCGACACCCGCGAGCGAAGGCCTCCAACACGACGATCCCGTACGCCTCCAGATCAGCCGGATGGACGAACACATCCCGCCCCCGCAACTCCGACGCCCACGACCCGGAATAGTCCCGCAGATGCACCCCGGTCGTCCCCGCCGCCAACCGTCCGAGTTCACCGTCGTGCAACGGATCCACGGCCGGGACGCTCCGACCGAACAATTCCAACGCCCTTCCCAGCCCCTCCCGCCTCAGCAGACCCACCGCGCGGATCAGCCTGTCGAATTGTTTCACCCGCGCATAGGCCCCGGCGGCGAACCATCGCCCGTCCCCCTCCCCCGCCGGAGCTTCCGGCCAGCGCACCGGCGGATACACCACCACCGCCTCACCCTCCGCGATCCCGTGGTGCCTCCGCGTTCGCTGCGAGTTGAACGCCCAGCGCGCCCGCCCCCAACCCACCAACCGCCGATAGATCCACGGTTGCCCCGAAAGTTTGTGAAGATGGACCACGGTCGGACTTCCCGCGCTCCGCCCCGCGATCACCGCCGCCAGGGCTCCCACCCGGCTGTGGGCGTGAAGAATCCACCGCTCGCCCGCCCCGCGACGTTTCGTCAACCACCGCCTCAACGCCATCCCCTCCCGCAACCCGGCCACCAGGTCGTGGCGCATCCCAAGGTCCGTCGCCGTCGCCACCCCTCCACGCACCCACGCCAACCCTTCCCGGCCCGCGTAGTCCCGATGTTTCCAAATCGCCTGGCCCACCCCGTCGATCTCCAACCCCGCCGCCGTCTCCGCGAACGCCATCACGCCACCCTGCGAAGCCAGACCACCCACCACGTGCAGGACTTTCGGCTCCCGGTTCTCACGATCCATGACGGCGGGTGGGTCGCTGACGGACGATGACGGCGAGGTTCCCATCCGACCCTCTACGCCTGTGAAATCGGATGGAGCGGCTCCCGCCCCGCCAGAGCCTTCGCCCGGCGCACCGCGCGACGCACCCACTTCGTCCGCCGCAGCGGCTCCGTCCACAAGATACCACCGCAATCGAAGTTCATGGCGGTCCCAACGCGAACACCCGTAACGCCGGCGGACTTTCAGGAACTCCCGGTGCTGCGCCGCGATCCCCTGGTCCATGATCGACCCCGGACGCCGATGATAATGCGCGATCACGAAATCCAGCGGTTGGCATTGGAACTCCCGGGACGCCCGCACGGTCCATTCGTAGTCCATCGCGTACCGGAATTTCTCGTCCATCCACCCGACCCGCTCGTACACGCTCCGGTGAACCACGGTCGACGCCTGGTTCACCGCCGTCTGCGGTCCGATCAATTCCTCGAACCGGTAATTCCGCGCCGCCTCCACCGCCTCCAGGCTTCCGTCGTAGCGAAAAATCTTCTCCCGCCCGCAGAACATGCGCGCGTCCGGGTGACGCGGCTGTTCGTCCAAAAACCGACGCAACGCTCCCGGCGCCAGGGCGTCGTCCGCGTTAAGCCAGATCAGCCACTCCCCCTCGGCCCGGTGCAACCCCTTGTTCACCGCGTCACTCAGACCTCGGTCTTTTTCGGACACGAACCTCAAATGGGGCGTCCGTTCCAGGATCGCCACCGTTCCGTCCTTGGAACCGCCGTCGACGACCCATTGCTCCCACTCGTCGTCGCGCAGGCCCTGCGCCCGCACCGACGCCAGGTTGCGCTCGATGCAGGAGGCGCAGTTGAGCGACGGGGTCACCAGGCTGATTCGCGGACGGGCCACCCCACGAATCAGCCGAGCCGACCCGCCCGCGCGCAAGCACAATCACGATTCCGCCCCTTCGTGGTGGCCCTTCCGTCGAACCATCTACCGCGGCACCGAGTCGGTCACCACCCCGTTGACCACCACGCCCACGCAATGGGTCGTGTACTCGAAGGGATCCCCATCGTAGAGCGCCAGGTCCGCGTCCTTCCCCGGCTCCAGGGAACCCACCCGATCCGCCACACCCAGGATCCGCGCCGCGCCCAAAGTGATGCTGCCAAGGGCATCCCGGAACGACAGACCGTTGGCCGCCGCCACGGCCGCCTCGAACAAGACGATCCGGGTCTTGGGCACGTAGGATTCGAACCCGCTCTGCAACGCGAACGGGATCCCCGCCGCCTGGAGCTTCGACGCCGTCTCGAGGCTCAGGTTCCGCGCCTCCTGGAACGGCCGCCACATGCTCGGGTGCAGCAGCACGGGAAACCCGCTCCGCTGGAGGTCGCCCAGGACCATCGGCGCATCGCTCAAACCATCCAGAACCAGCCGAAGCTGAAACTCGTCGGCCAACCGAAGCGCCGACAGGACGTCCTGGTGCCGATGCGCGGTCACCAGGAGCGGCACCGTCCGGTCCAGCACTTTCGCCAGCGCCTCGAGCCGAAGGTCCCGCGCCGGGCGCTTGTCCACGTCCGCCCCCTCCCGTTTCCGCGCGTATTCCGAGGCCTTCACGAGTTCCGCCCGCAACAGCGCCACCGCCTTCGCCCGCGTCCCGGGCGGCTTGTCGGATTTGCCGCTCAAACTCCCGTCCCCCAGCGTCGACGCGATCATCGCCATCGGCACGAGGGTCGCCTCGTCCAAGTTCGGCGGATGGGTCTTCACCACCATCGTCTGCCCCGAAATCAACGCCCCCGGCGCGTGCCCCGTGTGGAGCGTCGTCACCCCCAACGACCGCACGTAGGCGACCAGTTCATCGTGCGGATTGAAGGCGTCCACGGCCCGTAGCTCGGGCTGGATCGGCGCGGATTTCTCCAACTGCTCCTGGTCGTGGCTCTGGTTCAGCATGCCCGAGACGCCAACGACCGAATGCGCGTCGATCAGTCCCGGCGTCACCACCCGTGCCCGGACTTCCGGAGTCCCCGGAGGGACCGCCACCGCCTCGGGCCGGCCCACCGCCGCGATGGTCCCGCCGCGGATCAGCACCACGCCCGGTTCCAGCGGTTCACCCGACACGGTGTGGACCACGTCGCCCCGAACCACCAGGTCTCCAGCCGCCGCCGCCGGCACTGTCGTGACGACGAAACCGCATCCGAAGGCCGCCACGACTCCCACCCAAAGCGCGCGCAGTCTCACTCGGCACCTCCCCACGTCCACGTTCCGAAGCAGCACAGGTGCGCCGCTCGCGGATCACCCGCCCCGTAACCCCCGGTCGCGACCAACCGGTCCTTGGGATCGGCCCGGTCGAACACCTTCGAACCCTCCACCCACGTCTCCAGCACGTGCGTGTAGACGCTCAGCGGATCGCCCGAGAGCACGATAAAATCGGCGTCCTTGCCCGCCTCCAGCGATCCCACCCGATCCTGTAGATCCAGCAACTCGGCACCCGCCAGGGTGACGCCTTTGAGCGCCCCCTCGCGCGACATCCCGGACCGCACCGCCAGCGCCGCCGACCTCAGAAAAAGCCGCGAATCCGTGACCGGATCGTCGGTGTGAAAGCCCACCAGCACCCCCGCCTTTTCCAGGACCCCGCCGGTCTTCCAATCGACGTCCCGGGCCTCGAGTTTTCCGCCCGGGCTGTCGATCACGATCAGCGAGCACCCCACCTTCGCCCCGGCGATCTCCTCCGCCACTTTCCAGCCGTCGCTGACGTGATGGAGGACCACTTTGAACCCGAATTCCTTCCGAAGGCGCAGGACGGTCAGGATGTCGTCGTGCCGGTGGGTGTGGTGCTGGACGATCCGGTCCCCGGACAGGACTTCCCCCAACGCCTCCAATGTCAAATCCCGCGCGGGAAGTTTGGAAGCGTCCCCTTTCGCCCGTTCGATCTTCGCCAGGTAATCCTGCGCCGCGACAAACTTCTCCCGGACCAGCGCCGCCGATTTCCCGCGCGTCCCGGGAAACGGCGGATCGCGTCTCGAATTGGTCCCGTTCGCCATCTTGAGACCGCCGGCGATCCGGCCCTGCCGGTTCGTCAGCAACAGGTCCTCCACGCGCCGGCCATCCCGGAGCTTGAGATACAGCGTCTGTCCGCTCACCAGATGACCCGAGCCGGGCATCACGTTCACGGTCGTGATCCCGCCGGCCCGCGCGCGCTGAAGGCTGGGATCCCGAACATCCAGGGCGTCGAGAACCCGAACCTCCGGCTGAATGGGCGAGGACCCGTCGCCCCCGGCCACCGACCCCACATGGCTGTGCGTGTCGACCAACCCCGGCATCAACACCCGGCCGGTCATGTCGTTCGTCCTCGCTCCCATGGGGATCTGCGTCCCTTCCGGGCCCACCACGGTGATCTTTCCACCTTGCACGACAAGCACCCCGCGCTCGATCGGCGGACCTGTCATCGGAAGAATCCGCCCGCCGATGAACGCCACCGGCGCGTCGTCTCCGAGGCTGCCCAGGACTCCCGCCGCGAGCGCGACCGCGGTGGCCAACGAACGCCATGTCCCGGACCGCGCGAGGCGTCGTGTCGGGCTGAATTGGGGGAACATCGTGGCCGGGAGGCTAGGCCGGAACGATTCCGTTGGAGAAGAAGGTTTCTCTCCAAGATGCGGCTGGCGCGGGGGCGCCGACCCCAACAAGAATCGCGGCCATGGACACCCGCCCGCGCTTCCCGCGTGCCGCCGCCGCCACGGCTTTCTTGTGCCTCGCGTCGCCGTGGCTCCTGGCATTTCAAACCCCCGCTCCCGTGACCCCATCCGACAACCCGCTCCTCGCCGAAAGTTCCCTCGCGTTCCGCTACCCCCGTTTCGACCGCATCCGCGAGGAACACTTCCTGCCGGCCTACCAGCAGGCCATGGCGGACGAACTCAAAGAGGTCGAAGCCATCGCCTCCGACCCCGCCGAACCGTCCTTCGAGAACACCATCGTCGCGCTCGAACGCGCCGGACTCCGGCTGTCGGACGTCGAGCGCATCTTTTCAAATCTCAACGGAACCATCACCAACCCGACTTTCCAGGCGATCGAGAAGGAGATGGCGCCCAAACTCGCGGCCCATCGCGACGCGATTCTTCTTCACCCCGCCCTTTTCGCCCGCATCGAAGCCGTTTACAGCACCCGCGAAACTCTCCAACTCGACGGCGAATCCCGTCGCCTTCTCGAACGTTGCCGTGAGGATTTCATCCGGGCGGGCGCGCGGCTCGACGACGCCGGAAAGGCCCGGCTCAAAGCCGTCAATTCCGAGATCGCGGTCCTCCACACCTCCTTCGCCCAGAATGTTCTCAAGGAACGGAATCTCCGCGCCGTCCTGGTGGAGGACAGGGCATCGCTGGCGGGACTGACCGACAGCGAGGTCGCCACGGCCGCCGCCGCCGCCAAGGCCGCGGGACAGGACGGCAAATTCCTCCTTCCCCTGCTCAACACCACCGGCCAGCCGCCTTTGGCGTCCCTTCGCGACCGCGACCTGCGCCGCCGGATCCTCGAAGCCTCCCTCCGACGGGGAAGCCAGGGCGGCGAGTTCGACAACCGGGAGGTCATTTCCAAACTCGTCCGGCTCCGCGCCGAGCGCGCGCGCCTCCTGGGATACCCCAATCACGCCGCCTACCGGCTTGAAATCCAGACGGCCAAGGACATCCCCACCGTCCAGGCCCTCCTCACCCGCCTCGCCAAGCCCGCCGTCGAAAACGCCCGGCGCGAAGCCGCCGCCATGCAAGCCCTCATCGACGAGGAAAAGGGGGGCTTCCAAGTGGCCGCCCATGACTGGGATTTCTATTCGGAGAAGGTCCGCCAGGCCCGCTTCGCCTTCGACGAATCCCAGCTACGTCCGTATTTCGAGATGAACCGGGTCCTCGTCGACGGCGTCTTCCACGCGGCCACCCAGCTCTTCGGAATCACGTTCAAGGAGCGCACCGACCTCCCGAAGTACCACCCCGACACCCGCGTCTTCGAGGTGCGCGATCACGACGGGTCCGTGCTCTCCCTGTTCATCGTCGACTGGTACGCGCGCGACTCCAAACGCGGCGGCGCCTGGATGAATTCCTACGTCGCCCAGTCCACGCTACTCGGCCGCCAGCCGGTGATCGCGAACCACCTCAACATCCCGAAACCTCCCCCGGGCGAACCGACCCTGATGACCTACGACGAGGTCAACACGGCGTTCCACGAATTCGGCCACGCGCTGCACGGCATGTTCTCCAGCGTGCGCTACCCCCGTTTCTCGGGAACCAGCGTGCCCCGCGACTTCGTCGAGTTCCCGTCCCAGGTGAACGAGATGTGGATGACCTGGCCGTCCATCCTCACGAACTACGCGCGCCATTTTCAAACCGGAGAATCCATTCCCGCCGCCCTGGTGGAGAAAGTCCGCGCCGCGCAACGGTTCAACCAGGGCTTCCGAACGACGGAGTATCTCGCGGCCTCCCTGCTGGACCAGGCATGGCACCAACTGGGGCCCGACGAAGTACCCGGCGCCGACGTCGTGATGGCCTTCGAGGCCACCGCCCTGGCGAAAGCCGGCCTGGACTTCGCCCCGGTCCCACCCCGTTATCGCAGCCCTTACTTCAGCCATGTCTTCGGCAGCGACGGGTATTCGGCCGGGTATTACTCGTACATCTGGAGCGAGGTCCTCGACGCCGACAGCGTGGACTGGTTCAAGTCCAACGGCGGCCTGACCCGGGCGAATGGCGACCATTTCCGGAACACCCTCCTCGCCCGCGGGGGCGGCGACGACGCCATGAACCTGTTCCGGGCGTTCCTCGGCCGCGACCCGAAGATCGAACCCCTCCTCAAGCGCCGCGGCCTCGACGCCGCTACGCCGTAGGCGACCCCGCTATCACGGGCGACGGGTGTTCCGTGGGCAATGCCACACGACAAGTCCTTCCGCAACTCGGTCCCCGCCGGTTGGCAACCGGCGACACAGCAGGCTGGGCAGCCTGCGCTAAATCGTCCGGTCACTCAGGGCTCCACTCCGACGCCGATTCGCGTGGGTGATCACCCGCTCGAAGAGTCGAGGAACCCAGATCATTCCCCACACACCTGGCCCGAAAAAACACGGCCGTCGGAAAGGACCGGGCGTCAATCGGTGGGAACTCCGTCTCATCTGGTCCGACGCGGTAGGTGTCTCCCAAGGGTTGCCAGGATCGCAGGTCCTCCGAAACCTCCAGGATCGCCTCGCAGGGCGGCAGCCCACCCAGGCGGACATGAAAAATCCCGTCGACGAGTTCCACCAGGAGCGGAGGCAACTCGGGCAATGGGCCCTCCACGTGGATCTCCATCGGACAGGGCTCGATGAAGCGGTAATTCACGACGGACCGGACCATGGCCGTGTACGTCCCGCCGAAACGCGGAACGACCCTGACCCTCATTGTCGCGTGCGTTCCCGATACCAAACGGCTCATGCCGAATCGGACCAGGCCGGGCCGGATGGAGACCTCGCCCACCCCACCCTCGGCATGGATCGAATTCGTGAAGGTGATATCCGCGCCAAGGATATCGAATCCGAAGGGAAGCATGTTCGTCACGACGGTCCCCGTCGCCGGGCAGGCACCACTGAACGACATTTCGGACTCGAGAACGAACTCCTCGCCGACGCGACAAAGGACCTTTTCGTTTGCGCACTGCAAGGTGGCCCCGAAGTAGTTGCAATCGTTCTTGAGCAACCAGAGCACCCCGTTCCACAGCAAAGTTCGGCGCTGCTTCAGCGAATCGGTTTCATCCCCGGAGCACACAAGGAAGTTCTGCGCGAGGCGTCTGGCATCCAGCGGCGCGACCACGTCGCGCGGCGGGACTCGGACCAGTACGTCGGCGGACCCCAGCGTCGCCCGCGATTCGGCGCCGTCGCCGGCCACCTTCGCGCGCTGAACCTGGTTGGGAACGGAGAACGGTTCCACCATCTCATGGCGACTCGAGGCGAAAAGCTCGTCGGACACGATCTCACCCAGCGTCAGCAACCCCGGCGGAACCACCATTCCCGTCTCCGGCGCAAGTTGGATCAGCTCGGTCCAGGCCTCCCGTGAAGCAGGGTCGCCGAGGCGGGCGCCATCCGTCGCGAGGTTCTCCCCCACGAAGTACAGGGGGATTCCGTGCCTCCAGGCTTGGAGAAGGACAGAGACGTCGTTCTCAGTGATCCCTTCCGAATCGTCTCCCGTGTCGTTCCAGAAGATCACCCTGAAATCCCGGACGAGGTCAAAGTGAAGACCTTCCTGGTCCAGGACGCGAACCATCGGATTGCCCCATCCGCTCCCCTCGCTGCCACTGGGCGGAAACGGGATATTGAAATCAAGGTCGGAAAGATGGTTGGTCAGGCAATCAATCTCGGGATGCGCTCGATTCCGGATCACGAGGATGTCCCCTGTGAGGTCGCGCACATCGACCGAGACCGGATCGGACCAGGAAACCGCGCCGTGATTGTCCGTCGCGCGGGCGACAAAGCGATGGATCCCCGGCGTGTCCGTGGCGGTGAAGCCGCCTCGATACCAGTTGGTTTCCGCGGGATTCAGAATGCCCGCGGCGTCCACGGACAACGTCACGGCCAGGTTCGTGCCTCCACTTCGGATCTGAAACACCTCCACCTTGGAAATCCGGCGCGCCGAAGCGATCCGATCCGTGTCCCAGGCAGCCACGTTGAAGACGATCGGATCGCCAGCCCGCTGGATGCGCCGGTCGGTAGGAAAGTCGATGCGCACTCCGGGAGGACCGTTGGTGACGGTAAGGTAGCAAGGCCGGTCGACGGCGTTGGAGAGGGTCTTGCCCGCGCGGCTCAGGGAGACGGCAAGCCCGATATCGTAGCAACCCGGTGCCACGAAGACATTGGTCGGCTGCCTTTGGGCGCTCTGCTTCCCCGCTCCAAGGTTCCAGGCATACAGGAGGTCCGGCGCGTTGGGGTTGGGCCGGTTGTTCACCGGAGGAAGGACGACGGGCGGAGCACCCGCGGCCGAAGGTGGCTCCAGACGGGGGCTCAGCAGATCCAGACGGTTCGTCGTGATTCGGTTCACCCACACCACGTTGCCCGAATACCCGTCGAGATCGCAGACATGCCAGTAGAACGGGGAGCCGGCTGGAAACCGGTCGGCGTCCTCTTTCGCGATCGTGACGGTCCCGAGATGCCGGTTGTCATCCAACTCGGCGTCGTGCTGGTAAACACGGACCGAGGCTTCCGAGGCCGGCAAAGGCAACGCCCCCGACGCCTTGCTGATGTAGAGCCGGTACGCCCCCGGAACCATCCGGTGCACCGTGATCGTCTCGGGACCGAATCCGTTTTGCACATCCTTGTCGAAGGTCGTGTAGGGACTCGTGTCGATCCGGCCCAACCCATTGGCCACCCAGAGGTAGTTGACCTCATAATGCTGCCCCTCCCCGGTGTGAATCAGGAGGGTCGCGTCCAGATCGGGCGGATTGCGACCCCAGTTGAGCACGAACCTGTATCCGGTGAGGATCGGTGACATCGAGATCTTGTTCGTCACCGACAACCCGCGGACCGGTTGAAACTGGCTGTCTTCGAAGTCGATGTACTCAGGCCGCTTCTCGCACCGAAGAACCACGGAATTCGCACGACTGGAATCGTGGAACTGGACTGGTTCGTCGAGCCCGACAATCCGCTTGTTCGTCCAGAAGTCCGCGGTGAGCTCGTTGGGTTCGACGCCGACCAGCTCGTAGTTGCCGTTCATGTCCGTGGTGGCGGGCGGGAGCCCGGGCACATAGACCGTCGCCCCGGGAATGGGCCGGTCGTTGGTCGCGTCGGTGACTTGCCCGCGGATGATGGCCCCGAAGGTCAGACGGCCAATGAAGCTGTTCGTGGACGGCGGGTACTCATTGGAGACACGCACCACGTAGTTGGCTTCGTCCGACGGTTGGACATTGGTGAGGATCAGCGTGTCGTTCGTCGCGCCCGGCATCTCCGCGCCGTTCTTGGTCCACTGATAGATCAGGTCCGGGCTCCCATAGGCTGTGACCGAAAAAGCCACGGTCTCCCCGTTGGTGGCCGCCAGACTGACCGGCTGGGTGAGCAGGATCGGGGGCGAGATGATCTCCTCCTCCGTCAGCCGGATCTCGATCTGTCCCTCCACGTCACCCTTTCCGTCGACCGCAATGTGGAAAGTTCGGCCCTTGGCCGCCAAAAACGTCACCCGCGAGACGCCGGAGGTCCAACTCCGCAACTGATCGACCGCTTCGCCCAGGTAGATCCCGAGCAGCGTGTCGAGAGCTCCGCCGGGATTCCCGGTGATCGGATCGATACGCCGACTTCCCGAGACATCGATGGTCACCAACCCCGGCGTGGGGGCCGTCCAGGTCCACCACACCGAACGGTTGGCCCGGATCCCGGCGTGAACGGGTTCACCCGGCTCCCGGCTCGCCAGTTCATTGTGGTAACGCCCTCCGGTCGAAAACGAATTGGCCGTCACGTTGGTCCCGGTGAGCACGATGCGCCCCGAGAACGGATCGTTCGGCGGGGGGGTGACCACTCGGACATTGGCGGTCCGGCTCCGCGCGCCCGCGACAGCGTTCGAGGCGATCCCGTAATAGGCGCCGCCGTCGTCCACGGTCGAATCGAGGACCGCCAGCGAACCGCCGGGAAGAATCCGGTGTCGGGGTCCCTCCACCACCCGCTGTCCGTTTCGGAACCAGTGGTACGTCAGAGGCCGGCAACTCGAAGCCGAAAAGTCATTCGTGAACCCATTCCCCAGTCGCACACGACGGTCCGCCGGCTCGGTCAACACCTGGGGGCGGGCATTCACCACGAGGTCCGCCGTCGCCGAACGGACGGTTTGGAGCCCATTCGAGATCTCCACGTAGTAACCACCCTGGTCCAGGATGTTCACGTTGGTCAGACCAAGGCAGGCATTGGTCGCTCCAGGAAGGGCCGCGAAGGTTTGCTCTGTCGCGAGCTTTCGAAACCACTGAAAGCCGAGCGGCGCGCAGGGCGAGGCCGCGGTCTCAACGCAGAACTGCGCGTCGCGGCACTCGTCGACGGGCTGACGGGCCGGCTGCCGCGCGATCACCGGCGACGAGTTGATCACCAAGGTGACCGACTTGGTCGTGAACGTCTCCTCCCCCACCGTCACCTGAAGGTCGTACACCCCGGCGTCCTCGACCAAAAGGGGCCCCAAGGCGAGCGAGGGACCGGTCGCGAACGGAAGAGCCACCCCGTCACGACGCCATTGGTAGGTGGCGTCGACGCATCCCTTGGGCTCGTAGGCCAGGGTGACCCCACCGCACAGCTCGTGAGTCGCCTTCTCCGGCGTCGCGCGGATGGGAGGCACGGTATCGATTCGGAGCACGGCGACCGCCGACGTGACGGCACCATTCCGGTTCGCCACCACGACATCGTACGCGGCGGCCAGGCCCGGCGACAGAATCTGGTCCGGGAGCCCCTGGGTCGTCGCGCCCGGAACGGGGATCCCATCCTTCCGCCACTGGTAGGTCAGATCACTGCACGATTCGGCGACCACCTCGACCCGCGCCGTCGTGCAGAGCGAGAACGGCTGCCCGCCAGCCCCGGTCCAGACCGGCTGCGCAAGGATCCTGGGGAGGGCCCGCACCGCCACTTGCGCCACCCTGCTGGTGGTGGCGACGGAACAATCATTCATGGCCACCAGCTGATACGCGCCGCTGTCCTCGACCGAGATCTTCGGAAGTGTCAGGAACCGGCTCGTCGCCCCCGGAACCGGCACCCCGTCGTGCAACCATTGATAGCGGACCGGCGTGATGCTGGCGACCTCGCCCGAGAGGGTGTTGGTCCGGCAACTGAGTCCAGTCGCTCGAAAGTCACCCACGGTCTCGAACGATTGGGGATGATCGATCCATTCAGGACAAGGCCCCTGGGTGGCGAAATCAAAACGGAAGAGGAACGGCCCCTGGGCCGCCGCGGTGGCACCATCCACGACCACGTAGTACGAAACATCCGCCTCGACCGCGAACGCGACCGCGGTCGCGTGGGACTTAACGGCGGTCAATAGACCGAGATCCGATCCGCTGTACACCACCAGCCGGGACGCGAACGCCGGCGACGCCCTGATGCTGACATTCGCCACGCCCGCCGCGTTGGTCTGGAACCGCCACCAGACCGAATGAAATGGCGCCGCGCCAAGGTGTCTCGGCTCCTCCGGCAACTGTGTCGTCCCATGGGTGTTGAACGCATTGGTGCTGTAGGAGAATCCGTTGGCTCCCACGGCGACATCCGGGGTCACCTCGTAGGCCCTGTGGAAATCGTCGTTCGGAGGTCGGAACTCCACCCGAATCAGAGCTTCCCGCGAAACCGCCTTCGGCCCCTCCTCGTCGATTGCCTCCATCGAATAATACCCAGCGTGAGACAGCTCAACCGGCTCCAAATAAAGCTCCGGCCCGGTCTGATCCGGGATTGGCTTCGCCGACCCCGGCGCCGAACCCAACGGTCGAAAATACCACTGGAATCCGGCGATCCGACACCCGGTCGCCCCGGAAACCAGTAGCAACGCTTCCCCCACCAGCCCCAAGTCGTCCTTGGGCTGCGGGGCGATCTGAGGTGTGACCGGTCGGACCACCAGCTCGGCAATGTCACTGAACGCCTGTCCCGCCGCATTGGTCACCCACACCTGGTACTGGCCCGTGTTCGCGATGCTCAGATAGAACAGGTTGAGGCGTGGAGTTCGCGCGGATTCGTCTTCAAGGTCCACCCAAGCCGCGGCAGGTGACGCCCGCCAGCGCCATTGATAGGAAAGGGGTTGCCCACCCAAAAACAGCGAAGAGACCGACCAGTCGGAACAACTGAACACGTCACCGCCCCTGGGCTGTTCCTTGGGCTCTGGCGGCTGAAGGACGGTCAATGCCGCGGGCTCCGACACGACTTCGCCCAAGTGATTCGCAACCTGGCATCGATACAGCCCGGAATCGGCCACCAAAGAGACCGTTCTTCGGGTCAGGATTTCACTGGTTGCACCGGGAATATCCACATAACCGATGGTGTTGGTTCGCTGAAACTGCCACTGGTATCTCAGCGGCCGCGCTCCCAGGGCACCCACTCGAAAGGTCGCATCGGCCTGTTCAGGTACCGATTGGTCGCGGGGCTGACCCAGAACCTCCGGAAACGTGTAGAGCCGAATGTGGAGATTGAATTCCCCACGACTGCCCAGCCGGCTATCCAGTTGAAGGATATAATCGATGTCCGGAATGGCATCGAATCCGAACCAACTCGTTGGTTGACCCGGACCCGCATCGTCGTTGGATCCGAGCCAGTCCAGCGCGCAGACTTCCTTGTTCTTGTAAACTCCGACGATGGTATCGATGGGGCTGTTGGTGGTGTGAATCACCGCGAACCCAGGCTCGGGAGGCGCCCACGTCCACCACAAGGTGGCCCCGGCCGCCCCGGGTGCCCTGGGCTCACAGGCGGCCTCCCGGGTGGCCTCCAGGTTGGTTCCCGCCTCGTCGACGACCGAAACCCTGGGCAGTTGGATCCGCCGGGAAAACGAGTCGTTGACCGGAGGTTCCGCCAGCAGATTCAAAGGTCCAACCAGCCCCGACACCAGGATCCAACCAAGGCCCACCCATCGGAACCTGGCGCAGCGCCCTCTTCGTCCGCCGCCCGATATTCCTGGAAGTCCCGCCCGGGAAACCAACCCTGCTTGTATCGCCACCAGGAATGTCCTTAAGGAATTCATGCCAGTGATTGCACCTATCCCTGGACCAAGGCGAATTGCCAAGAAATATCTGGGCTAGCGCCTCTTCAGTATAGATCCGGGGATCCGCAACGAACTCGGTGGGTGAATCGGTCACCAGGAAGCCCGAGATCACAGACTGGAGAATTTGAATCTTTGCGACGTTGGTCCCGACAGACACACAACCTTTACGGCTCGTACCAGCCATCCCTCTCCGATCCGATCCCTCCCCAGACCGCGACTCCGGTTCCCGACGTTGGATGGGCCCTCGGTCTGCTCAGCATGGGAACCATGGGGCTCTACCTGCGGCACCGCAGATCGCGAGCTTGCTGAACGGGTGGCGGGATAAGGTCCAGCCGCGACCCGGAAGACGTCCTGGCAACTACTTGCCGAGGGATTCAACGGCACCGCCGCCTCGGGGTGATCCCTCGTCTCCCGACGGCGCCCACGGACCTACTCGCCCACGGCTCGTTTCAGGGCGTATTGCGCCTGGTTGTGTTCCGCGACCACCTGGAGGTAGTCGAGGCGCGCCCGGGTGAGCTCCTCTTCGGCCTGAATGGTCTCCATGACGGCGCCCACGCCGAATTCCTTGCGGGATCGGGAGAGTTCCAGGAGCTGCCGAGCCGCCGCCACCCCGCCCTCCAACCAGACGAGACGTTCCGCGGCGGACTCACATCGCGTCCTCGCCTCCACCACCTGCCTCTGAATCTCCAGGCGCACCCGCTCGATCTCTAGGAGACTGCCCTGCCGTCGCGATTCCGCGGCCCGGACGCGTCCCCGATCCAACAGCCCGCCGGGGCCAATCTTCCAACTCAGTCCAAAGGCGTAATCCTCGGTGTCCCCCAGGCTCCCCAGGTGGTCGTCGGAGCCTCCGCCAAGCCCTCCGAAATAGGCCTGGGCGCCCACGGTCGGAACCCAAGGACCGCGCGCCGCCCCGCGTCGTTCGGCCTCGGCTGAGGCCGCCAGCGACGCGGCCTGCCGCAGTTCGGGCCGACCGTCGAGCGCCTTCGCCACCAGCGCGCCCAGGCTGGCCTTCGAATCCTCCAGCGTGATCGCGGTCTGATCCGGTTCGAGCAGCGCGAGGTCCGTCGATGGCGGCAGTCTCAGGTGCTCGGCCAACCGTGCCGCCGCCAACCGCCGCTGTTCCTCCATCCGGCGCTGTAGAGCCCGGTTCTTCTGCAACTGAACCTCCGTCCGAAAAACGTCGCCCTTGAAGGCGATCCCAGCCGCCACGGCGCGCCCCACCTGCTCGTTGAAATCGGCGGCGATCCGCACCGCGTCGGCCGCCGCACCCAAGGCACCCACGGCGCGGGAGAGTTCGAAGTACCCTGCCGCCGCCCGGAACACCGCTTCCTGCCGGCGGACCTCGTGCGCGTCCTCGGCGGCGCGCGCCCGCTGCCGCGCGGCAAGGGACTGGTAGATGGCGTCGCCGAGATTCACCTGCGCGTTCAATCCCACGCCGGCCGTGTAGGACTGCTTGTTGGCCTCGAAGACTCGTCCGCCGATGTCCTGGAGGTTCCCGTCGTGGGCGCGATATCCGAATCCAGGCGCCAGCCACGGGAAATACTGGAAGCGCGCCTGCTCATGCATCGCTTTGGCTTCGCGCACCCGCTCCCGCGCGATCTGGACGTCCAGATTCTCAGCGCCAGCCAACCGAAGGACCGTCGGCAAATCGACCGGCACGGGGGCCTCTTGGGGTTCGGAGACCCCGCCCTCCCCGGCGGCAGGAGCCGCGGAAGCCATTCGAACGGCCGGGCCCGCAAGGAGGACGGCCAGCACACAGCCCCGAGCCAGCCACGGACTCCGCGGAGGGTCGGAAAGTTGGCGGCGTTTCATTGGACCTCCTTCGTTTGGATGGGAGCGCCATCGCTCAGGGGAACTTTCCCGGCCAGGATCACGACTTCGGAGCCAGTCAGCCCCTTCAGCACTTCCACGTTCGCTCCGTCGTTGAATCCGGCCTGGATGGATTTCTTCCGCGCGACCCCGGACTCGGCGACGTAGACGAACGCATTGGCCTTCTCCATCACCAGCGCCGCCGACGGCACCAGGAGGGCATCCGTGTGCTTTTCGACTCCGATCCTCGCCGTCGCGTACATGCCGGGCCGAAGTTCAAGCTGGGGATTGGGCAGGTCCGCCTCGATGCCCAGCGAACGGCTCGCTTCATCGAGGGCGAACCCGTGGCGCGAAATGGCGCCCTCGAAGACACGCCCGGGAAGGCCCTCCACCGTGACCCGAACCGGCTGGCCAGGTCGGATCCGAGACGCCTCCACCTCGGGAACCGAAACCAGCGCCCGGACCGTCCGGAAATCCATGACCGTCACGATGGCCGCCGTCCGTGGAGAAGCGCCCGCCGTGGCGGCCGGCACGAACGCGCCCGCGTCGACGTAGCGCATCGTCACGACACCGTCGAACGGCGCCGCAATACGCGAAAAGCCGAGAAGCGTCTCCGCGTGTTCCAGTCGGGCCCGAGCCAGTTCGAGGCGACCGCGGGCGTCGTCCACCGACTGGGGTGTCACGAGGTCCGGCGCGTTCGACTGGGCGACCGTCACCCGCCGGGACTCGATCTCCGCCACCCGGACCTCGGTCTCGTACTTCGCGCGGTCGGCGACTAGTTCCGGAACCTCGATCTCCGCCAGGGGCTGGCCCGCCCGAACGAAGTCCCCCTTGTCGACCGCGATGGATTTCAGGTACCCGGAGATTTTGGCGTACAAGGTGGCTTGCTGGTTGGCGCGGAGGGTGCCCGGGAGGGTGACGAGGCGATGGATCTCGCCGCGCCGGGGCTGGGCCAAGGTCACCTCCACGGGGGTCCTGGTGGCATCCGCCGCCCAGGAGGCGAGGTTCACCGCGAACACGCCAATCAGGATGGAGATCCGATCAGGTAGGAAATTGTTGGTCATGGAGGCTTCGGTGGAGAGCTCGACCGGAATTCCGGGTCGATAGGGCGTGGGGAACGAAGGAGTCGGGTTCACGGGCGCGCGGGGACGAAGTGGGAACTCGACGGGTCCTCGGGATCCAGGGACGGCGAACGGACTTTCGGGCCGGCGACCAGCGCGAACACCGCCGGCAGCACGAACAGCGTGGCGAGCGTGGCCATGGCCAGGCCGCCCACGACGGCGCGTCCCAACGGAGCCGTCTGATCGCCCCCCTCGCCCAACCCCAGGGCCAGTGGCATCATGCCGGCGATCATCGCGCAACTGGTCATGAGAATGGCGCGCATCCGGCCCCGGGCCCCCTCGATGGCCGCCTCGCCCGCGGACAGCTGCGAAGGCGTCCCCGGGGTCGAAGACTCTCCACCGACTGGATGCGTCGCGGGTGCCGACGCGACTGCGGAACGGCGGCGGGCATTCGCAGCGAAGCTGACCAGGAGGATCGCATTCGCGACGGCCACCCCAATGGCCATGATGGCTCCCATCCCCGACTGGATGTTCAGGGTGGTCCCGGTCAGGCGCAGGGCGAGCACGACGCCGAGGATCACCGCCGGAACGGTCGACACCGCCACGAAGGCGAGGCGCAACGATTGGAAATTGGCGGCGAGCATGAGGAAGATGGCCACCACGGCGATCAGAATGCCGGAGCGAAAGCCGTCGGTCAGCTGCCGGAAGGGAACCACCTGCCCTCGAAGATCCACCTTGGTCCGCCCATCGGCTGGCGGACCGAGTTCCGCGAGGGCGCTCCGGATCAATCGCAGGGCGGACGCGAGGTCCGTGCCGTGGATGTTGGCGGTGACGCTGACCACCCGCGCCATGTTGTACCGCTCGTAGGTGCCCACGGCCGTGCCCTCGGCAAGGCTGCCGACGTCGCGAAGCAGGACCGTCTCGCCGGGCCCAGCGGAGATTGGAACATTGCGCAGGTCCTCGAGCGATGTGGTCTTCGATTCGGGGATCTGGACCTGGAGGTTGTAGCTGATGCCGGAGGACGGATCGGCCCAGAAATTGGCGACCGTGAACCGGCTCGACGTGGTGGCCGCGACGAGGGAACGGGTGACGTCGTCGACCTGCACGCCCAGAAGTCCCGCGCGCTCCCGGTTGACGTTCACGTCGACGGTCGGGAAGTCCAGGGTCTGCGCGATCTGAACGTCGCGCAGCTCGGGGATGCCCTTGAGTCGTTCGAGGATCTTCTCGGCGTGCGCCTGACTCACCTGGATCGAGGGACCACTGACCGCCACCTCGATCGGTGTGGGTGAACCAAAGCTCATGACGCGGTTGACGATGTCCTGGGGTTCGAACGAAAGCCTCAGCTCGGGAAGTTCCCGCCCCAGGGTCCGCCGAAGCCGTTCCTTGAACTCCTCGATCCGCAGGCCGGTTCCCCTTCGGAGCTGGACCGCCATCCATCCCTCCTCGGGACCGCCGTTCCAGAGATGGACCAGGTTCACGGGGAAACTCGAATTGTGGACCCCCACCATGCCGATCGAGACTTCGACATTCTCCTCGCCACCGGCCTCCCGGGCGATGACGGCGAGGATCTTCTGGGCGTACCCCTCGGTCAGGGCGACTTGCGTGCCGCTCGGCGCCCTGAATCGCACCGCCAGCTGGCCGGTGTCGGTCTTGGGAAAGATCTCGGCCCCGATATCGCGTCCCATCCAGGCGATGAGCAATCCCGTGCCGGCGAGGTAGGCGAAGACCAGCGGCCAGCGGAAGGCGACGACGCCGCGCAGCAGCCCGGTATAGACCCGGAGCATGCGACCCGAGAACGAGGCGTCATGCAGTTCCCCCGTGTGCCCGCGCACCAGCCAGACCGTGAGGATCGGGACCAGGGTGCTCGAGAGAACGTAGGAGGCCACCATGGAGAACCCGACCGCCAGCGCCATCGGCACGAACAGCGCCCGCGCCGCGCCCACCATGAAGAAGGCGGGGACGAACACGGCGAGGATGCACAACATCGCCAGCAGACGGGGAACGGCGGTCTCGCGCGCGCCGTCCAGAGCCGCCTGGGCGATCGGAAGCCCCCGCATGAGATGGGAATGGATGTTCTCCACGGCGACCGTCGCCTCGTCGACCAGGATGCCCACCGCCAGCGCGAGGCCGCCGAGGGTCATCAGGTGGATGCTCTGCCCGGTGAGCCAAAGGGCGAAAACCGCCGCGAGCAACGACAGCGGGATGTTGAGCACCACCACGAAGGCGCTCCTCCAGTCCCGCAGGAAGATCAGGACCATCAGGCCCGTGAGCAGCGCGCCCAGCGCCCCCTCCTTCATGAGGTCGCGGATCGAACGCTCCACCACCGGCGACTGGTCGAAGGCGTAGGTGACCGAGATTCCATCCGGCAGGAGCTTCTGGAACTCCGGCAGGTTCTTTTTCACCAAGGCCACGACGTCGAGGGTTGACGCGTCGCCGCGCTTCGTGACCGGCAGGTAGACCGTGCGCCGCCCGTTGGCCAACGCGTAGGCGGTCGTCACGTCGGCCGCGTCCGAGACGGTCGCGACATCCCGGACGAAGACCGTCCCGGTAGGCGTCCGCTTCACGGGAACGGCCTCGAGATCCTTGATGTTGGAGACGATCGCGTTGATCGGGACGATCGGGTACTTGTCGCCCAGGTTGATGTTGCCCGACGGGCTGATGGTGTTGCCCCGCGCCAACGCCCGCACCAGATCGTCGGGGGAAAGCCCGTAGGCCCGCAACCGGTCCGGACTCGCATTGACGACGATCGCGCGGGAACTGCCGCCGAACGGCGGCGGAGCCGAGACGCCGGGCAGCGTCGCGAAGGCTGGGCGGACCCGGTTGAGCGCCTGGTCCTGCATCTGTCCCAGCGTGATGTCGGGATTGTCCGTCGAGAACACGAGGTACCCCACGGCGACGCTTCCGGCGTCGAATCGCATGATGAACGGCGCGACGGTGCCCGGCGGCATGAAGGCGCGCGACCGGTTCACCTGGGCGACGGTCTCCGACATCGCCTGGGACATGTCGGTGCCGGGGTGGAACTGGAGCTTCATGATCGAAGCGCCCTGGATGGACTTCGATTCGACGTGCTCGATGCCCGTGATGTAGAGGAAGTGGTACTCGTACCGGTACGTCAGGTACCCCTCCATCTGGGCGGGATCCATGCCGCCATAAGGCTGCGCGACGTAGATGGTCGGGATGCCCAACGGCGGGAACACATCCCGCGACATGCGCTGAAGGCCCACCACCGCCCCCAGCACCACGGCGAGAACACCCACCACCACGGTCAGGGGCCGCCGCAACGCCTGATTCACGAGTGTCATCGCGCCGCCTTCCCAGAGCCCGGCCGTCCGCCCATGGCCGGGAAGGTTCCGATCCCCATTCGGTGTGATGCCAAGTCCGTCATGGAAGGCGGAGACGCTACAGGTCGCCCTTGCGTTTGGCAAAGACGGGACCTCCACGCGGCTCCGCCGGCATGAAGAGGCGACCTGGGTTGTGTTTCGGGCTTGCGGCTTGCTCAAGTAAGCCCAAGCTTACCCCGAACATGCAGGCGACTATCTCCAGCAAAGGCCAACTCGTCATTCCGGAGACTCTCCGGGAACAGGCGCGCCTCCAACAGGGGGACCAAGTGGACATCGGATACTGGGAGGGCCTGATCGTCATGCGAAAGCGACAACCACTGACCCCTGCCCGCGTCCGAACCCTGCTCTCCGGTGGACGCCACCTGCCGGAGATGGGCGAGGCGGACACCGAGGAAGTTGCAACGGCGATCCGTGAAGTACGCCGTACCCGACGTCCCACCCGCCGGTGAAACGGGTCGTGCTCGATACCAACGTGGTGGTCAGCGCCTGCTTCTGGCGTGGGCCGTCGTGGCGATGCCTGGAAGGATGGTCCCGTGGCGATTTCGCCGCGTTGGTCGGCCCCCCTATGCTCGCGGAGTATTCCGAGGTGCTGGAACGGCTGCGGCAACGATACCCGGACAAGCCCTGCGTGGATTGGATTTCGGCGCTCCGTGACGACGCCGAACTCGTCTTTCCGGCGGTGCGACTTCCCAACGCCTTCGCCGATCCGGACGACGCTTTGTTCGCCGAGTGCGCGGTCGCCGCGGAGGCGGACTTCATCGTCAGCGGAGACAAGGAGCATCTTCAGGCTGCCGGCGAAGTGCGGGGGATTCCAGTTCTGTCCCCGGCAAGATTTCTAGAGATCCTCCGTGGCAAGGCCGGGTAGTGGCGGCGTCCACGCCAAACTCCCTTTGACCCGGTCTCATTTTTTCCCCCAACGAGTCTCATTTTGAACTCCCGCCGACACACGGCGGATTGGCACCGCGCCATTCCCGTCCTTCCGGGTTCACCGCGCCTCGCGTAGGGTCGCCCCGTGCCGGACATCCTCCTCTGCACCCTCAACGCCAAGTTCATCCACGCCTCCTTCGGGCTTCGCTACCTCCTGGCGAACCTGGGAGACCTCGAGAACCGCGCCGAGATCGCCGAATTCGAGATCAAACAGGCGCCTCTCGAAATCGTCGAAGCCCTCCTCGCGCGCGAACCCCGGATCATCGGGCTCGGCGTCTACATCTGGAACGTCCGCCAATCCCTCGAAGTCGTCGCGCTCCTCAAACGCCTGCGCCCCGAAATCCGCATCGTGCTCGGCGGTCCCGAGGTGAGCTACGAAACCGAAGACCAGGAGATCGTCGCGCTGGCCGACCACACCCTCGCCGGCGAAGCCGATCTGGCCTTCGGCGATCTCTGCCGCACCCTGCTGGAGCCGTCGTCCGCCAACGAGCCACCGCCCAAAATCCTGCGCGCCCCCCTTCCCGACCCGGCCAGGATCCGCCTGCCCTACGCCCATTACACCGCCACCGATCTCGCCCACCGCATCCTCTACATCGAGGCGTCCCGCGGTTGCCCGTTCACGTGCGAGTTCTGCCTCTCCTCGCTCGACATCCCGGTCCGGCAGTTTCCGCTCGAACCGTTCCTCTCCAGCCTCAAGGACCTTCTCGACCGCGGAGCCCGCCAGTTCAAGTTCGTCGATCGCACTTTCAATCTGAATCTCGCCGTGAGCCGGGCGATCCTCCGTTTCTTCCGCGACCACTGGCGCGACGGGTTGTTCCTCCACTTCGAAATGATTCCGGATCGCCTCCCGGACGCCTTGCGCGAAGAGATCGCCTGGTTCCCGCCGGGCAGCCTCCAATTGGAGATCGGGATCCAATCGTTCAATCCCGAGGTCTGCGCCCTCATCAGCCGACGGCAGGACATCGAGAAGACCGAGGCGAACTTCAGGTTCCTGCGCGGCTCGACCGGCGTTCACGTCCACGCCGATCTCATCGTTGGCCTGCCCGGGGAAACCCTGGAGAGTTTTGGGGAGGGCTTCGATCGCCTCCTCGCCCTGGGCCCGCAGGAGATCCAGGTTGGAATCCTCAAGCGGCTCCGCGGGACGCCGATCAGCCGCCACGACGACGCCTGGGCCATGCGGTACAGCCCCCACCCGCCCTACGAGATCCTCGAGAACCGGTTGCTCGATTTCGCCACGATGCAGCGCCTTCGCCGGTTCGCCCGTTATTGGGATCTCGTGGCCAACAGCGGCCGCTTCATCGCCTCGCTGCCCTGCGTCTGGTCCGGGGCGACGTCTCCGTTCCACCGCTTTTTGGCCTTCTCCGACTGGCTCCACGCACGGCTTCGACAAACCCACGCGATCGCCCACGACCGTCTCGCGCGGGCGTTGCTGGAATGGCTGACCGACGAGGTGGACGTCCCGAGGGAGACAGCGTCGGCGGCGATGACCGAAGACTGGCGGCGACTGGGGCGGCGCGACCTGCCGGATTGGCTGGGCGCGGGCCCGGGCAACGCGGTCCGGCTGCCACCGGAAGCGTCCGGGTCTGGAAGCCTCCCGGCCCGCCAGGCCCGCCACGTGCGCGCCGGCTAGGCGGACGGACCGTAGCCGCCGACGTCAGTCGGCGCTGATCTCCCGCTCGGGGGTGGCGCGGACTGACGTCCGCGGCCTGGATCAGACCGCCCCGCCAAACACCCTCCGCGACCGCCTCTCCGAGGGCCGCTCCTACGGAGCTTGGAAATCATTCCCGGGCGCGAGCTATCGACAGGCCGGTCCTACGGACCTTGGTGATTGGCCATTTTTCCCGAACCCATCGATCGCGTTCGGCCTTCCCTCGTGCAGAGAACCATTTTTCCACCAACCAAGGGGAGAGAAGGGCCGGTCATCGAACGCGTCACCCTCGATTCGGTCGCGAGCAATCCCCGAAAACCCCGTAGGGGTGGCCGGTCTATAGCAACGATCGGTCGCCAATGAATTCAAGCTCCGTAGGAGCGGCCCTCGGAGAGGCGGTGGTCACCGGTTTCCATCGCCCCCGGGATTGGGGCCGGAAGGGTCATCCCTTGGGCCGCCCCTCTGGGGCTTGAGATCCATTCCTGGACGCGTTCTATCGACAGGCCGGTCCTACGGACCTTGGTCCGGGGAAAAGGTTCGAGAAAATGGGGTGTCGCGCTCCAGGGATGTAGCGTCCCACGGCACCCGCCTTCCTCGGTCCCCGAAAAATGGCCAATCTCCGGGGCGCGGACTGACGTCCGCGGCTACGCGAGGGGCGTTTCCTGGAGCGGGACGGGGTCGGCGGGCGACGGCTTCGCGGTCCTCGCCGCCTTCGGCGAGATCAGGATGTAGACGACGGGCACGATGAAGAGCGTGAGGAAGGTGGAGGTCGCCATGCCGCCGACCACGGCGACACCGAGCGGTCGGCGGCCACCGGCCGCCTCCCCGAGACCGAGCGCCACCGGAAGGATTCCGATGATGGTGGACAGCGCGGTCATGAGGATCGGCCGGAGACGGATCCGGCCCGCGTCGAGCATGGCGGAGGTGGCGTCGGCACCCTCGGCGACGCGCTGGTTGGCGAATTCGACCAGCATGATGGAATTCTTGGTCACGAGCCCCAGCAACAGGACGATGCCGATCAGCGAGTAGACATTGAGGGTCATGGCGGGCACCTCGGGAAGGGCGGTCGTGAGCCAGGCCAGGACCTTGGGCAACTCCTCAAGGGGCGCGTACGCCTTGATCACCGCGATTCCGTTGACGAGACCCAGGAGCCAGAGGCTTCCGAACGCGCCGAAGAGGGCGAGCGGCAGGGCGAGCATGATCACGAAGGGATGCCGGAGGCTCTCGAACTGGGCCGCGAGGATGATGTAGATGACCAGGATCGCGAGGATCAGAACCTGGATCGATTCCTTCGAACCCTCCCGGATTTCGTCGGCTTCGCCGGTCCAACGATGAGTCACGCCGGGAGGCAGCAGGGACGGCAGCAGGGCTTCGGTCGCCTCGACCGCGTTGCCCAGGGACATGCCCTGGGGCTGACCGCTGACGGTCACCGCGCGCTGGCGGCCGAAACGGTTGATCGCGTTCGGCGATCCCTTTTGGGTGGGGATCAGGACGCTCGACGCGGGAATCAGCCGGCCGCCGGACCCGCGCAGGTAGATCTCCTCGATGCTGAGGGGCACCAGTCGCGACTCCCGTTCCAGCTGGGCGATCACCTTGTATTCCTTGCCGCGGACGTTGTAGCGGGCGACGTCGAGGCCGCCCCACATCACCTGGAGCGCCTCGGAAGCGCCCCGCACGTCGATCCCCACTCCGGCCGCCATGTCCCGGTCCAGCCGGTAGGCCAGTTGGGGCTGCTCGAAGTTCAGGTTGACCCGGGCCTGCGGTAGGATCCCTGCCTTGCCAAGCGCCGTCGTGACCTCCCGTCCGGTCGCCTCCAACCGCGGGAGGTCCGGCCCCTGCAAAACCAGCTGGAACGCCTCCGTGAAATCGGTCGCCTTCGGCAGGATCGCGATGGCCTGGGCGCCCTTCACTTCGTTGATCAGGCGCATGAACATCGACTCGCGCCCGCCGGGACGGGCGAGATCCAGGGCCGACCGACGCACGCCTTCCTTCAACTGAACGAACATGATGCCGAAGTCGGATTCGCCGGGCGCCCCGCGCGCCAGGGCCACCGCGGAGAACATGCCCGCCACGTCCGGGTAGTCCCGGGCGATCTTCTCCGCCTGACGCACGTAGATGTCGGTGTACTCGCTGGTCGATCCCTCCGGCGCGAAGAGGAGCATGAGGATGTAGCCCTTGTCCTCGTCGGGGAGAAACTCGCGGGGCAGCTTCTGGAACAACCCGAACGTCGCCACCATGGACAGGAGGCCGACCACCACCACGACACCCTTCCGCCGGACCGCCCACTCCAGCCACTTCGCATAGCGCCGTTCGATGCCCCGAAAAATCTTCTCCAAGCCGAGGTAAACCCGGCCGTGCTTTTCCGGCGCGTGGCGGAGCAGGCGCGCGCACAGGGTCGGCGTCAGGGTCAGAGCCACGAACGCCGAGATGACCACCGATCCAGCGGTCGCCACCGCGAACTCGCGGAACAACACCCCCGTCGTGCCCGATTGAAACGCGATCGGGAGGAACACCGCGACCAGCGCCACGGTGATCGCCAGCACGGCGGTCGTGATCTCCTTCACCCCACGCACCGCGGCGTCCATCGGGTCCATCCCCGCCTCGATGTGCCGGAAGATGTTCTCGAGGACGACGATGGCGTCGTCCACGACCACGCCGACGGCGAGCACCATGGCCAGCAGGGTGAGGATGTTGATGCTGTAACCGAACAGGTTGAGGATCAGGAACGTTCCGACCAGCGACACGGGAACGGCGATCATGGGAATCAGCGTCGAACGCAGGTTGCGCAGGAACGCCAGCATGATGAGCAGCACCAGCGCGAACGCGATCAGGATGGTCTCCTGGACCTCGGTGATCGCCCGCCTCACGAAAACCGACGAATCGTAGGCGATCGCCACCTGGATATCCCCGGGCAGCGACGGCTGGATGCGCGCCACCTCCGCCTTCACCTGCTCCGCCACCTCCAACGCGTTCCCCTCCGATTGCTTCACGATCCCGAGACCCACGGCGGGCTTCCCGTTGTAGCGGGCCACGGTCCGCTCGTCCTCCACACCCAGTTCGACCCGCGCGACCTCGCGCAACCGCACGGGTCCGCCATTCCGGTAGGCGACCACCAGATCCTCGAACTGTTCGGGGCGTTCGAGCCGGCCGAGGGTCCGGACGCTGATCTCGCGCTGAAGGTTTTCGAGGCGCCCGGAGGGAAGTTCGATGCTGTTGTCGCGAAAAACCCGCACCAGATCCCCCGCGGTGACCTCATGCGCCGCCATGCTCGCCGCGTCGAGCCGGACCCGGATCGCCTGGCGCTTTTCGCCCCCCAGATTCACCCCGCCCACCCCGGGCAGCGTCTGGAGGCGATCCTTGAATTCGCGCTCCGCCACCTCCGTGAGTTCCAGTGTCGAACGGTGATCGCTGAACAGCGCGATCCACATCACCTCCTGCGCGTTGGCGTCCTGCTTCGCGACGACCGGCTCCTCGATGTCCTCCGGCATCAGGCTCCGCGCCCGGGCGATGCGGTCGCGCACGTCCTGGGCGGCGACGTCCGGGTCGCGATCCAGGTGGAACCGCACCGTGATGAGGCTGACCTCCTCGCGCGACTGCGACACGAGGGTCCGAATCCCGGAGATCGTGTTGATCTCCTGTTCGAGCCGCTCCGTCACCTCGGCTTCCATGACTTCCGCGCTCGCTCCGCGGTACAGCGTCGTCACGGTCACGATCGGCGGATCCACGTCCGGCAGTTCCCGGACGGGCAGGCGCAAATAGCCCACCGCGCCGAACAGCACGATCAGGAGATTCATCATGATCGCGAAGATCGGCCTTCGGATGCAGAGCTCGGGTAGCGACATGGCGGGGACTCGATGGAGGGTTCTTTTCTCGCCTCAGGGAACCGCGGCCCCGAGTCCGGCGGCCGTGTCCGCCGCGTCGGGGCTCGCCTTCACCCGGGAGCCATCGGAAATCTTCTGCGTGCCGGCGACGATGACCCAGTCCTCCGCCGCAACCCCGGTCTCCACTTCCACCTTTCCAGGAAGGCGCACACCAATCGTGACCGGCACCCACTTCGCCTTGTCCTCCTCGATCCGATACACCCCGAATCGGTCGAGCGAGGGAATCAGCGCGCTCTCGGGAACGACCAGCGCGTCCGGTTTCGTGCCCAGGACCAGCTCCACGCGGCCGAACATGCCGGGACGGAGAAGACCCTCCGGGTTCGAAACCAGCGCCCTCACTTCCACCGTCCGGGTGGCGGGATCCACCTCGGGACTCACCAAGTCGATCCGGCCCTCGAACCGCCGGTCGCCGAAGGCGCTGACCCGCACCCGGGTGGTCTGCCCGACCCGCACCACGGCGAGACGCCGTTCGGGAAGTCGGAACCGGACCTTGACCTGGGCGTCCTCCACCAGGGTCACGAGGGGTTCCCCCGCATTGACGTACTGGCCGATGCTCACCTCCCGGGGGCCCACCACCCCGGCGAACGGCGCCTCGATCACCCGCTCCTCGAGCCGGCGATTCTCGAGTTCAAAGGTCGCCGCCCGCGCGGCCAGGGTGCTTTCCATCAAATCGAGTTCCTGCTGCGAAATCGCCTTGGTCCCCGCGAGGGTCTGGGCGCGTTCGAGATTGGATCGCGCGAGATCCCGATCCGCCCGGGCCTGCGCCACCTGGGCCTGCTCCTTGTGCGAGCGCATCCGGAAGAGGATGTCGCCCTTCGAGACCCGCTGGCCTTCGACGAAATGCAGCGACTCGATCAATCCCGCGGATTCCGGCTGAAGAACGACCCGTTCGTCCGCCTCCACCGTCCCCACGGCCGGGATGAGAATCTCGACCTCGCTGCGGACCGGTCGGGCCGCCGCGACATCGACGACCTGTTCGGGCGGACCGCCGCCCTCCCCGCCGCAACCACCGGCCACGACCAGCATGACCGCCAGGAAGACGCCGCCCGCGCATCGCGTCCTCCGATTCCCGTTTTCCATCCTAGGCATACTTCGCATCACTCCTTCCATCCGCCACCCAAGGCCTTCAGCAGGCGCACGGTGGCCAGTTGTTGCTCCCGCATCACCCGCTCATGTGCGAGGAGGTTGGAAAGCCGAGCCTCCTCCGAATCCACCACCTCCAGAAAACCCACCGAACCCGCCTGGTAGCGGCTGACGGATTGCCGGGCCGCGAGGGCGGCGGAGGTCGCGGCCACCCGCCGCGCCGAGGTCTCGCGTTCGAGGAATTGAATCGCGGCGAGCGCGTCCTCCACTTCGCTGAACGCCACGAGGATCGTCTGGCGATACAACGCCACCGCCTCGTCGTAGGCCGCCTTGGCACGGTCCAGGTCCGCGCGATTCCGGCCCCCCGCGAAGAGGGGCAGCGAAACGCTCGGACCGAGGGACCAGGTCCGGCTCTCCCACTCGAAGAGGTCGGTGAGCTCCCCGCTCAGCAGCCCACCGCTCGCCGTCAGGCGCAACGACGGAAAAAACGCGCCCCGCGCGACCCCGATCTGGGAGAGCTTCG
Organism: uncultured Verrucomicrobiota bacterium; assembly: GCA_942490575.1. GTDB lineage: Bacteria > Verrucomicrobiota > Verrucomicrobiia > Limisphaerales > CAIMTB01 > CAIMTB01. The sequence goes on from CALNYA010000020.1 coordinate 44,611, forward strand.
CCGCGAGCGCGCGCTCGGCCGCCGCCACGTCCGGCCGCCGCTCCAGCAGACTCGACGGGAGATCAGCCGCGACCCGCGGAGGAGCGGGCGTGTTCGTCGCGATCAAGGCGTCGAACCTCGAGGGCGGCAACCCGCACAGGACCGCGAGCCGGTTGAAAACCTGCGCGCGCGCGCGGCGCAACGCCTCGAGATCCGCCTCCGCCGACGACACTTCGACCTGTCCCCGCTGGACCTCGAACTCCGTCAGCATGCCCGCCTGGAATCGTTGCCGGAAAATGTCGAGCGCCTCCCCCCGGACTTCCACGGTCCGCTCGAACAGATCGATCTCGCGATCCAAACTCTGCAGGCGGAAGTAGTCGAACGCGACATCCGCCTGAAGCGCCAGCAGCACGGATTGGCGAGCCGCCTCCGCGCCCAGCGCGAGGTTGACGGCGCCCTCGAAGGAACGCCGCACCCGGCCCCAGAGATCCACCTCGTAGCTGAGATCCAACGGAGTCTGAAACTGGCCCAGCGTGAAACTGGGGATCGGAAAGCCGACCGGACTCGGCGCGTTCCCCGAAGTCCGGTATCGGGTCCAGGCAGCCGAACCGTTGAGGATCGGGAAGAAGTCGGCCCGGGAAATCCGCGCCACGGAACGCGCCTGCTCGACCCGCGCCAGCGCCGCCTGGGCTTCCAGGTTGCCCGAAGCCGCCACGGCTTGGAGCGCGTCGAGTTGGGGATCGCCGAACACGCGCCACCAACCTTCCCGCGGGACGTCGTCCCGGGGCTCGGCGTTCTTCCACCGCCAGGCCTCCGGAATCTCCACTTCGGGGCGCTGGTAATCCGGCCCGAGCTTGCAACCCGCGCCGATCCATCCCGCCAGCAGGAACGCCAGAAACGACGCCACCGCCACCCGGGGAGCCCTCCAGGCCCACCATTCCCGACGTGATCTCCCTGAACTCATACGGCTGATTCCGCGAACCGGAGCAACTCCTCCCGCAGGGCGTCCTTCATCTCGGGACCGAACGCCGAGATATTGAGCAGTTCATTGAACCACAACCCATCGACGGCGAGCATCAGGAGGAGCACCCGCGTTGGATGCTGCTTCCCCGCGGCGAATTCCTTGAAGTGCGAGGCGTGCCACTCGCGCACCGGCGCCAGCAACCTCGGATCGTTGGCCCCGGCCGCGACCAGCGCGGCGCAGACCTGCTGGCGGTCGGGAGCCTCCTGAAATCCCGCGTTCACGAACGCCTTGAGATCGGAGGCCTTCCCCCCCGCGCAATCCGGCGAACTCCGGGCGGCCTCCCGGTCGGCGTCGAAGCGCGCCAGGAGACTGGAGAGCATGGCCTTCAGAAGCGCCTCCTTGGACGGGAAATGATAGAGGAGGCCGCCCTTGCTGACCCCCGCGCGTTCGGCGACGGCATCCAAGGTGAGATGCCCGGCTCCCTGCTGGCAGACGACCCATTCGGCGGCCTGAAGGATATCCTCCCTGGAATTGCCTCGTTTCGGGGTCGTCATGTCATGATCAGGTCCGGATACATACCGTCCGGACGGTACAGTTGAAAGCCGGGCAGATGGGTAGAGGGTTTCATGGCGAATGTCAATTCCCTGGGTGCACCACAAGTTCAACATGTTGGCTTACAATAGGTTGAACTTGTGGATAACTCGGTGAACATCGCGGAGCATCCTTGGCTTGGTTTTCAGGAACCCTGGCGTAAAACGGTGACGTCGAGGTAAGGGGCGATACCCGTTCCACCCGGCCAACGCCCCGCCGACCGGCGGGGGCCGTCCAGGTGGCCTGGATTCGGGCTCATGCCAATACTGGGCACACCCGGGTCCCGTCCGCAGGCTCGCGCCTCAGGGCGCCAGCTGGCGGGCCAAGTAGCCCCACTCGAGTCCAGCCGCCCCAACCGCGCGGCGGCCGGCCTTGCTGTGCGGCCGATCACTCCCCGCATCCGGGGAGAGCACAGCCTCGGGAAGCCGGCGGCCTCGGAGGATCCCATCCATCCCCGAGGCGCCCAACGTCGGCAATTGGGACCGTGAGCGTGGCGAACTCCGACTCCAACCACGGCCTCCGCCGGAATACCCGTTCCGGCGGAGGCTCCCGGTTTTCAGAGCCGAGAGTTCCACGGACTCGCGCAGGAGAACCTCAACCGCTACCGTTCCACCATGATTGGCCGCACCTCGCGCATCCCCAGAGCTCCGACTCGCATCCCATTCGCCGCCGCCCTCACCGCCCTCGTTCTCGCCGCGCGGGCGGCCACCGCCGCCACTTCGACTCCCCAGGCCGCCGCCCTCGCGACCATCACATCCGACGATCTTCTCCGGCACACCCGGGTCCTCGCCTCGGACGAATTCGAAGGCCGCGCCCCGGGCGGCCTCGGGGAGGAACGCACGGTCCGCTATCTCGCCGATCAGTTCCGAAAAATGGGTCTGGAAGCCGGCGGGCCCGGCGGCTCCTGGTTCCAACCCGTCGCCCTTCGCGGCATCCGGTCCACCTTCGAAGCCACCGTGTCGCGGGACTCCACCACCGAGCCTTGGATCTTTCCGCAGGACGTCGTCGCCTGGTCCTCCCGGATGGAACCGCGGATCTCGGTGCCCGAGAGCGAACTGGTCTTCGTCGGATACGGCGTCGTGGCGCCCGAATACGGGTGGGACGACTACAAGGACGTGGACGTCCGGGGAAAGACATTGGTCATGCTCGTCAACGACCCGCCGCTTCCGGATCCGGCGGATCCGTCGCGTCTCGATCCGAGTCGGTTCCGTGGCAAGGCCATGACCTACTACGGTCGATGGACCTACAAATACGAGATCGCCGCCGCCAAAGGCGCGGCCGCCGCCTTGGTCATCCACGAAACCGGCCCGGCGGGGTACCCCTGGTTCGTGGTCGTCAATTCCTGGGGACGCGAGAATTTCGCGCTGGAATCGCCCGACGGAAACGCCCGCGAGATCGCCGTGGCGGGCTGGATCAGTCTCGAGCGGGCGCGGCAGTTGGCGACCACGGCCGGCACCGACTTCGAGTCGCTCAAGAAAGCCGCCCTGCGCCGGGATTTCCGGCCGATGCCCCTGCGGGCGTCGGTTCGGTTCGAAGTCACGAACACCCTCCGCTCGGTCAAATCCCAGAACGTCATCGCCCGGCTCCCAGGGTCCCACCCCCAGCGCCGGGACGAATGCGTCGTCTTCTCCGCCCACTGGGATCACCTGGGACGCGACGACCGGATGGACGGGGACACCATCTTCAATGGCGCCCTGGACAACGCCACGGGGACAGCCGCGCTTCTCGAATTGGCCGAGGCGTTCGCGTCACTTCCCAAACGCCCCGATCGGACCCTCCTGTTCCTCGCGGTCACGGCCGAGGAGCAAGGCCTCCTGGGCGCCCGCTACTACGCCGCCAATCCCGTCGTCCCGCTCACTCGCACCCTCGCGAATCTCAACATCGACGGCGCCAATGTGGTGGGGCGGCAGCGCGAAATCGGCGTCGTTGGCCAGGGTCTGAACACGCTGGAGGACCTCCTCGTCGAAGCCGCCAAGACCCAGGGCCGTCGCGTGTTGCCGGAATCGGAACCCGAGAAGGGCTACTACTACCGGTCCGACCATTTCGAATTCGCCAAAATGGGCGTGCCGGCGCTCTACCTCGACAAGGCCGGCGACGAGATCCTCGGACGCGAGGAGGGATACGGGAAATTGCGCCGGGAGGAATACCGCGAGAAGGACTACCACAAGGTCAGCGACGAAGTGAAATCGTGGTGGGACCTCTCGGGAGCCGTGGAGGACACCCAACTGCTCTTCCACGTCGCCGACGCGATCAGCCGGGCCGATCGCTGGCCTGAATGGAAACCCGGCGCCGAATTCAGGGCCAGGCGTGAGGCCCAGCTAAGACAGGATCCCTGAGGGGCCGACTGGAAAGTCGGCGGTACCCGGACCGCCGGCTTTCAGCCGGCATCCCTTTCCCGTTCCCCCGAGCCGACTGGAAAGTCGGCGCTACCTGTACCGCCGGCTTTCAGCCGGCATCCCTTTCCCGGTCCCCCCAGCCGACTGGAAAGTCGGCGCTACCTGTACGCCGGCTTCAGCCGGCTCCCCGGCCGACTGGAAAGCGGCCACCGCCGGCCGCCGCTCCCCCCCGTTCCCCGAGCCGACTGGAAAGTCGGCGCTACCGCCGGCTTTCAGCCGGCATCCCTTTCCCGTTCCCCCGAGCCGACTGGAAAGTCGGCGCTACCTGTACCGCCGGCTTTCAGCCGGCATCCCTTTCCCGTTCCCCCGAGCCGACTGGAAAGTCGGCGCTACCCGTACCGCCGGCTTTCTGCCGGCATCCCTCTCCCGTTCCCCCCGAGCCGACTGGAAAGTCGGCGCTACCTGTACCGCCGGCTTTCAGCCGGCATCCTTTCCCCCGTTCCCCCGAGCCGACTGGAAAGTCGGCGCTACCTGTACGCCGGCTTTCAGCCGGCATCCCTTTCCCGTTCCCCCCGAGCCGACTGGAAAGTCGGCGCTACACTCGTACCGCCGGCTTTCAGCCGGCATCCCTTTCCCCCGTTCCCCCGAGCCGACTGGGAAGTCGGCGCTACTCCCTGTACCGCCGGCTTTCAGCCGGCAGGGTTGGTCTGGGTCGGAGGCCTACTGGAAAGTCGACGGTACGGAAAGTCGGCGGACCCTGTACCGCCGGCTTTCAGCCGGCATCCCTTTCCCGTTCCCCCGAGCCGACTGGAAAGTCGGCGCTACTCCTACTCGGCGGTACCTGGAAAGGCTCAGCGGCCCTTGAAATCAATGCCGGTCGGATCGGAATCCTCCCAGCCGCGCCGGCTATGGAAGCGCCACCAATCGATTTCGCGCGGGTGACGCCTTTCCCAAGAGGCATGGGTGTCGGCGTAGATCAAGTTCAGTCCCCCCTTGTGGGGAGACGTCGACGGCGTCCAATAGGGCATCTCCCAGAGCAGCACCGCCGTCGACGTGCTCGCGACGTCGCTGGTCCGCCGACCACTCACCGGGCGGGCCGTCTCGTAACTCGCCTGATCCTTCTTCAGGTAGATATGGTTCCAGACGTAGGTGATGTAGTCGTTGTCCAACAGCATCGTCTTGAGCCCGGGGACCGCGGGATCGGCCCCACGAATTCCATTTGGGCAGACGTACATTCCCGCCGATGGCGGGGTCCTCTTGCTACGGGCGATGGCGACGTCCCCCGGGGTGTTGGTGCCGGTGTTTTTGCCGATGAAGGGCTCCAGCAGCTCGTACAGGTACTTGTCACTCAACCGGTGGTCATCGCCCCAGGCTTTGCCCCAGGTCCGGGAGAGCGGAAACTTCTCCTCCGAGTCCCCGGCGTACATGGTGACCGCCAGGCCGATCTGGCGCTGGTTGTTGAGGCAATAGGTCTGCTGGGCTTTGGCTTTCGCCTTGGCGAGCGCCGGCAGGAGCATGCTGGCGAGGATCGCGATGATCGCGATCACCACCAGCAACTCGATCAGCGTGAACCCCCGGCGAATCAGAGCGCCGGGCCTTGAAGGGCTGGTCTTTGGATGGTGCATGTTGGTAGCTCTCTCCTGGGTTTCATTGTTGGACCCGGTAATATGCCGCCGCGCCGGTCGGATCCACTTGCACGCCCGAGACAGCGCCGGGAACCGCGCTCCATGGACCCGTCACCGCCGGCGCCGAATGCAGGGTTCCGGGGCCGGTCCAGTCGATCACGAGCTTCGTGCCGGAACGCGAGATGCTCACGCTCGGCGGTTCGGCGGCGGGCTCAAAGTAGAAGGTGCCCGCGGCGTAGCGGTTCGCCGGCCCGCCATCCGGCGTGCCCGGATAGGCCGTGGGATCGACGGAGTAGGCCCCCGTGCCGACGAAAGCCAGGGAACCCCCGGCGGTGAAGACCGACCTCCCGGGGACCCCGTTGCCATTGCGCTCGTCGCCACCGTACCCGTAGGCCGCCATCGTTCCCTGGAATCCGCCGGCAAGCACGATGGCCTGGGGCAGATCCTTGAACCGGCTGCCGTCGATGAGCTCGCCCGGCTCCTCCGGAGTGAACGTCAACTCCGCCAAGATTTCCCGGGTTGCCCGGTTGTACAGACGGGCCGTGATGGTCAGGAAGAGGCCGTCGGAGCTGTCGTCGAACACGCCGAGCCGCGTGACTTGAATGGAACGAATCACGTTGAAATCCATCCCCAAAGCCCCGCCGAACGCCTGACTCCCCACGGTCCCGCTCTCCACCTGGTAAGCGATCCCCGGCTCGCGGGCCTCCGCGCTCAGGCAGGACTCGGCGGAGGGTGAACCCGCCTGACCCGCGGCCGTCACCGCGACCACGGTGTAGCAATAGGTCGAGCCCTTGGTCAGGTTCGCGTCCGTGTAGGTCAGCGCGCCAGTTCCCTGAGTCAGGTCGGCCACTTCAGCAATCTGGGCGGCTGCGCCGTCATCGACCCGTCGAACCACCTGATACTTCGCCGCGGGCACGGGTTGGCTCACGGCCGGCCAGACGAGTTCCACCGATCGATCCCCGCGGGCGGCCGTCAAGGCTGGGCCCCCCGGATACGTCAGCGCCGTGGTTTGGAACTGGAACGTTCCCGCTCCGTACCGGTCCGGGGCGCCCGCATCCGGAGTCGCCGGATACTCGCCCTGCGTCACCGAATATCGGCCGGAGCCAACGAGGAGGATCGATCCGCCGCCGGTGTTCACCACCCAGGGGCGGGCCACAGTCGGATTGCCACCCGGATTCACCAGCCTCTCTTCGGCGCCATAGTTCTCCGTGGAAATCGTGCCGAGGAATCCATGCTCCAACCGGATCGGGCTGGGCAACGCCTTGAAACGCGATCCTCCGATCAGGGTTCCACTGTCTTCCGGCGTGAACTCGAGGCTCGTCACTTCGAAGGCCGCGTCGGGGACGCTGCGATCCCAGAGTCGCGCCACGATGGGCCGCGCCAATCCGTCCCCGCCATCGTCGAACACCCCGAGGTGGGTGACCACGACGGGATTGACGATGTTGAAATCCATGCCGATGACGCCGTCGAAATTCTGGGTTCCAGGAATACCCGAGTTCACGAGGTAGGTGACGTTCTGACCGGCTGGCAGCACGTAGGGCGAAGCGCAGTACCTCGCGGATTCCACCCCGACCTGGCCGCCGGCGCCAATGCCGCGGATCTTGTAGCAATAGAGCGACCCGTTCGAAACGTCGGTGTCCGCGTATTCGAGCGTCGTGGATTCCCCCGCCACCACGAAGTCGGCCGTCGGGGAAGTCGCGCGAAGGATCTCGTACTTGCTCGCCGGCAGGGGGGTCGTCACCGCGGACCAACCTAAGTCGACCCGGCCATCCCCCGGCTCGACGGTCACTCCGGATGGCGCCCCAGGCATCAGAGGCGGCGTGGTCTCGAACTCGAACGTACCGGCCGCGTATCGATCCTCGGGCCCGCCGTCCGGCACGTTCGGGTACTCGAAGTTCACCGTGCCGTAACGGCTGGTTCCGACGAAGATCAGGGAACCGTTGCCGTCGTTGATGGTCCAGTTCTTGGGAACGGACCCGGCGTTGCGCAGGCGCTCCTCGGCCCCATACCCCTCGGCGCCCATCGTTCCCAGGAATCCCACCTCCAACCGCAACGGCGTCGGGAGCGGTTTGAACCGGCTTCCGCCCACCAGGGTTCCCGGCTCCTCCGGGGTGAAATCAATGATCACCAACGGAACCGGCGCATCCGGGTCGCTCCGATCCCAAAGCGTCGCGGTGATCGGCAGAAACAGCCCGTCGCTGAGATCGTCGAAGACACCCAGTTGGGTGATCACGATCGGGTTCGCCACCTCGAAATCCATTCCCAGGGTTCCGCCAAACGCCTGGTTCCCATCGGTCCCCGCGGGGACCGCGTACGCGATCACTTTCTCCTGCGCCTCAACCGGCGCGGCGCTTCCCAACACGGTCGCGCCCAGGATTGCAAGGACGCGCATCCAGCCAGCTTTCGGGGACATGGGCGCATGGTTCCCACGCCTCCATTCGCGATCAAGCGGATTCGTGCTTCTAATGACTTCTCATTCCTTGCCCTTTCCATCGCAAAAAAGCCGAAGGAATTCGTGTGATCAATAGCCGCGCCGCGAGCGTCCAACCGACAGGAACCCACGCCATGATCACGACATCTCAACCCCATCTCGCCCGTTGCCTGACCTATCTCGAAACCCAAATCGGCCCCCGACCGACGCGCCCGTACCCGCCACGACCACCCACCGTCACGCTCTCCCGGATGACGGGTTCGGGCGGCCTCGCCATCGCGGACCGGCTCGCCGAACTCCTCCAGGAAGGTCGACCCGCCAGTCCCGCGCCTTGGACGGTTTTTCATCGGGAGCTGATCGAAAAGGTCCTCGCGGAGCATCACCTGCCTTCGGAGTTGTCCCGGTTCATGCCCGAGGACCGTGTCTCCTACATCACGGACACCGTCGAGGAACTGCTGGGACTTCATCCGTCCGCATCATCCATGGTGACGCAGGTCGTGGAGACCGTCCTGCACCTCGCCGAATTGGGGAACTGCATCCTGGTCGGCCGAGGCGCCCACATCGTGCTGGCGCAGTGCGACACCGCCTTCCACGTCCGCCTCGTCGGCAGCCTGGAACGGCGCGTCCAACGGCTGGCGGAAAGCAGGAACCTCGACGCGCGCGAGGCGCGCGAACTCATTCAAACCGAGGACACGGCGCGACGCCGGTACCTGAAGACGTACATGGACGCGGACGTCGACGATCCGCTCGCCTATCACCTGACCCTCAACACCGACTCCTTCGACGCGACCGCCGCCGCCCGAGTGATCGCGTCCACCGTCGTCGAGCGGTTCCCAAGGCGCGACCCCACGACTAGCGTGCCAGGGGTTCGGGCAATTCACCCAAGCCATACAACATGATTCCCAAGGCCGCGACGCACCGGTTCAGCTCGACGGGATCGACCTTGTCGACCGTGTCCGCGGCCGTGTGATGGAACCAGAAATAATCCCGGCGATCGGTCCAGAGATCCATGACTGGAACCCCGGCGGTCAGTAGCGGCCCCAGGTCGCTCCCGCCGGCGCCGGAACGGAGCTCGAAGGGCCCCAACCGCTTCAACCAAGGCAGGATCGCGCTCAATTGACGTTCCGCGGCCGCCGAACCGGTGAATTTGAATCCCTTGACGGGCCCGATCCCCCAGTCCGACTCGATCGCGATGGAGTGCTTTCCGAGTTCGGACGCGTGCGCCTTCACATACGCCCGGGCGCCACGGAGGCCGTTCTCTTCGTTGGTCCATAAGACGAGCCGGAAAGTCCGACGGGGACGGTAGCCGGCCTCCCGCAACAACCGGATGGCCTCCCAGGCGGCGAGGCACCCTCCGGCGTCGTCCAGCGCGCCCTGGCCGACGTCCCAGGAATCGAAATGCCCGCCCACCACCACGATCTCCTCGGGCCGTTCCCGCCCACGCCATTCCGCGATCACGTTCCGTGACTCCACCTCGTCGTAGGACTTCGCCCCCAGGCTCAGCCGAACACGCGCCGGCATGCCCCGTTCCTGCAACCGCAGGAGACGGGCGCCCTCCTCCACGGTGATCGCCGCGTGCGGGATCCGCCGGGTTCCAGCTTCGTAGGACATCCCGCCCGTGTGGGGCGTCTGCAACGAGAACGGTGTCGCCGAACGCACAAGACTCGCCAGCGCCCCCGCCCGTCCGGCCTCGATCGCGCCACGGGTCCGGTAACGCACGATCTCGTTGTACTCCGTGAACGCCGGGTGGAAGACCACGATCTTTCCGGGGACTTCCGCCTCCCGCGCTTCCAGTTCGGCGAAGTTGGTCAGCACCAGGACATCGCCCTCGATCCCGCCGGGCGGCGTGCCGATGGTTCCCCCCAATCCGAGCACGGGCATCGCCATCGGCCGGGGGGTCAATTGCTCAAGGGATTCCTCGCCGCGAACCCAGCGCGGCACCATCACCGGTTCGCCACGGACCGCCTCGAACCCATCCGCCTTCAGCTTCGAGATCGCCCAGTCGATCGCCGCCTCCAGATTGGTCGTGCCCGAAAATCGAGGCCCGAACTGGTCGCAAAGTTCCGCCATCCGAGGGTAGGCCAGCGAGGAATGGGTCGCCCGCGCGAGAAAGCGACCCACCATGGCTTCCTCCACCTCCAGGCCACCCGGCGCTCCGGCGCCCCGGGCGCACGCGATCCCTGACAACAGCCCCAAAAGCGTCCACGCCCGCCAACCACCGACCCACCTCCATCGATTTCCCGTTCTCATGGATTGTTGATTTCCTCCCATTTCAAATCGTAGCGGAACCCGTCGAAAAAGAGGTTCCGCCCCCCCGCCTCCACCTCGCCCCGCTGAAAGTCGACCGGATCCGAGCGCATCGAGTATTTCGGAGGCCAGAGGTTCTGTTCGTGATCCGAATTCGCGGCCATCCGGTACTGGGTCAGTCCGCCAAAATAGAAATCACGCAATTCCTCCCGCTGGGCCGGGCTGAGCGCGGTCGCGTATTGGGTCGCGTACATGCCCATGTAGGGATCCACCGGCACCCAACCCCAAGGTTCGAAGTACAGCTCGCACCAGTCGTGGATGGTCTCGTCCCCGGGAAAGATCGCCCAGCCCGATTGCCAGCGCGCGGGGATCCCCGAGATCCGGCACATCGTCATCAGGAGAAACGCAGCCTGCCCGCAATCCCCACGGCCGCTGGTCCGGCACGCCTCGCCCAGATTGGGGATCGTCGAGTACTCCGGCGCGTAGCTGTATCGGACGTTCGCCGAAATCCACTCGTAGTACCGGCGGGCCCGGGCGACCGGATCCAATACTCCCGCCCCCACCTCGTCCGCCAACCGCCTCATGCCGTCGGTGAACTCCACGTGCGGCGAGGGCGCCAGCGTTGCTTTTTCGAACTCCGCCGAAACCGCGCCCGCCGTGGAACCGCGCGCGTTCGTTCGGCTCAGATCGAACGAAACCCCGTGCGCCCGGTAGGTGTACTCGACCTCGAATTCCGCCGACCCATCCGCCGCCGCCGCGCTTTCGAGATACACCGATCGGATGGGGCTCTCGTCCGGCGCCAGGCGACCGGATCCGGGGCGCGTTCCGAGGAGTTCAAACTCGGTCTGATGCGGAAACCGTCGGGGCACCGGCAGCCAAGCCGAGACCTTCGCGGCGGGTTCGACGCTCCCCGGCGGGACGCGTATCGCCATCCTGACTCGGAACCGCTTCGACAGGACGTAGGGGGTGGAACCGTCCCTTGCCGCGTCCCGGATGGCCCGCGCATTCTCCCAATGGGCCCGCTGAAGAGCCGTCGTGTCGCGCGCGGGAATCCGGCGTGCGAGAAGGTCCGGCCGGCGGAAGAAGAGATTGCTCACGCTCGAAACAAAGAACCTGGTTTCGCCATCGATCTTCCGCCCGTCCCACAGGCCCTCCTTTTCCCAAGCCTCGAACTCGGCCTCCTTGAAATCCTTCACGCTCGCCGCGAGACGCTCGATCAGCGCCGCGCGCGACAGGGGATAATCCCGCCGGATCCTTCGGAGCCGATCCCGGGCGAACTCGAGACGGGCCCACCTTTCCGTCGGCCCACTCCCCTGCCGGTTCTCGAGCGCCTCACCCAGAAGCTGGTCCGCGCCGGAAAAATCGCCGTCATCGGTCCGTTCCGCTGCGGCCTTCAAGACGGCCTCCAGGTCGTTCCCACCACCCTTGCGGATTTCGGCGGGCACCGCTTTCACCGACTGAGTTGGGCTGGATTCCTGGAACGCCGCACCCGCCGGCGGGCCAACAACGAGAGCCATCCATCCGAGCCATGCGGCCCGCCGGATCACTCCCCATCGTTTCGGCGCGCCAAGCATCGCCGACAGCCTGCCGCGTCGTGTCGACGGTTCAATCCCCAATCGCGATCCACCCGCCCCGGGGCGCGTCCCCGAGTCTTGAACCGTCTTTCGGTTTCGGGGTCGAGGTCGGGGTCGGAATCGGTGTCGTTTTGGAGAACCGACGCTCCGATCGAGATTGGGGGTGCAACGGTCCATTCCGACTCCGACTCCGATTCCGATTCCGATTCCGATCGCGACCGTGTGCATCGCTGGCGGGCGTTTATCGCGAAAGCTTTGAAAGGCCGGAGACGCACCCCCGCGCCTCGCTCCTTCCCTTTTTGGCTGAGTTCGGAGCGACACCCGGCTAAACCACCGGGGAATCATTCATCCATGGCCACCCTCGTCTTCGACATCGAGACCACAGCCCTGCCGGTCGAGACCTTCGACGAAACCCAGCAGGAGTACCTCTTTCGGGACTCCAAGAAGTTTCCGGAAGGCCCCGAACGCGACGCCCGCCGCGACGAGCTCGCCCGGCAGTTGAGCCTCTACCCACTCACCGCCCAGGTCGTCTGCATCGCCATGGTCAACGCCGACAGCGACCGCGGCCAAGTGCTGTTCCTCGCGGACGACTTCGAGCCCGACGACGAAGGCGAGGTGAAGTTCGTCCCGTTCGCCGACGAATCGGAACTCCTGCACGACTTCTGGGAACTGGCGAAGCGCTACGAACAGGTCGTCACCTTCAACGGCCGCGGCTTCGACGTCCCGTTTCTCTACCTCCGCTCGGCCGTGCTCGGCGTTCCGATCAGCCGCAAGGACTGGCTCGGATACCGCTTCCAGACCGAACCGCATTGTGATCTCGCGGAACAACTGACCTTCTACAACGTCAGCGGACGCGACGGCGCCGCCCGGAAGTTCAACCTGGATTTCTACTGCAAATCGTTCGGCATCGAATCCCCGAAGTCCCACGGGGTTTCCGGCATGGACGTCGCCGCGCTCATGGCCGAGTCCCGCTACCGCGAGATCGCCGATTATTGCCTGCGCGATGTCCGCGCCACGGTGGACCTCCACCGCTTCTGGAAGGAGCGGCTCGCCGGCATCAAATGACCCGCGGACTTCCCGCCCCCCACGTCATGTCCCCTTCCCCACCGCCATCCGCCGGGTCCCGGTTGGGTCGCCGCCTGGGAACGACAGGGATCGTCGTCGCCGCGGTCTGCCTCGCAATCGCCGCCCTCTGGGTCGCCTCCGACCGCGCGCAAGCCCGGCGGCGGCCGGTCCTCACCTTGCTCGAAAGCCTGAACGACACCGATCCCGTCCGCCGCCAAGACGCGCGAAACGGGCTCCAATCGCGGCCCGAGATCAACGGACCGATCCTGGTCGATATCCTCGCAAGGACGCGTACCCGGTGGCACGACCAGATCCAACCCTGGCTCGACGGGCTCCCCCTGCTGGCCTCCCGGCGGGAGCGGCAGCTTCAACTGGAGCGCGACGCGATCGACGGACTGCTTTGCATCGGACTTCCCGCCGCCCCCCACCTCGTTCCCCTCCTCGCCGAAGGCCGCTTCGGGGGCCGCGATATCGCGATCCCCCTCCTCCGTTCCTACGGACCCGGCGTTCGACCGATCCTCCTCCAAGCCTTGGAGAATCCCGATCCCCGCATCCGCGAGGGGGCCCTGCGAACGCTCGGCAAGTTCCCCTCCGGCCAGTTGGAATCCCTCGAACCCCTCCGGCGTGCCGCCCGGGACCGCCACCCGGAGGTCCGTGCCGCCGCCGTCTGGGCCCTCGCCCAGATGCTCGACCAAGCCGAGCGGATCCTCCCGGATCTCGTCCGGGCGCTGGAGGATCCGGCGCCCGAGGTCCGGCAACAGGCGACCGGGGCCCTGCGATACTTCAACTCACCGCCCCAAACCGCCGACGACCTCCCGCCGGGATGTTGAGGCCGGCCCGCTCCCAGGGCCGCTCCGACGGAGCTTGGATCTATTTGAGACGGATCGTTGCTATCGACAGGTCGCCCCTGACGGGGCTGCGCGCGGATTTCTCGCGGCCGAATCGAGGGTGACGTCTTGGATGACCGCCCGCGCGTCACCGGGGCTGTCCCCGGGATTGTCACCCGGGCCGAAGCCCAGCATGCTCCGCCCCCCACCCCGTTCCCGGGGTGCCACGCACCGATGACCGATCCCGCCATCACCCCCGAACTCGTCGCCAAGCACAACCTCACCCCCGAGGAGTTCGCCAGCATCCAATCCCTCCTCGGCCGCGATCCCAACTACACCGAACTGGGGATCTTTTCGGTCATGTGGAGCGAGCATTGCTCCTACAAAAACACCCGCCCGCTGCTGAAGACGTTCCCCACGAAATCGCCGAAGATCCTCGTGGGCGCCGGCGAGGAGAACGCCGGCATCATCGACGTCGGCGACGGACTCGCGATCGCGTTCAAGATCGAATCCCACAACCACCCCAGCGCCGTCGAACCGTTCCAGGGCGCCGCCACCGGCGTCGGCGGCATCATCCGCGACATCTTCACCATGGGCGCCCGCCCGGTCGCCGCCCTGAACTCCCTCCGCTTCGGCGACCTGACCAATCCCGAAGTGCGCCGTCTGTTCTCGGGCGTGGTGTCCGGCATCGCCCATTACGGCAATTGCTTCGGAATTCCCACCATCGCGGGCGAGGTCTACTTCGACCAAAGCTACGAGGGCAATCCCCTGGTGAACGCCTTCTGCCTGGGCGTCCTGCGCCACGAGCAGATCACCCGCGGCGCGGCCCATGGCATCGGGAACCCGGTCTTTTATGTCGGCCCCGCCACCGGCCGCGATGGTCTCGCCGGAGCCGCGTTCGCCTCCCAGGACCTCACCGAGGAAAGCGCCCAGCAACAGCGCGGCGCCGTCCAGGTCGGCGATCCGTTCATGGAGAAGTTGGTCTGCGAAGCCTGCCTCGAGCTCCTCACCACCGGAGCCGTCGCCGGCATGCAGGACATGGGCGCCGCCGGACTCACCTGCTCCACCTGCGAGACGGCGGCCCGCGCCGGGACCGGCATCGAGATCGAACTCTCCCGGGTCCCCCAGCGGGCGCCCAACATGACCCCCTACGAGATCATGCTGTCCGAATCCCAGGAACGCATGCTCATCGTCGTGAAGAAGGGCCGGGAGGACGAGGTCAAGCGCGTCTTCGACAAATGGGATCTTCCCTGGGCCGAAATCGGGCTCGTCACCGACACCGGCCGCATGGTCGTCCGCCACAACGGCCAGGTGGTCGTCGACCTCCCCGCCGCGCAACTCGCCAACGACGCGCCCGTCTACCACCGCGAGTCCCGCGAGCCCGACTACATCGCGGAGGTCCGGGGCTTCCGCCTCGACGCGATCCCCGACACCACCCAACCCCTGCTCGACCTCAAGCGGCTTCTCGCCTGGCCCACCATCGCGTCCAAGAACTGGATCTACCGCCAGTACGATCACATGGTCCGCAACGGCTCCGTCGTCTGCCCGGGCTCGGACGCCGCGGTCATCCGCATCAAGGCGGACTCCCTCCCGCCCGTCGCCCCTCCCGCCGCGGGCGCGCCGACTCCACCCGCGGAATCCGTGCCGGAAAAACTGGTCGCCTTCACGGTCGACTGCAATGGCGGCTACGTCTTCCTGGACCCCTACGAGGGCGGCAAGATCGCCGTCACCGAGGCCGCGCGGAACCTCGCCTGCACGGGCGCGGCGCCCCTCGGCGTCACCGACAATCTCAACTACGGGAACCCCCATCACCCCGGGATCTTCTGGCAGCTCAAGGAAAGCGTCCGCGGACTCGCCGAGGCGTGCCACGCCTTCGGAACGCCCGTGACCGGGGGCAATGTCAGTCTCTACAACCAGCGAGGCGCGTTCGGCGCCATCGACCCGACCCCGACCATCGCCATGGTCGGCCTTGTCGAGAAACCGGAGCACGTCACCACGCAGTGGTTCAAGGAGGCCGACGACGCCATCATCCTGCTGGGTGAACCCGTCGATCTCGCGGACGCGCTTCAAGGTCTCGGTGGCAGCGCCCATCTCCAGGTCGTTCACGGCAAAAAGACGGGCTCCCCGCCCCGCTGCGATCTCGAGGCGGCGAAGACCCTTCACACCACGTTGCTGGGCCTGATCCAGGCTGGCGGCATACGAAGCGCCCACGACTGCAGCGAAGGCGGCCTCGCCGTCGCGCTAGCGGAAAGTTGCATCTCCCGGAACGACGGCCGGCGTACCCCTCGCCTCCTCGGCGCCCGGATCGACCTCGCTGAAATCCAGAAGTCCGGCTGCCGCCTGGACTCCCTGCTCTTCGGGGAAACGCAGTCGCGGGTCGTCGTCTCGTGCGCCCCGCTGGACGCCGGCAAGATCCTGGAACGCGCCCGCCTCCTCGGCGTCCCCGCCATCCGCATCGGTACCGTCGGTGGAGATCACCTGACCATCCGCCTGACCCACACCGAGATCTCCGCCCCGGTGGAGGAACTCCACGATCTCTGGTGGAACGCCATCGACGTCGCCATGCAGTGACGACGGCGGGGCGAGGCCCTTCCGAATCGGATCACTCCGGCGGCGGAGTTCCCTTCTTCTCCACCATGTCCCGCATGCTGGCGAACAGGCCCTTCCCGCTCCCGGCGGCGACCGGCCTGCGTGCGTTGCCCGCCTCCTGCTCCACCAGGTCGAGGGGCAGTTCGCGCAGGAAGGACGACGGGTGCGCGGGCAGCAACTGGCCGTACTTCTTGCGCCCGGAACAGTGCGTCAGCGTCAGGGTGAAGCGCGCCCGGGTCAGGGCCACGTAGAAGAGGCGACGCTCCTCGTCGAGCGTGCCTTCCTCCTTTGAGCGGGTGTGCGGAAGCAGTCCCTCCTCCAGCCCGACGATGTGGACGTGCGGAAATTCCAGGCCCTTGCAGCTGTGCATGGTGATCAGGGTCACCTCCTCGCCCTGCCGCTCGTCCGAGTCGTCCCCTCGGTCCGTGTCGAGGGCCAGGTCCGCGAGGGACTCCGTCAACCGCTGGAGCGCCGGCAACCCGGCATGCGGTCCCGGCGCGTCGAGCGCGGCGATCATTTCCTTGAGGTTCCGCATCCGGTTGTCGGCCGCCTCCGGGTTGCGCTCCGACCGGCGAAGATGATCCCAATAGCCGGCCTCGCCGAGCACGCCATCGGCCCAGGCGCCGAGCGGTTGACCGGGCGCCGATTGTTCGAGTCGCTGGCGCGACGCATCAAGGAACGTCAGGAAATCGCGGAGCGAGTGGCGGGTGCGTTCGGGAAACCCGTCCTGGACGTCGGTGTGCCGCATCACCGCGAACACCGGGCTCTTCCGTTCGTGGCTGGCGGCCAGGATCCGCTCCATCGTGGCGTCGCTCAACCCTCGCGCCGGCACGTTCGCGATCCGCAACAGGCTGGCGTCGTCGCTCGGGTTGGCGACGACCTTGAGGTAGGCCAGGAAATCGCGGACCTCGAGGCGATCGAAGAACGACTGTCCGCCCACCACCCGGTACCGAACCCCGCCCTTTCGGAGCGCCGCCTCGATCGGCCGGGACTGCTGGTTGGTCCGGAAAAGGATCGCCTGGTCCCGCCACGCGATCTGGCGGCTCATGCGCGCGACCTGAATTTCGTCCACCACCCACTGCGCCTCCGTCTCGTCGTTCTCGCAGGCCACCAATCGGATCTTCTCGCCGTCGCCGTGCTTCGACCAAAGCTCCTTCCCCCGCCGACGCGGGTTGTTCCGGATCACATGATTGGCGGCGCGCAGGATGGTGTTGGTCGACCGGTAGTTCTGTTCGAGGCGGACCACCTTCACCTCCGGGAAGTGCTTCTCGAAGTCCAGGAGGTTCGCCACCTGCGCCCCGCGCCATCCGTAGATGCTCTGGTCGTCGTCGCCGACCACGCACAGGTTCCGGTGGACGTCCGCGAGGCCGCGAACCAGCTCGAACTGGGAGCCGTTGGTGTCCTGGTACTCGTCGACCATCAGGTACCGGTACCGGTCGCGGCAGTCCTCGAGGGCGTCGGCGTGTTCCCGAAACAGCCGCAGGGTCAGGAGGATGAGGTCGTCGAAATCCACCGCGTTGGCGGCCCGCAAAGCGGATTCGTACCTCCCCTGAAGATGCCGGGCCAGGGCCAGGGAGGTCGGGTCCATCACCAATCGGTCCCCGGGGGAGGTGTTCCGCAACCGGCTCAAGGCGCCGAGGACCTCGCGCGGTTGGACCTTCTCGTTGCCGAGCTTCATGTTGCCCAGCACCCGCTTCACCACCCCCACCTGCTCCGCTTCGTCGTAGATGCTGAAGTTGGGTTTGTACCCAAGCTTGTCGATGTGCCGGCGAAGGATCCGAACGCAGAGGGAATGGAAGGTGCAGATCGTGGGGCGCTCGGGTTTCTCGCCGTCCCGGGCGCGCCGGTTCGGGACGAGCTGACGGATCCGTTCCTGCATCTCGCGCGCCGCCTTGTTGGTGAACGTGACCGCCAGGACCTGTCCCGGCGGAATGCCCTTGGACAGCATCCAGCCGATGCGATGGGTGATCACGCGCGTCTTACCGGTTCCCGCCCCGGCGAGAATGAGAACCGGCCCCGCCACCGTCACCACGGCGTCACGCTGCTGGGGGTTCAGTCCGGAGAGATCCAACATGGGGCGCGCAGTGTAGGAATCGCCCGCCGAAGGGCAACCGGCTTCGCGGCGGCCTTTCCGCGCTCGCGCTCCTCAAAGCGCCTTCACCACCAGGAGCGTCAGGTCATCCTCCAAGGGGGCCGGCGCCGAATAGGAACGCGCCGCGTCGATCAATTGCTGGACCAACTCCCGCGACGAACTTCCCAGGTGCGCCCGGACCACCTCGATCATCCGCTCCGTGCCGAATTCGTCGTTCGGATCCACCCCCGGACCGCCCGGGAGCGCCTCCTTGATGCCGTCGGTGTACAACACCAGCACATCGCCGGGCTCCAACCGAACCGGGGGCGCCGAGACCGCGGGGGCCCGATTGGCGAAGCCCAGGGGCCCTCCGGTGCGCTTGAGCTGCTCCTTCACGGTTCCGTCGGAGCCGATGACCAGCGCGGCCGGATGCCCGGCGCTGGCATGCACCAACTCGCCCTTGGCGGGATCCAGGCGCACCAGCAGCGCCGTGACGTAATTCTGACCCTCGGTGTCCTCGGCGATCACCCGGTTGGCGCGCGCGAGGATTTCGCCCGGATCGATCCGGTTCCGAGCCACCACCCGCAGGAGGGCGCGGGTCTCCATCATCAGCAGGCTGGGCCCGAGCCCGTGCCCGCTGACATCCGCCACGACCAGACCGATCATGCCGTCCGTCATCGGCAGGAAATCGTAGTAATCGCCCCCCGTCGCGTCGGCCGGCACCGACATCCCGGCGAGATCGTAGCCCGGCACGGTCGGCGACTGTTTCGGAAACAGGCGCTGCTGGATCTCCCGGGCGGCCCGCATCTGCTCTTCCCTCGCCCGGAGTTCCGTCTCGTTCCGCCGCTTCTCGGTGATGTCGCGGGCGAACAGGACGAACCAATTTCGATCCATGATTTCGAACCGGCTCGACGCCACTTCGAGGAGGATCTCACGCCCGTCCGAGCGCAGGCCCGGTCCCTCCACCAGCGCGCGGGACGCGTCGCCGTCGGAGCCGGCCGCCTGCGACAGGGCCCGGCTCAGGCCACCGCCCCCGGCCCCGGGTTCGAGGGAGGCGATGGGGCGTCCCGTAAAATCGGCGCCCGACAGGCCGAAAACCGTCTCCGCCCCTGGATTCGCGAACCCGATCAAGCCGGCCTCGTCGCAGAGCAGCACGGCGTCCGGCGATGTCTCCCAAAGGCTGCGATACCGGAGTTCGCTCTCCCGAAGCTTCCCTTCCGCCTCGCGCCGTTTCCGCCGCGTCTCCGCCTCCCGCAGTTCGCGGTCCACGGCCGGCAGCAGCCGGGCCGGGCTGCCCTTCATCACGTAGTCGTGCGCGCCCGCCTTCATCGCGGCCACCGCCACGTCCTCCCCGATTCCTCCCGAAACGATGATGAACGGGATGTCCAGGCCCGCCCCCTGAAGGATCCGCAGGGCCTGCGGCGCGTTGAACGCCGGCATGTTGTAGTCCGCGAGAACGATGTCCCAGGTTTGGGCCCGCAACGCCTCTTCCATGGCGTCGCCCGTCTCCACGCGGCGCGATTGAACCTCATACCCACCCGCGCGAAGGGCCTGCGCCATCACCCGCGCGTCGAATTCCGAATCCTCCAGGATCAAGGCCCGAAGCTGTACCCGTGAGCTCATGTCGTTTTGGCATCCCCCAACCG